>CAYZIS010000009.1:0-83286 GCA_964478545.1 uncultured Thermodesulfobacteriota bacterium
ACAACTGGATAAGATCGTGGCTCGCTTCGCTCTCACGATCTATCCTTATTCGTTCTGCATCCTCGTCCTTAAAGGTCTGCAAGGCATTCATTGGAATATTGACCCCTCCCTTCTGTAGTCGAACCTTTACTCTTACCCACACAAGAATGAGAATGCCGGCAATGGAAAAAAATCCAATTGTGGCAAATTTTTCAAGGGTCGAAAAGTCTTTGGTAGACGCCCACGACCCGGCAAAGATGCCGGCCATAGTCAAGCACAAGGAGTACATCAAAGACAGAAAGGTTTCCCAATTGGCCGACTCAGCTCTCACAAGTCGCACAGACATGTCTGACGGAATCATGGCCCCAGTTTTGAAGGTATCCGTAGGTCCGCTTCGGGCATCATTTTCATACTGGCTATGTATCTGCTCAGCGTCTAGTGTTGTAAATTCCTTCGACCCATCTTTGGTGTTGTCGTCCTGGGGGGCGCTAGTTGCGCCCACCTTGTCGCCATCAGTAATGCGAACTGGGTCACGGTAAATAGGCATTAGACGCCCACCGAATTCGAAATCTTATCGATGCTTTCCCAGATAATTGACATTGCATTCTTTATCAATCCAGGCACATTATTTTTTTGTATATCTTTGTCGCTATGAACATCAAGGTCTATGAAAATACCAGCGTCACTAAAGTGCTCAGACTCGAAATTGAAATGCCTTGATGCCTCCTCCCTGTGTAATGGTCCGCAGACAACCCTTGTCTCAAACTGTTTGCCCTCCAGTTCTAATACAATCTGCAGGTCCTTCTCCTTTAGTCCCACCAAATTCCGGAGTTCATCCGTAAAGAACCGTTCATAAATGGACTGATTGATTTCCTCAAATGTTTTGTCGCTATTTAGGAACGCTTTCACCCTGCATCCGAAACGAGTCAATTCCGGTAATTGATAATGCTGATTCTTTGCTAGTGTTCTCCAAAACTTTCCAGCCTTGTCTTCGAAATAATTTCTTGTACCTGGGTCATACACATAGTAACCAGCAGATCTGTATCCGGCAAAGGCGCCATCTCTTTTCGCCTTTTTCTCGTGATCTCTGAATTTCACAACATTCGTGTCAATTTCCCAGTGGGGGAATAGGTCCGCATTGCGAATATGATCCGCCACAAATCCCCGTACATCCAGAAATCTGCCGGTCGCATGGTGGCGCACTTCCAGAACATGCTCTGAAATAATGACTCTATCTGATGAATTCTTCATTTGGTCCTCAATTAGCGTGTGGCACTGGATGCAGAACGTCGGGCTGAGCGTGGCACAGCCTGATAATGACGCTTGCGTCGATTATCAGGGCGAGTACACAGCTCGAGCCCATTGTTATCGAGGCGTGAAGCGCCGAGATGTTAATGGGTGAAGAGTGCGAAGCGCGAAGCGCGACTTGATCAACATTTACATTATCAGGCCCTTTTGACCTGATAAGTTGATATTTAAGCATCAAATAGGTCAATTTGCCCCGCCAAAGTTATCAGTGAAATTTTCAATTGGCTGACCTTGTTTTTTGAGGGTCGGTTCCATCATTAAATTTGCAAATTTTATATTGTCATAATACCTGTATTTTTACAATAACCATTCATGTAAAACATTATTTCAAAATCACTTTTCTCCGGATGTTTCAGATTTTCTATATCACGGTTGTATGACTGAAATATTTATTGGTTGAAAAGGATGTGGAGCCGGCGGGTAGGTCGGGATATTTTGGCGCTTCTGAGTAAAATCTCATTTCCAAGTTACTAAAACCCCGCGGCAATCTGAACGGTGATTATGGTTCGATCTTCGAGCAGGCTGTCCGTGATCTCATCATCCTGATCGACAAAAGTGGCTTCCAGAGTCAGCTTGTTAGCAGCACCTTTAATATAATAGTTAAGGCCGAAAGTGTAAATTGAGGTATCGTCGTCACCGCTTTCGTCAGAACTGATCAGCTGATAATGGGCAAACGGCTGCAAGTTGCCGATCCCAAGCTTATTACCGAAAAAATAGCCGGCTTTTACCGAGATCAGGTCACCGTCATCGCCGGAGCCAAAATGGGTCCAGGCGATACCATTGGGACAATGAGAAATATCGATATAGGAGGCGGCAAAAGTCAGATTGTCACCGTTAGGCAGCGGTTGATCGTAATGAAGATCGACGGTCCAGGCAGAGTAGTCGTCCTCCACGCCTCCCAGCACCAGATCTTTCTGGTAATCAGCACCGATACCCAAGGCGAGAATCTGCTTCTTGCCGAGATAGGTGCCGGCATTGAACCATTTGGTTTCCGGGTCAAAGAAATTGTAGCTCAGGCGGCCGGCAAAGCGCATGGTATCATCAGGATTTTTGGCACGGCTCTCTTCGCCGTCACCAACCATAAGGCGATACTGCAGCTTATCGTCAAGAATATTACCCCACAGGGTAACCGCGTCATCACGGCCAATTTTGCTGGGATAGAAAATGTTGCTGCGCAGGCCACCCTGACCCCAGTCTAGCTCCGTAGTCAGCAATGATTTTGTTGAGGTGGTACCGTAATTGCGGGTGAAGGGGATGTACATGCGCCCCGCCTGAACCATAAGGTCATCGCCTAACAGTTTATAGGTGATCCAGCCGTCCCGCAGGGCGATTCCAGAACCAAGTCCCTTACCGGAATCGTTGTTGATCTCATCCATCCCGAGTTTGTCGCCGGCAAAGTGAAGGAAAAAACTGAGCTCGGGGGTTACCGTACCTTTGAGGTAAAAATAGCTGCGGCGGACCAGAAAATCATTGATGTCATCATCGAATTTACCGTCGCCATTGGTATCCATGTCGGAAACATACTGATACCAGACCTGCCCCCACCAACCGGCATTCAATGATATGTCACCTTTTTGGTAAATTTCCAGGGACCAGGCCATTCCAGGAAAAAACAGCAAAACTGCCAGGCAAACAAGAATTTTTTTCATCATTGGTTTTCCTTTTCAATTGTATTGTAAGAAATTAAGCGATTTTTTGGTTATTGAAGGGGGCAAGGGGAATCGAACCTCCTCCCGGTTTTGCAGACCGGACCAACGGGTTTGAAGCCCGCGGGGCGCCCAGCACCATTACCCCCGGATATATAACGTGTAATGGTATCCTAACCCGGCATAGACATTTATTTTGAGTGGTTATTGCCAGCGGATAGGCGGATATGGCGATTAAAAACCAGTTTCCTATTTCCTGGATTCTTGTGTATCAACAACAATTTCCAAATCAGACAATAGATTTTCCAATTCAAGATTAAACCTTTCTGAAACTACTTGGATGGTATCAAAAAGAGCCTCGCAACATATGCAGACACCTGCCTTTTCATCAAATTTTTTAAAGACCTTTTCGGTTTCTCGATAACGTGCAATGGTATCTATAACGGTCATTTCAGGGTGAATGTGTTTTTCTTTTTTTGACATTTTTTAACCTCCTTTTTCTAGAACTTCCAGCAGCGCTTTTGGTATGTGACGAATGATTTCCGCGACCTGGGTTGCCGGTGTGGGTTTAGCGTAATGACCCGCCAGCCGGTTTGTCTTCATTGCCACTACGGCCGCCTCTTTAATTGCCATGCCCGAGTCAATCAGGGCCGAGACCAGACCCGTCAGGGTATCCCCGGTACCTCCTATGGCTTCAAGGGCCTCTTCGGTTGGATTGTCAACGGTTTCCAGTACGCCTTCCCGATTGGCCAGGTAATCCTGCCGCCCTTTAACCAGGAGAAAAGCTGCGGCATTATTGTGGGTATAGGCACGAGAAATAAGATCAGGCACCCGATTTTCATCATGGAGGATAAAACCACGGGTATAGAAGGGGTGAGGCGCTTTTTCATCGGCCAGAAAGGCCAGTTCGCCGATGTCAGGGGTAAAAAGATCATATAACGAGGCCTTGCCGCTCATTTTGGCGGCATACATGAATCCGGCATCAGCTATTAACGTTGGCCTTTCTTTCATTTCATTTATGGCTTGCTGCAGGTATTCGTGCCAGTCAATCATTGGCTGCAGATAGTGAAACGTAAGGGTTTGAAAGTCAGATTGAGGCAACTGCTTGGTTAAATATTTGTAAAGGTTTAGGCTCCCCTTTCCCCGGCCGATATCTCCGACCAGATATCCGCAAGGTAATGGCTGGCCTAAGGTTTCCGCGGTTTTGATCGCGGCCGCCATCAGAGCCGCGGTGCCTCGGTTGATGGATACGCGCTCATTACCAATGCGGAGGTGGTCATCGTCGATGGTTATATTACCGGATATTATCGGAAATCCTTCAGAGGGTAGTGTTCCTGCTATGGCGAGCATTGGCGTTGTACCTCCTCAAATGCTAGCTGCAAGGCATATCCACAAAGGGTATGGCCTATTTCACGGGGGCTGGGCGCATTGGTGAGAGTTTGACCCACCATCTCATAAGCCAGATAGGGAACATCGGGGCACCCACCCCCGGAAACATTGACAATATTTCCAGTTGTCTTTTCAACGGTCAGTTTCATATTAGCCGCCCGGACCATGATGTGCTCACCAAAATCCTTAATATGAAAAAGATCCACCGGTTGCAGAAGGGGGCTGGTTACGGGAACCATCTCTAAAGGAGGAATTCCTTCTTTTTCAAGAGTCCTGAAAATGTTCAGCTCTTCTATGAGGGGAAACTCGATGATGAGATCACAGCCGCTTTGAATTTCAGGCGGCGGTCCCATAACCCGGATTTTCCAGCCTTCCTTTTTCAGGACATTTTCTGCCTGAATAACCTCACTGGTGTTTTCAAAGACCATAATCCCGCGATCGGCATTTCCATTATTGCCCGGTGCGCCCTGCTCTTGTTTGCGCTTAAAAAAGCTGAAAAGAGACACTGCTAATCCTTTCTTATGGTAATCTTATACTCGCCGCTTTCTTCACTGACATCGGTTACTTTCCACTCCTGACTGGTGGCGGCACGTGAGACATTTTCCTTTGAGGTCTCCGTATCTACAAGAATTTCAATCTCGTTTGAATTTTCTGTCTTCATCTCATTCAGAGCCATTAAAACAGGTTGAGGGCAGGAAAGACCCCGGGCGTCAACTTTAGTACTCATATATTTCTCCCTTCTTTAAGCAATTCTTTTTCTCATCGTAAATCCGATAAACAGACAAACAATCAGGCCAATGATGACTGCCGGAATGCCATAAGGTCCCACCCCTTTTGGGGAACTGGCCAGACCGAAATTGTGGGCGAATCCCGCCCCGACGATCATTCCCAGTACAAAAACTGCGGCATCCCCATCACCTTCTCCAGACAGGAAAAGCTGACGTCCGGGACATCCACCAGCAAGAGCAAAGGCAAGACCGGACAGAGCCATCCCCGCAAAGTTCCAGATCTGCATGGTATGAGCTACCGGCTGACCTTTGAATCCTAAGTGAAACTGTCCGACGATGAGATTGGTAATAAAAGCAGCAACAATAAGTGCGGCGAATCCTGAAAGCAGGTGGGTTTGACGAAAGAGGATAAAATCGCGCAGGGCACCCATAGTACAAAACCTGCTGCGCTGGGCCAGGAATCCTATAGCAAGACCAATTCCCAGTGATATAAGAAGGGGGGCGTGTATTGCGCCGGGACCTTTCAGGCTGTAAAAAAGGACACCGCTTTTGTTTTGACCTTCAATCTGCGGAAAGGCAATGAGAAGAATCAAAAAACCAAGCATTATGAGCGGCAGCATCCATCCCGCCGCCGCATGGGTAGTCTGGGTGCGCCCCAGATTGTAACCTTTTTTGAGGAAGAGAGTTCCGATCCAGATGCCGATGATCAGTCCCAGCAGGCCGAAAATTGCGTTACCATCACCGCCCGCAAGGCGCAAAGCCGCCCGCCAGGGACATCCTAAGAAAACAAGAGCACCAATCATGGCAAAGGCCCCCAGCACAAAGCGGACAATGGGAGCGGAACCGAGCCGGGGACGATATTCCTTGAACAAATATGCAGCCATGAGTGAGCCCATAACAAAGCCAATAATTTCCGGTCGTATATACTGGACAACCCCGGCACGATGTAACCCGAGGGCGCCGGCAATATCCCTTTCAAAACAGGCTACACAGATACCCATATTTCCAGGATTTCCCCACTTCTGTAAAAGGGCCGCAAAGATACCGATAAATAAACCTACGCCTATAATTCCCCCCCGGGTTGCAAAAATATTTTTAAACCTCATAGATTAAACATCCCTTTCCTGATGAATTGCTGCTCTCCAAGTTATTTTTCATAGTATATATATTGGCATATCCTATAAGTCCAATTCATAATAACGATAGTTTATGGTTGGCTGATAGGTGTCATCTATGGTAGCTATCGGGCATGAAGAGAGATTTGATAAATATTACCACTCCTCCTCTTCAGTTTTCCTCATCCTGGCCGATTACTAAGAGTAAACCATACATAAAAATAACAGTGCCGACCAAGGAATCGGCATCAGTAAAAATTATCTGGATAAAATATTTGATTCCTACTTCACCACTAAGCACAAAGACAGCGGCCTCGGGCTGGCAACGGTTTATTCCATTATTAAAAATCACCACGGCCAGATAAAGGTAGAATCAGAACCAGGGAAAGGAACCACCTTTACCATTCTCCTTCCGGTTTCAGAGACGATGCAGGAAACCGACAGGGATGTGCCGGATAGCATTGAAACAGGACAAACTGGCAGTGGTAAAATCCTGATTATGGATGACGAAGAAGTTGTAAGGGAAATCTGTGGTGAAATGCTCCTCACCATAGGATATACCGTTGACTATGCAGTAAATGGACAGGAAGTACTGGAAAAGTATCAACAGGCCATGAAGGAGGAAAAACCTTTTGACCTGGTCATCATGGATTTAACCATTCCCGGCGGCATGGGCGGCAAAGAAGCCATCCGTAAACTGCTGGAAATCGACCCTCATGCCAGGGCCATTGTCAGCAGCGGTTATTTACACGATGATGTTATGGCCAATTACCAGGATTATGGATTTCAGGGAGTGGCGGCCAAACCCTATTTACTTAGCAACCTGAATAAGGTAATAAAAAACATCATTCATTAAGTTGAGAGGATTTATATGATCTTTAGGGACGAAAAATCCTTATATCGGAATTTTGGATATTTCAGAAAATGTTTACTTATAAAGTAATTCTTGGTCGTTTACTGATTGCCTGCCTCTGCGGGGCGCTGATCGGCGTTGAAAGGGAAAGACATGGGCGGGCTGCCGGGCTGCGGACACACCTGCTTGTTGCCCTTGGCGCTGCCACCATTATGATCATGTCGCTCATGATCCCGGATTTGTATAACAATTCAAACAGTGGCAGCATCATCCGGATTGATCCTGGTCGAATTGCCGCTCAGGTCATAGCTGGCATTGGCTTTCTTGGTGCCGGAGCCATCATCCACACAAAAAGACTGATCAGGGGCTTGACCACCGCCGCCTGCCTCTGGATTGCTGCCAGCATCGGCCTGGCAGCCGGGATGGGGCTTTTTATTCTGACGGCAATGGTAACCGGTTTAAGTCTCTTCAGCCTCTACCTGCTGAAATGGTTTGAGCGCATCCTCCCCAAGGATCGGTACTTCATTCTTGAGCTAAAATGTCACTATCACCCTGAGCTTTCTGAAACCATTGAAAAAATGCTGACGGAAAACGGGGTGAAAATCATCACGTTTAATTTCAGCCACGATAAAAAGCAGGAACTATTAATTTTAAACCTGGAAGTACGTCTCCCCATCGAACGGTTACCACAAAAACTGCTGGACCATCTGCATTCCAATCAAAACATTCTCAAAACCTCCTTGCACTAGCTTTTTCCATCCTGACTTTTCAGTTTCTCCCTTGCATCCGGTAAGGTTGTTGAGTTATTTTAACCGGAACTGAAATAAATACTTGACAAAAATAATATAGATTAATATGTTTAGATAAAGAAATAATATTTTAACATTTCTCATTACACGTTACAGCTTAATTGAAAAGGAAGAATATGAGCAGGAAAATTGCCGGTAATCTTGTCGATCTGGTAGGGAATACCCCACTGCTCCGGCTCCCTTCACTGTCCAGTGAGAGTAGAGCGAACATCATTGCCAAGCTGGAATATTTCAACCCCCTTTCCAGCGTCAAGGATCGAATTGCCATGGCTATGATCAACGCCGGGGAAAAGGCAGGAAAATTAAAACCGGGGGGGTTGATTGTTGAGCCAACCAGCGGCAACACTGGTATAGGCCTGGCTTTTGTTGCCGCTGCCCGCGGTTACCGGCTGATTTTGACTATGCCGGATACCATGAGCGTGGAGCGGAGGAATCTGATGCGGTCTTTAGGGGCCAAGCTCGTCTTAACTCCGGGTAGCGTTGGTATGAAAGGGGCGATTGACCAGGCGGCAGAAATACAAGCTCAAAATCAGGGAAGTTTCATGCCCCAGCAGTTCAATAATCCGGCCAACCCGGAAATACACCGGCAGACAACTGCGGTTGAAATATGGCACGATACCGACGGCAAAGTTGACGTGCTGGTTGCCGGGGTGGGCACTGGCGGCACCATCACCGGCTGCGGAGAATTTTTAAAAGGGAAAAAAGCGGGTATACAGATAATCGCCGTGGAACCGGCAGAATCCGCTGTCCTTTCCGGCCAGGCAGCTGCCCCCCATCGCATCCAGGGTATTGGCGCCGGATTTATTCCCGAAATACTAAACTTGGGGATCATTGATAAAATTATTACAACTTCGTCGGATGAAGCCGGGGCCATGTGCCGACAACTGGCGGAAAAAGAAGGTCTTTTGGTCGGTATTTCCTCCGGGGCTGCAGCCGTTGCCGCCCTTAAAGTTGGACGGAAACCTGAAAACTTGGGGAAGGTAATTGTGGTTATTTTCCCTGACAGCGGCGAACGCTATCTGTCTACCTGGGCCTTTAATGAAACATAAGTTAAGCGATCAACTGTTAGCTGTCAGCATTTGGCTTTAAAAAATCAAGACATTATGTTCATGAGCAACAAAACCCAAAAGCTGACAGCTTGGAACAGGAAAAATGTTGTAATTATTGAACAAATAGTTAACGGCTAAAAGCTAATAGCTCAATTCAGGTAAAACATGAATATTCTTTTTTTTACAATGTAACCAGACCACTATTATGGAGCAATTATCATGTGGGAATATACGGATAAAGTCAAAGAACATTTTCTGAATCCCAAAAATGTTGGGGAAGTTGAAAATCCTGACGGGGTAGGAGATGTGGGTTCCATTGCCTGTGGTGACGCCCTGTACCTGACCTTCAAGCTGGATGAACAGGGACACATTGCCGACGCCAAATTTAAAACCTTCGGCTGCGCCAGTGCCATCGCTTCCGCCTCAGCCCTGACCGAACTGATCAAAGGGAAAACCCTGGAAGAAGCGGAAAAAATTACCAACCAGGAAATAGCCAACTACCTGGGCGGCCTGCCAAAAGAAAAAATGCACTGTTCAGTCATGGGGCAGGAAGCCCTGGAACAGGCTATTGCTTCCTGCCGGGGAACTGAAGTAAAAAAGGCTGAAGGAGAAATCATTTGCGAGTGTTTTGGGGTAACCGATAAGGAAATCGAGCAGGCTGTGCGGGAAAACGGCCTGAAAACAGTGGAGGATGTTACCAACTATACCAAAGCTGGCGGCGGCTGTGAACGCTGCCATGATGATATCCGCAAGCTGATTGCTAAAGTTCGGGGAGAAACAAGTCCCGAAGAAAAAAAACCATTGACCAACATTCAGAAAATCAAACTGATTGAGGAAACCATAGAACGGGAAATCCGCCCCTCTCTGCAGCAGGATGGAGGGAACATCGAACTGGTTGATATAATTGGCAATCGCGTTCAGGTAGCCACCCGTGGTGCCTGTGCATCCTGTCCTTCAGCTCCTATTACAATGAAGAGCCTGGTGGAGGCAAAGCTACGGGAATTTGTTTCTCCGGACTTAGTGGTTGAGGAGGTTTCCTCATGAAGCCAATCTATGTGGACAATAATGCCACTACCCAGGTAGCTCCCAAGGTATTGGAAGCCATGCTCCCTTATTTCCGGGAATATTACGGCAATCCTTCCAGTATGCATACGTTTGGCGGCCAAGTGGGACCAAAAATCCGGGAAGCCCGGGAGCAGGTGGCCGAATTGGTGGGTGCTAACGCCGATGAAATCCTTTTTACCAGCTGTGGTTCTGAAAGCGATAACACCGCCATTCATTCCGCCCTGACCAGCAATCCTGAAAAACGCCACATAGTTATCAGCCGGGTGGAACATCCGGCAATCCGCTCCTTAGTTGCCAGTCTGAGCAAGCAGGGATACCGGATTTCGGAAATTCCGGTTGATAGCCAGGGTCATCTTAACCTGGAAAAGTTGCAGGAAAGCCTGACCCAGGATACAGCCATTGTTTCCATCATGTGGGCTAACAACGAAACCGGAGTCATTTTTCCCATAGAAAAAATTGCCGAAATGGTTCATCGCCATGGAATCATTTTCCATACAGATGCGGTACAGGCAGTGGGGAAAATCCCCGTAAATCTGCGCAATACCACCATTGACATGCTCTCCCTCTCTGGGCATAAGCTACATGCAGCAAAAGGAATTGGAGCTTTATTTATTCGTAAAGGAACTAAATTTTCCCCTTTTCTGATCGGAGGACACCAGGAACGGGGACGGCGGGCCGGGACCGAAAATGTTCCTGGAATCATCGGGCTGGGAGCCGGCTGCCAGCTGGCTAAAGAAAATATGGACCAGGAAAATTCCCGGGTCCGGAAGCTCCGTAACCACCTGGAAAAAGAGCTTCTCTACCGCATACCCAACTCGGTAGTCAACGGCGATCCGCTCCAGCGCCTGCCCAACACCAGCAATATCAGTTTCGAGTTTGTGGAGGGGGAAAGCATCCTGCTGATGCTCAATGAATTTAATATTTGTGCCTCATCAGGCTCAGCCTGCACTTCCGGTTCCCTGGAACCTTCCCATGTCATCCGGGCCATGGGAGTTCCCTTTACCATGGCCCACGGTTCCATTCGCTTCAGCCTCAGTATTTATAATACCCGGGAGGAAGTTGATTTCATCATTGAAAAGTTGCCACCGGTGATTGAACGTCTGCGCCTCATGTCGCCATTTGGCAACCAGGGCAATAAGGCCTGCACCCTGCAATAACATCACTCTGGATCAGAACTGATATAATTTGGGAAAATAAAGTTATGAATAATATCACCACCCCGGAACAATGTACTGAACGACTGGAAATTTCCAGCCAGCACCGCCTGGAAATACCCCAGGTGGTTGACCAACTGGTAGCCACCTGCAAGAGCGGGCAATGCTATGAACACCTGGCGCCGGAACCTATGCCGTCACGCGGGATCACTATCGAAATCATTCATCAATGCCGCATGATTCTGTTCCCGGGTTACTTTACCCGTCCCCGGATAGACCCCGTCACTATTGAATATTACCTGGGTCAGGAGGTTTCCAACCTCCATGAAATGCTTACTGAACAGATTATCCTGGCAGTCCGCCACAATTGCCTCCGTTACCACGAATCGTGCAGTCATTGCGAAGTACGGGGATACGAAGCAGCCATTACTTTTATCAAGGAGCTTCCCCGGTTGCGGATCATGCTGGCCAATGACGTGCGCGCCGCCATAGAAGGGGACCCCGCCGCAAAAAGCATGGATGAGGTTATTTTCAGTTACCCGGGACTTTTTGCCATCACCATCTACCGGCTTGCCCATCTGCTCCGCAAACTGGATGTGCCGCTGCTGCCCCGGATTATGACTGAGTATGCCCACAGCAAAACCGGCATTGATATCAACCCGGGAGCGGAAATCGGTGAACATTTTTTCATCGATCATGGCACCGGTATTGTTATTGGTGAAACAACCGCTATCGGCAACCGAGTACGCATCTATCAGGGGGTAACCCTTGGAGCCCTGTCACTGTCAAAAGATGCCGGGATACGCTACCGGGATATAAAACGTCATCCGACTATTGAAGACGAGGTAATTATCTATTCCGGGGCTACCATCCTGGGAGGGGATACAGTGATTGGTGCCCGCTCCATCATCGGCGGGAATGTCTGGATCACCAAATCCATCCCCCCGGATACGAAAGTCCTGCTGAAAAACCCTGAGCTGATCCATATTACCAGCGAAGGCTGATGCTATAGTTTGTGTCCCCAGGCAACCATCCTTCTCCCTGTCCTGGAAATCCGGAACATCCGGTTCCTGACCACTGAGTTTTTTCTCCAGAGCCATTGACATCCATATAAAAATCAGTTTAATAATTAAGTACAACATCGTCACGTGACTTTCAAGCTGTCGAAATAATAAGTTTCACTTTTATTCCCCTTTTATACACTAAAATTTTTGACTTAAATCAAAGTCTTTTCATTATTTCCATGACAAAAGAGCTGTTATGCCTTCGTCATGGAGTAGAATGTCGGACTATATGGAGCATCATATGCCTTTACCCGGAAACTTGCTGACCACGGCCATGGGCGTTATGCCACACAAAGATATTGACCGGGCTTTGCAACTTGCCATGTCTCTTGACATTCCTTTCTGGCCTCAGCTGCCCCACTACAGCTATTATGAAGACATGTATGTCCAGGCAGCTGAACATTTTCCTGGAATAATCCTTGATATAAAGAAGAAAACCCTGCGTTTTACCACTGACAGATTCATCAATGAACTGGAAGAGGTCCTCAACCATTTTGAGGAACCGGAATATTTTGATGTCAGCAATCAGTATTCCGCCGTTTACCAGAAGTTCCTCTCCTATGACCTCTCCAGCTACCCGGCCATCCGCGGCCAGCTGGAGGGTCCAATCAGCTTCGGTTTTTACATTAAAGATGAAAACGACCGACCGATCCTTTTCAACGATATGGTACGGCCCTTTCTCTTTGAATTCATGTCCAAACGGATCAACGTCCAATTGGCCCGGTTGAAGAAAAAGAATCCCAACGCTTTTATGTTTATTGATGAGCCGGGGCTCCAGTTTCTCTTCAGTGCCATGTCCGGCTACAGCGATGTTTTCGCCCGGGAAGATATCAACAACCTCTTTGCCATGATCGAACGACCCCGGGGAATTCATCTCTGTGGCAACCCGGACTGGGATTTCCTGCTGGGATTCGACATGGACATTGTTTCCATCGACCTCTATACCAACTCAAAAGTCCTGCCCCTCTGCACCAAAGCTATTATCAATTTCTTTGAGCGGGGTGGTGTCATTGTCTGGGGCATTGTCCCCACCAACATAGAACCATTTGAACGGGAAACCATGGACAGCCTGATAAAACTGTTGGAAAGTACCTGGGAAGGATTGTATAAAGAAGGCCTCGACCGGGATTTTCTTCTTTCCCACAGCCTCCTGTCACCAGCCACCTGCTGTCTGATTAATCCGGACAAGGAAAAAACGGTGGAAAAAGCTTTTCAGCTTACCAAGGATCTTTCAACCCATTTGCGCAACCGGTATAAACTATCATAAACAATGAAAAAAAGGAGGGAATGGAACAAAACCTGGGATGGTGAAAAAGAAATTCATTGGAAGAAATGATAACGTAAGCGGAAGAGGAGGGAAGCAAAAGATGAAATTTAGAAGATTTTTATTATTGGTCTCGGCTGTGGCCTTGGTGCTTGCCTTGACAATCAGCGGCAAAGTCATGGCGGCGGAAAATACCTGTATCTCCTGTCATGAAAAGGTATCCCCGGGACAGGTGGCTGACTGGCGAACCAGTATACACTCGGCTGAGGATGTAAGCTGTGCTGATTGCCACGGCAGCAAACACCAGAAAGCCAATGATGGTGATCTGGCGGTCCTGCCCAGCGAGCATGTCTGCGCTGAATGCCATGAAGAACAATTCTCCCAGTTTTCCAAGGGTAAACATAACTTTGGCTGGACATCCTTGAACGCCATGAATATCACCCACGTGGAACCAGACGAGTTGATGGAAGGAGGCCGGGGTTGCGGTGGCTGTCATAACATGGGTATCAAGAGCGAGGCCCAGAAAAAAGAGCAGATGGACAAGGACTATCGCTACCAGAATAACTCCTGTGACGAATGTCACACCCGCCATAGCTTCTCTAAGAAGGAAGCCCAGGATCCCCATGCCTGCCAGCAATGCCATATGGGCTATGATCATCCCCAGTGGGAGATGTGGAGCAGCGCCAAGCATGGGACCCGCTGGTTCGCCAGGGAGGCCGGCCGCCTGGATAAAAACGCCCCGGCACCCACCTGCCAATTCTGTCATTTGCCCAATGGTAATCACGAAAATCATACCGCCTGGGGTTTTCTCGGCGTTCGCCTGCCATTGCCTGAGGATAAACAATGGGCTGCCGACCGGGTAACAATTCTGAAAGCTCTCGGCGTCCTCGACCCTTTTACCGGGAAACCAACCGCTCGTCTCGCACTGGTCACTTCGGTTGACATGGTCCGCGCAACCCAGGAAGCCTGGGAAACTGAACGGGAAAAAATGATCAAGACCTGTGCCAAGTGCCACGCGGAAAAATACGCCCGCTCACAGCTGGAAATGGGTGATTCAATGCTGCAGAAAGCCGACCGCCTGCTGGCCGAAGGCATTGAGATCGTCGCCGGCCTCTATAAAGACGGAACTATCAAAAAACCGGACACCTATACCTTTGCCTATCCCGACTTTTTCTACTTCCTGCGCACCGGCGGCGGCAATCTGGACCAGGCAACGTTTATTGAGCAGGTGCTGTTCCAGATGTACATGAAGCATCGGATGCGCACCTACCAGGCGCAGTTCCATGTCAATCCGGATTACGCCTACTGGTACGGCTGGGCGATGATGACCAAGGACCTGGTGGAAATTAAGGACCTGGCCCACACCATGCGGGCAACCCACAAATAGAAGTTCTCATTTTTCAATCTTGAACCAGAAAAGCACCTGAACTCCGGGTGCTTTTCTGGTTATTGTCCTTCCATAAAGTTCTCATTTTTCAATCAATTCTTTTCCCTGCAGAAAAACTTTCTTAACCTTGACAAAAATAACTTTATACTATCTTAACAAAGATGTTTCATAACGGATGATCTCATCGGCTAATCCCCGGCAAATGGCTGGGATCTCATCATATGAAGGAAAAGGCCATGAAAAAAGAACTGATCATCGTTGTTGAGGATGAAGCTGATATCCGTGAGGTACTGGAATACAATCTGGAACGGGAAGGCTACAAAGTCCTGACGGTAGCGGACGGCCTATTTTCACCTCGGCTTCCCCCTGTGTCAGGATAGATGTCGGCCCCACCACTCGTATTTTCACCAACCCCACGCACCAGTTGACGGAAGACTACATCACCGGACGCTTCGGTTGATCCCCTATTTGCTCGGGCATAGTTTTTCAGAGAATCTCAAAGCTTGAGATCTCGAGGGAAACATGTTTTATCACCGAAAATATCTACCGTGATTGGCAGGTTTCCTTCATCACACCGGAAAATGCCATGAACCGTCCGGATAGAAACTGGGATCTAATCCATGGAAAACTGACTTTCTGTGCTTCGCTGTCCTGCTTCGCTTGAAAGCCGGCCTCTGCCATCCATGATTTCGGTGTTCAGTTCGGGAAATCAGATCCGGCCGGTTTGGCAGTATGATTACGATCTCGGCCGTAACTGGCAACGAGTGGTCTCTGAACCATATCATAAAAAATGCAGTAACGATATTCTTGCAAAATATACTTGACAAATATCTTATTACTTTGTATCTTATGTAGGAACAGCATTACAGCATATTATAAGGTGAGCTGATGAAGATAAAAATAAAAAAACTGGCGATGGTGCAGATGGGATATTCATTCCGATCCCGTCTTGAAGCCTCCAGTAGCGGTGGCGTCGCGGTTATCCAGATGAAAGACCTTCTTGATGACAACACGGTTGGCTGTGGTGACTTGGTAAAAATTGATATGGAGATGGTCAAAGAACATCACCTTGTGCAGAAGGGAGATTTGGTTTTCAGGTCGCGTGGACACGTAACTACGGCAGCGGTTCTTCTTGAGGAACCGGGGAAGGCGGTTGTTGCCGCTCCTCTATTAAGGATAAGGATTACCAAGCCGGACAGGGTTTTGCCCGAGTATCTGAACTGGTACATCAGCCAACGGGATGCGCAGATTTTCCTGACCAGCAGAGCCAAAGGCACGGTCCAGAAGATGATCAGCAAACAGGCGATTGAGGAGCTTGAAGTTTCATTGCCAAGTTTGGAAAAACAGAAAAATATCGTTGAGCTGGCATCGCTTATCGCGAGAGAACAAAACCTGCTTCAGCAGATTTCCGAAAAGCGGGAGAAATACATCTCAACAGTACTCATGCAGTTTGCCAAAGGAACCACGAATGCACACCAATAAACACGAATTATTACTGAAGGATGAAGTATACCAAGTCGTGGGTTGCACTATGGAGGTTTTGAATACGCTCGGTCACGGGCTACTGGAAAAGCCGTATGAAAATGCATTGGTGGTCGAGTTTGGGTAAGGGGAATCTCTTTCCAGCAGCAGAAACGATTTCCAGTGGTTTATAAATCAGTTCAGGTCGGGGAATATATTCCAGATTTGATCGCTTTTGATCAAATGGTGATTGACACCAAAGTCATCGAATCTATTGGCAATAATGAAAGAGCCCAAATCATCAACTATCTCAAAATAACCGGTCTACGGGTCGGGCTCATCCTCAATTTTAAGCATGCAAAATTAGAGTGGGAACGTATCGTCCTATGAAGATTATTCGTGTAAATTCGTGTCCATTAGTGGTTTCAAAATAAGGAGAATAAAACATGAACAGCAAGATTGACCAGAGAGACATCAACAACGCGGCCTGGGCGGCGTGTGACACCTTCCGAGGGGTTGTTGATCCGGCCCAGTACAAAGACTACATCCTGGTGATGCTGTTTTTGAAATACATCTCCGATGTCTGGCAGGACCATTACGATGAATATCAAAAGCAGCATGGCGATGATGATGTTCGTATCCGCCGCAAACTCGAGCGTGAACGCTTTGTTCTCCCAATAGTGAAACTGACGGAAAAAAATGATCAGACCGGTGAAGAAACGGTGCTAGATGAGTTCCCCGCCAACTACTACAGCCTTTACGAACGCAGATCAGCCGCCAATATCGGTGAGCTGATCAACATCGTTCTCGACCATATTGAAGAAAACAACAAGACCAAACTTGAAGGGGTTTTCCGCAATATCGACTTTAACAGCGAGGCCAATCTTGGCAAGACCAAAGACCGTAACCGCCGCCTGAAACAGCTGCTGGAAGATTTCCATAAACCACAACTCAACATGAAGCCCAGCCTCGTCTCCGAGGATGTGATCGGCAACACTTATATCTATCTGATCGAACGTTTTGCTTCCGACTCCGGAAAGAAGGCCGGGGAGTTCTTTACCCCGCTGAAGGTTACCGAACTGGTCGCCAAGCTGGCCGGCCCTAAACCGGGCGACCGTATCTGCGACCCGGCCTGCGGCTCCGGCGGTCTGTTGATTCAGGCAGCCAAACAGGTGGGCGACCTGTCTGCGGGCAACACACAGGCAGGCCGTAACTTTGCCCTCTTCGGCCAAGAATCAAACGGCAGCACCTGGGCGCTCTGCCGCATGAATATGTTCCTCCACAGTTTTGACAGCGCCCGGATTGAGTGGTGCGATACGCTGAACAGCCCGCTCTTGGTTGAAAATGATCGCCTGATGAAATTCAACTGCGTGGTGGCCAATCCGCCATTTTCGCTGGACAAATGGGGCGCTGAGAATGCTGAGAGCGATCAATACAACCGCTTCTGGCGCGGCGTTCCGCCAAAAAGCAAAGGCGACTGGGCCTTTATCAGTCACATGGTGGAAATTGCACTGGAAAAAGAGGGTCGTGTGGTCGTGGTGGTTCCCCACGGGGTGCTGTTCCGAGGCGCTGCCGAGGGACGTATCCGGGAAAAGATGATTGAAGAAAACCTGCTTGATGCGGTGATCGGCCTGCCGGGCAACCTGTTTCCGACCACCAATATTCCGGTGGCGATTCTGGTCTTTGACCGCTCAAGGGAAAAAGGCGGTGCCCGCGAAGCGTGCAAGAATGTTCTCTTTATTGATGCCAGTCGGGAGTTTGTCTCCGGTAAAAACCGGAATACCCTTTCTGAAGAACATCTGGCCAAGATCATGGAAATCTACACGGCCAGAACCGAAGTGGAAAAATACGCCCATGTGGCTGACGTTGTAGAGATCAAGGAAAACGACTTCAACCTCAACATCCCCCGCTATGTGGACACCTTTGAAGAGGAAGAGGAAATCGACATCGATGCGGTTCAGCTGGAAATTGAGGCGCTGGAAAAAGAGCTGGCAGAAGTGCGGGTGAAAATGGCCGAAAAAATGCAGCAAATCCAGAGAAACCACGAATGCACACAAATAGACACGAATGTTTAGAACCACGGAAAGCTCAAGGAGATTCAGCGATGAATAAAGACAAAGGCAAACTTTCCCTTCAAGATGAATTAGCCGAATTTCTGCTGTACACCACTCCAGATGGAGGAGTGAAGGTGGAGGTTTTCCTTTACGGCGAGACCGTCTGGCTACCGCAGAAACGTATTGCAGAGCTCTTTGGGGTTGGTGTGCCTGCCATTTCCAAGCACTTGGATAATATTTACGCAAGCGGTGAACTGGAAAAACCAGCAACTGTTTCCATTTTGGAAACAGTTCAGCTGGAAGGGAAACGTCAAGTGGCGCGATCTGACACCACTATCGGGAAAAACTATCTGTCAGAAACGGAAATCAAACAGTTGGAACGTACTGTATCCGCATTCTTTGACTACATTGAAAACATCGTTGAACGCCGCAATAGCTTTACCATGAAAAGCTTTACAGCGAGCGTGAATAAGTTTTTGGAGTTCAATGAATATAAAATTCTGGAAGGTCACGGCTCTATTTCCCGCATGCAGGCGGAAGAGAAGGCTTTCGGCGAATACGAAAGGTTCAACAAGACACAGCTTATAGATTCTGATTTTGACAGGATGGTGAAGGAGTTGTCTACGGAGGGGAACCACGAATGAGCATGAATAGACACGAATAATTAGAACCACGGACGACACGGAAAAACACTGAATTGAAAGCGTTTGATTTTCCGTGCCTTCCGTGCCTTCCGTGCTTTCCGTGGTTAAAGATGGCCGATAAGCTCAAGGAGATTCAGCGATGATAAATATTGATATTGAAAAACATCACCATCAGACATTTGAGAAAATCAAGCAGACGGCACAGAATGGTTCTGAGTTCTGGATGGCGCGCCGACTAGCCAAGCTCCTCGACTACGCTGAGTTTCGCAATTTTCTGCCGGTCATCGAAAAGGCGAAAAAAGCCTGTGAAAATAGTGGTCAGTCCGTGAAAAACCATTTCGTGGAAATGCACGAGATGGTTTCAATTGGTTCCGGAGCTGAGCGAAAAATGAAATCCTACGGGCTCTCCCGTTATGCCTGTTACTTGATTGTACAAAATGGCGACCCATCCAAGCCGGTCATCGCCAACGGTCAGACCTATTTCGCCATGCAGACCCGAAGGCAGGAATTAGCCGATGACCAGGCTTTTCAGCGCCTCAAGGAGGATGAAAAGCGCCTTTTTCTGCGCAACGAAATGCGGGAGCACAACAAACAGCTGGTGGAAGCTGCTCAACAGGCTGGTGTTGAATCCAATCTCGACTTTGCCATATTCCAGAACCATGGCTACAAAGGACTGTACGGTGGGCTGGACGCCAAGGGGATTCATAAACATAAAGGATTGAAAAAGAGCCAACAAATTCTCGACAACATGGGTAGCACCGAACTTGCCGCCAACCTTTTTCGCGCTACGCAAACCGAAGAAAAACTGCGCCGGGAAAATATTCAGGGCAAGACCAAGGCTAACAAAACCCATTTTGAAGTCGGTAAAAAAGTCCGCCAAACCATCGAAGAACTTGGTGGAACCATGCCGGAAAATCTCCCGACACCGGACGAAGACCTAAAGAAACTGAAAAGACGGGTGAAGTCGGCAGGGAAAAAGCTGATCAAAGGGTGTGAACTGCCGGAAAGAGGAACCACGAATGCACACGAATAGACACGAATGCTTAGAACCACGGACGACACGGAAAAACACGGAATTGAGAACGTTTAATCTTCCGTGCCTTCCGTGCTTTCCGTGGTTAAAAATAGCCGAGAAACTCAATGAGATTCAGCGATGAACAAAAAAGATGCTCTCCCAAAAGGATGGAAAAACATAAAGCTTAAAAAGCTTGTTACTCAGGAAATCAAGAATGGCTATTCACCCAACTGTCCTGAAGAACCAAACGGGAGTTGGATTCTGGGCTTAGGAAATTTAACCGAAAACGGGTTTGATCCATCCCAGGCAAAACCAGCTCCCAAAGGTGATAGCAGAGTAAAAGACTTTTTACTTGAACCTGGTGATTTTTTAATTAGTCGATCTAACACGTTAGACAAGGTTGGAAGGACAATGTTGTTCAGAGGTGAAATTGAAAACTGCTCTTATCCAGATTTACTCATGAGATTTCGTGTAGATGAAACTTAGGTTACAAATGAATTTTTGGAGGGGTATTTAAGGAGCTCAGTAGTCAGGAAATACATCCAAGGCTGCGCCTCTGGTACAAGCAACAGCATGGTGAAGATCAATAAAACAATTGTCGAAAAAATACCTATTGTTTTGCCTCCCCATCCAGAGCAAAAAGCCATTGCCGATTTGCTGTCCACCTGGGATGAGGCCATCGAGAAAACCGAACGGCTGATTCTGGCGCAGGAGAAGCGGTTTAAACAACTGCTGCGGGAGTTGTTAAGAGAAAAAGTCGAGCTGGGGAAAATTGAATTAGGGAAGGTTTGTAAGATAACAAAAGGAAAACAGTTAAATATAGCTCATATGAATCGTGATGGTTATTATTATGCCTTAAATGGCGGGATTAAACCATCTGGAAGAACTGATGATTGGAACACCAAAGCAGGAACCATAACTATCAGTGAAGGTGGAAACTCATGCGGATATGTAAACTTCAATACACAAAGATTCTGGTCTGGTGGGCATTGTTATTCACTTCTTAATCTAAAAAAATCTGTAGACTCACACTACCTGTTCTTTTATCTAAAAATGAACGAGCCCAAACTTATGAACTTACGGGTTGGATCTGGACTCCCCAACATACAAAAGAAAGACGTTGATCGGTTTAAAATATCGATCCCACCGCTCGCAGAACAGCATCAAATAGCCGAGACATTATCCGCCGCCCAACAGGAAATCAACCTGCTGAAACAGCTTGCAGAAAGATACAAAACCCAGAAACGCGGTCTGAGGCAGAAGATGCTCACGGGCGAATGGCGGGTAAAACCTGAAATCATTACCCAATATGCGGAAGAGGTGCCATGCAAATAAAGCTTACCTATTACAAACCGCAGACGTTGATCCCGGTTATCGGTCTGCTCTGGGCTCTTTCATCGTGGGCGCTTTCTAAGCTTTGGGGTTACGGCTTCCTACAAGGCACCGGGCCAACCGCCATCGTGATATTTTTTCTAACAGTCTATGACAAGTGGCTGTGGAAATACCCTTTGTTTAACTTAATGAACACAATCCCAAACTTGAACGGCATGTATGAAGGAAAAATATCCTTTCACTGGAACGGACAGGCTGAATCAAAAGACTGTGAACTAGAAATCAAGCAAACCTGTTCAAACATAAAGGTAAAAACGATTTTCACGAAAGAAGGCGAAAACGATACACAGTCCGTCAGCACCGAAGCATTCATAAAAACTGACGAGGTTAGCGACCAGCATCTCTATTTTTATTATCGCAGTCGTGGTTCCGGGATGGATGGTGACACTCTTGATCAGCACGAGGGTATGAATGTTTTGGAGATTCTGAAGAACAACGGATTGATCCAGCTTGATGGATACTATTTTACCAACCGTAATCCTCAAACAAAAGGCTGCATGAAAGCTACGAAAACAAACAAAGGAGCTAAATAATGGATACACATAAACTGTTCTCTGATTTCGATGCTGTAATTCGACTAAACACCTCAAAAATAAGTAAATTAAAAAGCAACCGCACAGCACTCCGCAATAAAATTAAAGATCACTTCAAAAAGAACAACTGGACCGCACCAAAATTCTACTCTCAGGGTTCCTTCCCTTTGAACACAAACCTAAATCCGATCAAAAAAACTACAAGTGATGGAGATGTTAAAGAAGAGTATGACTTGGATGATGGCGTGTATTTCATCTGCCCAAAATCAGAGCGCAAAGAGCCAGCGACTTATCATGATCGCATCAAGAAGGCTGTGGATGATCATGCCGAAAGCGTCATAGACAAAACAACCTGTGTTAGGGTTGTATACATAGATGGACATCACATTGATCTGCCGTCTTATTGGCTTGAAAAGGACGGTAACACACCACAACTTACTCACAAGTCTAAAGGTTTTACTGATAGCGACCCGAAAGCTTTTAATGAATGGGTTGATGACAATATTTCCAGAGCCAGTAACAATGGTCAACTCCGCAGAATCATCCGCTACTTAAAGGCATGGAAGAATTATCGTGAAAATAGCAACAGTACTCTGGAGCTACCGTCAGGTTTCATTTTAACGATTTTGGCATGCAATCATTTTTCAAAGAACAGCCGTGATGATCTATCCTTCAAAGGAACAGTTGAATCTATCAAAAATTCACTAAATTTAAGCTTCACCTGTTATCGTCCAACCGTCCCCACCCATGAGGAGCTTTTGTTTGATTATTCAAAAGATACAGTAATAAAAGAGCTAACCAGCCTGATCGACAACGCACAGAAAGCGATTGATTCGGATTGTGAGAAAAAAGCGTCTGAATTCTGGCACAAAGTGTTTGGGGATCGTTTCCCGTCGGGTAAAGAGAAGGATGAGAAGCCCAAGCAATCTACAGCATCCAACACAACCAGAACAAAGGTCAGTGCTCCATGGGCATCGTTCTAACAGAACAAGATAAACAAGAGTTGGCTCAAGATTACCCTGCGCTTAACTGTAGTTTGCCGCGAGGGGTAATCTGGGGAACCTTGGAGTTGGCTTGTTCATTCGATGAGTCCGCAAATGAAGTTGTTCATGAAGACTCATTTGATAATTACATCCGCGACTGTTATGAGATACGCGTCGATTTCAATCAGGCAGACACTTTTGGTTTTCCCAAAGTGTTCGAGGAGTCGGGAATCATTAGAAATTTTGCGGACAGCAATGGTATCAAGCCAGAAGATTTGCATGTAAACAAAGATGATGCTGACAGCTGCTGTTTGGGGATCTTCCCTGAATATCATTGGACAGGTGCCGCTTCATTCATACGAGATAAGGTAGTGCCGTTTTTTTACTGGCAGTCTTATCGACGCTTCTATGAGAAAAAACCATGGAAAGGCTATACACATGGCAACCGTGGCATTGTGGAGGCGATGAGTATGCCTCTCAATGAATCCTCAAAAGGTCACTCACGTAATAAACGATGCCCATGCGGAAGCGGCCAAAAATACAAAAAATGTTGCATGTCTCGAGATGCGATTCTGCGAAATAAACTATCCAAATCTATTACATCTCGAAAGAGTTGATAATGACCAATTTCCAAATAAACGAAAAGCATCTTTCTCAAATCCCTGCGATTTTGAGTTATTAGGGGTGAGTTATGAATAATGATGGCTTGAAAAACAACTCTGAGCTCATGATCTACCAAACCCCTGATGGGAGTATCAAAATAGATGTCCGCCTTGAGGATGAAAGCGTCTGGCTGACACAGGCGCATATGGCGAAGCTGTTTCAGGTGAAACCGCAGAATATCACCATGCACCTGAAAAACATCTATGCCGAGGGTGAACTATCCGAAAAGGCAACTTGTCAGGAATTCTTACAAGTTCAAACCGAGGGTTCCCGTCAGGTTGAACGAAAACGGAAGCTTTACAATCTCGACGCAATTATTTCCGTGGGTTACCGTATCCAGTCTCAAGTGGCGACCCACTTCCGCATCTGGGCGACGCAACGACTGAAAGAGTACATTGTCAAAGGCTTTGCGTTAAACGATGACAGATTCAAAAGTGGTCAATCAATGAACTATTTCACGGAACTGCAGGAACGCATCCGCGAAATTCGGCTCTCCGAGCGGTTTTTTTATCAGAAGATCAAGGACATCTACACCACCAGCATTGACTATGACCCCAGGGATGAAAAGACGATTGAGTTCTTCAAGATCGTTCAAAACAAGTTGCTTTGGGCGATCAGCGAACAGACGGCGGCGGAGCTAATCTATCGTCGCGCGGATGCGGCATTGCCCCTAATGGGAATGCAGTCGTTCGATAAGAAAGGCGTGCCGGTCCGGAAAGGCGATGTTAACATCGCCAAAAACTATCTTCAGGAAGATGAAATAAAACTGCTGGGGTTACTGGTGGAACAGTATCTTGCCTTTGCCGAAACCATGGCACAACAGCACACAACGATGTATATGAAGGACTGGATTGGGCGGCTTGATGCCATCATTCAACTGAACGGACGGGAACTGCTCACTCACGCCGGAAAGATCAGCCATCAACTGGCGTTGGAGAAATCGGCCCGGGAGTATGAAAAATACCAAGAAACACAAAAGCAACTTCAGCACAAAGAGAGTCTGCGGGAACTGGAGCAGGATCTAAAGCGGCTCAAAAAACCTGGGCAGGCTGGAGACGGCAATGCATAACTTTCAGATAAACGAAAAGCATCTTTCTCAACTTCCGGCGGTGCAACTGCTGATATCACTGAGCTATGAATATATTTCTCCGGTTGAAGCGCTCCGTGAACGACAGGGAAGAGTTGCCAATGTCTTGCTGGAAAACATTCTCCGCAATCAGCTCAAAGAAATCAACCGCATTCGCTACAAAGGAAATGAATATCTGTTTAGCGAGGAAAATGTTCAGTCCGCCATCCAGAAGCTGAAAAACATTAAATATGACGGTTTGCTGAAAACCAATGAAGCAATTTATGATCTGATCACCCTGGGAACGGCCATGGAGCAGACCATCGAGGGTGATTCTAAAAGTTATAATTTGAACTATGTTGACTGGCACAATCCCGGCCGCAACAGATTTCACGTGACGGTTGAATACAGTGTTGAGCGGTCCCGGAGCACCGAGACCACCCGGCCGGATATTGTCCTCTTTGTTAACGGCATTCCTTTTTGCGTGATTGAATGCAAAGCCCCACAGATTGAAGTTGAACAGGCAGTCTCCCAATCCATTAGAAATCAGAACGACGACTATATTCCGAAGTTATTCATCTATACCCAGTTGGTTCTGGCATTCAATAAGAACAGCGCGATGTTCGCAACCACCGGAACTGCAGCAAAGTTCTGGTCCATCTGGAAGGAACCACGAATGGACACAAATAAACACGAATACAATAAATTGAAGAAACTGGTAGATGAGTCTGTTCGTGTTGAAATTGAACCCAAATCCTTTGAGATTCACTCAGAGCAAAATATTAGTGAAGATTCGTGTTCATTCGTGGTTTCGAAAGAGCGTTTGGTGACGGAGCAAGACAAAGCCCTTTTTGCTCTCTGCCGCCCGGAACGCCTGCTGGAACTGGCTTGGAAGTTCATTGTTTTTGATGGCGGCATTAAAAAGATTGCCCGCTATCAACAGTATTTTGTCATCAAGTCCACTCTGAACCGGATCAAGCATTTTGACCGTAACGGTTCCCGCAAGGGCGGTGTTATCTGGCACACGCAGGGGTCAGGGAAATCCCTGACCATGGTGATGCTGGCCCGGAATCTGGCCTTGGATCCGGAGATATTGAATCCTCGCATTGTTCTGGTCACCGACCGGGATGATTTGGACAAGCAGCTGGGTAATACTTTTGCCGCCTGCGGACTGGAAGCCAATCGGGCAACATCGGGAAGAAATCTGCTGGAGTTGGTAGCTGAAAAAAACTCCGGCATTATCACCACGCTCATTCATAAATTCGACAAGGCTTACGCGGTAAGAAAATACCAGGATAAATCCCCCGACATTTTCATTCTTGTGGATGAAAGCCACCGTACCCAGTTCGGCTCGTTTTCCGCCCGTATGCGCCAGATGTTTCCCCATGCCTGCTATCTGGGATTTACAGGTACTCCGTTGCTGAAAAAAGAGAAAAACAACTTCACCAGGTTCGGAGAACTAGTGGAGCCGCATTACTCCATTTCACAGGCGGTAGAAGACGGCGCGGTCGTTCCACTCTTGTATGAAGGACGGCATGTGGAGATGACCCAGAACAAGGCTGCTGTGGACCTCTGGTTCGAGCGTCATACCCAAGGCTTGAGCAAAGAACAGCAGGCGGACCTGAAACGTAAATATGCTCGGGCGGAAATGCTGAACAAGGCTTATCAGGTCATTTACATGAGGGCCTTTGATATCAGTGAACACTTTCGGGCTAATTGGCAGGACACCGGGTTCAAGGCACAACTGGTCGCGCCAAATAAGGCTTCGGCGCTTAAATACCATGCGTATTTGAATGACATCGGCATGGTCAGTTCGGAAGTTGTTATTTCCCCTCCGGATATGCGTGAAGGCTATGAAAAGACGGACGATGAAACGACTGATGACGTGGTAAGGTTCTGGCAGAAAATGGTGAAACGCTATGGCAGCAAGGAGGAGTATACCAAGCAGCTCATCAACCAGTTTAAACACGGGAGCGATCCCGAAATCCTTATTGTCGTCGATAAGCTCTTAACCGGCTTTGACGCGCCAAGAAACGCGGTACTTTATTTATGCAGGGTTCTCAGGGAACATTCGTTGCTTCAGGCTATCGCGCGGGTTAACCGGATCCATGAAGGCAAGGAGTTCGGTTTTATCGTCGATTATGCAAATGTTCTTGGTGAGCTGGATAAAGCGCTGACCATGTATAGCGCGTTTGAGGGTTTCGACGAATCGGATCTTGTCGGTACTCTTACTTCCATCAACAGCGAAATTGAAAAACTGCCGGGGCGCTATTCGGATTTATGGGATTTCTTTAAGTCGGTAAAGCATTCTTATGATGAAGAGGCATACGAGGTTTTGCTTGCTGATGATGAATTAAGGGAAGAGTTTTATAGTCGTCTTTCTGAATTTGGTAAAAACCTCGGTATCGCTCTTTCTTCTGAAAAGTTTTTGTCTGAGACAGATGAAAAAACTCTGTCCAGATACAAGGCTGATCTCCGGAAATTCCAATCGCTTAAGGCATCTGTCAAGTTGCGCTATGCTGAAGCTATTGATTACCGGGATTATGAGCCGAAAATCAAGAAGCTGCTGGATACCCATATTCAAGCCAATGAGGTTATCCAGCTCAACGAGCCGGTTAACATCTTCGATGACAAAATGTTCAATCAGGTAAAAGAGGAGCAAGGAGTTTATCAAACCAGGAAAACCACGGCCTCCAAAGCCGATATGATTGCTCACGCAACGAAAAAAGTGATTACGGAAAAAATGTTCGAAGACCCTGCTTTTTACGAAAAATTTTCAAAGCTGATCCAGCGGGCTATTGAAGATTTCAGAGCAAAAAGAATATCGGATCTGGATTATCTCAATAAAGTCGTTGAGGTCAGGAATAAAGTCGTCGGCAAGGTTCATGATGATGTTCCTGATAAACTTTCCGGCAATGAAGATGCCATGGCCTATTATGGGATACTGAAACCGTTCCTCGAAAATAACAAATTGAATGAAGAAGACCTTGAAGCTGCCACCGCAGATACGGCCATCGCTCTAAACGGTATTTTGGAAAAACACAAAAAAGTTCATTTCTGGGATGATGAGGATGCCCAGAAGCAAACGGTTAATGAGATTGACGATTACCTCTATGATGAACTTAAAACAGAAAGAGGTATCGAACTGTCGCTGGATCAGATGGATGACATCATTGAAAAGGTTCTGCAGGTGGCGAAACACCGGAGTTACAAATGATGGAGGCTGCAATTCATAACGATAAACGCTCGCTTGTTTATGGGCGCAAGACCATTGATTACAGTCTTTTCTATTGCGATAGAAAAACGATGGAAATTGCGGTTCATCCTGACAGTACCGTCATTGTCAAAGCACCGATCGACTCCGATATTTCGTTGATCGAGAAAAAGTTAAATAAAAGAGGACGATGGATTTTCAGACAGTTGAACTACTTCAGGCAGTTTAATCCCAAAACACCTGATCGATGCTATGTGAATGGTGAAACCCACCTGTATCTTGGAAAGCAATATCGCTTAAAACTGACGGAGGGCTCAGAAAATTCAGTAAAGCTGGTCCGGGGCTTTTTTTATATTACCTGCCGTGATGTACCAAGCCCGGCAACAGCCAAAAAGCTTTTGCACAAGTGGTATTTGGAAAAGGCGGCCAGGCAATTCAAAGAAAGCATGGATCGCTGCTGGCAAAAATTCTCCAACTTCGATTTTAGCAAACCCAATTTATCGATCAAACGAATGCAAAAAAGATGGGGCAGCCTTTCAGAAAAAGGAACGGTGACACTCAATACCGATCTGATCAGAGCACCCAAGGAATGTATTGAGTACGTTGTAACCCACGAACTGTGCCATTTGAAATATCGTAATCACAGCCCCGAATTTTATAAGCTGCTCGATTCTGTTATCCCCGGCTGGGAAAAGATAAAACACAGACTTGAACTCAGTATGATGTGAATATGAACAGAATTATTTTAATAAAGACTAATGTGGTTTAATTTTAACGGACACTTTTCTGCTATGAGTCATTAAACAGCAAAACCAGTAAGCGAGGTGTCCAATGATTGAAAAATAAAAGCGGCCAAAATACACGAAAGAATTCAAGCAAGATGCCATTAAACTGGTCGTAGAGCAGAGCAGTACAGCTTCCTGGGAAATATGTTCCGCAAGTACAGTTACCTATTATGACCGACAGGTTTCCTTCATCACAAAGGTACAAAGCAGGCAGATGAGAGAAGAAACAGCGAGGATCAGCAACAGTTTGGAATAGGCCTCCAGCGCATAGCCACCGGCTGCGGTTTTAGGATAGGCATCCAGCACTTTTCCCAGCAGCGGCATAAAGACGGCACCGCCCAAAAAGGGGAAAAGGTTCACCGTCCCCACGGACGTGCCGGTAATGGCAGCCGGAAAAAGCTCCTTGGTGGTAGTAAAACCGATAACCACCACTGCCGATGAGCAGAAGGAAAAAAGGAAAAATATCACGTAGAGTGCTACTCGGGGCAGACCAACCGGATAGATGAAGAGAATGAAGAATTCAACCGTTAAAACGGCCATGCAGGCCATCAATACCTTTTTACGACTGTGGATGATCCGCTCTGAAAGAAAGCCCAACAGGGGGCTGCCAAAAATCATTCCCCAGGCAATCATGCTGAGAATAGCTCCGGACTCTGAGCGATTTAGGCCATAGACATCCATCAGGTAAGGACCGCTCCACAAAGCACCAAAACCGAAAAAAATACCACAGTCAAAGAAAAACCAGATAGCTACCGGCCAGAAATATTTCTCTGTCACCACCTGTCTGGCACCTTCCCACAAACCTATTTCTGCCGTTACCGGGGCCGTTCCCTCTCCCCGCTGATCAATTTCTGCCAGAGATGGCCAGCCACGATCAGCAGGACGATCACGGACAATCAGCCAAACCAGAAGGACAAGGAAAAAGGTTAATATCCCGATCAATTCAAAGGAAATCCGCCAACCCAGATGACCGGTCATCAAGGCCAGAAACCAGGTGGCCGCCATCACCCCGATGCCGCCAACAGCATTGAGAATCCCGGCCATAATTGCAAATTCCCGGGTTCGAAACCACTGGGAAAGAATTTTCATGGTGGGGATGAAAACCATGGATACCCCAAAGCCCACCATAACCCGACCGATAAAAGCTATTTTGATCGTTGGGGCAAAGCCGAACAGGAGGCTGCCGACTGCCGCCAACAGCAGAAAAGAAGTAACGGTCTTGCGTGGTCCCAGGGAGTCGGAAAGTAAGCCTGCGGGAAACTGCATGACCGCATAGCAATAAAAATAAATTGACCCTAACAGGCCCATAACCCCAGCACTGGCGTGAAAATCCTGTATTAAGTCATTGGCGACCACGGATAGGGAAAGACGGTGGAAATAGACAAAAAAATAAGCCAATGCCAGAACCAGGAAAATAAACCAGCGAAAGCTAAGAACCTTTTTCCCCGGTGATAGAGCCATTTTTTACCTCAAGTTTACCCAGACATTACTTTGACGTAATATGTCCTTTTACGTGGACCATCAAACTCAGCGAAATAAACATCCTGCCAGGTTCCCAACACCAACCGACCGTCCTGAACCAGCAGGGTTTCAGCAAAACTAAGCAGGCTGGCCTTCAAGTGAGCATCTGAATTTCCTTCCAAGTGATGATAATCACCTCGTTGGGGAATCAAGCTGGCAAGTTTGGTCAGGATATCCCGTTTGACGCTGGGATCAGCATTCTCATTGATGGTTACTGCGGCAGTGGTATGGGGCACAAATACCACACAAAGACCATCATTAATTCCTGATTCCTTCAGGTCAGCCGAAATAGTCCCAGTTATATCTAGCAATTCATTTCGCGATTGCGTCTGGATTTCATGGTGATATAAAGGCATACTCTTCTCCTCTGATGGCAGGCTGGATGCATGGACATAGAAGTAAACCCTTATGAGGTTATCACAAAAATGTCAAGCAGCAGATTGAATCATAACTTTCAGCCAACAAAAAAGCGGATGACTTATGGCTATGAAGCCACCCATCACCCGCTGTCATGACATAAATATGGTGGATTTCAGGTTAAATCAGATATTACAATACAGCCTCAATCTGCTTGACAAATGGCTCAACCGCAGCTTTCAGCTTGGCCATTATCGGCGTCTGTTTGATTTTTAATCCATCAACAACCATGTTCATCTGGAGAAGATTTCTCATCGTATCTTCCAAAATCCCCAAAGACTCGCCGCTCCAGCCGAAAGAAGCGAAAGCCGCTCCCGGTTTTCCTTCAAGCTTGGCATCCGCAACCTTGAGTAAAAAGGTTTTCATCGGACCGATAAGATCTTTATGGTAGGTCGGCCCTCCCAACATCAAAAAATCAGCCGCTTCCATATCCGCTACCGTGACCTGGGCCGGTTTAGACACCGTAACCTGATGACCACTTCCTGTCAGCATTTGTCCGGCAAGATCAGCTATCTTCTTAGTCCCGCCACGCAGGGAATCATAGACAATCAGAACTTTAGCCATGGTTAAGACTCCTTACTGATTCGCAATTAATCTTCTATCGGGCTGAAACTATCCTTATCCGCCCCACACAACGGGCAGGTCCAATCATCAGGAAGGTCGGCAAACTTTGTCCCAGCATCAAAGCCATTATCAGGGTCACCAACTTCAGGATCATAAATATAGCCACATACTTCACAGACATACTTTTCCATTTTTCATCTCCTTGTTTTTTTACCTATTTATTACAGGTTAAACACCTGCAGAAATCCTATTCAACAACTTTCACTACCAGGTGCTGTTTCAAATAATTCAGGACAATCAGCTGATCGACCTTGGACAGTTCTCCCTCGGCATGCTCGCCCATTCTGGTGACAATTTCTTCCCATTCGGATGCCGTTCGGTGATGTTCAAGAATGACATCCACCTCATGACAGGCCACGCATTTTTTATCCAGAACCGTTTCTTCCTGGGCCAAGGCAGGAAATACCGGCAATAATCCACCAATTAACAATCCTGTCACGATCAGGGGAACAAATATTTTTGCGATTATTTTAGGCATCCCAAGTCCACATTCCCTTATTGTTAATATCATAAAACTGGTCTTGAAGAATCCTGGCATGATCCGCCTCTTCACTGGCCAGACGATTGAACATGGCCATTCCTTGAGGATCATCGACTTCCGCTGCCAGCTTTTTATAAGCCTCACCGGCATTTTTCTCATTTTTGATTGCCAAACTCAAAATTTCGGAAACCTTTGTTTTTTCATCAGCGGAAACCTCTAAGATCGCCCCTTCAAGAGGAATCGGCTTAAAGGAAGTTCCGTCATAGGAGATAAAGCAACCCTCACCGGATAAAGTCTGTTTCAGCTCAGTCAGGATATCATAATGACCCTGTTCAAACTCACTCAACTGCAGAAACATTTGTTTACCTTTGGCTCCGCTGACTTTTTTTGCGGCATCGGCATAAAACCGGCTGGCCGTCTGTTCAGCATCCATTGCCAAATCAATGGCATCCATAACCGTCTTGTTGCATTCCACCATGATCTTGTTTCCTTCCGCCGTTATTTACTGGAACAGCTGCAACCACAACCGGCTGACTCTGATTCTTCCTTCTTCGCAAAAGAACCCGCTTCACTGCATTCGGGACACTTCCAAAGTTTACAACGACCTTCTTTTTCATAACCACATTTTTCACATTTCCATATCGCCATTTTTTCCTCCTGTCCACAATTAAATGTACCTATCCAGTACCAGAATCACTCTCTTTTGCAGCTCAATAGTGAAAATATTTATACTGCATCTATTGAAGAATAAACATAATCTATTTAGTTTATTTTGCAAGCTTTTTTTAAGCTCCGAGAAATTTTCTCAAAAAATTATGGCTGTCTTGAAAAATTAGAATTTTTGTTTGAGTACAAGGCAGGAGAACATTATAACTGCAGGAATATATTTCATATTTTGAGGATTATAATGTGAGCCTAACGCCGTAATCGAGCAAAAAGTCCATTTCACAAGGTAGTATTATTTTTTAACTTGGCCAATAGCCAGCAGATAAAGGAGACTGGCCTGATCCGGCATCCCGATAAGCTCGATTGCTTCCCGGTCATAAAAAGCGCCGATGCCGCAGCAACCCAATCCCAAAGCCGTGGCCCCCAGGTAAAGACGCTGCCCCAGGCGGCCGGCGGCCAGCATAACCTCACGATACCCCCGGGATCCGGCACAATTTTCAATCTCCACCAGATCGGCAAAAAGGATGACATGGATGGCCGCCTGTGCCAGCCAGCGCTGGTCCAGACAGGCATGGGACATATGGCCAAGAAAATTCCCGGCAGTCACCAGCGCCAGGGACCGGGTATCTGATTTTACAGCATAAAAACCCGGCTCCATTTCAGCAACGTTGTCCACCAACAGGCCACAGGATAACCCTTTGGCAGCGAGAGAACATGATTCAAACCCCTCGTTCACCAAAGAAATGATTAAGCTCAAGCTGGCTGCTGACATGGGCTCACGGATGATAAAATTGCGTTTTGAGCGCCGATGGAGCAAAACTTCAGGATAACGGTAGACTTCGTTCGCCGGCACTGGAGGTGGGGGGATGGACTTCCAGGAATTTTCATCAATCAACCCGTACCTGAGCCAATCACCGACCCGACACTCCTGGTGAGGCACAACCTTTGTCGATGCCTGATGGATATTCCTGACCGCATCATACATCTTTTCCCGGGTCGCCACCCGACTAGAGCAGGGCAACTCTCCAGCCGATTCCAACGGATCAACGGTTTCAACGCCCACAGGATTACAGAGAGGAACCTTAACCAGCGCCAGGCAGCCTTCACGCAGGGGATCAAACCCCAGCATTTCATTAACCTGGTAATCATCAAAATCGATATTCAATTCATAAACAGAAGAGAAGGCCCCCAAGGCAAGGAGCAGGTTTTCCAGCAAATGGCCGCTATCCAGCAGATGATAACGGTACGCCCGGTCCCGATATTTCCAGGTACTGCGAAAAAAGATGGCACTGACCAGAAAGGTCAGCATGGGCGTTCCCGAGGCTTTGTTGCCGCCGCCCAGTTCCAGCATCGGGTTTCCGGACCTCATCAAGACCAACGCCGGCTTGCTGACATCATAATGGTAAATCCCGGCAGCTAAGCCAGCGACACCAGGGCAGGTAACATATAGTTCACAGGGATACAGGGCCCCGGCTGAAGCAATACTGCGAAACCAGATTTCACTGTTGGCATGCTGAGCCCGGCCAGTCAGCATTTGCGTCAGCAACAGTAATTGTCCCAGAACTTCAAAGGAAAGGGAAAGATTTTGCGCCTGATTTTCCTGCTGCTGCAACAGCTTGAAGAATGATGACGGCTCTAATTTCACCTCTAAAGGAATATCCAGCACCTTTTTGCCGGGATATTTTTTATAGACCACCGGCTCATGCTTCCAGTCAAGGGTATGAGGGGCCATCTTCAGACGCTCATAGCTGCTGAGCTGTTGGTAATCAAAAGCTGAATATTTCATGGAATATTAAAAAAATATTTAAGGCTGTTCAGTAACTATTTCCAAACTGTCTCGATTGGGGTCAGTGCTTGATTACCGGCGGCAAGAAATCACCTTGAAACATCGGAATCCAGACCCACCGGTTGTCAAGCTTTGACCCCGTTGGAGAGAGCGAAGCAACGTTCGACAGTTTTCACGGTAAATTAGCTGCCAAAACAGCTACCTGAATGGTTACGAATATTTAAAATGTGACCCTCAATACTTATAGATACTTATGTAATGCTTCAACATTAACCCGCCGTTGGGAGAGAGGCGTTTGATCATCCCGATAAGCCACTATATTTTCCTCAAAGGTTTTCTTTTGATGCTGATAAAATATTCCCAAGGGAAAGGGAAAGGCTTCCAACGCTTTCTGCAATGCCGCCTCCCGATTTCCCTGATCATGATCTTTCAACCAATAGGTATTTTTTTCGTACCAGTCATAGGTGTTGATTTTATTGAAAGAAACGCAGGGCTGGAAGATATCGACAAAAGAAAATCCCCGGTGCAGTATCGCCTGGCGCAGAATTTCTTTCGTTTTATCCGCCTGGCCGCTGTAGGCCCGGGCCACAAATGAGGCATTCGAAGCAATGGCCAGGGCCAGGGGGTTCAAAGGTTCCTCAAAAACCCCTTCCGGCTGGGCCGGGGTTTTCATGCCAATCATAGTGGTCGGCGACGCCTGGCCTTTGGTCAAGCCATAGACCTGGTTGTTGTGCACCAGCAGGGTTATATCGGCATTGCGTCGCAAACCATGGAGAAAGTGATTGCCACCCTCAGCATACATGTCACCATCTCCACCTTCGGCAATCACAGTCAAAGAAGGATTGGCACTTTTAACTCCGGTGGCAATGGGAATCGCCCGGCCATGGAGGGTATGGAAACCGTTTGCCTGGATATAGTGGGGCATCTTGGCCGCCTGGCCGATACCACTGATCAGGGCCACGTCAACCGGATCAAGCTCCAGGTCAGCCAACACCTCCATCAGCACATTCCTGATGGCAAAGTTACCGCATCCCGGGCACCAGGATATATCTTTTGATCCAGGCCTGGTTGAAACGAATGTATTCATAGCGCCTCCAGTTTTTCCACAATTTCTTCCACGTAAAAATGACGACCATTGTACTTGAGCATCGATTCAAAATAATTGCCGGGAAAAAACTGCTGCAGCAGGCCGGCAAACTGGCCGGTCACATTTTCCTCGATGACAACGATTTTATCCGCTTTTTGAAAATATCGATCAAGATCAGCTGGCAGAGGCCAGAGCTGGCTGAAGTGGAGCAGACCCAAATCGTCACGGCTGCTGAGCTCCACCGCCTCACGCGCGGTAGAATAGGTTGATCCCCAGCAAATCAGCAAGATTTTGTATTCCTTATGTCCGCAAAAGCCAGGTACCAGGCTTTCTCCGGCCAGCACCTCCATCTTTTTCATTCTTTTTTCCGGCATTCGCTGGCTGAGCTGCTCATCCTCGGTAGTATCGCCATATTCATCATGTTCGTTGCCGTTGGCAATGACGACCCCATCACCATGACCGGGAATTCCCTGGGGAGAAACGCCGCCGGTCGTCAATTCATATCGCCGGTAATAACTCTCGGTTGCCACCACATGGTAGGTATTTTCACTACCATCAGCCTGCAGCCGGGGAAGGCAGGTGTAGGAATCAACAAAAAACTGGTCGGTGAGGATAAAAACAGGAACCTGGTACTTATCCGCCAGGTTGAAAGCTTTTTGAGTCAGGTGAAAGGCCTCTTCCAGGGTTCCGGGAGCAAAAATAACCCGGGGAAATTCTCCGTGCCCGGCATGGAGAACAAGATTCAGGTCGCCCTGCATGGTCCTGGTCGGTAATCCCGTTGCCGGCCCGGGGCGCTGCGCCAGATGCAAGACCATCGGCGTCTCTGACATCCCCGCCAGACTGATAGATTCTTCCATCAAGGCAAATCCACCTCCTGAGGTGGTTACCATTGCCCTGGCACCGGCGTACCAGGCGCCGATAGAAGCCCCGGCAGCGGCAATTTCATCCTCATACTGCTCCACCACCATGCCGAATTCACCGGCCCGCTGGGCCAAATAGATTGCAACACCGGTGGCCGGTGACATGGGATAGAAAGAAAGAAAGTTACAACCACCGGCCACGGCCCCCAAAGCGATGGCCTGGGAACCATTCATCAGGGAGCGCTCACCAGCATCCAAACATCGCTCAACCTCCAGGCCGTCAATTTTTTCTCCCTGGAAGTAACCGGCCTTCAAGGCCGCCTGGTTGGCGGCAAGCCGTTTTTCTCCCTTGTCGCCGAATAACGATGCGGTTTTTTCCGCCAGCAGACTGAAATCAAGCCGGAACAGGCCGGAAATCAAGCCGGAAACCACCATATTTATCGGCATGGGTTCGGCACCCTGAGGTTTGGATTCCAGGGCATACGTCCGATTGTTGTGCCACTTTGCACCACGTTTATCCAGGATATCAGCAGGTCCAATGAGGATGGTTTCGGCAGTCAGTCGATTTTCAGCCCAGGCGAAGGCTTCGTTACTGAGGGAAATAAACACATCACTCTTTTTTCGGTAGCCATTCTTCTCCTGTCCGGCCACCCGGATGGTAACAATATTAACGCCACCCCGAATGCGCGACATAATATCCTTGGCGGCAAACAGGTGGAATCCCGCTTCTTTCAACACCGGCAACATCAGGGTTTCCAAGGTATTCAATCCCTGCCCAGCTTCCCCGCCAATGATCAGGTTCATATCCATCATCATATCTTATCCTCTCCACCTTGCTATTTTTGCAGCAACAGCAATCATTTTGATTTCACCAAATCCTCTACAAACCAAGCACATAGATCCAGACCACCCCCAGGCCGTAAAAAATCTGGGCCACGGCCAGCAGCACCAACAGCAGGTTGTTTACCCCATGGACCAGGGGCAGCACCAACCGCCATTTTTTATAGCGATCCAGATAAATGCCACTCACCAGACCAATGATGATCAGTGGCAGCATCAGCACCGCTATCCTGGCATGCATGCCGGTTATAAAAGCCGCATGCCAGGTAAAACGGACCATAATGAAACCAGCAATCAGGCCCAGCAACCAGACAAGCAGTACCACTTCACCCAATCGCACGTGGCGTTTCCAGGCAAATGGCTGCCGTTGATGTCTATGCTGGCTTTGAAAACGGGCAATCCCAAGGCGCAAAACATAAAAAGAAAGGATGATAGCAGCCAGCTGCAGCAGAGGATGAAACCAGAGCATAATCTATATTCCATACCAAAGATGACGGGGACAGGATACACCCTGTCCCCATTATAATCACTGTTTATTTAAACTCATGCAGTAAAATAAAGTCATTACGTTCCCGGGCCGCGTGGCAACCAATGCACCCCTGAGGCTTACCAGCTTTATCCACTTTACCCGTGGGAGAATATTTCACCCAGAACCAATCTCCAGCGGCCGGGTTATAACCCTTCACCTTAACCATCGCTGTGATTGCCTTCAATTCCTTCTTTTTATTGAAATTATCTTTGACAATCATCGTACCATAAGCTGCCGGCGGTTTTGCCGATGACAACCCGGCTTGATTGACAAATACCTGGTGCAACATCCCATGAGGGGAATGTCCTTTTTGAATCCCCTGATGGTCAGGCCAATTCTGCCACTGATGATAGGGGGATGTTTTGGAAATGTAGGTCCAGATGGCCGCTGGATCAGCGGAGGGCATCTCCGCAAAACATATCCCGACACCAAACAGTAAAACCATTGAAACTACCACTACGATACCAAGTTTCTTTTTCATCATCTGCCTCCTCTATGGTTTGAAGTTTACCTGATAGCTGTCTTGAAAAATCAGGATAACTCATCCTTCATTTCCAGTAATCTTAGGGCTGTCTTTTCACCCAGGAAAACCAGGGATTCAATATCCAGGTAACAAAGCACCGTTGCATCAAACAAAATTTTTACTTTTGCCGGAAAGCCATCATCACGATCCTCATCCCAGTAATAGAGCAGGAAAGGAATCTTTGGCAGGGGATGAAACACCGCATGAAACTCGGCATTGGTTTCCATGGGCGGCGAGGATGCCCCCAACTTCAAAAGCACCTCATTCAACTCTTCCATTCGGCCGGTGAAGGCCGCGGCAATTTCATCTTCACATCCTTCTTCGAAGGCTTTTTTCTTGGCCAGAGCTCCCGGCAGCTCACCCATGGCAACCCAATTTCCTTTCAACGGTTCCCGGCAGGCCTGGGCAATATAATTGTATAACAGGACGTGCTCCCAGACATCATATTCGCAGCCATCAAGGGGAATAGCCTCATTCTTATTCACCGCGTATTGGTGTCCCAGGAGCGTAATCACCAGTGATCCCTTACCCTCCTGCAGGAAAAACTCTGCCCCCAGAAAAGGAGCCAGCTCTCTCAAGTCATACTCCTGGATTTTGCTGATGACATGCTTTTTAGCGCTGACAAAATGTTCAGGAAATGCTGTTACCCCTCCTGCTTCCTGCTCTTTCAAGATCGCCTCCACCCGGGCCAGTTTCTGCGGTTCAAAATGTGGGCAGGATGACGGTGCCACCCCTTCCCGCAGCACGTGGGTGGCGAAAGCCATACAGGTGAGGTAGCCGCAATCACCGCAGTTGGTCCGCGGCAGCATTTTCAAAAGTTCTAAAATCTGTAGAGCCATCTCACATCCCAACTGATTTATTTAAAAACCATAGGTAAAAAAAGACAGTATGAATTTTTAAGAGTCCAGCGCCTGTCGTAGTTCATCTGCATCGGTAATTGCCGACTGGCAGGCGAACTGTTCACACAGGAAAGCTCTTGCCTGTCCATCTCCCGCCGGCAGGGTTTGCAAAAAGGGAATCAGCTGGGCCAAAGCCTTTCTTTTTTCATCTGCAGGGCAAAAAACCGTCACCAGGGAGGGATGAAATTGCCGTTGGGCAATGTGAAGCATCTCCCTGGCCAGGGGTTCATCCTCCGCTTCAATCACCAGTTCCCGCCCGGGACCGAGGAGAAAATCAAGCACCGAAAGTAAATGGGTAACTGCTTCAGGATGAGTTGCAGTAACAGTCAGGCTGGATTGAATCACTCGTTCACCCCGTTCTTCAAATTCCGTCTTACCGGTCAAACGACCAAGATACAAAAGGACATACGCCGCCACTGAATTACTAGCCGGAATTGCGCCATCCACCTGTTCAACCGGACGAACGAGAAGCTGCTCCCCGTCGTTGCCAGTAAAGAAGAATCGGCCATTAGAGTCGTCCCAGAACAGTTCATTCATTTTATCAGTAAGTGCCAAGGCTTTTTCAAGCCAGCGAGGTTCATGGGTTGTAGTAAATAATTCCGCCAATCCCCAAACCAGAAACGCATAATCATCAAGACAGCCGTGATGTTCGGCTTCTCCTTGGCAGAATCGACGCCATAAACCACCATCCGGACGTTGAAGTTGGGCAAGCAGAAAATCCGCCGCGTTTTGGGCCAGCCTGATATATTCCTGCTGTCCAAAGGCCCTGCCGGCCCTGGCCAGGACGGCAATCATCAATCCATTCCATGAGGTGATGATTTTGTCATCTTTCAAGGGATGAACCCGTTGCTCACGAATACGGAATAAACTCTTGCGGGCTTTTTCCAGCTCCGCTTTTACCTCTTCCTCCGGCCGTTGTTCAGCCTCGGAAAACGCTGATAAACTGGCGGTCAGGTGGAGAATACTGGTCCTTTTTTCAAAATTTCCAGCCGCGGTTATATTGAAATAACGGCAAAATAATTCACCGGTTTCCACCCCAAGATGTTCTTTGATTTCCGCCGGAGTCCAGACATAAAAACATCCTTCTTCCCCTTCGCTATCGGCATCTTCAGCGGTATAAAAAGCCCCTTCAGGAGAAGCCATAGATCCGGCCAGGTAATTGACTATTTCTTTGACGACCTGAGAATAAAAAGTTTTGCCAGTCAATTGCCAGGCTTCCGTATAGACCATGAGCAGCATTGCCTGGTCATAGAGCATCTTCTCAAAATGGGGAACTAGCCATTTTTCATCGACAGAATAGCGGTGGAAACCAAAACCAATCTGGTCAAACAGCCCCCCGTAACGGATACTCTCGAGAGTTTTCTCCACCATCTCCAAGGCCTGGCGGTCACCGCTGCGCCGGTACCAGCGGAGCAGGAAGGTTAAATTATGGGCAGTGGGAAATTTGGGAGCAGAGCCAAAGCCACCATGCCGGCGGTCATAGTTTTCCTGCAGATGCTGAAAAGCTTTTTCCATCAACCGGGCATCAGCAGTCACAGACGGAGACAATTGTACTTCCATTCCCTGTAGCAGACTGGTCACCTGATCACCGGTCTGGAGGAGTTTGTGCCGATCATGCTGCCACAAACGGGCCATATGCTGCAACAGGTCGATAAAACCCGGCATTCCCATCCGGCGGTGCCGGGGGAAGTAGGTCCCGGCAAAAAACGGCTTGCCTTCAGGGGTCATAAAAACAGACAGGGGCCAACCACCACGCCCGGTCAATGCCTGACAGGCAATCATATAGATCTGATCAATATCCGGCCGCTCTTCACGGTCCACTTTAATGGGGACAAACCACTGGTTCAACAGTGATGCAATCTCGTCGTTCTCAAAAGATTCATGGGCCATGACGTGGCACCAGTGGCAGGTGGAATAACCCACCGAAAGAAAAATTGGTTTATCCTCCTTCCGGGCTTTCTGCAGGGCTTCCTCTCCCCAGGGGTACCAATCCACCGGGTTGTCGACATGTTGAAGCAGGTAGGGACTTTTTTCATTCTCAAGATGGTTGGCCATGGTCTCCCCGATAACTGGGTGTGAAAAATAAGCAGGGGGTTTGGGCGGGATGCCCGCAACCCAAAAGAAATTTTCTGAGGATGTTCCGGCATGGCTCTTGCTCATTCTTGCCGGCTGTCCATGGCCTGCCTGTCGGCAGACACGGCTGCGAGCCAAGCCCGAACATCCTGAAATGTATTCCCGGCAATACCAGGAAGAAAATTGAAGCAGCTTATAAGCCGGCTGCTGCCAACATTTTATCAATTTCCTGGGGATTGAAGCCAACCCGGTGATCTTCACCAATGACAACCACGGGAACTTGACGTTTGCCGGAAATATCAACCATTTCCTTTAGGGCTCGAGGATTTTCACGCACATCAAACACTTCATAATCGACCTCTTTTTGCGAAAGATACTCTTTCGCTGTCTGGCAATGGGGTCAGGTGGAGAGGGAATAAATTTTTACGGTTACAGCCATAGCAACACCTCACAGATTTTCAAGGTTATCCCAACCGGGGATCAACGCCGGTAAAATTGCATTCAGGAGCATAACAGGTCACGTTGCTGAATTCACATTTCTTATGGCAGGAAGGGCATGCCTCCGGTGGTTCCAGAGCCTTGAGCGTATAGCCGCAGGCAGAACACTTCCAATAGCTTTTTGGCATTTCCGGCTGTTTTTCAGTCATTATCATTCTCCTTTATGGGTTCGCTTCACAACCTACACCACAACTACTTTCCGCTGGCCGGCATGGTAAAAGCCCTGACCCCAAGTTCCTGGTCCAGCATGAAAATGGCATTGCCCTGGTTGCCCACCAGTTTCAATTTCTGCACAATTTCATCGGCGGAAGCTTCTTCCTCCACCTGTTCAGTAACAAACCACTGGAGAAAGATATTGGAAGCATGGTCTTTTTCCTCAATGGCAATATCCATCAGGTCATTGATCCGGCCGGTGATATACTGTTCATGTTTGTACGCCGCCTCGAAGGCTTCCAACGGGCTTTCCCAAACCATTTCAGGGCTATCGATCTGGGTCAGAGTGACCCGCCCGCCACGCTCGATAATAAAATCATAAATCTTCATGGCATGAACCATCTCTTCGGTAGCCTGAACTTTCATCCATTGGGCAAAACCGGAAAAATTCATCTCGGAAAAGCTCGAAGATATAGACAAATAAAGATAAGCGGAAAAAATTTCTGCATTAATCTGGTCATTTAAAGCCTTTTCAATTTGTTCTTTCAATATTTTTCATTCTCCTTTGCGCATGCATTTAGATTAGGGGTTGAAGGAATAATCAAGCTTCCCGGCAAAACATACCCTGGAAGTATCTGATCCATACACTATAATAACACATACTATATTAGCTTTGTCAAGTTAAAATGCTATAATTATCATATACTGATGGACAGATAAACGCGACCAATAGGGGAGAAAAAGCAGCAGATATTTTGCATTCACAGTCATTTTTTGCTAGGATAGCATATGAATATCAGAACAATATAACCTTTCAACAATCGGTGTAACCCTCAATGAAAACATTCAGAGTCTACGAACATGAGTTTTACGGCTACGAAGCGGTAAAACAGGGCTTTTCCTGGCCGGCGCTATTTTTCGGTTTTATCTGGGCCATGGTCAAAAAACTCTGGAAAGTTTCTGTCATACTCTTCCTGTCTTTCATTCTCATCAACTTCCTGAGCACCATCGCCCGGGAATCTCATTCTATTCTCCTCTCTTTACTGACAATGGTCGGTTACCTGGCATTATGGTTGATCCCTGGCTGGCAGGGAAATTTGTGGCGGGAACACCAGCTTGAAAGCAGTGGTTACCGCCTGATCAAGACTGTCGTTGCCACCAACCCAATACAGGCGGTTATTCAAGTTAGCGATGAAGAGCTTCACCAACCATGAATAACCATCGCTTTCAGCGCCTGGCCGAGGTCCTGAACTGTCGCCAGCCGGATTTGACGGTGATCATGGATAATGTCCACAAGCCTCACAACCTGGCGGCCATTGTCCGTACCTGTGATGCGGTTGGTATTCTTGAAGCCCATGCCATCTCTTCCAGCTCATCCATCTGTTTAAGCCAGAAAGCGGCCGGGGGCTGCAAGAAATGGATTGCCATCAAAACCCATAAAACCATCCAGGAGGCCTACAGCCACCTGAGGCAGCAGGGTTTCAAGATTTATGCGGCCCATTTTGATTCCCATGCCCGTGATTTCCGCCAGTTTGACTACACCATCCCTACCGCCATCGTTGTCGGGGCGGAACTGGATGGCATTTCCCCCGCAGCGGTGGACCTTTGTGATGGTACCATTATCATCCCCATGGTTGGCCTGGTCCAGTCGTTGAATGTTTCGGTGGCTACCGCCCTGATCCTTTTTGAAGCCCAGCGGCAGCGGCAGGTAGCCGGGATGTATGATTCTGTCCGCCTTGACCACCACAGGTACGAACTCCTGTTGTTTGAATGGCTGCATCCAAAAGTTGCCGTTTATTGCCAGAGACACCGGCTTCCTTATCCTAAAACCAATGAAGAAGGGGAGATCATCGAACCACTGGCCGACCGTAACTGAACGGTAACCACCATACTAAATGAGGATTGATACCATGGTTTACCAACAGACATTGACACTCCAAACTCACGGACACCGCGATCTCCATGACCTGACCAAAAACATCAGTGAGATCGCCAAAAATTCCGGGATAATGACGGGTACAGCGCATATATTTAATATCGGCAGTACGGCCGCCGTGGGCACCATTGAATTTGAACCGGGTCTCCAGCAGGACCTGCCGGACATCCTGGACAAGCTCATGCCCCCCAACCGCAGCTACGGTCATGAACAAACCTGGCATGACGGCAACGGGCACTCCCACCTGCAGGCTACCCTGCTCGGCTCCTCCCTGACCGTCCCCATCCAGGAAGGCAAGTTGATCTTAGGAACCTGGCAGCAGATCTTCCACCTGGAATGCGACATCAAACCCCGCCAGCGCCAGATCATGGTCACCGTGATGGGTGAGTGAAACACATAAATATTACGATTTTCCTGCCGATAGACAACCTTATCAAGGGGAAGGGATGTTTCCTCCCATTTAACAGTATAGCCATAGAAGGTTTTTGCCATGAATGAAAAACGTTATTTCAAGCGGGTCAATTTCCAAGCCGAGGTCCAAGTCATCTGTAATGGAAACACCCTGTACGGGGATTTGCTCGATATCTCCTTGAAAGGAGCCCTGATCAGCATCCATGAGTCGGGCATCCTGCAGGTGGGCCGACAGGCCACCGTTCATATCTATCTTACTTCACCCGATATTTCCATCACGGCGGAAGCGGATGTGGTTCATCAACGGGTAGAGGATTTTGGCTTTAAATTTTTCCGCATTGACGCGGAATCAATGGGACATTTGCGGCGACTGCTGGAACTGAATCTTGGCAGCAGTGAAACAGTTGCCAGTGAACTTGAATTCATACTGAAGGAAGGATGAAAAAATGAAAAGTCATGAACTAGATCATCAAATCATCGGCGGTGATATTCAGCTGGTTGAGGTGGAACTGGACCCGGGAGAAACGGTCATTGCCGAGGCCGGGGCGATGAATTACATGGAAGACGGCATCACTTTCACTGCTAAAATGGGTGATGGTTCAAAGCCGGAGTCGGGATTTTTCGGCAAATTGATGGATGCCGGCATGCGGAAGATCAGCGGCGAATCGATCTTTCTCACCCACTTCACCAACGAAGGCAGTGGTAAAAAACGAGTGGCTTTTTCCGCTCCCTATCCCGGGAAAATCATCCCCATCAACCTGGAGGAGATCAATGGCGAACTTCTCTGCCAGAAGGATGCTTTTTTATGCGCCGCCCTGGGTACCGAAATTGGCATTGCTTTTACCAAGCGATTGGGCACCGGTTTTTTCGGCGGCGAGGGGTTCATTCTCCAGCGCCTGCGCGGTGATGGCATGGCTTTTATCCACGCCGGCGGTACGGTCATCACCAAAAAACTGGTCAATGAACAACTCCGGGTGGATACCGGTTGTATCGTCGCCTTCACCGGCGGGATCGATTATGACATCCAGCGAGCTGGCAGCCTGAAATCCATGTTTTTTGGTGGTGAGGGACTTTTCCTGGCCACCCTCCGGGGTACCGGGACGGTACTGCTCCAAAGCCTCCCCTTCTCCCGTTTGGCAGATCGGATTCTTGCCCACGCTCCCCGGGCAGGCGGCAGCAGCAAGGGAGAAGGATCGGTGCTGGGAGCTTTTGGTAACCTGCTCGGCGATTAAATCAGCCGATGGATTTTTGTCACCATGAGGCTGATGTCCTGGAAGAAATCAGCCGCCTGCAGGAAGGAATTACCGAACTTCAGGACCATCATTGCTACCAGGCGAATAGTGCTGGAGCGTTGATTCCCGGCTGCGCTATCTGCACCAGCATGGCCCACCTGACCCTGCAAATGGGATTTCGCTGCAATGCAAGCTGTCCTTTTTGTTTTCTGGATACTTACCAGGAAGCTGAATCCCACCCTTTGGAATACAGCCATCGCCAAATGGTGCTCCAAGATTTCCAGGCCCGCCGGCAGGAAATTGAAGGAATAGCTATTTCCGGCGGCGAACCGCTGCTTTACCTTGATGAACTGGAAACATGCGTCAAACGTATACGACAGATCAAGCCGGATATTTACCTGTGGCTCTATACCAACGGCATCCTGGCTGACAAAAATAATTTGGCCCGGGTCCAGTCACTGGGGGTCAATGAAATCCGTTTCGACCTGGCGGCAAGCAATTATGGCAGTCGCATCATAGAGCATGTCAGCCTGGCCAGACCTCTCTTTCCATTCCTGGCGGTGGAAGTTCCTTCCTACCCGGTACAAAAAGAACTTTTACTGGCGGTCCTGGATGAATTGGACCGTATCGGCATTGACCAGCTGAACCTCCAGGAGCTGCTGCTGACCCCGAAAAGCATGAAAAAAGTGCAGGGTGAGGGTTATGAAGCCGGGTTTCTCTGTTTCCAGAAATATTTTCTGTACGGCAGCTGGAAAATGACGTATAAAATTATGTGTTATTGCCTTGATCATCGATATTCATTTACTGTCAATCAGCAGTATCCGGTATGTTTTTTGCGTTGTCTGCAATGTTGTTAATTAGTGCTGTTTCAGTGCGACATCGTGAGATGCCGTTGCTTTTCCCGGCGAATAGAGCGTAAAAATTGACCTGTTTGAGCCCTGGAAGGGCGAGTTTGGCAATTTTGGCGCCATGAACCGTTGGAAATGCAGGCAAACGAGCGCCAAAAAGCGCTGAGATCAGCTCCGGTTAACTGCTGCAAGAACCTAACCGGACACCTTTGACTATCAATGACTGTTCAGCTCGAATGTTTGGGGAAAAACCATGAATGGAAAAATATTTTTTACCGTCTTTGGCACTGTCTTCCTGGCTGAGCTGGGGGATAAAACCCAGCTGGCGACCATGCTTTTTGCCGCCGACCACCAGGTCAGCAAACTGATAGTTTTCACCGCCGCTGCCTTGGCCCTGATCTGCACCTCAGCCCTCGGGGTTTTAGCCGGCAGTCTGCTCTCGCGCTATGTGGAAACCAGGCAGCTGGCCATCTTGGCGGGGATAGTTTTTATCACCATCGGCCTTTGGACAATTGCCAAAGTATGGTAATAAATAGTGTTCATCCGGAAGTCTGTGCTTCCGGATGGAAACTAAATGGAAATTACTTTTATGCCGGAATCATTAACCGAAAAACTTAAAAATGAGATTGGCACCGCCGATTGGACATTGCTGAAACCTCATGCTGAACGTGGAGTTCTGCTGATCATCCATCCCCAGATTGATCTTCTTGAGGTTGCCATTCAGGTGGCAAAAGATCAGGCTGAAGAAATTCGCTTATGGCTTGATGGTGGCAAAATCACCCGACCAACCCAAGCCCAGATGGAACAATGGGAAACGGGAGATACCATTTTCACCTGTGTCATCGTCCAACCATTTGTCCTGATTCAGCTACCTTCATAAAGGTATTCCATCGTTCAGCCATTTCAACAGTTTTTTCATCATTAGTCCTTCAAGCTTTGCCCAGGCGCTGACGAAAAACAACAAGAGAGAAGTACAGAAAAACCGCTGAAACCCAATGGAGGATTGATCATGATAAGGGCAAACCTGGGACGTCACGCCAAGATAGTTGCAACCCTGGGACCGGCTTCATCATCAGTGGAGATGATTGCCTCATTGATTTTGGCGGGGATGAATGTCGCCCGCATCAACATGAGCTATGGAACCTACAAAAGCCACGCGGCGCTGATTAAAAACATCCGCGAAGCATCCAGAGAAACGGGGCTGGAAGTTGCCATTCTCATTGACCTTCAGGGCCCAAAAATCCGGATTGATAAACTGCCGGTACCACTGCAGTTGCAGGAAGGTGAAACCTGGATGATCGGAACCTCCAGCGTCCGGGATACTCACCCGGAATACCACAACCGCCTTATCCCTACCACTTATGAACGACTGGTGTCAGACTGTCGGGATGGCGACCGAATACTTTTCAATGATGGTACCATAACCACCCGGGCGGTGGCCCGCAGGAATGATGTCTATGAAATTCAGGTGGAAGTTGGCGGGGAGCTGACCTCACATAAGGGCATCAACCTGCCGGATTCCATCGTCACAACCTCCAGTTTCACGGAAAAAGATCGGCTGGATCTGGCCTTCGGACTCAAACATCAAATCGATTATGTAGCGCTTTCTTTTGTCCGCAAAAAAGAAGATGTACTCCAGGTCAAAAAGGCAATCAATGAACACCGGGAGGACCTCCCGGTGGTGGCCAAAATTGAAAACCCGGAAGGCATAAAAAACATCCAGGAGATTGTTGAAACCGCAGATGTCATCATGGTGGCCCGGGGGGATATGGGGGTAGAAATCGGCAACCACCTGGTACCAACCGTGCAAAAACAGATCATCAGTCGTTGTAATAATCAGGGAGTACCGGTCATCACTGCCACCCAGATGCTTGAATCAATGATCGAAAGTCCGGTTCCAACCAGGGCCGAAGCCAGCGACGTGGCCAACGCCATTTGGGATGGAACCGATGCCGTCATGCTCAGTGCTGAAACCGCTGCTGGCAGGTATCCACTGGAAGCCATCCAGATGATGGGGAAAATTATCCATGAAGCGGAAAAGACCCCAAAAGAACGTCCCAGTCTGAGGAACCTCGATTTGGCCCGGGTGGATGATGCCATCATGCTGGCTGCCTCCCTGCTGGCGGAAAAAATCGGTGCCAAGCGGATCCTGGCAGTCAGTGAATCCGGCAATTCCTGTCTGAGAATCACCCAATATCGGCCCAAAGTTTCCGTCCTCGGCATTTCCCACCACCTGCGAGTGGTCAGAAAAATGTGTTTGTACTGGGGTGTCAGCCCATTTCTTCTGCAAGATTACCATAAAGACCAGCCTGATCTGGAGATCCATGTTATCAAGGAAGTCAGGGAACGCTGCCAGCTGAATAATGGTGACCGAATTGTCATTACCCGGGGAAATGGGAAGTTTTTCGCCAGCGGCAGTGCTAATTCCATCCGGGTTGAAACTATCAACCAGTAGCCTTGAGGGACAAAGCCATCAACTTTACTTAAAACCCGGAATAGTGTATTGATACTGGTCTTTAAAAACTCAACTTTCTGAGTTGTTTTAAAAAACAGCCCAGCCTGTCGCCGTGCCTGCCGGCAAGCTGGACGGTGGGCTGAAAAAGCAGGCAATTGAGCGCCAAAAAGCGCTGAAATCAGCTCCGGTTGACAGTATGCAACTTTCTAACCGGGCACTGCTGAGAAATTTGAGTTTTAAAAAATAACATCCGGGAAAACATCATGACAACTGAGTCTCCAAAAAGTGAACAAACACTCACACTTCCCGACCGGGTCCGGGTACTGACCGTAAACGATAAAACCGTTTATCTGCTGGGAACCGCCCACATTTCCAAGGAAAGTGTGCAGGATGTGGAAACAACCATCAGGATGCTCAAGCCGGATGCGGTTTGCGTCGAATTATGTCCAGCCCGCTACCAGGCTCTCAACCGTCAGGATGCCTGGAAGCAAATGGATATTGTCAAGATAGTCAGGGAAAAGAAATCCCTGTTTCTCTTGGCCCAGCTGATTATGACCTCTTTTTACCGCAAGATTGGCGATCAACTGGGAGTACAGCCTGGTGCTGAAATGATTACCGGCTACCAGCTGGCGGAAGAAATTGGCGCCGAGCTGGTGCTGGCTGATCGCAGCATTGAAATCACCCTGAAAAGGGTCTGGGGATACCTGAATTACTGGAACAAGTTGAAGATGACCGGTCATCTCCTGCTCAGCCTCTTGAGTTCTGAAGAGATTGACGCGGAGCTTATTGAAGAAATGAAAGAACAAGATCAGCTGGAACACATCCTTGAATCTCTGGGTGAATCATTCCCCGAAGTCAAAAAACGATTGATAGACGAACGGGACATCTACCTGGCCCAGAAGATCAGGGAAGCACCCGGACAAACCGTGGTTGCCGTGGTGGGAGCCGGGCATGTTCCAGGAATCATAGAATATATCCAGGCAGATCATAATTTGGAAGCCATTACCAGCCTGCCGCCAAAATCCTGGGTTCCGAGAGTATTGAAATGGGCAATACCCGGATTGATTATCGCCATGCTGATCGGCGGTTTTTTTAAAGGCGGTAGCCAATTTTCCTTGCATTCTATTTACATCTGGGTACTGGTCAACGGCCTGCTGGCCGGGCTGGGAACGGCCCTGGCCCTGGGCCACCCATTAACCATTCTGTCATCAATCATGGCTGCCCCGTTGACCAGCCTGAATCCGCTGGTCGCCGCCGGCTGGGTCTCCGGCATGGTCCAGGCCTATGTAAAAAAACCGACGGTAGCCGATCTTGAAGATTTGCCCAATGCTATCTCCAGTGTCAAAGGATTCTGGACAAACCCGGCCTGCCGCATCTTGTTGGTGGTTGTCCTGGCCAACCTGGGGAGTTCCATCGGCACCTTTATCTCCGGCAGTTGGATTGCCGCCCGCATGTTTTAGCAGAAGTGAGCACTTAGCCGTTAGCTTTTAGCCTTTAACTTCGTAAAATAAGTCTCTTACGTTAATTTCAAAGTAAATATTCGGTATTGTTTTCAAACTACCGGGATTGAGGTCATTTCTTGACGAAGGCGTATCGTGATATTTTCTTTTATTGGTGATTTTCAATAGCCTTTGTCAAGATGTGACCCCTCGCGAAGCGGGGCGAAGCGAACCAACTTAATTACCCGCTGTGAGATAGTGTTTTATTACGTAGCCGAATAGTTACATTTCAAACAACACCTGATGGCTGAAGATTTGTTATGACAAACTTCCTGTAATCATAAACTAATAGCTAACCGCTAATAGCCAATCGCTTAAATTCAGGGTAGAAGGAGAATAAAGATGAACATACTGGTTACCGGGGGCTCCGGCTATATTGGCAGCCATACCTGTCTGGAACTGTTGAATGCCGGTCACCAGGTCATTGTCGTTGACAATCTTTCGAACAGTAAAAAAACATCGTTAATCCGGGTACAGGATCTGACCGGCAAGGAGCTTACATTTCACCAGGTAAACCTGTTGGACAAACTGGCCCTGGACAATGTTTTTGCCGCTCATCCCGTGGACGCGGTCATCCATTTTGCCGGTCTGAAAGCGGTGGGCGAGTCAGTTGAAATCCCCTTAAACTACTACCACAACAATATTACCGGCACCATCAACCTCTGTGAAGTGATGAAAAATCATCAAGTATCCACCCTGGTTTTCAGCTCTTCCGCCACCGTCTATGGTGATCCACAGACGGTTCCCATTAAAGAAGATTTTCCTCTCGGACCTACCAATCCTTATGGTCGATCAAAACTGATGATCGAAAAAATATTGAGGGATCTACAGCGGGCTGAACCGCAGTGGAGCATCGCCCTGCTGCGTTATTTCAACCCGGTGGGAGCTCATGAAAGTAGCCGTATCGGTGAAGACCCCAACGGCATCCCCAACAACCTGTTGCCCTACATTTCCCAAGTGGCGGTAGGCAAGCTTGAAAAACTGGCGGTTTTCGGCAATGATTATCCAACTCCAGACGGTACCGGCGTCCGTGACTACATCCATGTAGTGGACCTGGCCATCGGTCATTTGCAGGCTCTGAAAAAACTGTCAGCCGGACCGGGAATTTTCACCTTCAACCTGGGCACCGGACAGGGGTACAGTGTCCTGGAAATGATTCACGCCTTTGAAAAATCCTCCGGCCGGAAAGTCCCCTATAAAATAGTCGGCCGCCGGGCCGGTGACATTGCCACTTGCTATGCCGACCCCAGCCTGGCCCGGGAAGAACTCGGCTGGACCGCCAGCCGGGGAATTGAAACCATGACTACCGATGCCTGGCGCTGGCAGCAGAATAATCCGGACGGCTATGCCTGAAAACATCTTTTCCAGCCTATTTGAAGCAACTACTGATGAATGGATTGAAACTCTGCTGCAGGGCAAAAACTTTCGCCTTGAGCGCATCGTTTCCCATGGCCAGATATCTCCGGACAATTTCTGGTATGACCAAGATCATCCCGAATGGGTTATTCTTCTTGCTGGCGGTGCCCGGCTGCTGTTTGCCAATCAGAACAAAGAAATCGAACTTCATCCCGGAGATTATCTCAACATTCCCGCCCACCAGAAACACCGGGTAAGCTGGACCGACCCTGATCAGTCTTCAGTCTGGCTGGCTGTTCACTATGAATAACGATGAGCTCAACTACACCAGTTCCTCCAAAAAATTTACTGGCTGTTGATGTGGGGCTGCGCACCGGATTGGCTTTTTATGACCATGAAGGGTGCCTTTTATGGTATCGCTCCCGCCATTTCGGTTCCCCAACCCATCTACGCCGCGGCATCATCGCCATTTTAAACAACTTGCCAGAACTATCCTGGCTGATCCTGGAAGGTGGCGGCATTCTGGCTGACATCTGGAAGAGTGAAGCAAAACGGCGCAAACTGAATTTTCAAGGGATTAACGCTGAACAATGGCGTCAGCAATTACTCTACCCTAGGGAACAACGCCACGGTCCCGAAGCCAAAAAACATGCCGACTACCTGGCCCGCCGGGTTATTGACTGGGCCGGGGCACCCCGACCCACTTCCCTGCGCCATGATGCCGCCGAAGCCATTCTTATCGGCCTCTGGGGTGCCGTCCATGTGGGACTGCTTCAGGAAATTCCCAAGAATATCAGGCACTGATTACCGGCAAACAACTACCAATTTTCCGGTCACTATGCTACATCTAACCAAAATGGGTCTATATCCGCAACCCAAAAAAAACTTTCCGGGATGTTCCGGCATGGCTCTCGCTCATTCTAAAGTCATTCATTTACAACCACCTTGATGTACGAAATATACCCAATGAAAAACAGCAGACAAACCGTCGATTATGTCCTCCTGAATGCCTTTATGGACAGCCTGAAGGATCCCTTTTTATTTGTTGATACGAATCATATCATCCGCTACATGAACAAAACCGCCCGCAGCCATTTCAAGGACGGAGTTGATCTTTTGAACCGCTCGCTGTTGGATTGCCATAATGAACATTCCTGCCGGATTATCAGGAAAAATCTGGAAGCATTTAAAAATGGTGAGGATGAACGGCTGATTCACAACAGCGAAAAAAAGAGACTTTTCATGCGGGCAGTACGCGATGAAGAAGGTCAACTGATAGGCTACTATGAGCGCTATGAGCCACCCCGACCAGGCATAAGGTTGGGGCCGCTTTCGGCAGCAAAAACCGAAGATTAAAATACAGATATATGTTATTAATAAAGGTAAATAGTCCTTGATATTTTCCTTAAAATAAGACATATTGTAAACATGAAACAGATCCTAAAAACAATTATCAAAGATTTCCATTCAAGGCCGCTACCCGCATTCAAGCTTCGGCAATTGGAGGTACCTCTTGATCTGAACAAGATTATCACAATCATTGGTCCCCGCAGGGCTGGGAAAACGTGGTATTTTTTTCAACTAATGGCAAGATTGGAAAAACTTGGTATAAAAAGGGAGCAATTCCTGTATCTCAATTTTGAGGATGAACGCATTGAGTTGGAAGCTAATTATGACCAAATTCTCGACGCATATCTTGAGCTATACCCAGATCAGGAGCTGAGTGAACTTTACATTTTTTTTGATGAAATACAGGAGCTGCCAGCTTGGGAAAAATATGTCCGCCGCCTGTATGACACCGTAAGCAGAAAAATCTTTCTCACTGGCTCAAATGCGAAGATGCTCTCAAAAGAAATTGCGACCTCATTACGAGGCCGCAGTCTCTCATTTGAAATAATGCCACTATCGTTTACTGAATTTCTCTTCTTCCAAAATATTGATCCGGAAGACCATTTTTCCAGCAGAAATAGGGCGAAAATTCAACGTAGTTTTGATGAATATCTGCTCTGGGGAGGGTATCCAGAGCTGGTTGATATTGAAACTCGTTTTAAGGCGGATATTCTACAAGAATATTTTAATGTAATGCTCTACCGGGACTTAATAGACCGATATGATATCCGTGATGCTTCACTGCTGAAATATTTGATTAAACGCCTGATTGCATCATTTACTAAGGAGTTTTCAGTCAATAAGTTGTATAATGATTTGAAGTCCAGAGGAATCAGAATTGGTAAGGACACCATTTATCGACTGATTGACCAGATATTCTCTATCTACATGGTAACGTGTGTGGAAAAATATGACCCGGAAGTGGTAAAAAGGGAGATGAGCAATCGGAAAATTTATCTCTACGACAATGGTCTTGCCTCAGCTACCCATTATTCTTTTTTTGAAGACCGAGGCAAACTACTTGAAAACCTGATTTTTACTAAATTACGTGCAACATCCGAAGATATTTATTTCTTAAAAAATGGTTATGAGTGTGATTTTGTAGCTTTTCCACGGGTTGAAGAACCTATTCTTATCCAAGCTACGGGAATATTGCATCAGGATAATGTAGATCGGGAGATAAAGGGTCTGGAAAAGGCACGCAAAAGGATTGAAAATGCACGGGGATTGCTCATAGCCGGCAATATAACCGCTCCCTTTGATATACTACCAAAATGGATTGAGCTTAAAACGGCCATCGATTGGTTACTGGAATAACTGACGCGGACTGAATGCCCGCAACCCAAAAGAAATTTACCAGGATGTTCCGGCATGGCTCTCGCTCATTCTCGCCGGCCGTTCGCCGCTAATCACCATCTTGATGATTAGTTCGGCGGCCAAACCCACTGAGAGCCAAGCCCGAACATCCTGAAATGCATTTCCGGCAATGCTGGGTAAAAATCAGCAGCAAAAACTGAAGACAGCCTGAAGATTAACCGGAGGTTGGAATGTTAAGGCATCTTATTTTTCTCAAATTCAGGCCAGAAGTGACGGATGCAGAAATTAATGCCATCGAGAAGGGCCTGGCAGTTTTACCGGCGGCAATTCCTGAGATTGAAAGTTTTGAATTCGGCCGGGATATCTTCCACTCCGATCGCTCCTTTGATTTCGCCCTGGTTTCCTCTTTCGCCGATCAAGAAGCTTTAAAACACTACCAAGTCCATCCGACCCACCGGGAAGTCCTGGTGTTGGTTAAGGCCGCCTGTGATCAGATTTTGGCCGTAGACTACCAGATATGAATTGACAATCAATACGCTTATGAGCGCCTGAGCCATGTTTCTTCCCACCACTATTGCTGAGCTTCATGCTCTCGGCTGGTCTGGCCTGGATATCATCCTGATAACCGGCGACACCTATATTGACAGTCCGTTTATCGGCACCGCCCTGATCGGCAAAGTCTTGGCCTCAGCTGGTTTTCGGGTCGGAATTATTGCCCAGCCGGCCACTGATTCCGACCGTGACATCACCAGGCTGGGAGAACCTGAACTTTTCTGGGGTGTCTCCGGTGGCAGTTTCGATTCCATGGTCGCCAACTATACCGCCAGCGGCAAATACCGGCACCAGGATGACCTGACCCCGGGAGGCCGCAACAATCGCCGCCCGGACCGGGCGGTCCTCGTCTATACCAATCTCATCCGCCGCTATTTCAAGCAAACCCGACCCATCGTCCTCGGTGGCATTGAGGCTAGCCTCCGCCGCATTGCCCATTACGATTTCTGGTCCAACAGCATCCGCCGCTCGGTGTTATTTGATGCCAAGGGCGATTATCTCATGTATGGCATGGGCGAAAATTCCATGGTGGAACTGGCCAGCCACCTGAAGGAACAAAAACCGGTAGAAGATATCCGTGGCCTCTGCTATCGCGGCAAAACGCCGCCAGCTGACTATCTCGAACTACCCGACTATGATGAAGTCAAAGAAAATCGGCAGAAATTCAGCGAGATGTTCCAGCAATTTTACCGCAACCAGGACCCGATCTCAGGCCATGGTCTTTACCAACGTCATGGTGATCGCTACCTGGTTCACAACCCGCCAGCATTGTATCTTACCCAAGCCGAGCTTGACCGGGTGTATGCCCTTGATTTTGAACGCCTCGTTCACCCTTATTACCGGGAACTGGGCCGGGTTCGGGCCATGGATACCATCCAGTTTTCCCTGGCCAGCCACCGGGGCTGCTACGGGGCCTGTAATTTCTGCGCCATCGCCGTCCACCAGGGACAGACAGTCCGTTGGCGCAGCCAAAATTCCATCATCTCCGAAGCCAGGATTTTGAGCAAACACCCTGATTTCAAAGGTATTATTTCAGATGTCGGTGGCCCAACGGCCAACATGTATGGTTTTGAGTGCGAGAAAAAAATCAGCAGGGGCATCTGCGCTGACAAGCACTGCCTCTATCCCAAAGTCTGCAGCCAGCTGCCGGTCCAACATCAAAGTCAGGCCAGAATGCTGAAAAAACTGCGACAACTGCCAGGCATCAGAAAAGTCTTCGTAGCTTCGGGAATCCGCTACGACCTGGTGCTTGCTGATCAGAAATATGGCGACCGCTACTTGAAGGAAGTTGTTTTCCATCATGTCTCAGGGCAGTTGAAAGTTGCCCCGGAGCATAGTGAACCGGAAGTTTTGGCGGCGATGGGCAAGCCGCCCATTGACCTGCTGCTGGAATTTAAAAATCGATTTGAGCGTTTCACCCGGGAAGCCGGCAAAAAACAATTCCTCACCTATTACCTGATCGCCGCCCACCCGGGCTGTACGGAAAGCCACATGCATAAGCTCCAGCATTTTATCAGCCGACAGCTGAAAACACGGCCAGAGCAGGTGCAGATTTTCACTCCGACGCCCTCCACCTATGCCAGTCTCATGTACTGGACCGGCATCGATCCCTTTACCAACGAGACCATTTTTGTTGAGAAAAATATCCGGGCAAAGGTAAAACAGAAAATGGTACTATTGCCAAAACTCCAGAAAAAAACTCATTGATTGTTTCGCTCATTATCTGTAGAATTATTGCTTATCCATCTTTCAGATCAATATTCGACTAGTTGCCAAAAGCGCTGAAATCAGCTCCGGTTGACAGTATGCAACTTTCTAACCGGACAGTACTGAAGTACTATTCGAAAAAACAAACGTTTATTTGTATTCTGGTTTACCCAATTGTTTTTTCTCACGGAGGTACAGAGACACAGAGCTGCGGAAAGGAAGTTTGCATTTCTCTGTGTCTTAGTGTCTCTGTGAGCGTTATTTTATTTTCATTGTTAACCAAATAGTTACTATTTCAGAAAGGAATGCCATGAGAAAAATAGGTCTTTTGATTATATCCATCCTTTTAGTAACCTTGATTCAGTGGACATCATTGCCAACTGGCTGCCTTATAGCAACAGCAGGAGAAAACTCCCAGGTGGTTTTTTCTACTACCAAGGGAGATATGACCATTGAACTCTATGCCGATAAGGCACCCATCTCCGCTAAAAATTTTCTTGCTTATGTGGACAGCGGATTTTACGACGGGGTCATCTTTCATCGGGTTATTCCCGGATTTGTTATCCAGGGCGGTGGTTTTAGCGCCGAGATGGTTAAAAAGACTACCAAAGATCCGATTAAAAACGAAGCTGATAATGGCTTGAAGAATCTTCGCGGAACCCTGTCTTTAGCCCGCACCCAGGTGGTAGACAGCGCCACCACCCAGTTTTTTATCAATTTAAGCGACAATACCGCCCTTGATCATCGTTCTGGAAACTTCGGCTATGCAGTCTTTGGCAAGGTAGTAAAGGGAATGGACGTGGTCGATACCATCGCCGGGGTTCCTACCGGCAATCATGGTCATTATCAAGACGTTCCCACAATACCGGTCATCATCAAAAAAGCAACCCGAAAAAAGCCATAAAGGAACGGGAAAATGACTGAAACAAGCTTACCACCTGCAATTGCCAGCCGTTATCTGCCATTCATCCACGAAGTCATGGCTTCCGATGGCAAACATATCCATTCGGTTCATGTTTCCGGCAGCGCCCTGACTGAAGATTTTGATCCGAAATTGGCTGATATCGATTCGGTGATCGTCCTCCACCAAATGGACCTTGATTTTCTGAAGCTGCTGGCGCCGCTGGGGAAAAAATACGGAAAAAAGGGTATTGCCGCTCCGCTGATCATGACTCCCGACTACATTAGCAGTTCCCTTGATGTTTTCCCGATTGAATTTCTGGATCTCAAGCTTTTACATCAGACCATTCACGGGGAAGACCTGTTTGCCGACCTGGAAATTAGGATGGATGACCTGCGTCATCAGTGTGAACGGGAGTTGAAAAGCCGCTTAATCGGCCTGCGCCAGGATTACCTTTCAGCCGCCGGTGACCGGAAAATTCTGGCTGCTGGGTTCAACCACGCGTTCTCCCACTACTTGCCTCTCTTTCGCGGCGTCATCCAACTATTTGGCAGCCAGCCGACCATTAATTCGACGGCAGTCCTTGATCAACTTCATGAAGCAACCGGGGTTGATCTTTCCGCCTTCCAGACCATTTTTTGGGCGCGCAGGAAACGACAGAACCTGTCTATGGCCCAACTGAACACGGTATTTGCAAACTGTTACCAGGCCCTGGAACAGTTGGGGAAATTGGTTGATGAACACCAGAACTAGGATTCTTTTCTGGCTTGTCCTGCTGTTATGCTGTTGTTTGCCGGTCGCTTATGCGTCCGCCATCCAGCTTCCGGCACAACCAAGCTACTATGTGGTTGACCAGGCCGGCCTCGTTGACCCGGCCACCGAGCAGAAAATCAATGGCTACCTGCAGGAGCTGGAACAAAAGACCACCGCCCAGATGGTGGTTCTTACCATTCCCAGCCTGGAGGGAGAATCCCTGGAGGACTTTTCACTGCACGTTGCCCACGATCTCTGGAAACTGGGGCAGAAAGGGAAAGACAACGGTGTCCTGCTATTGATTTCAAGCGGAGATCAAAAGTACCGCTTTGAAATCGGCTATGGCCTCGAAGGGGTCCTGCCGGACAGTTTTGTCGGCAGCCTCGGGCGCATCTATCTGGTGCCGTTTTTCCGCCGGGGGGAATATAATAAAGGGATTTATGCCGCCGTACTGGCCGTTGCCCGCGAGATTGCCGCCGATGCCGGCGTGACCATAACCGGGATGCCACAGCTTAAGAATCATCCCGGTAGCCGTTCAGTAAACCGCAAAAAACCAAGCCTGTTCAGTAAAATTATTTCACTGCTGTTCCTAGTAATTATGGTTATAATATTCATCCGCAATCCCCGACTTTTCCTGATGCTCCTCCTTTTTTCAGCCATGGGCGGCAGGCGCGGTTCCTGGGGTGGATCGGGTGGCGGCGGTGGAGGATTCGGCGGTGGCGGTGGAGGAGGATTCGGCGGTGGCGGGGCTTCCGGCGGCTGGTAATCAAAACCCAAGTTGAGCGGTTAGCTATTAGCAGTTAGCTTTGAGAAAATAAAGCATTAGATTCGTGAGAAATAACATCCAATGGGTAACAGTTTGTCTTGGTAAACACCCTGTCATCATTAAACTAAGAGCTAATGGCTAAAAGCTCATCGCTTCATTTAGGTACAAGAAAGCCTATCAATAAAAATCCTCACATCATTTTCAAGGAGAGTAACATGTCAAAAAAAGTAAAAACTATTCTCACCATCGTGATTATTCTGTTGCTCATTGGTTTCATGGCTTTTGGCTGGGTGATCAAAGGCTACAACCGGGCCGTGGCCATGGACGAAAACATCAAGGGCCGTTGGGCCCAGGTTGAAAACCAACTGAAACGGCGCTATGATCTGATTCCCAACTTGGTGCAAACCGTCAAAGGCTACGCGACCCACGAAAAAGAACTGTTTGAAAACATTGCCGAAGCCCGGACCAAATATTTTCAGGCTGGAAATATTAAAAATAAAGTAGCAGCATCCAACCAGCTGGAAGGGGTTCTTTCCCGCCTGCTGATGCTCCAGGAACGCTACCCGGATCTAAAAGCTAACCAGTCTTTTCTCAAACTGCAGGACAGTCTTGAAGGAACGGAAAACCGGATTGCCGTGGAGAGAAAACGCTACAACGATGCAGTTCAGGGCCTGAATACCTATGCCCGGACTTTCTTCGGCCGTTTTTTCACCAGCATTGCCGGGGTCAGCAGTGCCACCTACTATGAGATACCAAAGGGAGAAAAGGCCGTCCCCAAAGTTAAATTTTAGGGAGGTAAAGCATCGCCTCATCAACAGGAAGATAACAACCAGAAAGAATAATTTTTTTGTTGCAGCCGTGGCTAGCATGAGCATTCTCCAGACAGGGTAAATGGCAGAAAAACTCTGGCGGAACGGGGAAAGAATAGTGCTATTATGTTTGTCCGGCCGGAAATAATTGCAGCACTCCTGCCACGCTATTCTCAGCTAAAGGGACACAAGCAATAGCTATAGTTTCTTATTAACGGGTGAGGAAACCTTTGTCAAGCCGGGGATTATCAGAATTCGAACTTCTTACCGGCCAGGGTTGTCGTCTCCATCCTGGTGGCATTCAGCAATTTTCTGTAGCAGGGATGTTTTTTTCTCCTCGCTGTTGCCGGGGTCACTACCAATTGCCAAAGGTTCTGTTGGCTGGTGGGAAGCCGGCAGGTTCCCCAGCAGGGATTCAGCTGGTTGCCGCCCTGAACCGGCAGCATCAAGAAAACCGCCTGAGGTATCGACACTATCATCCAGCGGAATTTCAGGAATTTCCACGGAGGGATCAACAATCTTCTCGGACTCGGCAGGAATCTTAGTTGCTGTCGTTCTCTGCAGTTTTGATGATGGGGTGGTAGGTGGTGGGCTGTTTGGTCTAAGTGTTTCTGGCCGTCTTTCCCCTCCGGTCGATGCTGGACGGGGGATTCTACGCCTGGTCGGTTCTTTTGCTGCCGCTTTTTTTGCCATTTCTCTGGCGGCGGGTACCGGCTCTCGCGCTTTTGCCATCGCTTCGGCCGCCCCTTGGAGCTGATAATACACTCCCCGGAGATAATTCTGGGTCTGAAACTGCGGGGCAATGCCACCCAGGGATTCAGAACCACCGATAATCAGATAGCCATCCCGGGCCAGTACCTGACCAAGTTTCTGGAACAGTTTTCTTTTGTCATTCCCGGTAAAATAAATAGCAACGTTGCGGCAAAAAACAATATCAAAATTACCCAGCCCGGCATAAGAATCCATAAGGTTGAATTTTTTAAAGACGGCCAGGGAGCGGATTTCATCCTTGATTTTCCAGCCACCGGCAGCCGGAGTAAAATAGCGCTGCAGGGGGGTTTTCGGCAAGCCCCGTTCAATCTCGAAGTTACCATACATACCGTAGCTGGCCTTGGCCACCGCTTCGTCGGAAATATCCGTTCCCAGGAGGGTAATATCATAATCTGAGAGGTCGCCCAGAGCCTCCAGCAGAGAGATGGCAATACTATACACCTCCTGGCCGGTAGAGCAGGCAGCGCTCCAGATCCGTAACTTGGTTTTTCCCTGTCTACTGGTAGCTGTACGCCGGTCAACCAAGTCGGGAATAATTTTATTTTTCAGCAGTTCAAAGGGTTTATTATCACGGAAAAAGAGGGTTTCATTGGTGGAAATGGCATTGACAACCTCTTTATCCAGCTGTCTGGAGGTATCGGTCTTGGCCCGATAGTAGAGGTCCATAAAAGAACTGCAGCCATAGGAATCCAACAGAGGATTCAACCGGGTTTCCAGCAAATAGCCTTTGCTCTGATCCAGATAAATACCTGAAATATTATAGATATATTTGGCCAGCAGCTCGATTTCTTCAGCCGTTATTTTTGCCATTATTTAACCATGCACCGTTTTAACTATCTCACTGGCGATCCCCCCCAGGGAGGCCACCACATCCACCAAGCCAGCTTCAGCAACAGCCTTGGGCATACCGTAAACCACACAGGTATCCGCATTCTGGGCAATACTCACTGCCCCGGCACTTTTCAAATCTTGCAGTCCCAGTTTGCCGTCCGCCCCCATCCCGGTCATAATTACCCCGGTGGTCTTGGAACCGTACTCCCGGGCCACTGAACGGAAAAGGTAATCGACCGATGGCTTGCAGTTGTTTTCTGGTGGCTCATCGGTAATCCGAAGGATTTTACTGTGAACATCGGTACCACTGGCCACTTTCATCTGGCTGCCACCAGGGGCGATATAAATGGTATTTTTTTTCACCAGCTCGCCATTTACCGCCTCTTTCACCTCCAGGGCACATTTTTTATCCAAGCTGGCGGCCAGGGATTTGGTAAAAATCGGCGGCATATGCTGAACAATAAGCACCGGAACTCCCAAATCAGCGGGAAGTTTTGGCAGCATGACAGTCAGGGCATTAGGCCCACCGGTGGAAATACCGATAGCCACTACGGTTGATTTTTCAACCCGTTTCACCCGGGCCTTGGTCTGTTGAAGAACTTCAGTTGCTACTCCTGGTTTACGTATTCTTTCCCGTGCAGGAACCACAGGCCGCTTTCCCCGCAGCAGACGGCGCAATTGACTCTGCTGTCCAAAGACCTTCAATCGCCGGGAAAGCTCCTTCTGGATATACGCAAGATTTTCTTCGGGAGTATCCAGATCAGGCTTAAGCACAAAATCAAATGCACCCAACTCAAGGGCCTTCATGGTTATCTCGCCACCCTGTTCGGTGAGTGAACTAAACATCAGACATTCCACTTCCAACTTTTCCTGCTGGATGGCCACCAGGGTTTCGAGGCCGTTCATCACCGGCATTTCCACATCCAGGGTTACCAGGTCCGGTTTCAGGGATTTGATCCGGGACAAGGCAATCTTCCCATTATTGGCCATTCCCACAACCTCAACTCCGGGGATGGTTTTCAATACGTCACCAATAATTTTCCGGTACATGATCGTATCATCAACCACCAAAACTTTAATATTCATGTATTTCACCATACACATAGGGTTACATAATAATATCGCAGTTAAAACCGAAGGACACCACCTTCATCCATTCTCTCCCTTCTTCTCTGTCAGCACGGCACCTACATCCAGGATGCTGATCAAAGAATCCTGCAACTTGCAGGCACCGCTGAAAAACGTCCCTTTCTGAATATCAATATTGGCCGGAGGCGGAGTAATCTGTGAAGCAACGATGGTCACCACATCCTTAATCCCATCCACCAGCAGGCCGATATATTCATCATCATAATTGACGATGATCACCCGGCTTTTACCGCCCATGGAGCAAGGAGTCAATCCCAGTTTTTTACCTAAGTTGATCACCGTAACAATGCGGCCGCGCAGATTCATGATCCCCACCACGTAGTCAGGTGAGAGGGGGACCTGGGTAAGATCAAGATTTCGGTTAATTTCCTGCACCCATTTAATATCGATGCCATAGAGCAGCTCATCGATGATAAAACAGGCAAGCTGCATGGCATCATCAGCTGCCGGTTTTCCCGCCTCGGCCTGGGAGGTCTGGTTATTTCCAGCCATGAAAATTTCTCCTTTTCAAATTTGGTTAACCATCAAGCGTAAATTAAGCTATTAGCTTTTAGCAGTTAGCTATTAGTTTAATGATTACAAAATGTTTAGCATGACAAACTTTCACCCGTTGGGTGTTATTTTCCATAAACGTAAGCCCCTGATTTTCAAAGCTAAACGCTAATGGCTAACGGTTCATCGCTTAACTTGCGTCAAACCGTAAACTGCCTCATAAGTTCCTTCAATTTTTCTGCCAGCTGGCTCAATTCCTCAGCACTCTGGCGCACCTGGGCACTGGAATTGCTCATCTCACTGGCCGATTCATTGACATCGGCAATATCCCGGGCGATGGTCCCTGACACCTCGGTGGTCTGGGACAAATTCTCATTCACTTCAGTAATCCCCTGGGAAGTCTGGGCAATATTTTCGGCAATCTCCTGGGTAGTGGAGGCCTGCTGTTCCACCGCCGTAGCAATAGTCGAAACAATACCGTCAACTTCATCGTTAATCCGGGAAATTTCCTTGATTTCGGTTACTGTGTCCCCGGTTGAATCCTGGATTCCCTTAATCTTGGCGGCAATCTCGCCGGTAGCTGACGCCGTCTGCTGGGCCAGGTCTTTGATCTCGTTGGCCACCACCGCAAAACCTTTGCCAGCCTCGCCGGCCCGGGCCGCCTCAATGGTGGCATTAAGGGCAAGGAGGTTGGTTTGGGAGGAGATGTCGTTGATGGTTTCCGTCACTTTACCGATTTCCTGGGCCGCCTTCCCCAGTTCATCAATTCTTTCAGTAGCGCTCTGGCCCTGAGCCACCGCCTGGTTAGTAATTTCCTTGGCGGTTTCGGCATTTTTGGCAATCTCACCGATGGTGGCACTCATCTCCTCACTACCGGAGACCACTGTATTGACGTTGACCGCTGCCTGCTCCATGGCCGCCGCCACCGAACTCATATTAGCATTCATCTTTTCAGTAGCGGTAGCCACATTATTGGCCTTGCCGGCAGTATTGTCCGCCCCGGTCGCCAACTGGCCGGAAATAGCATTCAACTCGGTGGAGGAGGAAGCCGTAGTTTCCACCCCATCCATGATATCACGAATCATGCTTTTCAAAGCCTGCCCCATCTTATTGAGGGCTGTAATCAAAGCACCGATCTCATCCCGCTGCTTAACAACCAATTCGGTGGTAAAATCCCCGGTGGCCATGGTTTCGGCAAACTTAACTCCCCGATTTAAGGGTCCGACAATCCCCCGGGTAATGAAGATCCCCAGGACCAGAGCCAGGGCCACGCCCCCGGCAACCATCATGGCCACCAGCCAGAGGGCCGAGCTGGCGGTTTTTTTACTGCCGGCCACCGCCGTCTGCATCTCTTGAGCAAACGTCGATACCACGGTGTCCAGTGAGTTATCCATGGTTTTTACCGTTTCCAAGAAACCCTGGAGATCGAGATACTGTTCGGTCTTGAGCGAATCATATTCTTCCTCGACGTATTCCTGCAACTCGTTGAAGCTGTTCGTTAAAGCCTCAATCCGGGTTTCGGTGACCATGGTCAGCATCATTTTGCGCTGATCCACCGGCACGGCCATAACCGTCTTACCCATCTCGTACAAATTGCCATTAGCTTCTTTACAGGCAGTCAACAACTCCATCAGCTCTTCTTCATCGCTCTGATAATCAGCCAGCCAGCGGCTAAACTCACTCTCTTCCGGTTCAATCAAACCGGAAAAATCGGCTTGATAAGACTGAACCGTTTTCTGCAGAGCAGCCAACCACTGGCTGTTGACATCCTTCACATGATAGATAAAAGCCGGCAGGGTGTAATGGACATCATCAAGAACAAAACTAAACGCTCTCAATATCTCGCATAAAGGCACAATCGCTTCTGCCTGTTTATTCACTTTCTGCAGCCCCTGGCGCAAGGAGGCCACCTGTTTCTGCACCGCAGGGCCGGCCTTCTGCACCACGATGTCCATCTTATCATGGACATACATCTTGCCGACGGCACTGTTTTTAAATTTTTGGCTTTCAGTACCAAATTCAAACATGGAAAGCCATATGTTGAAATTTTCCAGCCATTTGGCAATATCCACTTCTATCTGCTTCAAACTGTCATCAGCTCCCAGCAGTTCGTGCATACTCTGAATCACCTGGCCCAGCGTAATTTTTGCTTCCATGGCGACGTCTTTGGATGGCACCTTTTCTTCAACCACCATCTGGCTGTTCCTGGACACCTTTTTAACCATAAATACCCCGGTTACCCCAACAATGGTCACCAGGACGGCCATGAGCAAAAAAGCTCCCAACAATTTTTTAGCAATAGTTAATTTCATCTTTCCGCTCCTGCACTATTGTTTATTTCCAGCAACACGGGAAATTAAAATATAATTTTCATCACCATGAAGAACTTGGAAAGCACGAAGCCACCCATCAAAGTTTAAACCGGTTCATCAACCCATTCAATTCCGCCGACAGCTGCTTTAAGCCTTCGGCGCTTTGGCGCACCTGGGCGCTGGCATTGCTCATGGACCCAGCCGCCTCATTCACTTCGGCAATTTCCTGGGCTATGGTTCCGGAAACCTCTGTGGTCTGGGCCACATTTTCATTCACCTCCCCAATCCCCCCGGAAGTCTGGGCAATATTTTCGGCAATCTCTTTAGTCGTGGCTGATTGTTCTTCCACAGCGGCAGAAATGATGGCTACAATTTCATCCACTTCCTTGTTGATCCGGGCAATCTCATTGATCTCGGTCACCGTAGCATCAGTGGAATCCTGGATTCCCTTGATTTTGGCAGCAATCTCACCGGTGGCCGATGCCGTCTGTTGGGCTAGATCTTTAATCTCGTTGGCTACCACCGCAAAACCTTTCCCCGCCTCACCGGCCCGAGCCGCCTCGATGGTGGCATTGAGAGCCAAAAGATTGGTCTGGGAAGAAATGGCGTTGATGGTTTCGGTCACCTGGCCGATTTCCTGGGCCGCATGGCCTAATTCATCAATACGGCTGGCCGCTGTTTCACCCTGAGCCACCGCCTGATCGGTGATGTTTTTGGCCTGTCCGGTATTCTTGGCAATCTCGGCAATAGTGGCCGTCATCTCTTCAGTACCGGAAGCAACGGTAGTAACATTGGTCGATGCCTGTTCCATGGCTGCGGCCACCGTACTCATGTTGCTGTTCATTTCTTCGGCAGCGGTGGCTACCCCGGTAGCCTTGGTCGCCATCTGATCCGCTCCGGCTGCCTGCTGCCCGGCGAGAGAATCAAGACTGTCGGCCTCCCGAGACAGGTTTTCAAAGCCCTTGACCATGCGCCGCAGCATTTTCTGCAGATTTTCAATAAAGGCATTGACCCCGTCAGCTAGTTCCCCCAGTTCATCCTTCCGATCGGCTGGCAGCCGCTGGGTCAAATCTCCTTCACCTTCAGACAGATCTTTAACCATATCAATGGTCCGGGCCAAGGGCTTGCCAATCAACAATCGAAGCAGCCAGATGAGCACACAGACAATCATGGTGCCGATAGCAATGGAACCCAGTAATGCATGGTTGCGAGTCTTGTTGATGGAAGATTTCAAGGCACTGGACTCTCTCTGCACCTGGACATCCAGCTGGTCAACATATTTACCCATGCCGACAATCCAACCCCAGGGCTTAAAAAGTTTGACAAAAGAAAGCTTAGGACTGGGTTCTTTCTGCCCGGGCTTGTTCCACATATAACTGACCATTCCGGAGCCCTGCTGTTTGCAAACCTTGACCATATCATTGAAATAATAGGTTCCTTTTGGATCCTTGAAGCTGGAGAGATCTTTGCCGTCAAGCTGCGGTTTGATCGGGTGCATGACCATCCGGGGAACAAGATCGTTGATCCAAAAATAGTTACCATCTGGCATCCTCATGGCGGCCACCTGTTCAAGGGCCTGTTTTTGCATCTCGGCGGCGATGTCCTCCAGCCAGGAGCCACTGCCAAAAATCCAACCCAGGGGCTTGAACAGCCGGATATAGGAAATCTTTTCCTTGGGCTTGCTTTCTCCCGGCTTGCTCCACATATAACTGACCATCCCGGAGCCCTGCTGTTTGCAAACCTTGACCATATCATTGAAATAATAGGTTCCTTTTGGATCCTTGAAGCTGGAGAGATCTTTGCCGTCAAGCTGCGGTTTGATCGGGTGCATGACCATCCGGGGAACAAGATCGTTGATCCAGATATAGTTGCCATGATCGTAGCGGGCGGTGCGTACAAGTTCTTTGAGGCCCTCATCCAGCTTATCCGGGGACAACTGGTCATGATTTTTCTGGTAAAATGCTTCCACTTGGCTGTAGACCGCGTCCACCACTTTCCGCAGTTCCTGGGATTTCATCTTTTTGAGCTGTGCCACATCCCGGGAACGATCATAGTAGGATTTGATCGTCTGCAGGCAGAGATGGACCTGGTTCTGGAGCTTTTCCTTTTCTTGCTGCATACCGAATTTCTTCTGGTGCTGTCCCTGCTCCACCACAAATTGGTTCAGGCCATACTGGTAGATAACAGCCGTGCTAATCCCCACCAGGGATAGGCCAATAACCACTGCTACGATCACTTTAAAAATAATGGAATTTTTCATCTTCATTTTTCTCATACTCCTTTAGTAAATAGAATTAGGTATCCTTTTCAGGACAGCAGACGTTCATTGATACTCTGCAGCAGTTCTTCCCGATCGAGCTTGGTCTGGTAATCATCGATGCCCACTTCTTTACCCTTGGCCACGTTTTTATCGCTGGCCAGGGAGGTGAGAGCAATAACCGGCAGGGCAGCAAAACGCTGGTCGGCTTTTATCTGTTTGGTCAATTCAAACCCATCCATATTGGGCATTTCGAGGTCGGTGACCACCAGCCCTATTTCATCAGGATGTTCCCGCAGATAATCCCAGGCTATCTGGCCATCTCCAGCAGCCACGACCGGATAACCGGCATTTTCAATGAATTTTCGCACCTGATTGCGGAAAAAATCTGAATCTTCTACCACCAGGACCTTTTTCCCGCCGGCTGAGTTATTGCCGTTTACGCCATTATCCATTTCAGCGATTGCCGGACGGGATTCAAACCAGTCGGGATTCAGCGTTTCCATGACCTCGAAGACATCAATAATCAGGGTGGTCTGTCCCTCAATAATGGCAGAGCCATTGACTCCGTTCTGTCGCAAGGTCATTTCATCAACAGCCACTGCCACTTCCACCGCATCCACCGGTGGCGCTGCCAGCAGCCCCACCTCGCGACCGGCTACCGGAAAAATAATAACAATCAATTCCTCCCGGTTTTCCAACATGCCGACATTTGCCGCTTCCTCCAGGGCGTAAACCGGCAGACTGCCACCCCGATACTGAAGAACCTTCTTCCCGCCTTTAATTTCTATATCTTTCGCTTTCACCTGTTCCACCCGGGCCACCAGGCTGAGAGGCACCGCGCATTGTTCATCCGGACTGTTCCGGAATAGCAGCAGGGAAAGCTTTGCCTTTTTATCCTCTTCATTGGCGGCATCCGTTTTAACAGCGGCTTTTTTCATCACCGCCAAGGAGGCAAGCTCCGCCAATCGGGCCAGACCAGGAACATCAAGAATAAGAGCCACCTGACCGTCACCCATAATGGTTGCCCCAGCATAGGATTGGCAACGCTGCAGATGGTGGCCAAGGGGTTTGACCACTATTTCAACTGTATCGTTAAGGTCATCCACCACCATGGCATATTTGTAGGCCCCGGCAGAAACAATCACCAGGTTCACATCGCTGGTATAACTTTGTCGCCGTTCAGGGATGTTTTCCACCGCTACCGGCTTTTCAACCTTCCCTTCAGCGGTCAGCTCTTCAATCCTGGCATCGGTCAGGATGACCCGGCGATCATCCTTACGTTCACCAGTTACCGGATCAATATAGCGGGAATCCAGCCGCAACACCTTGGTGAGGTGAATGATGGGGATCAGTTCTCCCCGCAGCATCAGCACCTCGGCACCACCCACCATCTCAATCCGCTCCCGAATACGATTGGCCGGCACCCGGAGCATTTCATTGACATTGACCTGGGGAATAGCGTAGCGGTCCTTACCAACCACCACCAGTAGGCTGGGAATAATGGCCAGCGTCAGAGGCATTTTAATCCGGATTGTGGTTCCTTTATCAACCTCCGTTTCAATGTTCACCTGACCGCCAAGTTTATCCAGGTTGTTTTTCACCACATCCATGCCTACCCCGCGGCCAGAAACATCCGTAACCTTTTCAGCCGTGGACAATCCGGGCAGCATAATCAGGTTGGCCTTTTCCTGTTCAGTCTTAGTTTCCGCCTCTTCAGGACTAATCAGACCTTTTTCCAACGCTTTGGCGGTAATCTTTTCGGTGTCCAGGCCCTTGCCGTCATCGCTGATCTCGATATTCACCTGGCCGGATTCATGGTAGGCCCGCAGCAGGATTCTACCTGTGGGATCTTTACCCTTGGCCAGCCGGTCTTCCGGCAATTCAATCCCGTGATCAGCGGAATTACGTACCAGGTGAGTAAGGGGATCACCCAGGCCCTCCATGATGGTTTTATCCAGCTCAACATCCTTGCCTTCCAGGATCAGCTCAATCTGTTTACCAAGGTCCCGGGACATATCCCGGATGACCCGGGGAAATTTATTGAAAATATTACCAACCGGCTGCATGCGGGTGATCATGATCGCTTCCTGCAATTCCGAGGTCACCAAGTCAATGCGCTGGCCGGCGGTATTCCTCTCTCCCCGATCACCGCTATTGATTGCCTGGAGCAATTGGTTACGGGCCAACACCAGTTCACCGGCCAGGGTCATCAATTGATCCAGAACACTGACATGAACCCGCACCGACTCTGGCTGGCTGCTGGCCGGTTGGCTGGCTGCTGGAGATTTTTTACCGGCTGACTTGGACTTTGGTTCAACTTTGGACGTTTTTTTTGCGACGGGTGGAGCTACTGGAGATTTAGCAGGCTTGGTTTCAGGCACAACTACGGGGGGAGCTTCGGCTTTTGCCACTGGCTGAGGTTCCTGAATGGGTGCGGCTTCCGGAACCACCGCCGCTTCTGCAGGACCTTTGAGCTGTTCATCCAGGGGAAACATCTGTTCGGCTTTCAAATCCAACAGGGTCGGCAGCAGGTCCGGCTCGATAATGCTGGCATAGAGCACATCCAAAGGCAGGCGATTACTGAACTCACCATCGTCAAGGGTACCCACTGCTAAAAAATCAACCTTAAGGTCCACCACTTCACCACTGTCCTGGAGCCCTTTAATAATCTCCAGGGGATTTTTACCCTGCTTCTGCACATCATGGATAAGATCATAGGTGAGCAGGTAGAGGTATTTACCCCCTTTTTGTGCCTGTTTCAGCTCAAATTCGGAGAGGGTGAACACTTCACGATTGTCGACATTTTTAATAATAATATCTTTTGCAGCACTTTCCTGCTCACCGGCACTCAAGTTTGCCTCGGCCAGGCCATGGAGCGCCTCAATATGCTTGGAGATATCCATCTCATTGCTGGCCGAGACATTTTGCAGCATCTGATTCAAATAGTCGAAAGCCAACAGCACAACATTGACGATGTCTGGTGTTGGTACCATCTGCCGGTTACGGACCATATCGAGGATATTCTCGATCTTATGGGACAATTCCTTGATGGCCGCCAGGCCCAGGAAGCCAGCCCCACCTTTAATGGAATGAGCCGCGCGGAAAACTTTATTAACCAGATCCTCATCCAAATCAGCCCCATTCTGTTCTATGGTCAGCAGATCACTCTCGATATCCTCCAGATGTTCACCGGCCTCTTCCACATACATTTGTAAAGTTTCATCATCCATCATCATAGCTCATTCTCCCGGTTAGTATGGCTCTGCAGGGCTTACAAACAGTAGCCCCCGCCCCTTCAATCTTTATCCTTTTGCCTTTTCATTCCGTAACGATATTAAAGATGTGATTCAAATGCGTCATCAGCAGAACATCCAGCACATTGCTCTTGGCATTAATGATCGTCACCGTGCCCTGATTCTGTTTCAGGGAATTATAGGCGGCGATGAACAATCCCAAGCCAGTGGAATCCACCAGCCCCACTCCTTCCAGGTCAATAACCAGCTCTGCCGGTTTTTCGGCCACGATTTCCTGTAACTCCCGCTGGAAATCCTTGATCACCGGGGTTATCACATCCTGTCCCGGATTGATAAAAACCTTATCGCCTTCTTTTCGTATGGTACTCATATCTGTCTCCTTAAATACGGCATGGCCGGAGCTAAAACATAAGATTTCAGCTTGTCAAAATACCTTAAAAAGCTCTACTACTCATGAAGGACATGAAGTCCCATTGAAAGATCTTCGTGCCATTCCACCACTTTCCCTGGTATTCGCACTATTGACTGAATTTCTTTATGAAAAAATTTCAATCTGAGGAAAAAATATCGTAAGTATTCGGTATTACTTTCAAACTATCGGGATTGGGGGTCATTTCTTGACGAAGGCGTATCGTGATATTCGCTTTTAGTGAAGTCCCATTGAAAGATCTTCGTGACATTTTCCCATTTTCTCTGGTATTCGCACTATTGACTGAATTTCTTTATGAAAAAATTTCAATCTGAGGAAAAAATATCGTAAGTATTCGGCATTACTTTCAAACTATCGGGATTGGGGGTCACATCTTGACGAAGGCGTATCGTGATATTCGCTTTTATTGGTGATTTCCAATAGCCTTTGTCAAGATGTGACCTCTTACGAAGCAAGGCGAAGCGAACCAACTTAATTGCCCCCTGTTAGATAGTGTTTTTAGGGTAGGCATAGAATATCTTCAGTGGTTTTTCTCAATCGCGGCCTTCAAGGTTTCAGTAGTAAAAGGCTTTGCCAGGATGTCATTGACGCCGGCAGCCAGCGCCACCTCGTTGTCCTGCATTTCATTCTGGGTGGTGACCATGATGATGGGCAGTTCTTCCTTAGGATAATACTGTCTGACCTTTTCAACTAACTCGATGCCGGTAATTTCCGGCATATTCAGATCGGTAAACAATACCGCCGGTTTTTTCTTTTCCAACCACTCCAGAGCAGCGGCCGGGAACTCAAAAACTACCGGCTCATAGCCCAGTGAATGCAAGATATTACGATAAATTTTCAGGATCATTCGAGAATCATCCACCGCGCAGGCCAAAGGTCTGTTTTCCGACACTGGCGATGCTTTACCAGCCTCAGCTTCAATCATCTTCACAAGCTCATCATGGCCCTGCTGCCGGAACAAATCGAGAAAATAATCCCGAATCTCCGGATGCACCCGGACAGCCAGATAATCACCCCCGATCTGCTGAAACACCTGTTCGTCAATCAGGCTCATGACAATGTTGTCCGCCTGCACGTCTAACACCGTGTGGATAATCATCACGGCCTCATCACCACCGGCCCGAACCATATTTTTCACCCCGGCAGCTAATACCTCACTGAAAGCACCGTTAATCGCTTTGGCGGCGGCAGCCCGCACGTTTTCCACCGAATCAGTCAAACCACCGGCCAGGGCATAGGTTCCCCGGCCCAAAGGCAGCATTCCCAGTGCTTCATAAGCGGCAAAACGGATATTGGCATCACGGGGCTGAGCATGCAACAACTTGCGAATGGAGCTGATGGCACTGGCATCACCAATTTCGCCCAAGACATTCAAGCTGTGAATAATCAGATCAGGATCATCCAGCTGCAAATTTTTAAGCAGCAAGGGAACCACTTTAAAACCAATGTCTGTCAGATGTTTTTTCGCCAAATTACGCAAATAAGCGTAATGTGATTGTAGGGTTTCATTCAGTTTCTGCAGAGACAGAGTGTTTTGAACCGTGGAAAAAATTTCCAGGATCACGGCATCAAGCTCATTGTCACCACCCATCCGCTCTGAAAGCCGTTGCAAAGCAGTTGCGGTGCCTATCTGTCCCAAAGCCTGGACTGCCGCCACCACCAGCGACTGGATATCGGCATAAAGGAATTCCGTAATGCCATTCACTGCACCCGAATCACCAATATCACCTAAGGCATTCAGACCCTTTTCCAATACATTGACCGCATCCGTTGAGGTCAAAAGCTTCATAATTGTCGGAACGGCCGTTTCCTCGCGAATTTGACCGGCCAGTTCAAGATAGATGGCAGATTCCGGAACCGGGACCTCTAGCCTGGCAATCAATACTTCCGGACGATCGAGAATTTTGGTCAGCAGCAGTTCATTCAAGGTGGGATATTCATCAGTAATCTCCGGATGGCAATGGATCAGGTAGGCCAGCAGGGGAATGGCGAAATCATCATCACATTTGCTCAGCTCAAAAAGCATGCGTTTTTGGGTTGCTGGGTCAATATGGGGCAGATGTTCAATCACCAGCCGGGCTTTTATCAGATCTTTCTGCTGGATGTTAAAAAGCAGTTCTTTCAGGGCTTCTTTGCTGTTCACTGGGGACATGATGACTCCTTAAAGGTTTTGGGATAAAAACCTGATTTTTTCTTCTTTTACTGGTTTCGTCAGAAAAAAAATTTATTTTAACTCAATTTTCTGCGTTATGAAAAAACAGCCGTGCCTGTCGCCGTGCCTGCCGGCAGGCACGGCTATGAGCCAAGCCCGAACATCCTGATAATGTATTCTGGTAACACAAGTCAGAAAGTTGAGATTTTAACCTTTTCTGCTATTTTACCAGCTCCTCCAAGTTCAGTTATTTCTTTTTTTCATCAAGAAAATCAGGATAAATTCCGAAAGGAGAAGATATAAAATTTTAATGAGGAGCAGCCATGATTATCACCAACATTGAAAGTATCCCAGGGAAGAAGATCGTCGAGCACTACGGTCTGGTTTCCGGCAGCACCATCCGGGCCAAGCATATCGGCCGGGATTTTATGGCCGGCCTGAAAAACATCGTTGGCGGCGAATTAAAGGGCTACACCGAACTGCTGCAGGAATCACGGACCCAAGCCACCCAAAGGATGAGGTCAGCTGCCGAACAACTGGGTGCCAACGCGGTCATCAACGTCCGCTTTTCCACCTCGTCGGTGGCCCAGGGAGCGGCGGAACTCTATGTTTACGGCACCGCCGTCCGTTATGAATGATGGCTTTGCAAGGACTCCATCTTCTTCGTTGGGCTGCAACCTGAGTCATGAATCGTACTACTCAGTACGCCTCATGACTCAGGTTTTGCCTACCTCGAATAGAAAGCTCTTGCTGTGCCATCCATATTTCACCAGAGGTTACATATTCATCATGAACAGAGGGAGAAAATATGGGTGATCTAACCGTTTTTCTGGTATTACTGGTTTTGGGTTATGCTGCCGGAACTTGGGCGGAAAAATGCCATTATCGTTCGATCATGGAACGTGAGGAACAATTTCTGCACCTACCGGTCATAACGATAAAAAAGGTTGAGTTGGATGATTCAAAAGTTGAACGGGCGGTACTGGTGGTAGGCAGCGTGGTTATTTCGGTAGATTATTTCAAACGGATGCTGGCCGGCCTGTGCAACATCTTCGGTGGAACAATAAAATCCTATGAAACCCTCCTCGACCGGGCCCGCCGGGAGGCCCTACTGCGCATGAAGGAAAAAGCCCATGGAGCCTCTATGATTCTCAATGTTCGGATCGAAACTTCCACCATCGGCAAAAGAGCATTCAGAGGAAAACTGGGCAGCATCGAAGCCATCGCCTACGGCACGGCCATTAAAATGAAATCCTGAAATGAAATTCATTCCCCGGCAACCCACCAGCAATGTTAACGTCACCAAAACCTCAGCCATGTGGGAATTTCTGGTGCTTGCCGGCGGCCTGCTGGCTATTATCCTCGTCTTTTACCTGACCTTAGGTTTTGCCGTCGAAATGCTTATTCCCCATCTTTCACCCGGAATCGAACAAGCCATGGCCGTTAATCTGCTTCCCCAAATAGTGGACGGAGAAACCGATGAAACAAAGAGCAGAAAACTGCAACCGCTTCTGGATCACTTGCAGGAACACTGCGCAAAATTACCATATCACTGCATCATTAAAGTTTCAGTTTCTCCACAGGTCAATGCCATAGCCCTTCCCGGCGGCACCATCATAGTTTTCACCGGTCTGCTGGACAAACTCACCTCCGAGAATGAACTGGCATTCGTCCTCGGCCATGAGATGGGCCATTTTGTCCACCGGGACCATCTTCGCGCTTTAGGCCGGGGACTTGTTTTCATGGCCATCAGCACCATTCTTTTAGGACCTCACAACCAGGTCACGTCGATGGTATCCAGGTTTGTCAACCTGACGGAATTAAACTTCTCCCGCCGCCAGGAAACCGCTGCTGATCATTTCTCCCTCGATGTCCTGCACTGCACCTATGGCCATGTGGAAGGTGCCCTGACTTTTTTTGAAAAGCTTACGGCAGTGAAACCTTCCCACGATAATACAGTAAGTTTTTTTTCATCACATCCTCTCTATCCTAAAAGGGTTCATGACCTGAAAGCCTACTGCCGGAAGCATGGTTTTACCAGCGGCAACCTGACTCCGTTGGCGGAATAATAATGGATAAACATAGAAACCTTTGCATGATCAGGGACTATGAACCCCACGGCATCACCGCCTCTTCCGGCACCAACAGTCAGCATTGGACCTTCACGATTATTCCCGATCGACCTTCCATGGTGGAATTCGGCCATCTGGTTGCCGCCTTCTACCGCCGGCTTAACCTGCTGGCCGCCCACAGCATGGGACTTGGCACCTGTCTGATCGGGCTTTGTGGTTGAAGCCATGAAGCGGGAAAAGAAAATCAAGGCAACACTGGGGATTCCGGCAGACGAGGATGTTTATGCCGTGATTGTCATTGGTTACCCGGTGATGACCTTCCAGAGGCCCGCCGGCCGGAAAGCAAACATAGTGTGCTATTTTGAAAGCCCATCATGATATCCAAAAACTAACTATCCAGGTGTATAGGTATTATGGATGAAGCAGGCGGAATGAGCCGTTAAAAACTCCGATTTAATATCTTCGCGTTTTAACAACCAGGCACGAAAAAATGGGTTGTCGAATTGATAGGCATGTCCGACACGATGAACCAACCGCAAAGTGACTAGGCGTGAAAAAGCCTGAGTAATAGAATTAGTGTGCCGAACTCCGACCGCTTCCATAAACTCTTTTGATGTGGGAGTTTCCCCTCCCAAGTGAGCCAAAGCCCGCAGCACCTTCAGGTTGGTGTTTTTTAGAAAGGCCAAGGCAAGTTCGTAGGCCTTTTGTTCACGGGCATAGATGAGGTTCAAAGCCTGCTTCAGATGATCCTCTGTGAGGGTTTCACCAGCGTCTGAACTGTTCCATAATGTCTCGCAAAGCTGTTGGATATCACCAGGGATGTTTTGACAAAGCCCAAAGGCACTCATCATCAATTCCGAGGGAACATGGCGACCCTCTTGCTCAAACCTGCCTTGAAGAAATGGCGCGAAGTCCTCAAACGGGAGCTGGTTTAGATGAATTGGTGTTGCTGACTTGAAAAAGGGCCAGTCAGGACTCGTAAAAATTGTTTCCATGTCCTGACGGATGCTACCGGCAAAAACATAGGGAATATCTTCATGGAATTGGATGCGGCTGCGGAGCTGGGCAACAGCTACTTGTGGGTTACCTTCAATTTTGAGTACGTCCTGGAACTCATCAAAGAAAACAACTGTTGATTTGTGGCGGGCCACTTGGGCGACAGCCTCCAATACCTCAGGAATTGACTCTGGCGACAATGGACGACCAGGACTGATACTGAACGTCATTGCTCCCGAAACCGGATCAGGGGAAAAAGTTGGATGCAAGGCCACCAAAGAGTGCCGTAATTTCTCAAAAAAACTTCCTGTACGTTCCAAGGTGAAAATTGCCCGCAAAATCTGCTGAAAAAGATCGTCGAGACTTCGGACCCCCAAAATATCGATAAACAAAACACGCCGTTTAGCGCGCCGGGCGGCTTCAAAAACCGTGCTGGTCTTACCGATGCGTCGCTCACCAAAAAGTACAGTATTCTGCCCGGCCTCAAAGAAGCCTTGCAACTCCTTCAAAAGAGCATGTCGGCCACAGAAGTCTTTTCTGGAAACAACCCCACCATAGCGAAACGGAGTAACAGACATATTTAGCCTCTCCCTCTTACCCTACACATTTACATATTGCATTAAAATATGTAAATATGTAACATGCAAACACTTTTTATCGAAACAGGAGGAACAGTTCCTGAGCACATAAAGGCCCGATCATTTATGAAAATGATCGGGCCTTTGTTACCTTGTAACGACTATGCTGATCGTTGAGTTATCAATACATCGCCAGATACTTCTCTAGTTCCCAGTCAGTTACCGCAATACGGTAATCATCCCATTCGGATTCTTTATAACTGACATATTTTTCAAAAATATGGTCACCAAGAGTTTCACGAGCAAGAGAGTTGGTTTTAAGCACCTCAATGGCTTCAAGCAGGGATGACGGCATATGGTCAATCTGCGCCGCGTCTTTTTCCACTGTGGTCATTTCAAAAATATTTAAATCAACGGGAGCGGGTGCGGTTAATTTATTTTTAATCCCGTCAAGGCCGGAGTTGCACATCATGGCAAAGGCCAGGTACGGATTACACGTGGGATCAGGACAACGAACTTCAACCCGGGTTCCCAAACCACGGGAGGCAGGAATTCTCATCAGAGCACTACGATTGCTCGTTGACCAGGCAACATAAACCGGCGCTTCATAACCGGGAACTAACCGTTTGTAGGAGTTCACCAAAGGATTGGTTACCGCGGCAAATCCACGGGCATTTTTGGTAATCCCGGCAATGTACTGATAGGCAATTTCACTTAACTGTTCAGGACCGTTTTCATCGAAAAAGGCATTGGTTCCATCAAGATTAAACAGCGACTGATTGGTGTGCATCCCTGAACCATTGATGCCAAAAACCGGTTTTGGCATGAAGGTGGCGTGTAAACCATAGGATTTAGCAATTGTCTTTACCACCCACTTAAAAGTCACGGTATTATCGGCTGCGGTTACAGCATCGGCATACTTGAAATTAATTTCGTGTTGACCTTCTGCCACTTCATGATGGGATGCCTCAATCTCAAAACCCATCTTTTCCAAGGTATCAACAATCTCGCGACGACATTCAATCCCGTCATCCTCGGCATCAACGCTGAAATAGCCGGCATTATCATGGGTTTTCGTTGTCGGACCAAATTCATCCATTTCAAAAAGAAAAAACTCACACTCCGTACCGACATTCATCCGGTAACCCATCTTTTCAGCTTCCGCCATGACCCGTTTCAGGTTGACACGGGGACAACCCACAAACGGCGTACCATCATATTTGTAGACGTCGCAGATAACCCGGGCCGTTGCAACACCATTCTTATTTCGCCATGGCATGACACAAAAGCTATCATAGTCAGGAATCAGATACATATCCGACTCCTGAATCCGGGCAAAACCCTCGATTGAGGAACCATCAAACATCATTTCTCCATCAAGAGCCTTTTTCAGCTGGCTTATAGGAATTGCAATATTTTTCATAATCCCAAAGATATCAACAAACTGGAGGCGAAAAAAACGGACATTCTGCTCTGCAACAATCTTTAAAATATCTTCTCTGGTCATACTCCTACTCCTTTGTTTAAAGTAATTAAATTTCCAGGTAAGATCCAGCTATCAGTTACCTGCCCTTAAGCACACATTAAAAAAATTATCAAGATAAGAACCGCCTTCTGCCCCGGTTTCACCGGTCCTGATGCGGATGCATTGTTCCAGCGATTTTAATTACAGTTCAAATTTTTCAATATCATCGTATGGCTCTGTTCTCCTTCCTACAACAGCAATAAATTTTCCGGCAACATAACCTGTGGTCACGGCAACGAGAATTGTGATGCCGATACCTGTCATTTGGCTACCTTTATTTATGCCATTGACAATAAAAATAGCTGCTATGCCACCAAGAATATCCGGCATACCGTGTAAGTTCATGACACCACAAGTGTCAATACATTTAAGTAGATTTTCGATTTTACTTTGCAGAACGGCAAAGCCAAATGTTGATAAGGCACCCGCCAATATTCCAACGATGAAAGCCGCTGGGAAACTGGCTGAATCACAGGTGGAACCGATAGCTACGCCGCCTGCTAATGCAACATTGGCAATGTCCGCAGCTGAAATTTTGCCCCGCAATGAACCAGAAGGTGAGAAATGTAAGTTAAAACCCAGAGAGTTTATGAATAATTACCTGAAAAAAGGCTGACATTGATAATATACAACTGTTCTTTAAGACTGTTTGTTTCCTTTTCAGGAATAATGTGTGATTGCAAGACCTGACCCCCATGAATCTTGTTGACATTTCCACCTCGATGATCTATACTTATTAATATCTATCAATTTTCAACTTAGAGGTCATTATGGACACTGCCAAACTCTTTATAAACGGCCGTAGTCAAGCGGTACGTCTGCCAAAGTCCTATCGTTTTGAGGGCAAAGAAGTGTATGTCAAAAAAGTATCTGAAGGTGTTCTGCTTTTACCGAAAGACAATACAATCTGGGATGTCTGGGAAAAAAATTTGAGAAAATATGGCAAGCCATTCATGACAGAGCGAAATCAGCCACAATCTCAACAAGGAAGAGAAGGATTGGATGAAATTTTTGATTGACACAAACATTTGCATCTACATCATGAGTAATCACCCACCTGAGGTTCTCCAAAAGTTTAAAAGTATAGGTGTGGGCAAGGTGGGGATATCGTCTATAACCGTAGCGGAACTTCATTATGGGGCTTGCAAAAGTAACCATATCAAAAAAAACATCAAAAGGCTGGACGAATTTCTAAGCCCATTTGAAATTCTTTCATATGATGAGAATGCTTCAAGATATTACGGAAAAATTCGTTCCCAACTTGAAGAACAAGGGACTATTATCGGCCCGCTTGACATGCTGATAGCTGCTCATGCATTAAGTAACAATTTAATCTTGATTACCAATAATGATAAAGAATTCACACGAATAAAATCCCTGAAAATTGAAAATTGGGTAGAAAAGCAAGACGCGGAATAATGTATGATTGCAAGACCTGACCCCATGAATTCACGCTGTCGAACAATATTCTTGCATGCGACCAATATAAAGACTATATTTAAGTCAAACGAAAAGAGGTGAACCATGAAATATAGTCGTTCTATTAAGCCAATTAGTTATTTAAAGGCACATGCTTCAGAAGTTATCAGGGATATTACTACTAATAAAGAGACTATGATTATTACTCATAATGGTGAGGCAAAAGTAGTTGTTCAGGACATTCATGTTTATGAACAAACTCAGGAAAGTTTGGCTCTGTTAAAAATATTGGCTCAGAGCTCAGCCAGTATAAAAAGAGGAGGGTATAAGCCTGCCCCAAAAGCTTTCGAAGCTATCCAGGAGAAAATTGACGAGAGAAGAAGTTGATGGAATATGAGGTTTTTCTGACATCGGATGCTGAAGCAGATATTTTGGAAATTTATAAATATGTTGCTTTGCATGATTCCGTGAACAACGCTGATCATCTTTTACAAAAATTGAAAGATTCCTGCCTGAATCTGGAAAACTATCCAGGACGTGGTCACCTGCCTCCCGAACTTGAAAGAATTAATGTGAGAGAGTATTTTGAAATTCATTTTAAAGCATACCGAATTATTTATCAAATCCGAGAAAAGAAAGTTTTTATTCACTGTGTTTTAGACGGAAGAAGAAACTTGCAGGATTTGTTACAGGAAAGGCTTTTGCGTTAATTCATATATTATGGTCGCGATAGGAATGCCGGTTACCCGGTATGGGTCGCAGGTAGCCCCCGCTGGCAATCGAGCGCCAAAAAGCGCTGAAATCAGTTCCGGTTGACAGTACGCAACTTTCTAACCGGACACTGCTGACTATTATATTTATTTGCTATTCCCCGGATATCTCGATATAGTCTTACTGGTAAGTCGATCACCGTTGGAAAGGAGGATAAATTATGACAAACCTTGCTACAACAAAAATGTCGTCAAAAGGGCAAGTAGTAATCCCGGAAGGAATTCGTAAACGTCTTAATTTAAAAACCGGGGCACAATTTATTGTGATGGGAGACAATGATGTCGTCATCCTAAAAAATATTACTCCACCATCAATTGAAGAATTCGATGAATTAATTGCCAAAGCGCGCAAGTCTGGAGAACAGGCAGAACTTAAAAAATCAGATATCAAGGCAGCTATCAAAAAAAGTAGAACGACCACTTGAAGATAGTTCTCGATACTAATGTTTTCATCTCCGGTATATTTTTCAGCGGACCTCCTGCAAAAATATTACAAGCCTGGAAAGATTCAAAAATTTAAATTGCCCTTTCTGAAGAAATATTAGCAGAATATCAGCGAGTCGCAGAAGAATTGTCATATAAATTTTCCCCAATTGACATTCGGGAAATAATTGAATTGCTTGCAATGTATGGGGAAGTATTTGAAACGAAAAATGTCTCAGTCTCTGTCTGCGCAGATCCCGACGATGATAAATTTATAGAATGCGCAATCGCGAGTGAAAGTACATTGATTGTCAGCGGAGACAAACATCTCTTAAACATCACCGGTTATCAGAATATTTCCGTTTTAAAACCCAGAGAGTTCATGAATAATTACCTGGAAAAAGGCTGACATTGATAATATGCAACTATTCAGGTAGCAGTTTTGGCAATTAATTTACCGTGAAAACTGCCGAACTTTGCTTCGCTTTCTCTGACGGGGTCAAAGCTTGACAACTGGCGGGTCAGGATTCTAATGTTTTAAGGTGATTTTTTGCCGCCGCTCATCAAGCACTGACCCCAATCGAGACAGTTTGGAAAGAGGTACTGAATAGTTACCAATTGTCAACAATATATATTGCTGGAGGAAGCATGGATATTGCGATTGATACATCTGCAGTGATTGCGGTGATTATTGGCGAACCTGAACGTAACAGGATTGTTCAATGTACTGCCGGGAACACACTTATTGGCCCTGGATCGAAAGCTCATAACTTCCGCTCAAAAGCTTAACATTGAAACCATGGAGGTCTAAATGCAGGTTTACACCTATTCAGAAGCCAGGCAAAAGTTTGCCATGGTTCTTAAGCAGGCTGAAAATACCGGAAAAGTTCTTATTCGACGGAAAGACGGGCAAACATTCGCCTTGGTTCCGGAAAAAATCACGTCTTCACCTCTAGATGTTCCATCAATCAAAGTACGGATCACCACCCAAGAGCTGGTGGATATTCTTCGAGCAGGAAGAGAACGTTAAAGAGAGGATCATCTTTCTTTAAAAAAATAATAAAGTTTTCTCTCTTTTTTCCAATGAGCTAAACAAGTGGAGAGCAAGAAAGTTTTTTCCTTTTCAGAAATCATGTATGATTGCAAGACCTGACCCCTTTAATTAGAAATAATGTGTGATTACAAGACCTGACCCCCTCAATTTGTAATTTGTAAAATGAACAGGTGAAAAAACAAAAAGAAGATATCCGAATTGGGACGTAACCTTCTTATTCCTGAATAACAACAATGTCAGCCATGGCTAAACGAAAAAAACAAAAAAACGTACCCAGAACAAAACATCCAGATATTAGCACAACTCTGAAAAAAGCTATCGATTATCATCAGGCTGGACAATTACAAAAAGCGGAGCGTACATATAAAAGAATCCTCTCTGCCAATCCAGACCATGCTGACGCATTGAACCTTCTGGGAGTAATCTCCTGCCAAACCGGTCACCATGCTCAAGGATTACCGTTATTCAAGAAAGCTATCTTACAAAATTCCGGACAAGCCTCCTATCACTACAATTTGGGTAACGCTTTAAAAGATCTGGGGAAATCTGAAGAATCAATACCTTATTATCAGCAAGCATTAAAAGTCAAACCAGACTATCCGGAAGCAGTTCACAACCTTGGCATTGCTTTTCAAAACCTGGGACAGCTTGAAAAAGCTGCAGACTGTTACCATCAGGCCTTACAACTCAAACCAGATTATCCAGAAGCATACTATAATCTTGCCAGGACATTGGAGAGTCAAAACCAGCTGGAAAAGGCGATCTCTTGTTACCAACAAGCACTACAGCTAAGGCCTGACTTTGCGGAAGTCTATTATAGTTTGGGCAATATTTTTAAAGATCATGAACGCCCTGAAGATGCGGTTATTTGCTACCGCAACGCTTTGCAATATAAACCCAATCATGTGGAAGCATTAAATAATATAGGAACCGTACTCAATGAACTGGGTTTACTGGATGAAGCCATTGCCTGCTACCATCATGCGTTACAACTCAGGCCTGAGGATGCCAGCCTAAATCACAACCTGGCCAGTACATTAAAAGATCGGGGAAACAATGAAGAAGCCATTACAATTTACCAAAAAGCACTTGAACTGGAACCGAAATTTACCGCCGCCTATAATAATATGGGCATATCGCATACCAACCTAAAACATTTTTCAGAAGCCATTGCCTGTTACCGGCAAGCACTACAAATAAAACCTGACTATACCGAAGTTCACGGTAATTTGGCCTATGCCTACTGTTGTATTGCACTTTATTCTGAAAAATACCGGCTCTTTTGTGTCA
>CAYZIS010000010.1:0-82288 GCA_964478545.1 uncultured Thermodesulfobacteriota bacterium
TGGCTAGAAAATATTTACATCCGGCTAAAACTGGCTACTTTTCAACACCTTTTAAATAATAATGAAATAATTATTTTACCAAAATAGCCACATTATCGATAAGAAAATCACCGACTAAAATACCAATGAGACCAGCGAAACTCAACCTTGAACTCATATTCATATTGACAGATAAAGATCATTATTGTACCCCTGAACTGATAAGTACATCAAAAACACGTTATGGCTACCTTGAAAAATGGCCCTTTTGCTCGATTACTGCGCTAAGCTCAAATTATAATCCTCAAAATATGACATATATTCCTGCGGTTATAATTATCGCCTGCCTTGTACTCAAACAAAAATTCTAATTTTTCAAGACAACCTTATGTCGATTCTCTGATATCAATTGAATAACGAGTTATACTCTATGCTACGCGACCATCATGTCATACCACTAGCCATTAAGCCGGTAACCGGTCGCCACCTTCAGCGGCGGTTTACTAAAGTACCATGGAATATTTATCAGGATGATCCCGCCTGGGTCCCACCGTTAATCATAGACTTGAACCGCCAGCTTGATCCCCAAAACCCTTATTTCTCCCATGCCCGGGTTCAATCATGGATAGCTTTTCGTGGCACAAAGGCTGTTGGCAGGATAAGTGCCCAGATAGACCGCCTTCACTTGGAACATCACCATGACCAGTGTGGTTTTTTCGGCCTGTTGGAGGCAGAAGATCGGCAGGAAACATTTGCCGCGTTACTAAACACTGCTCAGACATGGCTGAAGGAACGGGGCATGAAGTCTATTATGGGCCCCTTCAATTTATCGATCAACCATGAATGCGGTCTGCTGACATCGGGGTTTGATACCCCGCCCTACATTATGATGGGCCATGCCAAACCCTATTACAGCCATAGAATAACTGAGCAGGGCTACACCCCGGTAAAGGAACTGCTGGCTTATATGGTCAAGACAAACTTCACCCCATCCCGGACCATGCTGGCAATAACCAAAAGAGTTAAAAAAAATATCCATATAAGACCTCTGAACCGTTCCCGTTTTGATGAAGAGTTGCAGACCATTGGCGATATTTTCAATGATGCCTGGTCCAACAACTGGGGATTCATTCCCCTGACCAAAGCTGAGCTGGAAGCCATGGGCAAAGATCTTAAACTGCTGGTGAACAAACAATTCATCCAAATTGCCGAGGTGGATGGAAAACCAGCCGCAATGATCATCGTACTGCCAAACATTAATGAAATAATTACTGATTTAAATGGCCACTTGTTTCCTTTGGGCTGGATGAAAATTCTATGGCGATTAAAGGTTAAACATCCTAAAACCGCCCGGGCCGCCCTCATGGGGATCAGGAAACAATACCAGCACCAACTGATCGGGGCCGCTCTCGCCTTCATGGTTATCGATGCAGCCCGGCATGCGGTAATAAAAAAAGGAGTAACGGATGTGGAGATGTCCTGGATCCTGGAAGACAACCTGGAAATGCGCAAGATTCTCGAAACGAATGGCAGCAAGATATCAAAACGGTATACTATCTACCGTAAAAAAATCTGAATTAGCATTGTGAACTTTGTTCCAGGCTTAAAGATGAATATTTCTTGCACGAAAAGGACAAACATAGATGACTAGACAGACCCGTAAATTTACGGCTATCATCCTTGCCGCTGATAGAGCTATCGGCGACCCGGTGGCCGAAGCAACCGGCGCTCCATGCAAATCACTGTCACCGGTAGGTGGCGTACCCATGGTTATACGCGTTATTGAAGCACTGGAAGCTTCCAGCGAGGTAGATTCCTGTATCCTCTGCGGCCCTTCCAGAGAAATAATAAGCCAATCACCGGAACTCAGCCAGGCCCTAACCAACAACAGCATCCGCTGGATACCGCAGCGGGAGACACCAAGCACCAGCACCTATGAAGCATTACAGCAGGTTGACCAACAAAAACCGGTTCTGGTAACCACTGCAGATCATGCTTTACTGACGCCGCAGATTGTTGATTATTTCTGTTCCCAGGCCCGCCAAACTGATTATGATTTGGCCGTTGGCCTGGCATCTTATGATATGCTTAGCAAGGCTTTCCCAAACTGCCGGCGTACGGTTACCAAACTTAAAGACGGTGGTTTCTGCTCCTGCAACCTGTTTGCCTTTTTGACCCCAAAAAGTTATTCCGCGGCCAATTTCTGGCGACAGGTTGAACAACAGCGAAAAAAACCTTTACGCATTGTCAGTGTCTGCGGCTGGATAACCGTACTTCGTTTTTTATTGGGGCAGTTAACTATGGAAGAGGGGTTACGGCGTATTTCCCGGCGGATGGAACTAAAGGCAGGAGCCATTATGATGGTCCAGCCGGAAGCCGCCGTTGATGTGGATACAGTGGGAGATTTAGCCTTGACCAACAACATTATTGCCAACCGAGGCGGCAATTCTTAAAAGCACCCTCAGCCCCCTATGGGCGGCCACACATCAATAAATAACAAATCTTTTGCAATGAGATGCCCCGGCATGGCCCTCGTTCATTTCGCCGATATCATTTAAACACCTGTCTGGCATGTTCCAGATCGGCGGGATAATCCACTTCAGCCCATAACAATCCAGCAACAGCACAAGTCCAAACCGGTTTACTCTGGGCCATTTCATTGATTACCGATAAATACCAACGTTTTCTGGCCGCCGGCTCCTTGAGCGCCTGTTCCATGGCCGCGCGAAACCATGCTGCCCCCTGTTCCCGAAAAAGGATCATTCCAATAGCTTCGGCATCAACTTCTTCAGCCGCCAGGATTTTCCCTATTTGCTGCAACCGCGTACCATCAAGCTGGACTTTCATATCATCAGCATCATATTCTTTTTTATGACTGATGGTAACCGTAACATCATGCTTCGGCGTTTTCAGCAGGCGTTCAGGAATAGCCGCTTCAAACAGAGTATCTCCATTAATCAGCAGAAAATCACCGGTTATTTTTTCCCTGACTTTCCAGCAACTGACCAAGTTGTCAGATGTAGCATACTCGGCATTAAGAAAAGTTTCAACATTCTGCGGACCGGAATAATGTTTGAGCAAGGATTCAACTTTGCCAGCACCATAACCAACCACTACTGTTATCTGCTCTACCCCGCAAATCGCAAGGGCATCCAGTTGCCGTTCGAGCAAAGTTTTATCGCCAATCGGCAAAAGGCATTTAGGCATTTCATTGGTCAACGGCAACAAGCGTTTTCCCTGACCAGCACTTAAAATAATCGCTTTCACTCTCTGATCTCCTTTTTTCAACTTGCAAAGAACTGCCCCGATTACCATGAAAACACTTCATTTCAATTTCAAGAATCATTTATGAAACGCGGGTGACATAGCATAATTAAACAACAAAAACAATCATCCACATTAACAATTAACGGGAGATGTCCTTTCCAGTCAAGTATTGCCATACAGACCCAAACCCTGTATAGTTTGACCTGAATAACAACATACTCCTCACATCTACCACAATTGACTAACCATGAAGATTATTGACCGTTACATAATCCAGGAAATCGGGAAACCCATGATTGTGGTCTGTCTGGTTCTGGTAAGCATTTTCGCCGGATACTGTGCCACCCGCTACCTGGCCGATGCCACTGCGGGACTGCTGTCAGCTAAAACAGTTTTCAGCCTAATACTGCTGAAAGTCGTTATCGCCCTGGAAGTTCTGCTGCCGACGACCATCTATCTTTCGGTAGTTGTCGGCCTTGGTCGTTTATATACGGATTTGGAGATGACAGCCCTTGAATCCTGTGGTGTGAAGCGCAGCAGAATTTATCGAAATGTTCTGTTGATTGCCACCATGGTCAGCCTGCTGGTGGCCAGTCTCTCACTGTTCATCAGACCGTGGGCGTACCGTACTGCCTACCAGTTGAAAAGCTTTGCAGAAAGCCACTTTCAGATAAAACGGATGGAACCGGCCGCCTTTTACGAACTTGAATCAGGGAAACGGGTTATTTTTGCCCAGCAGGTTAATCAACAAAGACAACGGGCACAACAGGTTTTCATCCGCACCAGATCAAAAGATAAACAACAAATTATCACGGCAAGGGAAGTTTCGCAGCAAAATGATCCCTTTGGCGACAACGATACTCTGGTTTTCCGAGATGGTACAATATTTGAGCTATCATCATCCGGTCAGGGAGATACAACCGTAGGGTTTAAACAATACACCCTTTCCCTCAGTCCTCCGGAAGCCACTCCCATAACTAAAATAAAAGCCTCATCGACCAGCAACCTGATGCACTCAGATAAGTCATTGGCAATCGCCGAACTTCAGTGGCGCTTTTCAACCCCGCTCACCGCCGTTATCCTGGCACTGTTGGGCATTCCACTCAGCCAGACCAGCCCCCGCCGGGGAAAATATGCGAAGGTGGTACTAGCAGTAGTCATTTACAGTATTTTTTACACCCTCAGTCTGGTAACTAAAACCTGGATTGGAGAACGGGTTATCAGCCCCTGGCCAGGAATCTGGGGAATTGAAGGGGCAATGGCCCTCTTGTTATTAATCACCACCATAAGTTTCTTTCAGAAGTGGCATCTCCCTAGAAGGGGCTGACATACTACGTTTATACCACTGAAAAACCATGAAAATAACCGACCGTTATACGATCAGAAATTTTTTGCAGGCATTCCTGCTGGTTACCACCATCCTGCTTTTCCTTTTCAGTTTCATCGAATTGATGGGACAATTAAAGGACATCGGCACTGGTCACTACCAGTTGGGTGATGCCTTTCGTTATGTTATCCTGACCACCCCTAAACGCTGGCTTGATCTTCTCCCGGTCGCCACCCTGCTGGGCAGCACCATCGGCCTGGGACTCCTTGCTGACCATAATGAACTTTTAGCCTTGCAGACCGCTGGTCTCAGACCCTGGAGAATATGTCTGCCGGTACTAGTTATCGGGATTCTTTTTATGATGATTGCAGGTATTTGTGCTGAATTTATTATTCCACCGTTGGAACAACAGGCTAGAACCCAGCGATTACTGGCGCTTTCCGACACCGGCATGATTATGACTAAAGATGAATTCTGGATTCGGCAGGGAAATAACCTCATTCGGATAGAAAAACCATCAACACTGGATACTATGGCCGGCATGGATATCTACGAATGCGACCAGCAGGGACAGTTAAAAACATACCTGCACAGTCCCAAGGCTGATATTATTGATAAACAAATATGGCGATTACAGAATGTTGAAAAAAGAGAATTCACTAAAGACGGCATAAGCAGAAAAACCATCACCGAACTGACATTGGACCTTTCCCTCAATGCCAAGCAGCTCGGAATCCTTAATTTGCCACCGGAAAGTCTGTCACCGACAAATCTTTATCATTATGTAAAAATCCTGCAACAGAGAGGACAAAATGCTGATCATTACATTATGGCCCTGTGGCAAAAGTTAAGCGCTCCATTAACCACCGGGGCCATGCTATTGCTCTCTCTGCCCCTGATTTTCGGGCCGATCCGTGACACATCAGCCGGGCTGCTGATCACCATCGCTGTCCTGGTTGGTATTTTTGCCTACCTTTTCAATAACATCATCGGTGATCTTGGCTTAATGTTCAACTTTTCCCCGGCAGTAACTGTACTCATGCCCATCGCACTCATTCTGGGGATCAGTGCCTGGATGGCCAAAAAAAGATCATGGTAATAGAGGCTGCCAGCTGCCACGCTCAAAAAATTTATTTTCACTGAGCGAATAACGACACCGTTTGAACTTTATCTGCCAACCTTGATCGCTACGAGCAATATGGTAAAGATTATATTCTGACCGTCGATCGGGAGTTCTGCCGATGGCCGATGCCGAAGGCACCCCGACTACAGGGATACGACCAGCCGGCGTTTCCAGAAATGAGCAGGAAGCAATATGGGCATGGCCATGCAATACCAGTTCGGCTCCCTGGCGCTGCAGCAGCTTACAAAAAGCCCGGTAATCCGTCAGCCTTTTACGCCAGTTGATGACACCGGGAACCGGGGGATGATGGATTAAAATCACCCTGCATTGCTGCCGCGAACCATATTTGTTCAGGAGCACTTCCAAATGCTGCAATTGGGTTTTACCAAGGGTCCCGGTAGCCAGAAGAGGCAGGCAGGGGTGGGCGGTGGTCAATCCGATGAGAACCACATCTCCCCTTTCACGGATGAAAGGAAATGAAATTTTCGGCTCTTCCCCGAGTGAATGGACACTATCGCCAACCAGGTAGGATCTCCATAAATTCTGGCCATTCTCCCAGGCGGAGGTCACATAGGCATCATGATTGCCGGGAATGACCGTCACCTGCTCCGGCGGCCCCAGTAAACGCAGAAATTCCGCTGCCCGACGGTATTCATCCGGCAGTCCCAGATGGGTTAAATCTCCGGTCACCGTGATATGATCAGGATGCTGTGATTTCAAATCTTTAATCAGAGCCGAGACAACCTTATCGCTATGTTCATGCCGGCGGCGCCAACGCCATGAGAGATAACCGTACAATCGTTTATTGAGAAAATCAGTCAGCCGGCTGTCGGTTGGTGAAAAAAAATGAGGATCAGATAAATGGGCCAGGATTAAGGGATGAAATTTCCCGACCTCAGTTACCATGTCTGCAGGGAGCTCTTCACGACGACATTCTTCATGCTTTACAACAATCATAAAAATCTATATAAAACAGAGTGATTTTTTTTGCAATGATTGTCAGCCGACAACCTGGATAAGATTATTCTGTATCAACCTTCAGACAGGAAAACCTTCATGTCAACCAGCGTCTATATATTCAATGAGAGTCCGGTAAAACTTTGGGGGTTAACCTCCCGAGAACGCCTTGAACGAGTTTTAGCCAAAGCCGGGATACATGATTTCATTTCTGATCCAAATCAGGCAACAACGGATAACATCTTGCTGCTCCGCGCTGACTATCTCTACGATGATCGGGTAATTCAGAACCTGCTGGAATCACCTGACACTCTCCTGCTGACTGCAAAGGAAGGCCGCAAAATTCCGGTCGCCGCCCAAATCAAGACTGACTTGGCTTCACCTGTCTTTGATTATCTTAACGATGGCAAGCAGGATGAAGCCCTGAAGTCTCTGCGCACGGTTACCCCTCAAACTCTGACACCGGCATACCAGCAGCGGCTGCGAAAATTCGACCCGCCCTTTGTATTACCCATCACGGAACAATATCGTCATAAGTTGGAAAAACATCTTTTTTCCTGGTCATATAAAGGAATAACCGATCTGGTTACCAAATGGTGCTGGCCATTTCCCGCCCGGCTGGCGGTGGGGGTCTGCGTTCGTCGCGACTGGAAACCCAACCAGGTAACCCTGGTAGGCCTGGGGCTGGTCATTCTGGCTGGTATTTTATTCTATTCTGGTTTCTATGCCCTGGGCCTGATGGCTGGCTGGATGATGACTTTTCTTGACACGGTGGACGGAAAACTTGCCCGGGTCACCGTTACTTCCAGCAAATTCGGCCATATTTTTGATCATGCCATTGATCTCATTCATCCACCTTTCTGGTATGTCGTCTGGGGATTGGGCCTGGCAAACAGTTCCCCTGCCCTGTCACTAACCCATTTGCCGCTGATTTTATGGCTGATAGTCGGCGCCTACCTGACCGGACGGCTGGTTGAAGCCATCTTCACCAGCATGCTGGGACGTTTTGGCATTTTCTCCTGGCATCCCACCGATTCATATTTTCGCCTGATTACCGGACGTCGCAACCCAAACCTTATTTTGTTAACCATCAGCACCCTGTTCGGCCGCCCTGACCTGGGCTTGCTGGCAGTAGCCTTTTGGACGGTTGTTACCAGCTTATTTATGCTTGTACGATTGGGAATGGCAATCAAGACCCGTTTCACCAGTGGCCCCTTGACCCCATGGTTAAGCAAAATTGATCCGGAAGAAAAACCAAAATCACTGGCAGTACGATTATTCACCCGACCACCGACTATACTTCCGGATGGAAGCCAAGGCTAATGGCACCTACCAGTTTATCCGACACAAAAACTTATAATCAACAACACCTGCAATGGAATCCTGGCAACCTGGAAGAATCAGCTATCGGGGTGTTGAGCAACCCTTTAAGCGGGGGAAATAAACGCGGCCTCAATTCCATCAAAAAACTATTGGCAGACCGACCTGAAGTACTGCATTATGAAGCCAGGAATCCTGCCGAGGTTGACAATGTCCTGCTAACTTTTGGCAAAGCGGGAATTAAACTTCTGGTTATCAATGGCGGCGACGGCACTATTCAGGCAGTTCTGACCTCCATCTTCAACCGGAAGCCTTTTGGTAATATTCCCCTGCTGGCAATCCTCAAAGCCGGGACCACGAGCATGACCGCCGGCGATATCGGCCTGCCCGGACGGGGAAGCAAGGCATTGTCACAGCTTTTGTACCAGATGGACAAGAACCAAACAATCCAGGTCGTCCAGCGGCCGATCATGGAAGTAAAACATGATAATGTGATTTCACGGTACGGCATGTTTTTCGGAGCTGCCGTCATTCCCCAGGGGATTGAGTTTTTCCACCAGCGGGTTAATCGCCCCGGACTTCGTGGAGAGCTTGGACCTGGGCTGGTCATGGTTCGTTTTCTCCTGGCCATACTGGGATTCCAGCGCCAGAAAATCCTCCGACCGATTCCTATGGCCATCCAGGTAAATCAGCAGCATGATACCACTAAAAATGATTACCTGATCGTTCTTGCCAGCAGCCTTGAACGGCTTTTCCTCGGGTTGCACCCCTACTGGGGTGAAGAAGACGCCCCCTTGCATTTCACCAGCGTCACCAGTAAGGCACGGCATTTACTGCGCACTATGTTCCAACTAACCCGTGGCCGTCGCCCCCGTTACACCACCCCAGAACACGGGTACCAGAGTCATAATGCAAAACAGATAAAAATATTTTGCGCCAGCCCCTACACCCTCGATGGCCAGATATACCATCCAGCCGACGACAAGTTTCCGATTATTATTCGCCATGGAGGGACGCTATCCTTTGTCCAGTTGCAAACATGAATATTCCCACGGCATTATTATCGTTCATTCGAAAGCAAACCACCATGATGGTCGATCCGGCAACCAATATCCTGGTCGAAAAGTTGCAGCAACAGTTTGGCAATTCCCTGCAGGCCATCCTGTTTTACGGATCCTGCCAACGAAGCGGTGATTATCATAGTGGTATTCTTGATCTCTATGTTCTGGTGGACAGCTACCATAATGCTTATGAAAAAGGCTATTTGGCCTGGCTAAACAAACTGCTGCCACCCAATGTTTTTTATCTGGAGGCAACCACAGGTAATCAGCCAATTCGAGCCAAATACGCTGTCCTGACCCTGCATGATTTTATCCGGGGGACTTCAAAACACTGGTTTCATTCCTATCTCTGGGGCAGGTTTGCTCAACCCCTCGGCATACTGTTTCATCGCTCTGTAGAAATTCTCCAGCTGATCAATAAGGCCAGTGCCCAGTCGGCCATCACTTTTCTCTCCCGGGTCATCCCCACCCTGCCGCCGACCTTCACCACCAAGGAACTCTGGCATCAGGCTTTCACCCTCAGCTATGGGGCTGAATTACGTCCTGAACGCCCTGGCTACGCAACAAACCTTCACACTGTAGCTGAAAATTATTATAACCAACTGACCTGCCTGACACTTCCAGCTTTGCCTTTCAAAATCAATTGCAGTGACACTGAACCAACCATCTGCCGTACCTTGATTTCCGAATTCAGCCGGCGCCGCTGCCGACAGGCATGGAAACTCCGGAAGATTCAGGGGAAAATACTATCCATCCTGAGACTACTCAAGGCGCTTCTAACTTTTCACGGCGGCATCCGTTATATTCGCTGGAAAGTTGAAAGACACGCAGGCATCGAATTCCAAAAGCCGGCAGATGGAAAACCGGAAACATTTTTCCAGCTCTGCAAATCCTTCTGGCAGGCCTATCGACAGGGAGGATTTCGTTGAAGCTTCTTTTCCTGTTCATTTCCGGTTTACTCCTGATCTATACCAATCCGGCCATCGGGCAGGAAATCTCAACCCCCAGTCTTGATCCTAACCTTGTCACCTGGAAATCCCTGACCTTTACATCAAAATCATTCTTTGGCACCACCAAGGCCGAAATAGAAATCAACACCCCTCAGCAACCCACCTTACCTGAGCAATGTAACACCCCTTCAAACCAGACACAGGAAACTGACATCACCCTAACTGATAAGTCTTGTCTTTCAGTATCCACAACCATAAAGCCTCTTTTCTCAGCCAACCGTTTTCACCAGACAAAAGTATGGTTTTCCCCCGAAAATGGTATGGCAATCAGGCGGTTGAGGCTGCTGCGGGGAAAAAAAGATTATCTGAAAGATTATGTATTCACCCCTTCCGGAGTCTGTCGCTACCGGAAAAAACCTGCTGATTCAGAGGAAGAAATGGCTACACCAAAGCTCTGGAGCGATACAGAGAAAACATTCTACTCCCTTCCCGGCAATATCTCAGTAACTACCATCATTTCAGAACCGTCACTAATATTATATTATCTTTCGGCAAAGACACTAAAGTCAGGCACACAGCCAGAGGAAATCTGTGTTTTTAATAAAAAACAATATCATATGGTAAAGTTAATCAAAGGAACACCAATCCAGATCCAGGTTGAGTATACAGAACAACGGGATGGTCAAAACAAACTGGTGAAAAAGGGGGAAATGGAACTGACCAGCTACCGGCTCATAAGCCGGCCAGTGAAGGATAACGATGGAACATCTGCAGAAAAATTCTCTTTTATGGGATTAGCAGGTGATATTACCATTTATTTCAATGAAGAATCACGTGTTCCCATCCGCATAGATGGCGATATTCCGCTCATCGGCCAAGTCCATTTCAATCTGCGACAAGTTATGAAGGATGATCGGGGGTAATCCTAAAAACATGATCACCCAGTTTTTCAATATCCAGTTTCTGCTGACAACCCAGAATTGACTGCAATTGTTTGATTTTTTTACACAACGCCTCGATTGAAAGCCCTGGATAGCGATAACGTTGAAATTCCGACCGATATTTGGAATTGGGCTGAAATGATTTGATAGTTTTAGCCAGTCGGCGTCTTGCCACCTTGGAGCAACCCATAAACCTCTCAAAAGATGAAGGTAAAGGATTGTTGACAGATTCCTGAATAATTTTTTCCAACACCTCGACAATCCTCTGGCTGGCCAGCAAACCATCCTGTGAAGCCAGACAGCCTGCCATCAGCTCCCGACGTTCCCGGCCACCGGCAGCCCCCGTTTCTCCAACCAATATGCTGCTGATTGTTTGCTTGAGGCCAGTAAAATCAGAACACTGGTGACTTAAAGCATTAGGAAGCCGGTAAAAACCGTTATCATACCCGGGATCACCCTTTTCCTGGTAACTCAGAGCAGGAACCCGCATGATATATGCTTCAACCCCGGTGGTACAACCATTATGAATCACCGCCCGGGAGGCCAGCAACCAGGGAATGACATTTCCTTCATTAACAACCTTCACCCGCTGACAATCGACAGCCAAACGATGATAGACAGCTGGATTTTCAACCGGGTGGGGGCGGACAATAATCGTCAGTTCGGGGAATACCTGTTCCAACCGGGGAATCATGTCTTGAAAACTTTCAAACACCGCCTGTTTATGATCCCGCAGCCCCTCGGCAAAATAACGCTCCATCCCCACTGCCGCCCGGCCGTAACATGGTTTTTCTCCAGGATTCTTCACCGGTTGAAAAAGATTCTGATCAGGATAAAAGGCATTAACAAAACTGAAGTTGGTATTGATGAGCAGAAAATCGCCATATTTCTGCCGCAACTGCTCGGCTTCTCCGGCAAAAAAAGGCTGCATCTCCGGCCGCAGCATATCACCACGAGGGTTGCCGGTCAGATGGATAGGCATACCAGATGGCAGGAAAGGGTATTGCCGCCACAGCTCAGCATTTTCTTCACCCCAGGCGAACAGGTAGGAAACATAGGTAATCGCTTCGGGGGAAAGACGGCGGCTAAAATAGGTTTTAGCAGGGGGATGAATCAGGGCCTCTTCATCCCAGCAAGCGATTATATGCCCCAGTTGGCACATGATCCGAAACATTTTCAGGCTACGGGCGGTCATGCTTTTTGCCAAGTAAATACTGGGAGGAAAAGCAGCAATGCGAAAACTAATTTCCAAGCGGGAGCCGATAATAACGGAAAATCCATGCCGGGCGGCAATGCAGGCAAGCAACAGCTTGGCATCAAGTTCACGGACCTGGTTCTCGACCGGGATAATGAGAGAGCGATTCATGACATCGCAAAACCGGGAAAGTTAATCACCCTGTTTATCCGGGAAAACACCCTGCTGTAAAATAAACTCAGCATATTTAAAATCCAGTTCCGTATCAATATTGACCAGCAGATCGTCAATGACCACATAGGAGGTTTTATCGCCCTTAATACTTTTTTTATCAACCAGGCATTCCCGGCTGATGGCATAAGCCACCCCGTTGCGATGATAAACAGGGACCAGCTGCTGCCGGGCAATAATAGCCGCCCCGGCAGGATCATAATAATCCAAACGATCACCATTAAGAACCAGCTGTTTAAGGGGATGGGCCTTGGAATCAGTTTCACTCACGGTCCAGACCGCATCATACTCCCCTTCAATCAGACGTTTCACGGTTTCCGTGACCTGGATAGGACGACGGAATGGTGACGTGGGCTGCAGCATGACCACAATATCATAACGACAGTGATCCATTTCTTCACAAGCCAGCAAAGCATGATACAGCACATCCCAGTCAGCAACACGGTCACCGGAAAGGGTTTCAGGGCGCATAAACGGTGCCCCAAGCCCATTTGCCACCGCAGCGGCGACAATATCAGGATGATCAGTGGAAACCACCGCCCGATCAACATAGTCAAGCTTTTGCACCACCTGGCCGACCAAACCCACCAGCGGCACCCCACCAAGGGGCCGCTGGTTTTTGAGTTTAATCCCCTTGCTGCCGCCCCTGGCCGGCACCACCACCAGGATTTTACGACCATCAATCATGCCAACCTCTTAAAAGGGCAGTTTTCAACAGGATTCAAGCTGCCTTCAGTTATCCCCTAACATCCGTTTATTCCCCCAGCAGACTGACAACTTCAGAAAACGGGAAAACATCATCAACCGGAATAAATTTACATCGGTTTTCCTCGGCAGAAATACGGTCAGATTCACCATCGCCGACAACCATAACGCTGCAGCTTTCAACCTTTTCCCGATCGATAATTCCAGCCAAAGTCTCGGACTTTTTCTGGGGATAACCAAAAACATCAACAAAATAATCAGTCCAGCCGAGAAAGGCTATGATTTCCTTCAGGGCGCCTTCAGGCGTGGTTGAACTGACATAGAGTATGACCCTGGGAAAAAGAGAGGCAAGCGCCTCTTCGGCGCCGGGAATCTGCGGACAATGCTTGGCACCGTCCAGGACAAGGCTGTTATAGGCTTGCGCAAGGATTTTTACATCCAATGGGTTTTGGTCCAGTTGCCGGCGTTTACGCCTGGCAACTATCTCCGCAAGAATATCATACCGGCTGGCTTCAAAAATTTCCCCCAGAACGGACTGGACAATATTTTCAGATTGCAGGTCATGAGGAAAAAGCTTGAAAAAAGCTTTATACTTCAAGCGATTGGAATCAATCAGGGTACCATCAAAATCAAGGACGATGACTTTAATGGTTTCATGAAGAATCAAACAGCACCCCATTGTATCAATGTCGTAACTTTTTCTGGAATTCCAGGAGATTTCCTCAGCGATTATTCTTTTTTTCCCTGGATAACATGCCAGTTAGGAATAACCGTTTTCCTGGCCTCCCGGGACAACCGGGCAATACGCTCATCCTCATAAAAAGAATCATTATTATAATGAGTCGTGGATACCTCTTCAAATATGGCCCCGTCAAGGGTGTGAAACTTGTGCCATTCCCCAGGTTTCACCAGAATGGTATCACCCGGCTCCGCCTTAATCCGCCTACCACCAAGTTCAACTTCCAGATCACCGCAGAGCAACTGGAAGGTTTCCTCTTTTTTCTCATGATAATGATAAGGATGTTTCTGCCGGGGAAGCATGATCACCAGCTTTTTGCAGTACTGGCGATTAATACAGTCAATGATCACCGCACCAAACTCCCGAAACCGTTCCAGGCCGTAATGGTGAGATATTTCAATGGAACTGTCCCGACCGATGTGAATGCGCGCCTGGTTAAGCATCCCCTTGACCTGGAGCATAAGCCGATAAATAATCTCTCGATCCGGCAATGATGAATTAACAACTTCCAGGTGTAACGGCTGCTTGGCGGCATAATCAGCATCAGCTTCCATCCCCCCAACCCAGTCACCGCTGGCCAGTTGACCTTCCTGAATAGGCATGGCAAAAAAGACCTTATCCCGGGTAATTTTTTCGCCCTTTTTGATGGCATTCCGGGCATACACTCCCCGCATCAAAGACCGCAATGAAACCAGTTCCGACGGGGTTGCCGGGCTGCGATGTTCCCCACCGCAGGCTAGCACAGCCTCCTTATAAGCCGACAACCAACTGGCAACCTGGACTGGGTTTGATGAATAAGCATTAAGAGAATACTGGTCTGTATTTATGCCAACATGACGTTCAAACAAGCGAGCACCAAGTGCATAAGCCAAACGCACGGGAATATAATTATCTGGATCTTCATGGGTGGAAAAACCGATGGGCAGCTGGGGAAACCTTTCTTTCAAAAGCCTGATCTGGTTGAGTTCCAGTTTTTCCAATGGCGTCGGATAAAGCGCCACACAGTGCATAAGAGCAAAGTGAACATTGTTGATTTCAAAAAAACTGACCAAACGATCAATTTTATCCATACTCAGGCCGGCCGTAGAGGCCACCACCGGCCGGTTAGCTGTGGCAATCTTTTCCAGCAACGGCCAATCAGCCGCCGAGCAGCTGGCTACCTTGATTATTTTAATCCCCAGTTCATGAATGACATCCACCGACTCTTCATCAAAGGGCGTACACATGGTATACATCCCGCTGGCAGTCACAGCTGCCAGCAGCTGCTGATAATCTTTCTTGCTCAGGGCAGTACCCATAAAACGTGGAATGTGCTTCACATCCTGCCGTTCTTTGAATTCTGGATGAATAAAGGTATCCAACTGACGGAACTGGAATTTAAAAGCACCGCGAACCCCGGCAGCGGCATTAACCTTTCCTATTTCCTTGATGATCCGCAATCCATGTTTCACATCACCCTGGTGATTATTCGCCAAGTCATAGGTAAATAAATTATTAAAATCAAAAGTCTTTTTCACTCTTCCCTCACTCGTTTAAATTAATTCCAGGGCTCCAGGGCAATAGCCAGCCTCATAGTTTATCCGCACTGATCGCTGTTGCTGACTGGAAAGGTGAGCAGCAGCCACAACCAACATAGTATTCAAACCTTCAGCCAAGCCAATAGGAGATTGTTCCGTGGAACCACCAGCAAGAATTTCTCCCAGATGATCAATTTCACCCAGGAAATCATCCGGTCTGGTTTTAACAAAAAGCTCTTCAATAATTTCATTATCTTCGCCAGCATAGTGAATCACATCATGGGTACTGTCAGCATTGACCTGCCATTCAATAAACCCCGTTGTTCCCTGGATCCGCAACTTTTTTTCCGGCGGTTCAGTAACAACATCCTGAATAATTGACCCGACCAGTCCAGCCTCTGTTTTCACATTGACCTGGAACAAGCGATCATAGTTTACCAACCCATCATCTACCATATCCAACATTGCTGAGACTTCTATAATTTTCCCCATCCCGGTCAAACTGGCAAAATGCTGCCAGATATTCGTCGCGTGGGAATGTTCCCCACCGGCACCACCACCCCGGGTTGCAAATCCAAGGTAAGAATCCTGGGGACCGTTGAGCCATGGATGTGCCTTAAAAATACCTCCCCAAAATTCCCGAAACCCGGCACTGATGGTCAGCGGCTGGCCAACCAACCCGCCGGCAAGTAGTTCTGCTGCCCGTCGGCTATGGGAAGTCAGAGTATGATTATAGCCTACGGCTACAAAACAACCGGTTTTTTCCTGCAGGACAACCAGCTCCCGGGCATTTTCCAATCCGGGAGTGCATACCGGTTTCTCGATCAATAAGACCTTTGGTGGCCTGGTTTCCAGAACCTTTGTGGCAATGGCCATATGGGTATCCGGCGGCGTTCCCACGATCACCAGTTCAAAATCCTCTGTCTCCACCATCTCCGGAGCTGCCAACCTGATATTGTCATCCCAGACACCATAACGAGAAGGGTAAATATCATTTCGGGTTCTCTCAAGCGCCGCGGGATCAAGATCACAAATAGTAACATTCCACCCTTTTGAAGAACATCCATGAGCCAGATGGTTACCAATCGATCCAGCCCCTAATATTTTAACCTTGTACATTTCCTGTTCACCTGTATCATCTAATGCTAGTAATTTTTTCCTAAAAGACAACCGTAAGAGGCCTGAAATATTTTTAAAGCACATTTACCCCCAAAGAAACCAAACTCATACCTAAGTTAAGCGATTAGCAGTTAGCTACCAGCGTTTAGCTTTAAAAAAACCAAGACATTACGTTCATGAACAATAAGACCTGATGGGTGACAGTTTGTAATAGTAAAAATCCTGTAATCATTAAACTAATAGCTAACGGCTAAAAACTAACCGCTAAATTCAGGTCATATAGACACCAAGGAACACACTGTCAAGCTGTAATTCTGGCTTCAGCCTGGGCATCTGCAGACTGAATACACCATTACCCTCATTTTTTCAACCAGACCCATTAACCAGCTGGAATTCTGATATAAGGTCTTATATTTTGTCAACTGAAGTTACTTCAATTGGACATCCTGCAAAAGTTTCCTTATATCGGAATTCTAGTGTCAACCAGGCATTCCCCCTTTATTTCTCCCATGCAGGCGAGGCAACGACCAAAATCAAGCAATCTTCCTGACCGGTATTCAAAAGACTATGTGGTGAACCGGCAGGGATCCACATAGCATCCCCAGGAACCACCGCCCTTGTTTCATTTCCGACGGTCATTCTTCCCTCACCGCTCATAATAAAATAAATTTCGTAACTATTCAGTACCTCTTTCCAAACTGTCTCGATTGGGGTCAGTGCTTGATGAGCGGCGGCAAGAAATCACCTTAAAACATCAGAATCCTGCCCCGCCGGTTGTCAAGCTTTGACCCCGTCAGAGAAAGCGAAGCAAAGTTCGGTAGTTTTCACGCTAAATTAACTGCCAAAACTGCTACCTGAATAGTTACTAAATTTCTTCCATGGGATCCACATGGATTTCAATCTCTTTGCTTTTTTCCAGCTTTACTCAGGCCAGAAAACCGATTTCTTCCAATACCCGGCGATCCAGTACCATTTGGGCGACAGCCCCACCATGGGCCCGATAGGTGGTAGCCAGCACCTCTTTATCATTTAGATTTCTGACGATCATACATGCTCCTTCCTTTATTTTCTCTGACTGAGGGCTTTCCTTTCAGCCTGAAGTTCATGGAGAAGCTGCTTCAATGTCCAGGTCTCAGAAACAGGGGTTATGGTAGCCCAGAGGGTTGCCTGCTTGCGGGCCTTACGGTTTAAAGTCATAAGGCGGTGAATTTCATTCTCCGTCATCCCACTAAGAATTACAGCTCGCGGCAAATCAGAAGACTCCCCCCAACCGCTTTGATCCGGCAACAGTAATAAATCAGCCAGCATCGTATTCTCTTGTTCAGCGGTAAACCATACCAACGGTGCATCCTGTAAACCTGCCTGATTAATCAGCACCTTGAATTTAACCTGGGCGGTTGGGGAAAAGCCGCCCAGCAGTATTTTTCGCGCCCCATACAATGCCTCATTGGAACGGGACATTTTTTTAAATTTTGCTTCTGCCATCAGGAAACCTTTCAAAGTAGTAGTAATCCTGAAACTGCCATTTCCAGATCAATGATTTTCAATTGCCCCTATCAAGAAGCGGCAGCCTATAACAGCTTTTCGGCACCAGAATACACTTCTTCAACTTTCAGTACCACCGCAGCATGACCAGGATGCTTGCTGGGATTCCATTTTTTCATGTCCTCAAAGATGGAGCCTTCCTTATGATACTCAATTGATCCCTTAACCTGGTATGACTTGCCTTCACTGGTAATAAAGAGCATGGACCCCTTACTTCCTGAAAAAATATTTTTTCGCGTTTTGTCAAAAAAATTATCCGCGACCACCAACATCTCTTCACCATGCCTTGCCACACAAGTAACATAAATAACATTAGGCGTGCCATCCTCACCCACGGTAGAAAAAATAACCGGCCCCTCTTTTTCATCCCATGCTTTGGATACTGTTTCCGGTAATACCACCATTACATTCCTCCTTCATAATATTTTGTTAACAGTTAAAAATTCTACTTAGTGTCCATCCGGAAACACCAGTTTCCGGGATGGAAATTACTTAAATCACTCTTCCAATACTCTATTCTGGGCAATCATCGACATAACGATGTGCAGTCCACATTTTGACAGTTCGATCCAAATTTATGACAGTTTTTTATTATTTCTAATACTTACAAACCCTAAAAAAAACTGGAGATAAATGAATTGCAAAATTTTTTATCAGTATATTTTCTATAATGCACCCTACCCTTTTGAATTGTAAATAAATATTACCATTTTTTTATCTCAAGTTACAGAGAATTCTCAAATAAATTCCCCTGATTCATCGGCATAGCCACAGACAACTAATTGCTGGTTTTGGAAGCAGCTAAGCTTATCCACATTCACATCAACACCACAGCCAGTCTAGCAACATGATCATAGTCATGCTAAAAATTCCCGGGAAAATGAAAAATCCCGCACTGTATGGTGCTACTATAAGCCAACTCCCCTTATGTGGAAATTGTTGCCTGCAAACTGGTCAGCATATTCAATAAACCCTTATGGGTGGAATCACGCGAAATCTACACTACCGTCAACATTGGCATCAGCGTCTATCCGGATGATGGACAGACAGTTGACCATATTATGCAGTACGCCGATATGGCCATGTACCATGCCAAGGAAAATGGTCGTAATACCTACCGGTTCTTTTCCAACGAAATGTGTCAAGCTTCAGAAGAACGGATGCTTATTGCCGGACATTTAAGGCATGCCCTTGATAATGATGAGTTGTCGCTGGCTTTTCAGCCCAAGATAGATATCATCAACAACAGAATTGTTGGAGCAGAAGCACTGTTACGCTGGAACAATCCTGTATTAGGCAATATTCCTACAAATAAGTTCATTCCACTGGCTGAGGAAATGGGATTTATTGAAAAAATAGGGACTTGGGTTCTGGAAGCTTCATGCAGGGAGGCCAGGAAATGGCAGAAACTTTCTGTCAAAAAATTACATGTTGCGGTAAATATCTCCCCTCAGCAGTTTCGTGCCGGCACCCTATTAGATGCTGTAGATCAGGCCCTGAAGTCCAGCGGATTGCCTCCTGAATGGTTGGAATTGGAAATAACAGAAAGCCTACTTTTGCAAGATACTCATAAACCAATTGAAACCCTCAACACACTCCATCAAAGAAATATTTGTCTGGCGTTGGATGATTTTGGAACAGGATATTCTTCTTTGAGTTATCTCAAACAATTTCCATTACAGGTATTGAAAATAGATAGAAGTTTTATTCACGATCTGGTGGACAATAAAAATGATAGGACTTTGATTAAAGCAATCATTGCCATGGCTTACAGTCTGAATCTTGAAATCGTGACAGAAGGAGTCGAAAACAAACAACAGCTCAAGTTTCTGCAGCAATGCGGCGTCAGTATTGTCCAGGGTTTTCTTTTCAGCCCCCCGGTAACAGCCGATGAATTTCGTAAAATGCTGCTAGTTGACGCTGAAAAAGAACCTGGGACTGCCAAACTATCGATGGTGATAAACACCTAAATTAAGCGATTAGCTTTTAGCAGTTAGCTATTAGTTTAGTAATTACAAGATGTTTAATTCTTACAGATCCTCACCCGTTGGGTGTTGTTACTAATCAACGTAAAGCCCTGCTTTTTAAAAGCTAAATGCTAATAGCTAACCACTAATGGCTCAGCTTAATAAACAATAAATGAGATTCATCCGCAACTGACAGCAGCACATCCCGTATACCTGCTTCTCCATCATCAAAATATTCACCCAGGCTGTTATTGATTTTTGAACAAGATGGATTATATTTATCTATGATACTTTATCCGAGCAGCAGTAGAGCCATCTGAAAACGTTTGCAGCGGGGAGGTTACAATGAATTTTGCCGAAATCATTAAAACAGCAGGTGATGAGGGTAAAGAAAAACATGTACCAACCATTACGGTTGACAAAGGTTACAAGAAAGGAAGAGATATCGTCAGGGTGGTGGTCGGCCATGAAACCACCCATCCCAATACCGAAGCCCATCATATCGCCTGGATTGAACTCTACGGCGTAAAAAAAGATAACGACCAGGTTATCGGCTTGGGACGGGCCACTTGGGCGCCGGTATATTCAAACCCCAACGTTCGCTTCCAGATCAACCAAATCGCTGACTTCAAATCTTTCCACGCTCTGGCCTATTGCAATATCCATGGTCTTTGGGGAAATTCACTGGAGGTATAGCCGAGACTGGAAACTTCATCAACTTGCTGATTTAAGAAAGGTCAGGGAAGGTTTACTGCCATTTTCAGCCAACCATTATGACCAGCATCCCCAGGACTGTGCAGTAGATAGCAAAAATATACAGAGAATGGTGGCTCAGATAGGCAATCAGCCAGCGAATGGCAATATATCCAGCAACCATGGCGGTGAAAAATCCCACCAGCAGGGGCAGCAGAAGACCGTCCATACCGGGCAGGTGAAAAAGGTCATCCAAGGCCAAAATCCCGGCACCAAGCATGACCGGTACAGACATCAGGAAAGAGAACCGGGCAGCTGAGCTGCGATCAAAATGCCGGGTCATCCCCCCGGCAATGGTGGAACCAGAGCGGGAAACCCCAGGCAGTAAAGCCAGCACTTGGGAGAGTCCAATCCACAAGGCATCCCACCAGGAAAGTTCTTCCATCCTGCGGTTCCTATGCCCGACTTTTTCGGCAACCACCAGCAGAACTGCAGTCAGGAGCAGGCAAAAACCAGAAGCCTGAGCACTGTTAAACGCCGTTTCAATCTTATCTTTGAAAAGCAGCCCTACCACTACCGCCGGGATAGTCGCCAGGATCAGGTACCAACCAAGGCAGGCATCATGTTCAGCAAAAGGCCGGCCCTTGAATAATGACCTGAAAAAGGATCGGGAAATATTCACCAGATCATGCCAAAAATAAACAAACACGGCAAAAAGCGTCCCCCATTGCACCAGGACATCAAAAACAAAAACCTGGGGACCGGCAAAGTGCCAGCCGAGAAAATGGGGAACCAGAACCAGATGGCCGGAACTCGAAATCGGGATAAATTCAGTCAGCCCCTGAACAATACCAAGAATAATTGCCTGCAGCACGGTCATTCCATACAACTCCCTGAAAGATCAGCTGGCAATACGGTAAAACGGAAGTAGAAACAATGGGGAAGAAAGGATAATGACATTTCTATGGCAAAAAAAAGGGTTGCAACAAGTTAAGGATCATCAATATCATTGCAACCCCTTGATTTTATTGGTGCCCCCAGCGCGACTCGAACACGCGGCCTGCGGATTAGGAATCCGTCGCTCTATCCACCTGAGCTATGGGGGCAAGGTTTTATTTTAATGCACTTCTTATAGCACATTTATCAGATTGGTCAACAAAGATCACAAAAAAAGGAGGGGTGAATACCCCCTCCCAGATTACACCAATGCTGGTACTTAATAATTCATGAAACAACTAGGAAACATGGTTTAGCAGCCTTAACTTTCAAAAATTCTAAAGCATTTCAATAATGGCAGCAGCTCCCATCCCCCCACCAATACACATGGACACAATCCCCCGTTTCTTTTTCCGGCGTTTCAACTCATAGATCAGCTGGGTGGTCAGCTTAGCCCCGGTGCAACCAAGAGGATGTCCAAGAGCAATGGCTCCGCCGTTAGGATTCACATCACCATTCCAGTAACGCTTTTCCAAGCCCAATTGCAGCAGGGAATAAATACACTGAGAGGCAAAAGCTTCATTAATCTCAAAAAGGTCAATATCTTTGGTTTTAAGTCCGGCCTGCTGCAGGACTTTAGGAATGGCAAACGCTGGCCCGACCCCCATTACTTCCGGTTCCACACCGGCTATAGCATAATTAGTTAATTTTGCCAGTGGCTCAAATCCCAGCTTTTTCGCCTTTTCGGCACTCATCAGCAGGGTAAAAGCCGCGCCATCCGTCATTTGTGATGAATTGGCGGCAGTTGCCGACCCCCCGACCTTGAATGGCGATTTCAGTTTCGCCATTTTTTCCAGCGATGCTGGCCAACAAACACCATCATCCATTTCAAAAGGAACCTCGACATGGATTTTTTTCCCCTGTTTGTCAGTGGTATAATTCCAAGCATTGATAGGAATGATCTGCTCCTTGAATTTTCCTGCTTCTATCGCTTCATGGGCTCGACGATTACTCTCCATACCCACCTTGTCCTGATCCTCACGGGTTATGTTATATCTTTCCGCCACGTTTTCAGCCGTAATTCCCATGGATACATAGGTATTAGGCAAATCGCCCCAACCTGGATGGGGACGAAAGATACTGCCACCCATGGGAATATGGCTCATGCTTTCCGTCCCTCCGGCAATGATGACATCTGACCAACCAGCCTGAATTTTAGCGGTTGCATCAGCAATTGCCTGAATCCCCGAAGAACAGAAACGATTAACGGTCATCCCACAGGTTTCGATGGGCAAACCGGCACCGAGACTGATCACCCGACCAATATTCATGCCCTGTTCCGCTTCAGGAAAGGCACAACCACATATCAAATCATCAACATCTTCCGGTTTAAGTTTCGGAACCCGGGCCAAAAGCCCTTTCACCACCTGAATGCCTATTTCATCACCCCTGGTCTGGGACAATCCCCCTTTTTTATAACGTCCACCAGGGCTTCTTACTGAGGCAACAATAACTGCATCCTGCATAATAGTCCTCCATTCTTCCATCTCAAAAAAACCACTAGGATTTATTTTCCCGACCGGCTGAAATATGATTAATTCCGTAATGGTTTGCCGTTTTTCAACATATACATCATGCGGTCCTGGGTTTTGGTTTCCCCACATAAGCTCAAAAAAGCCTCTCGCTCAAGATCAAGGATCAGATCCTCGGAAACATACGTACCCTCGGCACAGTCACCGCCGGAAATTATTGCGGCCAGTTTTTTGGCCACAAATTTATCATAATCGCTAATATAGTTACCAGCCCGCATGTTATATAAAATGGAATCCACCATACCCTGGAAGTTTTCTCCCATAACCGGAATCATAGCAGGACTTGGCTGCCGGTAAAACTGAGCTAATCCCAGAACTACGTTTTTGGCATCATAAATCTGCTGATCACGGTTCATACTGATGTTATCAGTTTTACGGATATAGCCAAGTTCTTGGGCTTCCACCGCACTGGTAGCCACCTTGGCCATCCCGATATTCTCAAACACCTTCTGATAATAGGTCTGCATATTAAGACCATTGGCAATAGTCCCGTCAGGAATCCCCTCAGTACAACGAACCATCAACTCCTTAATGCCACCACCGGCAGGGATCACACCAACTCCTACCTCAACCAACCCCATATAAGTTTCACCATGGGGTTGACAACGATCACCATGCATAGAGATTTCACAACCACCACCGAGCGCCATACCGGCCGGGGCAGTAACCACCGGTCTGGCGGCATATTTAAGCCGCATATTGGCATATTGAAAATCATGGATCATTTTGTCGAGGATATCCCAATCACCCTGCTGAATAGTGACAAAAACCTGAAAAAGATTGGCCCCGACCGAAAAGTTTGTTCCATGGTTGGCCACCACCAAGCCGAGGAAATCTTTTTCAACAATATCACAGCTTTCATAAATCATGGCACCAACATCACCGTCAATGACGTTCATTTTGGTATGAAATTCCAGGCAGGCCACCCCGTCACCAATATCAATGAGACTGGCGCCGGCACTGGAAGCGACCACCCGGTTACGCTCTTTCAGCACCGGGAGCAGGATGATTTTCGGATTTTCCTCCAGTTTAACATAATCCTTGTCGGCAAAATCATAATAATAATGACCATCGTCTTTTTGCAGATAAAAAGAAGGATGACCGGTCTTGAGCATCTCACTGATTTTTTTCGGCACTTTCAGTTTCAGCTCTTTCATTACTTTGACAACTTCCTGCACTCCCAGCACATCCCAGGTCTCAAAAGGTCCAAGCTTATGATTATACCCCCACTTCATGGTATTATCGATGGTAACCACCGTATCGCAAATTTCAGGAATGCGGTTGGCAGCATAAATAAAGTTACGACAGAGATATTCTCTGGCCACTTCAGCGGCCACATCAGTCCCCTGAAACAAACGCCGCAACTTGGCGGCAAAGCCACCCGGCTCCTTTTTTGCCGCCTGCAGTGATGCATACCGGGGCTTTGCAAAAGAAACATATTCCATCGTCCGATAGTCAAGGGCCAATTTTAGCCGTTTACCTTTTTCATCTTTGGTTTTTTTATAAAAACCCTGCCTGGTTTTGTTCCCCAGCCATTTGTTTTCCACCATTTTGACCATAAAATCACGGGCTACAAACATTTCCCGCATCTCATCATCAGGAACCGCCGCATAGAGATTATTCATAACATGAAAACCAACATCGATTCCCACCAGATCCATGGTGCCACAAATAGAGGACCCAGGACAGCCAACAGCCTTACCAATAATAGCATCCAGTTCCGGGACTGATAGATTCTTTTCAACCATAATATCAATCGCATTGGCAATATCGAAAACCCCGATCCGGTTGCCAACAAAATTTGGCACATCCTTGCAAACTACCACTCCCTTGCCCAGGACGTCCTCACAAAAAGAAGACATGAAGGCAACAACCTCAGCATCAGTTTCCTCTCCGGGAATAACCTCAACCAGCTTCATATAACGGGGAGGATTAAAGAAGTGAACCCCCAAAAACCTTTTTTTTAATGATTTTGGCAGATTGGCGGAAATATCCTTTATAGGCAGTCCCGAAGTATTGGTGGAAACAATACAGTTCTTGCTGATCACCTTTGCCACTTTAGCCAACAACTCCTGTTTGATCTCCAGTTTTTCAACCACAACTTCAATTACCCAATCCACTTGGGAAAGTTTTTTCAAGTCATCTTCAAAATTACCGATGGTAATCATCTCGGCATTTTTCTTACTATAGAAGCTGGCAGGTTTTGATTTCAATGCGGCGTTGAGACCCCGGGCCGCGAAGCTGTTGCGCCATTTTGGATTTTCTCGGGTTAATCCCTGCTGCTGGTCGGCCTCTGTCAGCTCAAATGGCACAATATCAAGCAACAGGCACTCAATACCGGCATTGGCCAGATGGGCGGCGATGGTGGCACCCATAACCCCGGCACCTAGAACCGCGGCTTTTTTTATTTCATATGACATGGTACTCCCCCCTTTTCACCTCTTTATATCTACAGTTAGAAACCAAATGAAGCATCCAGCATTTCCACAGCAACCTTTTCCCGCATTTCAATGCTTTGACATTGGCTCTTAAGACTGTTTACCACTTCAACGATAAAATATTTTGCCGCAGCTATCTTGCCTTCATAAAATGCCACTTCTTCATTACTGCGAGCCAGAGACCGCTGGGCTGCCTTACCTTCCACCCCAGCCTCCTGATAAATAACTTCTAATTTTTCCACCGCAATTCCAGCAGCCTGGAGCAATTGCCATCCTACCATCAGGTTACCAAAAATCATCAGGTAAGGACGGGCATTGAGAATAGGAATGACCAAACCAGAGCCTTCTGACCAAATACCAAAATTTTTGGTTAGATTTCCCACAGCCTGCAATGCTTCAGCCAAAATAGCAGCATATTTTTGCAGGATCTCATTTTTCTGAAGTTGGGCTACCGTTTTTCCGATTTCCTGCAACAGATTACGGACATTTGCACCATGGCGCTGACCGAGTTTACGACCCACCAGATCAAGAGCCTGAATGCCATTGGTACCCTCATAGAGACAGGCAATTTTTGCATCCCGCAAGTATTGTTCCACCGGATATTCACTACAATATCCATAGCCACCATAGATATCAATAGCCAATGAACAAATTTCTATGGCCTTATCAGAGGAGAAAGCTTTACATACCGGCGTCATCAACTCAGCAAAGCCATGCCAATAATCCCGTTGTTCCGGAATTTCAGCAATTTCAGCCCGGTCAATGGAGTAGGCAACAAAATAATTCATTGCTCTGATACCCTCTACATAGGCTTTCATCCAGAGTAGCGAACGCCGGATATCAGGATGTTCAATGATCGGCACCCCTTTTGCGGCAGGATTGCTGAACTCCCAGATCGCCCGACTCTGGATGCGCTCCCGGGCATAGGCAAGAGAATGTTCATAGGCGGCCGTGGCATGCCCCAATCCCTGCATACCAACTTCCAACCGGGCCTCGTTCATCATGTTGAACATGATGGGCATCCCCTGGCGCTCTTCACCAAGAAGTTCGCCAATACAATTTTCTTCCTCGCCAAAATTCAGGGTACAGGTTGCTGACCCTTTAATCCCCATTTTATGTTCAATATTGCCAGTAAGCACATCATTGGACTCACCCAGCGCCCCATCATCATTGACTTTTATTTTAGGCACAATAAACAGAGATATCCCATCCGTTCCGGGAGGGTCTCCTTCAATCCGGGCCAGGACCGCATGAATATTATTCTCGGTCAAATCATGATCACCACTGGAAATAAAACATTTAGTCCCAACGATTTGATAGCGACCATCCAGCAATAGTTTCGCCCGGGTTTTCAGAGCTCCCACATCACTGCCGGCACCAGGCTCGGTCAGACACATAGTTCCACCCCATTGGCCAGTATACATTTTATCCATATACTTTCGCTGCTGGGTTTCCGTGCCATATTTTTCAATCAGTCCACCAGCACCGCAGGTCAGGCCCGGATACATGACAAAGGAAAAATTGGCAGCATTGAACAACTCGGCACAGGCAGAGAAAACCGTTAGGGGCATTCCCTGGCCACCTACTTCCACTGACCTGTGGGCGGCGTTCCAACCGGCCTCACAGTATTTTTTATAAGGTTCATGAAAACAGGGCGGGGCGAAAACCTGCCCATTTTTAAAAGTACATCCCTGCTGATCACCGAGGTTGTAGGTGGGCAGAATTTCATTCACCGCCATTTTTTCCGCTTCACCAATCAACATATTGACATCCTCAACCGTATAATCCTGATACTTTCCGGCAGCAAACAGGCTATCAACCCCAAGCTGTTCAAAAAGGACAAACTTCTGGTCTCTGATATTAACCAGTCCATTACTCATATTTATTTCCTTCTTCGAAATTTATGGGTGATTGTTCATTCATTACAAAGATAAAAAACTATCAATTAATAACCAGGGTGATTACTGGTAATATTTGATAAAATTATCAGGGTTGATTAACAGTTAAGCCACTTTTGAGGATTGTCAGGACATCAGAAGCATTTTTACTGAGGGAATATTTCCGGGAACTGAATACCCAGCAGCTGACAATTTCATCCATGCAGCCGAAAATCACTTCCCGAGTCACCTTCGTTTTAATCTGAGGATTGAAAGTTCCCTGCTGTTTTCCTTCATCAATCAGCGTTTCAATAAGTTGATAATATTGTTTGAGTGGTTCAGCAATACCAGAACGAATAGAAGCATCAGACTGACGAAGTTGAATTTGTATAAAGTTGGCAAGGGATGGATTTTTCTCCAGGTGATTGAAATGGAAATTTACCAAAACTGACAACTTTTCAAGTGCACTCGTATGGAGTTGCAATAAAACCTTCAACTGGGTGATAAACTCATTCATTTTTTCACGGAAGACAGAAACCAGCACATCTTCCTTATTAGCAAAATACAGGTATATGGTTCCATCAGCAATCCCTGCTTGACGGGCGATCTTAGCCACCTGACAATTATGGTAACCATATTCAGCAAAGACCTCCAAGGCCGCGTCAATAATAGCCATATATTTTTCCCGTTTTCGAGGTTCCAGGGGCACTTTACTATTCATACAAGGCATCCAGTTGCTGCTGATATTTAGCCGTCACAATTTTACGCCGCAACTTCATGGTCGGAGTTATCTCTTCCTTATCCATGGAGAAGTCACCGTCTAGAAGAATAAATTTCTTCACTTGTTCACAATTAGGGATCTCATTTTCTTCTTGCACCTTTTCAAACCGCTGCTCAAAGAGTCTGATAATCTCGGGATCTTCGAGCAAACCCCTGATATCGGTATAGAGGATATCATAGTTCAGGGCATATTCCTCAAGCCTTTCAAAATCAGACACCACCAAAGCCGACACAAACCGCTGTTTATCACCATAGAGCATAACTTCACTGATATAGTCATCCATCTTCAGTAAATTTTCCAGGAGCTGTGGCGCAATATTCTTACCGCCTGTAGTGACAATCAGGTCTTTTTTCCGGTCGGTAATGCTTAAGTATCCCTCGTTATCCAGATTGCCTATGTCACCGGTACAAAACCATCCATCCACAAACGCATCCCTGGTTGCTTCGGGATTTTTATAATACCCTTGGGTTATATTGGGTCCTTTGGCCAGGATTTCACCATCATCAGCAATTTTCACCTGGACACCAGGAATCACCTTACCTACAGTGCCAAACTTGAGTTCTTCCGGTGTATTCACCGCCAGAACCGGCGAGGTCTCAGTCAGACCATACCCTTCCAAGATATAATAACCGGTAGCGTAAAAAAACTCGGCTATCTCCTTTGGCAAGGGCGCTCCACCTGAAACAAAAAACCTCAAACGCCCACCTAATTTTTCCCCCATTTTACTGAACACCAATTTTTTAGCCAAGCCATATTGCCAAGCCAAAAAAGCGGAGGGTTCTTTTTTTTCTTCTTTACAGGCAGCAATTTTATCCGCAATCCCAAAGGCCCAGAACATCAGGCGTTTTTTCAGTCCGCTACTATGCAGAGCAGCATCATAGATTTTGGCATAGATCTTTTCAAAAAGGCGAGGAACACTGACCACGATGGTTGGCCCTACTTCTTCCATATTCTGCGGCACCGTATCAATGGCTTCGGCATAAGCAATGCTTGCACCGGCCATAACCATCAAATAATAACCCGCCTGCCGTTCAAACACATGACTCAAAGGCAGATGGGAGAGGGCAATATCATCATGGGTAACACTAACCCGGGTAAGAGCAGCCTCACAATTACTGTAGAAATTATGATGCGTAAGCATGACTCCTTTGGGATCACCGGTTGTCCCGGAGGTATAGATAATGGTCGCCAGATCATCGGGTTTTATATTAGTCTTAAGTTCATCCAACTTACCCGGGTTTTGCTGTAACCACGATTTCCCTTCCGCTTCCAGAAATGAGAGGGTAATAACGTTATCATCCGCCAGCAAAGCATCATCAACACCATGATCAATTACAACAATGGTTTTCAGCAGGGGACAAGATTTTTTCGCTTCCAGGACTTTGCACAGTTGCTCTTCAGTGGAAACAAAAATAGCTGCTGCTTCAGAATCATTAACAATATAGACAACCTGGGATGGCCTATTGGTGGGATAAATAGGGACATCCGCACCACCAGTATTAAGAATGGCAAGATCGATAAAAGCCCATTCAGAGCGATTCTCCGACAGCAGGGCCACCTTATCTCCCGGCTGTAAACCACGAGACAATAGCCCGGCAGCAATATGACGAACTTCTTCAGCCCATTCATTCCAGCTTACATCGACATAGGCCCCACTCCGCTTGACCATCATTGCCCGATCATTGCCGTAGCGATCAACCTGGTCAAAAAACATCTGAACAAGATTCATTTCCTCATCCCTTTTAATAAATGAATGAGCACTCATTTTTTTATTAGCGATAAATCATTTTGATTTGCTTGTCAAGAAAAAAAATCAACAAGGGATAGACAAAAAGATAGGACAGTTAAACAGAAGAAAAATATTCACAGGCTTTTGGTGTTGCTACCCGTCCCCGGGGGGTACGCGCCAGAAAGCCAAGCTGCAGGAGGTAAGGTTCACAAACATCTTCCAGGGTATCTGACTCTTCCTGGAGCACCGCCGCAAGCGTTTCAATTCCAACTGGGCCACCATTAAATTTGCGAATTATCGCCAGCATATACTGACGATCAAGAGGGTCAAACCCATAGGTATCAATTTCCATCTGTTCCAAAGCATGGCGAGATACTTCTGGCGTAATCATCCTCTGCCCATGAATCTGGGCAAAATCCCTGATCCGTTTCAGCAATCGATTAGCCACCCGAGGTGTACCTCTGGAACAACTGGCTATCTCTGCTGCCCCCTGATCATTGATATCAAGTTTTAGGATGCCAGCTGATCTTTTTATAATCTGGCTCAGGTCATCGAGGTTATAAAATTCCAGGCGAAAAGTAATCCCAAATCGACCACGCAATGGCGAACTCAACAAGCCTGATCTGGTGGTTGCCCCAATAAGGGTAAAAGGCGGTAAATCCAAGCGAATGGAACGTGCGGTTGGCCCCTGGCCGATAATAATATCCAGCTTAAAATCTTCCAGGGCCGGATAGAGTATTTCCTCGACAGCACGATTTAAACGGTGAATTTCGTCAATAAACAGGACATCCCGATCCTTCAGATTGGTGAGGATAGCAGCAAGATCTCCAGGACGTTCAATTGCCGGACCCGAGGTCGAGCGAACCTGGACGCCCATTTCCCGAGCGACGATATTTGACAGAGTGGTCTTTCCCAACCCTGGCGGTCCGGAAAAGAGAACGTGATCCAAAGGCTCACAACGTTCACAGGCAGCAGCAATAAAAACATTGAGATTATCTTTGATGCGTGACTGGCCGATATACTCTATCAACCTGCTTGGACGCAGGTAAACTTCTTCTGGCAAATCGCTTGTCAATGGCTGCTGGCCAACCAGTCTATCATCCATTAGACAACCCTTTGAGGATTTTCTTGAGTAAATCTTCCACTCGTCCTTCAGAATTTTCATGAAGAACTTTATCAACTATTCCTAAGCAGTCCGCCGGTTTATATCCAAGAGTTTCCATCGCGGCCAATAATTCGTTTCGCTTTGTAGGGGCAGCATATATGGATGATATTCCCTGTTGACTCCAAGAACCAGATTGACTCTTCTTCAGCTCTTCACCCAGTTCAAGGGCCAGGCGCTGGGATAATTTTTTCCCCAGACCTGGTATTTTTACCAACAAAGCTACATCCTGATTCATCAGCAATTGTTCAAGCTGAGCAATTTCAACTTTGGAAATAATATTAAGCGCCAGTTTGGGGCCCACACCGGAAACGGATAATAAACGTAAAAACATCCGTTGTTCTTCACAGCTATAAAATCCATACAGTATCAGGTGCTCATCCCGAATACGGGTGGTCACCCACAAAGTAGTCTGTTGTTCCAGTTCCGGAAGCTGACGGTATGTCCCCCCAGGAATAAGCAGACGATAACCAACCCCCGAAGCATCAACAATAACCTGATCAGGAGATTTTTGAATCAGCACACCGGATATGCGGGCAATCATGATTTCACCTTTGCTTCCCAACTGAGCAATTGCTGGTGATGATGGTGGCAAATAGCCACAGCCAGAGCATCGGCAGCATGTTCTCCGGTAATCAGCCGCTGATTCAAAATAACTGAAACCATCTGCTGAACCTGTTCTTTCGTGGCTTTTCCATAACCAACCACGGCCTGCTTTACCACTGTCGGTGGGTATTCAGCAATGTCCAGACCACAATTTGCCATTGCAACCATGGCCGCACCACGAGCCTGTCCCAAAACGATCATACTCTTTACATTGGGACCATAGAAAATACCTTCAACTGCAGCCAAGTCCGGGTGATACTCATCCACTATTTCCATAGTAGCAGAATAGAGGCGGGATAGTTTTTGTGAGGTGGTTTTTTTTGGAGAAAGAGAAACCTGTGAGTGATGCACATGCAACAGATCACTGCCATCACTTCTTACCAGGCCGAAACCGGTTGAGGCGCTGCCGGGATCAATTCCTAATATTAACATTTGTCATTCATAGCAGCTAAGCTAAAATACTCAACTTTCTGACTTGCATTGCCAGGGATACATTACAGGATGTTAGGGCTTGGCTCATAGTGGTTTTGGCCGCCGGACGAATCACCTGGATGGTGATTCGCGGCGGACGCCTTGGAAGCCGGCCATGGACGGCCGGCGAGAATGAGCAAGAGCCATGCCGGAACATCCATGAAAATTTCTTTCAGCTGTTTTTAGAACAACTCAGAAAGTTGAGTAAAATACTTCATCCCTGCAACTGTTCCAACAATTCCATATCGATATCAAAGTTAGCGTACACATTCTGGACATCATCAGAATCTTCTAGTTTTTCCATCAACCGCAACATCTGTTCTGCGGCTTTCCCTTCAAGTTTGATGGTATTCTGAGGAATTTTTGTAACCTCCGCAGACACATAAGCCCAACCTTTTTCATCAAAAGCCTGTTTGACCACTTCAAAATTTTCCGGAGTAGTAAGTACTTCAAAAGTACCATCTTCCGTTATTTCTTCCACATCATCGGCGCCGGATTCCAACGCCAAGTCAAAAAGCTCTTCTTCATCAATGCCTTCTTTTTCAAAAACAATCAGGCCTTTAGTATCAAACATCCAGCCGACACAGCCATTTTCTCCGAGATTCCCGTTGCCTTTATTGAAAATATGCCTGATATCGGCCGCTGTGCGATTGCGGTTATCAGTCAGGATATCAACCATTACCGCTACCCCACCCGGCCCATAACCTTCATACACCAATTCCTCATAAGAAACACCTTCAAGCTCACCCGTACCCCGTTTGATAGAACGTTCAATGTTGTCTTTGGGCATATTGACCGCTTTAGCTGCCGCAATCGCCGTACGCAAGCGAGGATTCATATCGACATCGCCACCACCATCGCGGGCAGCTACCGTAATTTCTTTGATCAGCTTGGTAAATATTTTCCCGCGTTTGGCGTCTACTGCCCCTTTACGATGTTTAATAGAACTCCACTTATTATGACCTGACATCTTTCCACCTTGAAAAATCTGAAAATAATTTGAATAATACTAAACTCCAGAAAAAGGCGATTATCTTGAGACCAACCACCACACCGAATATGTAGCGCACAGATCAGCTATCTGTCAAGACTGAAAAAAAGGGCCGGCATAATGCCGACCCTTTTTTTCACCTATAAATGTAACAGATTACATAACTACCAGCAAAGGTGCAATAACCAAAGAAACAATGGACATCAGTTTGATCAATATGTTCATTGCAGGACCAGAGGTATCCTTGAAAGGATCACCAACGGTATCACCAGTAACCGCCGCCTTATGAGCATCGGAACCTTTACCGCCAAAGTTACCAGACTCAATGTATTTTTTGGCGTTATCCCAGGCACCACCGGCATTAGACATAAAGAGAGCCATGAAAACACCGGTCAAGGTTGCACCAGCAAGCATGCCACCCAAAGCCTCCGGACCAAGAAGGAATCCCACTACGATCGGGGTAATAACCGCTGTCAACCCGGGGATTATCATCTCTTTCAAGGAAGCTGCCGTACTGATATCAACACATTTACTATATTCCGGTTTGCCGGTCCCTTCCATGATTCCGGGAATTTCACGAAACTGCCGCCGCACTTCCTCAACCATGGCAAAAGCTGCTTTACCCACGGAAGACATGGTCATGGCACCAACCAGGAAAGGAACAATACCACCAATAAACATCCCGATAACCACCATCGGGTTGGTCAGGTTGATGACTTTCAGTCCAACCGCTGAACTGTAAGCGGCAAAGAGAGCCAAGGCAGTCAGGGCGGCAGAACCAATAGCAAATCCTTTGCCAATCGCCGCGGTGGTATTACCCAAAGCATCCAATCCATCAGTAATTTTCCGGGTTTCTTCACCCAAACCAGCCATTTCAGAGATTCCACCAGCATTATCAGCAATGGGGCCATAGGCATCAACAGACATGGTTACGCCAACCGTTGACAACATACCGACTGCGGCGATCCCGATCCCATAAAGGCCAATCAGTTTATAACTACCAAAGATCGCAGCACATATGAGCAGAACCGGAATAGCACAACTTTCCATCCCCACAGCCAACCCGGTAATAATATTGGTACCTGGACCGGTTAGACTGGCTTCGGCAATTTTCCTGATGGGTGCGGCAGAGGTATAATATTCAGTTACCAAACCAATCAAAATACCGCACAAGCAACCAAACAGTACCGCCCAGAAAGCCCCGATTGGCAATCCTAATAATTTACAAACATAATAAGAACTGACCAACATGGCCGCAGCACCAATGAAGGTACAATAACGCAAGGCATCAGCAGGACTATATTTTTCCAGGATTTTCATGGACACAATTCCCAGGATAGAACTGACAATACCAATCATGACCACCAGCAGCGGAAAGGACATAAACTGGAGGCGCAGGCCGGAGAACAAAGGACCGGAAGCTGTGGCAGCGATGGCAATGGTCGCAATAATCGAACCAACATAAGATTCAAAAATATCAGCACCCATACCGGCTATATCACCAACATTGTCACCAACATTGTCAGCAATGGTTGCCGGATTACGGGGATCATCCTCAGGAATCCCGGCTTCAACTTTACCAACCAGGTCAGCTCCAACATCGGCAGCCTTGGTATAAATTCCACCACCGACCCTGGCAAACAGGGCAATGGAACTGGCACCCATGGCAAAACCATTAATATATTTAGCGGATTCAGGATCACCACCAAACAGGTAAAAAAGAATACCCACACCAATAAGTCCCAGGGCGGCAACACTCATACCCATAACCGCGCCGCCGCTGAAGGCCACGCTGAGGGCTTTTGCCTGCCCTGATTGATTGGCAGCAGCGGAAGTCCTGACATTGGCCTTGGTCGCTGCCATCATACCAAAATAACCTGCCAAAACCGAACAAGTTGCACCACCTAAAAAGGCATAGGCCGTCTGCCGATTAAGAAAGACAAAAAGCAGGGCAAAAACCACCACCACAAAAATAGCCAGGATTCTATACTCACGCTTCAAGAAAGCCATCGCCCCGTCATGAATAGCATCTGCAAGCTCCCGCATTTTCGCCGTCCCTACTGGCTGCTTCACAACATACGCGTAGAGCACACCAGCCACCAGGAGACCTATAATTCCCAGAATTGGTGCATAAATCGTCAAATTCTCCATCCTTCTTCCTCCTTAGCCAAATGAGTTAATTAAAATAAAATATCACTTGAGGCAACCACTATGAGTTACCTTTTTGCCTGTTATTTTTGCTGGTTCTACGACTTCAGACAATGAAAAAAATTCATCGCCTGCTCAGGTCCCTCCTGGATTATCATCTGCACGGCTTTTGATGCTTCACTTAACGTCCGCTGCACAGCATCCTGATCTTCAACCGCAAACGGGGTCAAAACATAGTCAATCACATCTATTGGCCGTTCTTCAAGTCCTATTCCCATGCGAATACGTAAAAACCCTGTTGTTCCCAGCGATTCAATAACTGATTGAACCCCTTTATGGCCGCCGGATCCACCACCGGATTTTATTTTCATTCTCCCCAGCGGAATATCTAAATCATCGTGAACGACAATAACTTGCGATGGTTCTCGCAACTGATAAAACCTCGCCAGGACCGCAACCGCATGACCGCTCAGATTCATATAGGTGAGCGGTTTTGCCAGAACAACCGCATGTGAGCTCACCTCACCTACACCAACCTCCGCCTCCAATAACGAACGGTGACGAAAGATAACTCTCATCCCCTGAGCCAGTTTATCAAGTACCAAAAAACCAAAATTATGCCTGGTATCGCCGTATTCTCTCCCCGGGTTGCCCAAGCCAACAACCAGAAAATCCGCCATCTTCGTGCGAGAACTGACGATGACTATTCTTCAGCCTCTTCAGCAACGGCTTCAGTAGCTTCCAGCTCTTCTTCAACTTCTTCAACAGCCTCGACCTCCGCTTTGGGAGCCTGAACGGTAACAATGGTAAAATTTACCGGAGAAACAAATTCAATCCCGGCAATATCAAGATCATTTACATGAATAGCATCACCAATATCCAAGGCTGAAACATCTATTTTAAGCATTTCAGGAATTTCCCGGGGCAGGCACCTGATTTCCAGCGAACGTCTTACCGGCTGCAACAGGCCGCCCTTGTCAATACCCACCGCTTTACCTTCAAAACTCAAAGGAACTTCAACCTCGATGGGAACTCCGATACGGATACTGTAAAAATCAAGGTGGGAAACACGCTCGGTAACCGGATGATATTGAACATCTTTAACGATAGCCAGTTTTTCTTCATCCTCGTTATTAGCACCAGATGAAAGAGACACCAACATACTCTGCCCATACTTATGGAAAAAACGATTCAAAACGTGCTCATTAACCGCCAACGGAGTGGTTTCTACCTCCGCCCCATATAACACTGCGGGAACCAGACCTTCTGTACGCATTTTTTTAACAGCACTTTTACCCAATGCGACTCTGGGCTGGACTTCTAATTCAGCAATAGCCATGCGACCCTAAACCTCCATAAAATTATAACAGAAACCAACAAAAATCAGTTACCTAAGACTATAAGATTCAGGATCGAACCATCGTGATTAGGAAAATAGGCAACTGACAGAATCCTCTATATATATCCTTTTAATGGCATCAGCAAACAAGCCTGAAACTGACAGAACTTCAATCTTATCACATCGAGCAACATTCTCATGAGCAGGGATACTATCAGTAACAACAACCTTTGACAAGCGCGATTGTGCTATTCGATCGATGGCCGGCCCCGACAGCACCCCGTGAGAAGCAAAACCATACACCTTCAGGGCACCTTCTTCCATCAAAACATTGGCCGCTTTGGTAAGCGTTCCGGCAGTATCGATCATATCATCAATAATAACGGCCACTTTTCCTTTGATATCGCCAATAACATTCATCTCTTCCAAAACATTTGGACCACTGCGCCGTTTATCGATAATCACCAGAGATGCCCCTAATCTCTTTGCGTAGGCCCGAGCCCGTTCAACGCCCCCAGCATCCGGGGAGACAACGGCAATCCCACCCCCAATATTTTCTCTAACGTACTGGACTAAAACCGGCAAAGCATACAAGTGATCAACGGGGATATCAAAAAAACCCTGAATCTGGCCTGCATGAAGGTCCATGGCTATCACCCGGTCAGTGCCGGCTACGGTAAGCAGATCAGCCACCAACTTTGCGCTGATAGGTGCCCGGGGGGCAACTTTACGATCCTGGCGGGCATAACCATAATAAGGAATTACGGCATTAATCTCCGATGCTGAAGCACGTTTCAAGGCATCTATGATGATCAGCAATTCCATCAGATTTGTGTTAACCGGATCACAGGTAGACTGGATCACAAAAGCACGCATCCCCCTCATGCTCTCATGGATTTCCACCATGATTTCGCCATCACTGAATCGCTTAACCACACTTTTGCTCAAGGGTACTCCCAAGTGACGGCAAATGCAGTCAGCCAATTCAGGATTGGAATTACCCGTAAGTATTTTCAGCCTCTCCATAAAAACCTTTTAACGCTCCAAGAAGCACAAAACCAAAGAAAACTATATTTCCTGACTGGAAAAAGCGCGTACCTTCAATTCATCTGGCTGGGGTGGGAGGATTCGAACCTCCGAATGCAGGCTCCAAAGGCCTGTGTCTTACCGCTTGACGACACCCCAACAATTATTACAAAACTAATAAATGTAATCTCACGGCGCCGACCTGATAGTAACACACCCGAAAACCGGCTGCCTGCCACCCAAGAAAAAACTGGCATTGCATGCACCAGCCCGATAATTGGACCCTCCCCATAAAAAGATCACTCCCGGGGGAAAACCATAATATGCGACATTTTTAAAGGAGATTATGAACCAGAAAAACCAGACAACCGGAACCTCCCCACCTGGCACAACCCCTTGCATAAGCCTGCATAGCCGGTTCATAGGCAGAAAAGACAGCGTACACCGCCGAACCACTGCCGCTCATTAAGGCTCCACGGACCTCCCGGCAACCCATAAACCACTGTTTAATCTCGTCCAGCAGTTGAAACTCAGCAAAAATAACCTCTTCAAAATCATTAAAAAGACTATATTTTTCATTTCCACAAACCGACCGAAAAAATTGCCTTATGTTAATATTATATTTATTGTTTGTCAACTTATAATTTAACTTTTTATAGGCCCAGGAAGTATTAACCGCAAAGGGCGGTTTAATCAAAACATACCACCGGCGATGAGGATGAGACAGGGGGGATAGCTGCTCACCTATCCCTTCAACCAGGCAAAGTTCAGACCGCAAAAAAAAAGGAACATCAGCACCCAGGTCAATGGCCAGTGCCTGTAACTCACTTATACTTAATTCCAGCGATAGAATAGCATTCAAAAGTAACAGGATCGCCGCCGCGTCACTGCTGCCGCCACCCAACCCGGCACCCACCGGAATTTGTTTATCAAGAAAAAATGAAAACTCAGCAGTCGTATCAATCCCTCTAATTGCAGCGATCGCCAGCATTTTTTGCGCCGCTTTAACCACCAGGTTATTTCCGGTTTTCAACCCGGGGATATCAGGACACTGCAAAGTAACAACCGATGATTGTGCCGATGAAACCTTCAAGCTCAGGAAATCAAACAAACTGACTGGTTCCATCACCATTTCCAGCAAATGATAACCATCCTCCCGGCGGCCAACCACTTTCAAACCCAGGTTCACTTTGGCCGGACAGGGAATTTTGAAAGTCCCGAATAAATCACGAACGTGTTTAGCCGTCATCAATCAATACTTCTCTTTATCGAAACAGTTTTCTTCTGTTTTCCACCCACTTTCGGAACCCTGAGGGTAAGGATGCCATGAGTTAAAGTAGCCTGCACATGATCAGTATCCACCTTGCCTGGGAATTGAAACTGTCGATCAAATATGCCTGAAGGCCTTTCCAGTCTGAATATTTTTTCCTGCTCAACATTACCGAGAAAAAACCTCTTCCCTTTTAAACGAATAGCATCCGGCAGCAGAAGGACTTCCAGGTCCTCCTGTTTTACCCCTGGCACTTCAACCTCAAGAACATAGTCAAGACCATTGTCGTACATATCTACCGGTGGAAACCACTGCCCTTGTTTGCTCTCCCCTTCACTGTCTATTCGTTCCAGTGAAGTCCGAAACAGTTTATCCATTTGTTCTTTCATGGAGTATAAATCTTCAAAAGTCTCACCAAATCGTTTACTCATTTTAATTTTTTACCTTTCCCTGGGCAAAATCAAGCATAAAGCCAGCAAGAAACCTGGTGTCCAGCTTCCGGCTCAACACTCGCAGGACACTGGCAATGACATATATCAATGGCTTGCCGGCAACGATTAGCAAACCGACAGCCGGGCGGAACATGGAGCATATCAGGAACCATTCCCGGTATAGCATCCAGCCTGGAAACATCCTGATCAAGCCGGGGAATAGAATGCAATAAACCCTGGGTATAAGGATGCAATGGCTGTTGGAAGATAGCATTCACCGTTGCCGACTCCACCACCATTCCCGCATACATAATCACCACCTGTTCAGCAACTTCAGCCACCACCCCCAGATCATGGGTTATCATAATCATTGACATCCCCAGATCTTCGCGAAGCTCTTGCATCAGATCCAGAACCTGGGCCTGGATCGTAACATCCAACGCCGTGGTCGGTTCGTCGGCAATAAGAAGTTTTGGCTTGCAGATCAGCGCCATGGCAATCACAACCCGCTGCCGCAAACCACCGCTGAGCTGATGCGGATAATCATGAATCCTTTTTTCCGGTTCAGGGATTCCCACCCGGTCCAACATCGCCACCGTCATTTCCCTGGCCTGACGACGCGATATCTTCATATGTGTCAATACTGCTTCAGCAACCTGGTTCCCAATGGTGAAAACCGGGTTCAAGGAAGTCATGGGCTCTTGAAATACCATACCCATTTCCTTACCCCTTATTTTCCGGTACTCCTCTGCAGTCAGCTGCTGCAAGTCACGTCCATCGAAATTCAGTGTTGCAGCCACAACATTCCCAGGCGGTGAGCTGATAAGTCCCATCAATGATAAGGCCGTAACACTTTTACCGCACCCGGATTCTCCAACAATACCCAGGTTAGCACCCCTGACAACGGTAAAACCGACACCATCTACTGCGGTTACTAAACCCTGCATGGTTTGGAAACTCACTTTAAGGTCATCCACTTTTAAGAGGATATTACGCATTCACCATTACCATTAGGAAGGATAAAGAAATTGCTAAGTGGCTAAAGCTGCAAACATGTCTCCTGATTCAACAACACCAGCCTTCAGTACGGATAAAAATATCACCCCCCGACCAGATGCTGAAGGCAATAATTCAAGCACTGACTCTCCCAGCAGAAAAACTCCTGCTGCCGGCCGGCAGGGCATTTCCCCGGCTTCAAAATGAGCCAAAGATCCCGGCAAACGCTCCATGACAAGGCGAGCTTGCCCTTTTGCATCATTCCGGCATTCCAAAGAATAAGCATTGTCCTCCTTCGTTAATTGCATTTCCATCCCCAGCCGCAATTCAATTGGAATGGAAGTAACTACCGCAACAGCAAAATCAGGATTCAGGTAATGGCCGCTCCGACCTCCATATTTTTCCAGCAGGGTGATGGAATCTATAGACATCCGTTTATCAACAGCTTTACACATATCATAAACGGTCAATGCCGCAACCGATACCGCCGTCAAAGCTTCCATTTCAACGCCGGTTTTTCCTGTAACCCTCGCCTCGGCAACGATAATAATTTTCTTTCCATCCACCAATGGCAGCAGTTCGACCCCCACATGGCTCACAGGAAGTGGATGACAAAGAGGGATCAATGTAGCCGTCTGTTTAGCGGCCATAATCCCGGCAATTCTGGCGGCAGCCAGCACATCGCCTTTAACAAAGGTACCGGAAGTTACCTTCTCTATGGTATCTTTCGCCATATGTACCTGCCCCCACGCCCGGGCAAGCCGACTGGTTTCATCTTTAGCTCCAACATCAACCATTTGCACATAACCACGTCCATCCAAATGGCTTAAAGACTTATCCATCACATTTCCTCCGTCATCCCCCGATTGAGGACATCACCCGCACACACTTCTTTACGGCATTACAGCTCATACCATGGGATTTTGGTTTTTCAGCCAGAGCCTCAAAAAATAACGCACGAATGGCATCCGCATCGGCACCATGACGCAAACGATTCTTTAGATCAAACTCGATATCAGCCAACAGGCAGGGACGCAAACGACCATCTGCGGTTATTCTTACCCGGTTGCAACGGTCACAGAAATGATTGGACAACGCACCGATAAAACCAATCCGACCCTGGCCACCTGCCAGAAAAAAAACTTTGGCTGGTCCAGCAAAATCATCCGTAGGAACCGGAGATAACGGCCCATAAACTTCTTCTATCTGCCGGCGAATCTCATGCACCGGAATAAACTGATCAGCCTGCCAGCCAGTATCCGAACCAATAGGCATATACTCAATAAACCTGACATGCACCGGGAGCCTTTTCGCCAGAGCGGCAAAGTCAATAATTTCATCATCATTAAAACCACGCATGGCAACCACATTAATTTTCACCGGAGAAAATCCCAGTGACATTGCGGTTTCAATACCGGACATTACCTGAGGAAAATAATTCCTGCGGGTAATATAGGAAAACTTATCCGGCTTCAAGGTATCCAGACTGATATTTATCCGGGAAAGGCCGGCATCACGGAGCAATCTTCCTTTCTCTGATAACAACACCCCGTTGGTAGTCAGGCTGATATCGCGAATCCCATCAATCTCATTAATCCAACCAATCAACTGATCCAAATTCTTTCGAACCAATGGTTCACCGCCAGTTAGTCTCACTTTATCAATACCAATCGGCACTAAGGCTCTGATAACCGTCAGGATTTCCTCATAACGCAGAACATCCGGATGATTCAAAAAGGGAAACTGCTCTTCGGGGGTACAGTAACGACACCGAAGATTGCACCGATCAGTTACAGAAATGCGTAAGTAGCTGACTTTTCTGCCAATACTGTCATTAAGAACATTCATAGACAACCAGAAGAACACCAAATACTGTTGATAGTTTCAAATGTTAACTCAACTTTCTGACTTGCATTGCCAGGGATATTACAGGATGTTCGGGCTTGGGTCATAGCCGTTTCTGCCGACAGGCAGGACTGTTTTTAGAACAACTCAGAAAGTTGAATTTCAATCGTTAAGGCTCATGTAACATCGATATCACCTATGGTCAACAGCTTTCCGAAGTAGAGTTGTCGACCAGGAAACCATGGATAAAAAAACCATACATAAAGTTTGACCATACGTTGTATCCGGAAAATATCTCAGAAAAAATACTTGACTTTAAGGTCATCATAATGATAGGTTCCAAAAAATTGTGAAAAAATTTCTGTTTTTTTAAACAGGCGGTTGCAAATGAAAAATATCTTTAAAATATTGTGGCGCTATTATTATTTTAGCAATCCCCATCCATACCTGAAGGTATAGAAATACCAGCGGGTAGTGGATGGGGAGCACCCATTCACTGCCTTGATAGTTCAATCATGAAGGCCGTGAACATTCTGTTCCCGGCCTTTTTTATTTTTGTACAACCCAAAAGATTCAGACACGCAAGGAGAATACCATGATTCTGGTACTAAAAGCCCAAGCCACGGAAGAAGACATCAACGCCATTGCCCAAAAGATTGAAGATCTGGGATTCAAACCACATATCAGTCGAGGGGAATATAAAACAATTATCGGCGTCATCGGTAAAAACGGGGTTTCCTTACCCGGCAGTGCCTCCAGTGAACTGGCAAATCATCCCCAGGTCGATATGGTCATTCCAATCATGGAGCCTTACAAACTGGCCAGCCGGGAAGTCGCAGTTGATAATACGATTATTCAACTGGGGGATCTCAAGATTGGTGAAGGATATTTCACCGTCATGGCAGGACCTTGCGCGGTTGAATCCCGTGAGCAGCTGTTGGAAACAGCAAAAGGAATTAAACAACATGGGGCCAGTATTTTACGGGGTGGAGCCTTTAAACCGCGAACATCACCTTATGATTTCAGTGGCCTCGGGGTTGAAGGACTGCAGCTTTTACGGGAAGCCAGCCAAGTTACGGGGCTGCCCATAGTGACAGAATTACTTCGTGAACGTGACATAGACCAGATTGAAAAATATGCCGATATCATTCAAATTGGGGCCCGCAATATTCAGAATTTTTCCCTCCTGCGCCTGGTGGGTAAAAGCAGCAAACCAATCCTGTTAAAACGCGGAATGTCCACTACCATCAAAGAGCTACTGATGTCGGCGGAATATATCCTTGCCGGGGGAAATTCCCAGGTCATTCTCTGTGAACGAGGAATCAGAACGTTTGAAACTGCAACCAGAAGCACCCTTGACATCAGTGCCGTTCCGGTGCTTAAAGAAAAGACTCATCTACCGGTAATTGTTGACCCTTCCCATGCTGCCGGCAAACGATCGCTGATACCTTCTTTGGCCCGGGCAGCCCTGGCAGCCGGGGCTGATGGCATTCTGATTGAAGTGCACTATCAACCAAAAACAGCCCTCTGTGACGCTATCCAACAGCTGGATATTCAAGATTTCGGCAAGCTTATGGAAGATCTTCGCAGCCTCGCCGCCGCCATGGGTAAAACCATAAATTAGCCTGACTAATAGTGTTCAGCTGGAGAATGGAAGGCATGTGAGGCGTACTTACAATATCTGGCAGCAATGAAGGCTGCGGCGTAACGAAGAAAATGGTTTTTTTTACGAAGGCATTCAAAACGTTAACGAACCAATAACACCGGACAGGGAGCATTATGAACCACATAGTTGGCCACTGAGCCAAATATAACATTAGCTATTTCGCTGCTATTGTTAGGGGAAATACAGATCATATCAAACGCTTCCCGCTGCGCCACTGAACAGATTATTTTCCCCGGATCACCGCCTTCTTCCAACAGTGAGTCCGTATATATGCCCGCCTCCTTGTATTCCTTTTCATGACGTTCAAGGGTCTGTTTTCCCAACTTTAAGGCATTCTCCTTGATCATCTCCTGCTGAAAATCCGGAATACAGTGGTATTCCAGTCTGGACAATTGTATCACCGTCAGCAAGGTTACGGTTGGCTTCAACTCATCCTTCATCTTGAGCAGGTATTGTTGGGTCCGAAAAGATGCCAGGGTTTCATCTACTGGCACTAATATCCTGAGGGCCATAGTCACATTCTCCTGTTTTACCAATAAATTTCAGCTTTTAGTGGATGTTATAAAATAATGATGGCAAAAACAGCACCAGATCAGGCCAGTAAGTAAGCAACAACAAGATAGCAATCTGAATAGCCAAAAAAGGCATCACCGCCCTGGTCACATAAATAATGTCACGGTTTACCAGGGCGCCGGTTATATAGAGACTGACCCCCAGTGGCGGCGTGCAATAGCCAATCCCCAGGTTAACAGTCATAAGTAAACCAAAATGCAGGGAACTGATACCAAATTCCGGCAATATCGGCAGCAGAATCGGCGCCAGAATCAAAGTAGCGGAAATGATATCCATAAACATCCCAACAATCAGCAGCATGATATTTACCACCAACAGGAATATCCATGCACTGTGAATATTGCTCACTACTGCATCAGCAATCAGCGCCGGAATCTGTTCAAGGGTTAGATAACGACCAAAAGCCGAAGCTCCGGCAACAATAATCAACAAGGTGGCTGAAGTTACGGCTGAAGAAACAACAACCTTCTTCACACCAACAAACTTCATATCCTTATGGATGAACAGCTCAACAATGAAAGAATAAACACAGGCCACCACTGCCGCCTCATTGGCGGTAAAAACCCCGAAAAAAATCCCCCCGAAAATCAATACCGGCAACATCAAGGCCCAGAATCCTTCTCTTAAGACCGCGATCAGTTCCTTGAAGGTCGGTGGAGGCATGCGTTTAAAATGACGATTCTTACAGTAAAAATACGAGTAGAGCGAGAAACTGGCAATGATCAGGAAGCCGGGGATAAAACCGGTCATAAAAAGGGCAGCCAATGAATCATTGCTGACCATTGAATAAAGAATCATGGAAATACTGGGTGGGATAATAACCCCTAAGATAGGCGATGAGGTCATTATCCCGACACTGAACTGCTCATCATACTGGTTTTCCATCAGGGCTGGAATCATAAACCCCCCGATGGCCACCACGGTGGCCACCGTCGAACCGGAGATAGCACCAAACATGCCACAGACCAGCACCCCGGCCATCGCCAAACCACCAGGGAAAAAACCCACCACCGCATTAGCTACTTTTATCAATTTATCGACTATGGACCCGGCAGTCATGATATTGCCACAGAGGATAAAAAACAGCACTACCACCAGGGCAAAATTATCCATGCTGCGAAACAAGGTTTGCGCCATCATCATAACCGGCATGCCGGAAAAGAAATAAAAACCGACAATACTGGTAAAGAATAACGACATGAATACCGGAATTGTCGCAGCCAGACAACCAATCAGGCATAATACAATAATAATATAACTGGTTTCCATAAACTCTTAATTGTCCTCTATCTTAAAATGAACTTGTAACAAAATAATCAATACTGAATACACGTTACCCACAGCATCAACCTTCTTAACTAGTATGATAATCTTCCCACATAACTTGCAATGTTCTAATAAACATCATTATTCCCATCAATGGCAAAATAGCGTAGAGAAAAACCAGAGGAATATGCAGAATAATAGTTTTTTGATGGGTGGCAACCTGCAATGCGGCCATTCCCCAACCAAGTTTGGTTATCATAACACTGTAAAACAGAACGCAAAAGTGGCTGAAATAATCCAATGGTTTTTTTAATCGGGGGAAAATTTGCGGCACGGCATCAATCCGGATCATTGCCCTGGATTTGATAGCGGCACTGCAACCGATAAAGGTCGTATAAATAATAATTTCCCGAATCAGCTCTTCCGACCAGGCCAGGGAATAATGAATAGTATAGCGCAATACCACATTGACAAAGAGCGCAACCAGCCCGACCATAACCGTAATAAACAAGGTCCACTCTTCAAAGAAGCTGAGAACCTTATCAAGCCCCCAAAATATCTTACTTATCATCGCTACCATCCTCAGTTAAGGCACAAAAAAAAGGACCGGGATAGAAATATCCCGGTCCTTTGCTGCTGAAATCAATAATCCAGGATTCTCTTATACCCCACAAAATCCTGAACTTTTTTCAAATAGTCAACCCCAATCTGGTTGGCCCACTCTTTATGAACTTTATCGCCTTTCACCCGCAGCGTCTCCATTTCTTCGGGAGAAAGTTTAAAAAAAGTCACGCCATTTGCCTTCGCCTTGGCAATCTGCGTTTCTTCCTGTTTCCGGGTCAAAACCCGGGTTTTGGCACATTCTTCATGAATAACATCGGTAAGAACTTTTTGCAGGTCTGCAGGCAGGGAATCAAACCATTTCTTATTGAGCAAATGGATAAACAGGCCCTGGGCATAGTTAATCTGGGTAAAATTTTTGCAAATTTCAAATTTCTTGGTGATATTACAGACAATCGGAGTATGGTCCAGACCAGTAATAACTCCCTGTTTCAATGAAATGGGAACATCAGGCCATGGCATTACCACCGGATGCAGGCCCCAAGCAGAATACAAGGATTTATTGACCGCCGCCTCGGCAATGCGGAATTTAACTTTCTTGGCGCCGGCAATGGTTTTGATTGGAATTGTACTGGCCCAGCCATAGTTACCATAACCGGTGATATCCAAGCCCATGACACCCTGGTGCAGCATCCCATCCATATAGTGTGAGAACAGAGCTTTGTTAGCGACAAACTTATTAAGTTTATCAAAAGAATTGATCAGGAAAGGAAGGTTGATCATTCCCATCCGCGGGGCCAGATTGGTAACCGCCACTGAGGAGCACATCATCCCCTGAATCGTACCGGTCTGCAGCATATTCAAAACTTCAACTTCACCACCCAACTGACATAAAGGATAATATTTGAGCGCAATCTGGCCGTTGCTTCGTTTCCACAGGGAATCACGAATACTGTAGCCAACTCTAGAGCCCTCAATAACCGGATGAGTGACATTGGATACTTTCATGACATACTTAGCTTTAGACATATCATATGTGGCTTTCCACTTGGCCAGCGGGTTCCCTTTAGACCATGCCTGAGGGGCCATGATCAGCATTGCCAAAACCACCAGGGTTACAACCTTACACCATCTACGCATAATATTCCTCCTTCACCATTTGGGTTATTAAAACAAAACTTTTGAATTTATCATGGTCTAATACCTAAATCAAGAAAAAATCGTTCTATTTGAAAACATGTTCAAGCTGTCTCGAAAAATTAGAATTTTTGTTTGAGTACAAGACAGGTAAAAATTATAACCGCAGGAATATATGTCATATTTTGAGGATTATAATTTGAGCCTAACGCAGTAATCGAGCAAAAAGGCCATTTTTCAAGATAGTCTTCAAGGGAATCAATTGCAACTCCTTATATATACTGGGATAATCACAACACAATTTCATTGCATTTTGACCAGAAATGGTCATATGATACCAACCACTATATGATACATGCTATTGTATAGTCAGACTTTCTCAAGGAACGTTCAATTATGCGGATAAAATCATTTTTTTATGGCAACACCCCTTCATTTATCGGCAAAGCTATGTTCATACTTTGTCTGGCATTGCTGGCCCTACCGTGCAAATTAAATGCCAGCGAAAATAATCAAGTTACATTTTCCGCTGACAACCCTCCCTACCTGGAAAATTTTGTTCTTGAAAAAAGTAATCAATGGGTAACCCTTTCTCTCACAGTCAGCAGCCCCTTTGATAAGAAGATTAAATCCCTGATTTTAAATGGTGTCCCACAAAGGATCACCCTGACAATCGATACCAATGAGAAGAAAAATTACCTTTTCCTGGTAAATATTGATCGAAAAATATTCAGTAACAACATTATTCAAAGCATTCTTTATGACAATCTTAAAAAGCTGTTTGTAGTCAATTTTGACGGCAAGCAACCACCCATCAAAACCCGTTCATACAAAAAAGCCCTCCTGGCTGTATCAACCTTTAATAATATACATCTATTACCGCTCAAAAAATCTTTGATCCACCACGATTATCAATCCAGGGTAAAAGCAGAAATCATTAAAAAACGCATGCCTTTCCACCTCGAATATATTTTCTTTTTCCTTGCCAGCCGGGATCGAAAAACCCAGACCTATATCCTTGAAATCCCCCAGCAGTTTCTACCTCATGAAAATGAACACGCCGGTTATTAAATGAACCTGGCCCCACATATACCATTGTCGGCTGAGTCGCATCGGCGCAAAAGGGAAAAGGTACTGATCATCTGCCTGATCCTGATTCTGGCTGTCCTGTTTTATATTGAGAAAAATTTTCCCGCCCTGCCATCTGACCTACCGCTGTCAAATAACATCATCGTTTTTGCCCTGATTAATATCAATATCATTCTGCTATTACTTCTGGTATTCCTCATTGTCCGAAATACCTTGAAATTATTGCTGGAACGCAAACGTAAAATTGTTGGTTTTCGCCTGCGTTCCAAGCTCTCCCTGGCTTTCGTCTCGTTATCACTGATTCCTACCCTGCTTCTTTTTGTTTCTGCCACCGGTTTCATCCGCTACAGCATAGACAACTGGTTTTCGGTTCAATTTGAATCTGCCCTCGATGCATCACTTGAAATCGCCCAGGATTACTACAAAATCCTTAGTGAGCAAAATAAGATAACCGCCGGAAGCATTGCCGATGAGATAACCAGAAAGGGGCTGCTAATCGGCGAAAGCACGAAGCCGATGTTTGACTATATAGAGCAAAAACGAAGGGAAAACAATTTTACGGCCATTGCCATTTATGCAAAAAAAGGCTACACCCCCCTGACAACAAGTCATAACCGGAGTTTCAACCCTGACAAGCTCAACCGGATTACGAGCCCCAATGACTCTTTATTCCATCCACAATCAAGGGTTATTCCCCTGGATGATGGCAGCAGCCTGATTCAGGGAAGCGCGCCAATTTTTTCCGTCTGGAAAGGAGATAAAGCAGTAGCCGTCGTCGTCATTTCCCGGATTATTTCATCCCGGATGAACAATAACCTGGACGCGGTATCACAAAAATTCAGTGACTATAAACAAACCAAAAGCATGAAACAGTACATCAAGTACAGTTACGTGTTTTCCTTTGTCCTGATTACTGTATTAATCATTTTCATCTCCCTCTGGTTTGGTTTTTATCTGGCCAAAAACATTACGGAACCTTTACAGGAACTGGCTCTGGCAACCAGGAAAATTGCCGGCGGTGAGCTGGACTTTACCATTGACATGGCAGCCAGCGATGAAATCGGCATCCTGGTCCAGTCATTTAATGAAATGACAGAACGATTAAAGGCCAGCAAGCAGGAAAGGGAACTGACGAACAATGAACTGGTAAAAATGAATGACAAGTTGGAACAACGGCGGAAATATATTGAAATTATTTTGAAAAATGTCAACGCGGGTATCATCACCCTGGACCGAAACGGCAAAATCATTACCATCAACGAAACTGCTGCTATCCTTTTCGACCTCCAGGGCAAAGACTGCTACAACAAAAATTACCGCGAAATTTTCACCAGTGAAATTATCCAGAAAATTCGTTTCTTCCTCAGAAACCAGGAACGTATCGACCAGAGCCTGGAAAGCAGAGAAATAGAGCTCAGCCTGCCGGAGCGCAATGTTCATCTGGCGATCAACTTCACTCGTCTTGACGATGATCAAAACAACTATATCGGTATGCTGGTAATTATTAATGATTTAACCGAAATAATCAATGCCCAGAAAGCCGTAGCCTGGAGGGAAGTTGCCAGACGCATTGCCCATGAAATCAAAAATCCACTCACCCCCATTGCCTTGTCCGCCGAGCGTATCCAGCGCAAATATTCCTCTCTGGTAGAAGAGGGAGATGAGGTATTGCACAATTGCACTTCCACCATTGTCAAACAGGTAGGAGCTTTAAAGCAACTGGTAAATGAATTTTCCAACTTCGCCCGCATGCCCCAGGCAAAACCGTCCATGGGAGATATGCATGAGGTTATCAGCGAAACCCTGGTTTTGTATCAGAATGCTCAGCAGAACTGTGGATTTATCTTTCAACCGGATGAGCAGCTTACCATGTTTTTATTTGACCCGGAACAGATGAAGCGGGTGATAACCAACCTGATTGACAATTCCCTGGCAGCCGTTAAATCCACCGGCAATGGGACTATCACCATCACAACCAAGCTTGACAAAAGTCTCCAGATCGTTATTATTAAGATCTGTGATACAGGCTTGGGGATCAGTCAGAAAGATAAGGCAAAGCTTTTCGAACCCTATTTTTCCACCAAGCAATCAGGAACGGGTCTGGGCCTGGCAATCGTCAAAACTATCATCCATGATCACCGGGGTTTTATTCGAGTTAAGAACAACTCTCCCCGGGGAACCTGCTTCATCATTGAATTGCCATTTAACACTGAGGCAACATGAAAACCACTATCATGATTGTTGATGACGACCTGGATGTCCGGCAGTCCATCATGGATGTCTTTGGTGATGAAGGTTATGAGGTATTCGGCGCCGGCGGCGGCCAGGAAGCGTTAAAAATAGTAAACCAGGAAAATATTGATCTGATTTTTCTGGATATCTGGATGCCAGATCTGGATGGGATGCAGGTTTTACAGCAATTGAAGGCGGTTCATCCGGAGATCCCGGTGGTCATGATTTCCGGCCATGGCACCATCGAAACCGCCGTCCAGTCCACCAAGCTGGGAGCATTTGATTTTATTGAAAAACCGGTCTCCCTGGAAAAGCTGGTCATTACTGCAAAAAACGCCCTGACTATATATCACCTGCAGCAGGAAAATCTGCGGTTGAAGGAGCGTTTTCAGCATAAACCACAGCTCATCGGCCAGAGTCCGGTAATGCAGGAATTGCAGCAACAGATAGCTGTGGTGGGACCAACCAATGGCTGGGTGCTGATAACTGGTGAAAATGGCACCGGCAAAGAATTGGTAGCCCGGGCTATTCACCGTCTCAGCCACCGGGCGGATAAACCATTTGTAGATGTTAACTGCGCCGCCATCCCAGAAAACCTGATTGAATCCGAATTACTGGGCTATGAAAAGGGGGCGTTTACCGGTGCCACCAACCGCAAAAAAGGAAAATTTGAGCAGGCCCATGAGGGAACCATCTTTCTGGATGAAATTGGCGACATGAGCCTCAATACCCAGGCAAAGATCCTGCGGGTGCTGCAGGAACAATCCCTCAACCGACTTGGCAGCACAAAAACCATCACTATTGATGTCCGAGTCATCGCCGCAACCAACAAAAATCTGGAAACAGAAATCGCCCGGGGAAATTTCAGAGAAGATCTTTACTACCGCTTGAATGTCATTCCCATGCACGTACCACCACTACGGGAACGGCAGAATGACATACCATTACTGGCCAAACAGTTCATGTCTCATTATGCCCGGGGAAAGGGTGAACCGAACAAACAACTGGCCCCGGAAATTATGCCTATTCTACAGCAATATAACTGGCCGGGAAATGTCCGGGAACTGAAAAACCTGATGGAACGTCTGGCAATCATGTCACCAGCAAGCATGATATCCTCCCATGATCTTCCTCACTATGTGAGGGGCAAGGAAAGTAAAACTGCCATTGCCTCCGCAGGGGATGATTATCCCAACAGCCAGTTCTATACCGACCACCTGAGTGAGGCGGTCAGCAAGTTTGAAAAATACTATTTAGCAAAAAAGCTTAAAGAATTTGATGGAAACATCTCCCGTACGGCCATCCAGATCGGGATTACCCGTCGAAATCTCCATCGCAAGATCAAGGCATTATCCATCAATTCCCATCAGAAGGACTGACAATAACCAGGAATCAACCATCACAATGGTTTCATGCCATGAAACGGGAAACAGGGATTGTCACCAAGATTGAAGACGGCATTGCTTTTGTCCGGAAAGCTCAAAGCCAGAAATGTGAAAACTGCTCCGGAAAGGGATCATGCATGGTCCTGGAGCATGGCAATGAGCTGGTTATCAAGGTCAGCAATACCCTTGATGCCCATCCCGGAGATCAGATCAGCCTGAAAATCAGCCGGCAGTCTTCAGGATTAAAGCAACTGTCACTTTTTTTTATTGCCATTTTCGCTCTCATAGTCGGTGGTACAATTGGAAGATTCTGCACCCGATTTAGTGCCAGCGCCAGCAGCCAATTCCTGCCGGCAATCTTTGGACTCGGGTCACTGATCATTTCAATACTGTTGTGGCGGAGCTACTATAAACAACAGGAGAAACGACAACCGCAGCCGATAATGGAGAAAATTATCCACAGCGAATCACAGGATAAACATGGGAACCAAATTAATTTGCAGTAATAAAAAAGCCCGGCGTAACTATGATATTCTTGAAACTTTTGAAGCCGGCATAGCCTTGGTGGGCTCTGAAGTTAAGTCCCTGCGAGCCGGTAAATCCAGCATGAATGAAAGTTACGCCAGGATTGCAGACGGAGAAATCTGGCTGGTACATTTTCATATCAGCCCCTATACCCACGCCAATGTTTTCAACCACGATCCGATCCGGCCCCGTAAATTACTGCTCCACAAGCAGGAAATTCGCCGGCTAATTGGTAAAATTACCGAGAAGGGGTTGACGCTGGTACCCCTGCGTGCTTATTTTAAGAATGGCAGGGCTAAAGTTGAGCTGGCCCTGGGGAAAGGTAAAAAGATCTATGACAAACGTGAAGACTTGAAGAGGAAAGCGGTAAAAAGGGATATGGAAAGGGAATTCAAAGACCACTGAATACCCGGACGCCAGTCCTTTCTTGAAAATCTTAGTTATCTGTGTTATAGTTATTACATTGAATTGAAACTTTGAAACTTAAATTTTAGCTATGGGGGTGATTCGGGTTCGACGGGAATGCTAAGCCTGAGGTTGCATGTGGAGGTCCCTGCTATCCTCCTTAAACCGGCAGGAACTAAAATAAAAGCAAACAATGAATACGCTCTGGCCGCTTAGCGTGGCCAGCGCCCGGTCGTCCGACTCCTGCTAGGTCGGTTCCCGGGTGTCATCTTTAGCAGGATAGTTTATCGGCAGGTTTCCGGTCGGTAGGCGAAACTTCAGGGAGGCTCGTTGCTGTCGTATCCTGACCAGAGGAGACGGCGACAGTTAAATCCAATATCTGGCTAAACATGTAGATGCTTCAGCGTGAAGGTTTTCGGACGCGGGTTCGATTCCCGCCACCTCCACCAAATATAAATCCGGCATAACCTGCCGGATTTGTTGTTTTATCAATAGTTTAGAACGCATGCCCAGCTTGTACCCACATCCTCTGCGGATTAATTTTTGCCCCTAAACCTCTCTAAACCACGCTAAAACCCCCTATCAATCACTCATTTTACATGCATTTCACCTGCATTGGGAACCGTTGGTTCAGTCAGATTAATGATAAGAATCAGAAATCCATTTGCCAAATCCAGTTGATTTTTATCAAATTGACATACATTTAAAATAGTATTAGAGTTGTCGAAGATTGGACTGGAAGAAGGGTTTAGATCAAATCTCTGCCTGACAAAAATATATCCTTTAAAAATATAGCTTGAGATGAAAAGTGAGGTCGTGATGGAAACCGTTACAAAACTCAATAACTCAGAAATCAGAAAAGAAGTGCAACGTGACGGGATAATAGTAAGAATTGATGTTTACAGTAATGGTGAAGAAGGATGGCTAGTAGAAATCGTTGATGAATATTGGAACTCTACCTGCTGGAATGAACCTTTCAAAAGCGCTCAGGAAGCATTAGAGGCTGGGATAAAAGCGATTGATACTGAAGGTATTCAAACCTTTGTAGGCCCACCAGATGAAGCAAATGATAACGATATGGATAAACAAGATAAAAGAATACATGAAATTTTAGGTTCAGCATGTGACCGTAACAGGGAAAGCACCTGTAAATATCTTAAGCATCTGAGAAAAAACATCAAAGAACCTTGTAATCTTACTGGCATAGAAGATTTTCCTTGGGAAGAACCATATGCAATGGGGAATTGGGACAAAAAGGAATATGAAAAACTCAAAAAAGAAAAACCATCATATACAGATAAATATTTACTGATGGAGCTTCTAGAACCAGAATCTGAGGATGATGACATTCTTGCAAAAGTAAAAAGGATAAGTGACCAAAAAGTTTTCGAAATTGGTCTTTCATGGCTGGAATGTGTTGATTCTAAAAGTAAGTACTGCCAACTATTCGATGATTATGCTGTATGGCAAACAAATTATTGAGAACCGATGCCAAACAAAGCATGGCATACCAAGACAATTTTATTAACAGGACGGGGAAGAATAATTGTCTCTGAATGCTTGATATTCGGTGACATGGAAAGGCTATTTGATTGGTAGCAAAAGGAAAATCCAGCAACCCAACTTGGTCGGACGTAAAGTCGGCGATGATCGAACTAGATCAAAAACAGCTTCTAAAACTAGTTGCAGATATATATCGCTTCTCGAAGGAAAACAAGGTCTTTTTGCATGCCCGGTTTGGGATTGGCGATGACCCCTTGGCTCCATACAAGAAAACGATTGAAGACTGCATGTACCCTGACATATATAAGAACACACCAATTCATATATCGAAAGCCAAAAAAGCAATCAGTAACTATTCTAAGGCCGTTGTAGACCCAGTTGGCGTGACTGAGCTCACGGTCTTCTTTGTGGAGTGTGGAAATAATTTTACGGTAAGCTATGGCGACATGGACGAAGGTTTCTATGACGCCATCAATCGAATGTATCGACGGGCTATCGAGAAAGTTCTAAGCCTGCCAAAAGAAAAACAATATGAGTTTCAGGATCGGCTCAAAGATATCATGACATCTTCTTCTAACATAGGTTGGGGATACCATGATGTGCTCTCTTTTGACTACCACAATGCCTTCCCTGAAGAAGAATAGTCACCAAAGATAGTCGAGTATATTTTTGCAACTCACTTCCTCGCCTCATGCTGGGCAGCAATAGCCAGTCCATGCAGGATAATCATGAAAAGCAGCTGAATTTTCTCTCCAAGATCAATCACGCCATCCTCTTGAGCTTTTTTAACTGCAGCCACCATATCGTTGACAGCTATGGTTCCTGACTGGATTTCCGGTAAATAATCTCCTAATGACATAACGTTCTCCTTTCATAATCTGTCGATGAATAATGAAACATCAAGGCTCACTGCCTCAATGTGAATGTGGGGAAGCATATCCTCCCCGTATTTTTTAGAAATATCCTGGGCAATGCCAATCACCTCACCGGCTTCCACATGGCAGCCGATGAGGTTCACATCCGGCTCAAAATATTTTCAAAGCCACCGCCTCACCATGGATCAGCAATCAGGATCAATGGTAATAGAATCCAGGTAGCTTTCCAGGGAAACAAAGAATCTTGCCCCGAGAAATTCCCAGCCATCGCCAAAACTGATGCCAGTTGTTCAAGATGTTTTTTTGGATGGAAATCCGGGTTACAAATTTGGAACGGACGATGGTTGATGTCTTAAATCGCCCGGATCTTTCCGGCGGTTGGGAAAAAATCTGGCGGTCTCTGGAGTCGGTGGAGTTCTTCGATCTTGACAAGGTGGTTGAATACGTTCTCCTGCTCGGAAATGCGACTACGGCCGCCAAAGTCGGTTTCTTCCTGGAACAGCACCGTGATCCTTTAATGATCGAGGAAAAACATCTCAAATCACTCCATAATCTTCGTCCGCAACAGCCACATTATCTTGATCGGGATAAAAGGAAATCCGGTCGTCTTGTTTCAGAATGGAACCTTGCAGTCCCTCAAGAAGTGCTTGAACGGACGTGGGCAGAGGTATTATGAAACTCTCAGCCGAGAAACTTGCTGCCGAGGCGGAATCTACAAGCTTCAGACCGGATGTGCTCGAAAAGGTCGCACACCTGCTGGGGCTGCTCAATACCCTGCAGAACCACCCTTTTTTGAAAAGAAAGCTGGTTCTCAAGGAATGTAATCACCAGCACATACACCATCTCAAAGGACAGCCAAGAATTGATTAATAGACTCTTGACATTTCCGGACTAAATAACTTAGTTTTTATTGTTGACAATTTGTTCTCACTTCGTTAAAGAAAATGAAAAGAACTAACCACCCCTACGGTTTCGACCTAGGGTGCGGGGCTGCACTTGCAGCCCCTGCTTTTTTTTCAGGGCAATTAATGCATGAGAACCTCAGTTTATATTGATGGATTCAATCTCTATTACCGAGCATTAAAAGGAACGTTATACAAATGGCTTGATTTAAAAAAACTTGTATCCCACCTCCTCCACCCAAAGCACCAAATCACTAGCATCAAATATTTTACCGCTATAGTTTCAGGTCGCATTGATACTCAGCAACCAATCAGACAAAAAACATATATCAGAGCATTAGAAAAATTCATCCCCGAATTTTCAGTTCATTATGGGCATTTTTTAAGTCATGAAGTTTTCATGCCTAATGCCCCGATATCCTCACCACCATCATTTTCCAAAGTTTATAAAACCGAGGAAAAAGGCTCTGATGTCAACTTAGCCGTACATCTTTTAAACGATGCTTGGCTCAACCAATATGATTGTGCGGTTATCATTTCCAACGATAGTGATCTAGCGGAAGCCCTTCGGCTAATACGAGACCAGGACAACAAAGTTATAGGACTATTATCTCCCATCCTTAAAGGACATCCTTCAAAAGAATTGCAAAAATATGCCAATTTTGTAAAACGTATCCGCAAGGGAGTTCTTGCACAATCTCAATTACCGCCAACCATACCGAATACGAACATCTATAAACCAAGTAATTGGTAATTCAGTTGCCGATAATGGTACCCTTTAATCATGAGTGCCGACTACCGATTAGATTTTCATGTTCATAAACCCATTTCAGGATCTAGAACTTTATGGAAAATGATTTGAAACTTGCCAAGCAGCAACTGGCAAATTTGGGAGGTCGACATGAATAAACATATTGGCAGCAACTTTGATGACTTTTTGGAAGAAGAAGGCACTTTGGCTGAAACTGAAGCCCTTGCTATAAAGCGTGTTGTTGCATATCAAATCACCCAGTTCATGAAAAAGGAACGTTTGTCAAAATCCGCCATGGCCCGCCAGATGGATACAAGCCGTTCAGCACTGGACAGATTGCTTGACCCAAAAAACACGGCAATCACCCTTCATACGTTGGAGCGAGCTGCACAGACAATCGGCAAACGTTTGCACATAGAATTCGCTTAAAATTTTCATTCTGCTGAGCAGTCAACCATAACAGACATTGATCCTCACCTCCCCATTGCAAAAAAATCAAAAGCTAGAAAAAATTTTGCCGTAGACAATCATCGGGAGTCCAATACCCGACATGGCATAAACCTCTGAGATAATCTATTTGCCATCAAATAGCCTCCAGATGATGAGAAAGGTGTTTTACATGGCACTCGCGGTATATGTCGATAGTGTTATGTCGGACAATGCTCCGGAGATGGTTTGGATTACGGGGAAAAATAAAATTTTCAGATTAGGGAACTCGCTGTTGTAAGTGTTTTCTTTTCGGATAGGAATTGACTCTTTATCACTATTGTGTATAGGATTACCGCAATAAATATTTAAAATACTTTTTTATTTCATTTACCAGCCAGTACCAACACGCAACTGCCCTCCCACTTAACGCAGCAATTGAACTACTGAGATAATTATGATCTCAAGAAAATAATATGATACTGGATTATCTAACAGGTGTATTGGTTATTATTACAGCCTTCTATGCATGGGCAACGTTTAAAATTTTGCGAGCCAATGAGAAGGTGGTAGAAGTAATGCACGAGCAGGCAGAAGCAATCACAAGACCATATGTTTGTGTTTCCCCCATTTTAGAACCGGATAATCCTATTTTCTATCTTAGGATTACTAATTCTGGTAAAACTGCAGCACAAAAACTCAGATTAACAATCGATAAATCCTTTTACAAGTTTGGAGAAAAATCTGAAGACAATGATTTAGCCTCACATACCGCATTCAATGAAATCATTAGTTCATTTCAGCCAGGCGCTGTGATAGTGTTTTCGCTAGCTCAGTCATTCAAGATATTCAGCAAGCAAGAGGACAATGAGTTATTACCACACAGCTTTACCGTAACAGCAGAATATTCATATCAAGATAAAACGGTAAGAGAAAATAACATTATAGATTTGACACCATATTTAGGTTCCAACATTCCTCAAGATCCTTACGTTAGAAAACTTAAGGATATTGACAAATCAATTGAGAAGATAGCCATAAATATTGAGAAAAAGACCTAATAAGAGCACTGCTTTTGTTAAGTACGCTTGGCAGATGGAAAAAATGAAGAAATGAACACTGACAAGATTACCCTTTCCCAACTTGAATCCTTTCTCTTCAAGTCAGCTGATATCCTGCGCGGTAAGATGGATGCTTCCGAGTTCAAGGAATTCATCTTCGGGATGCTGTTCATCAAGCGGTTATCCGATGAGTTTGATCTCAAGCGGGAACAACTGCGCCGGCAGGATTATGCCCACTTAAAAGACCAGCCTGAGTTGGTCGCTGATATTTTAGAGGATAAAACGTCTTACGGCGAAACCTTCTTTGTCCCGGTTCGTGCCCGCTGGCATAAATCCTGGGTGGATGAAAATGGTGAACGGGTTCCGGCCCTCAAAGACCTGAAACATGACATTGGCAACATGCTCAACAAAGCGATTGCCGCCATTGAGGATGAAAACGATGCCCTGGCCGGAGTGTTAAAAAACAACATAGATTTCAATGCCGTCAAAGGCAAAACCAAGATCCCCGACCAGAAGTGGAAAGATCTGCTCGACCATTTCAACCAGCCGCAGTTTGTTCTTGTCAACGATAATTTCGAGTTCCCGGATCTACTCGGCGCGGCCTATGAGTACTTGATCAAATTCTTCGCCGACAGCGCCGGCAAAAAGGGTGGCGAATTCTATACCCCGGCTGAGGTCGTCCGCCTGCTCGTCCAGCTTACCAAACCTGAAGCCGGCAATACTATCTATGACCCGACCGCCGGTTCCGGCGGCTTCCTGATCCAGGCGCACCAGTATGTTGAAGAACAGGGACAGGACCCCAACGACCTGGCCCTCTACGGTCAGGATTCCAACGGCACGGTCTGGTCGATCTGCAATATGAACGTGATCCTCCACAACATCACCCGTTTCACCATTGAGAATGGCGACACACTGGAAGATCCGCAAATCCTTGACAATGGTCAGATCAGAAAGTTCGACCGGGTCCTCGCCAATCCGCCCTTTTCGCAGAATTACAGCCGGGCCACCATGAAGTTTCCCAACCGTTTCCGGGAATGGTGCCCGGAAACCGGCAAGAAGGCTGACCTCATGTTTGTCCAGCACATGCTGGCCAGCCTCAAGCCCAACGGCCATATGGCAACCATCATGCCCCACGGCGTTCTCTTTCGTGGGGGCAAGGAAAAACTCATTCGTGAGATTTTCATCAATGACGATGTTATCGAAGCCATTATCAGCCTACCGCCTGGCCTTTTCTACGGCACCGGCATCCCTGCCTGTGTTCTGGTCTGCAACAAAAATAAACCCGACGAACTCCGCAACAAGATACTGTTCATCAACGCCGACCGTGAGTTTGCCGAAGGTAAAAACCAGAACAAGCTGCGCCCCGAGGATCTCGAAAAGATTGACTACATTTTCACCCATAAACGCGAGATTCCCAAGTACAGTCGCCTGGTGGATAAAATCGAGATCGTCGAAAAGCACGACTACAACCTCAACATCCGCCGCTACGTCGACAATACCCCTGAACCCGAGCCCGAAGATGTTCAGGCCCATCTCATTGGCGGCATTCCGGAAAACGAAGTTGCCACCCGCCAAACCGACTTTGCCCGATTTGGCCTGGATTCCGCTGGCCTTTTCGAACCTGACAGACCCGGCTATCTCCGTTTTTGCGCCTCAATCGATACCAAAGCGGCAATCAAAGCCCGGATCGAAGCCGATGTTGCAGTCGAGAGAACCCTTGCCGATCATTACGTGACAATCAAAACCTGGTGGACGCTTGCCCAAAATGATTTTGCCGAATTGCGCAACGCCAACCACGGCGGCCGGAAGCTGCCTGAAATACGGCACAAGCTGTTAACCACCCTCAAGGAGAAACTGGTGCCGCTTCTGGTTCTTGACGAGTTCAAAAGCGCCGGAGTCTTTGTCAACTGGTGGCAGCAGATCCGCTACGATCTTAAAACCATCGTCTCCACCGGCTGGCACCACAGCCTGATTCCCGACACCTACCTGATGGCTGAGTTTTTCCAGAGTGAGGCCGATGAGATTGAAATCCTGAAAGCTGCCATCGACGAAGCCCAGGGCGAACTTGCCGAAGCCCTGGAAAGGGCTATGGAAATCGCGGCTTATGAACCAGACGAAAACGAAAAGGTCACTGCCTCAACGATCAAAAAGGCTCTCAAAAGCCTGATTGACGACCTTAAAAGCAGCTCCGGAGAATCGGCCCGCCATGAGCGCAAAATTCTGCAGGACCAGGACACAGCGATCAAAAATATTGAAAAAGGACTGAAAGACGCCAGGGCGTCATTGAAAGAAAAAACCGGTGAACTGGAGCTGAAACTCCAGCTCAAGCGGCTCGGCGGTGAAGAGTTTATCGCCGAAAACCGGGAACTGATCCGCCAGGTGGATAAGCAGTTGAATCACCTGAATGCGAATCATAAAAGCGACAAGAAAAGGATCACCGCCCTCAAAAAGGACAAAGCCGCCCTGGAAACAAGAATTGCCGGCACTAAGGTCCGGCTGGCGGCAATCGGCGGCCGGCTCACCGATGATGAAGCCCGGCGCCTGATCCTGAAAAAGATCTACGATATCGCCAACGGCGAACTTAAACGCTACCTCAACGCCGAAAAGCGGCTGCTGGTCCAAGGAATTGAAAAACTCTGGGATAAATACGCTGTCAGCTTCAGGGAGCTAGAAAAGCAACGTAATGAAACCCTGAAGGTCCTGGATGATTTTTTGCAAGGGCTGGGGTATTTGGGATGAGCGACAAATTCCCCATAAATGAATGGCCTCAAAAGAAGTTACGTAATCTCGCATCAATTAATTACGGATGTGATCCTTCTGCAATTATTGACACAGATGGCATTTATCCTGTTTACGGCACATCTGAAAATGAAAGATTTGGTTCCAATTACCTTCATGAGGGGGATTCAATTATACTTGGTCGAAAAGGGACAATTGAACGTGTTCAATTTGTAACGGGCCGATTCTGGACAATTGATACTGCTTACTTTCTCAGTGATTTTAAAAATGTGTTACCTAAATGGTTGTACTATTTCTTAACAAGCATTAATTTGCGAAATTTTAACGAGGCAACTGGAGTTCCAAGCCTTTCTCGTGATCTTCTATACACAATTAGCATACCTACACCACCTCCAGCTGAACAATCCAAAATCGCTGCGGTACTTTCGACGGTGGATCGGACGATTGAGCAGACAGAGGCCCTGATCGCCAAGCAACAGCGTATCAAGACCGGCCTGATGCAAGATCTGCTCACTCGGGGCATCGACGAACACGGAAACCTCCGTTCCGAAGAGACCCACGAATTCAAGGATTCACCGCTAGGGAGGGTTCCGGTGGAGTGGGAGGTCAAGCCATTGGGTCAAGTAGCAAATCTTATTACTAATGGATTTGTTGGCGTAGTAACGCCGTATTATACGGAATCGTCAGCCGGTGTTCCTTACCTGTACGGTAATAATATTAGAAATGACTATGTCGATTTGAAAAAAGTTACTTTTGTGACTCGGAAGTTTCATTCTCGGCAACAGAAATCACAGCTTCACCCAGGTGATATGCTAACAGTTCAATCAGGTCATATTGGAACAACAGCAGTAATTCCTGAGAGCTTGAGTGAATCAAATTGTCATGCATTGATCATTACTAAATTTAGGAAGGATATTCTTAACCCAAATTTCGTATCTTCTTACTGTAATTTCTGTCTCGATACCGGAAGTATGTCCCATTTGTTCATCGGGTCCACTATCAAACATATCAATACAAGCGATTTTGCGAGATTTCTCATACCATTTCCACCAAAGGTTGAACAGTCAAGCATAGTTAATAGGCTGAATGAGGTAGATAAAAACTCAAATGTGACAAAGGAAAGTCTTTTCAAACTCCAATCCCTCAAAACCGCTCTCATGCAAGATTTACTCACCGGCAAAGTGAGTGTCACCCCCCTACTAACTGACCCCCCCCAGGAGGCCAATGCATGAGCTCCAAACTCCCGATCAACCTGGAAGATTTGCTGCGTCAGAAAAAGGTCGAAGGTGACCGGATAGAATACAAGGCAGGCTGGAATCCAGATCCGATTATGCGCACCCTCTGCGCCTTTGCTAATGATTTTGAAAATCTTGGCGGCGGCTATATTGTCATCGGCCAGGACTGCAATGAATCGGGAGTGCCGATTTTTCCACCGGTCGGTCTACCTGATGATCAGCTTGACCGTATTCAGCGGGAACTTTCAGGTTTCTGCAACCAGATCCAGCCTCCTTATTTCCCCATGTTGAGCGTCGAGCTTTTCGAAGGCCGTAACCTCATCGTACTTTGGGTGCCCGGAGGGCAAAACCGCCCCTATAAAGTTCCAAGATCAGTTACGGCAACAAGAAAGAAGGAATACCGCTATTACATCCGTCGCTATGCCAGCACCATCGAGGCCCGGGGCGACGATGAACGTGAGCTGATCAGCCTCACCGCCCGGGTTCCTTTTGATGATCGCTATAACCAGGCGGCAGGAATCAAAGACCTTTCCCGGCGGTTGATGGAAGAATTTTTACGCGAAGTGGACAGTGGACTTGCCGATGAAGCTGCGAAGCTGACAACCGCAGAGCTGGGCCGACAGATGAATATCGCCGGAGGTCCGGACGAAGCCATATTGCCCAAAAACGACGGTTTGCTCTTTTTCAATGAACAACCAGAGAGGTTTTTTCCGACCACCCAAATTGATGTCGTCTGGTTTCCGGAAGGCACCGGCGGCGACCGCTTTGAAGAGAAAACCTTTACCGGCCCCCTTGACCATATCGCCCGCGACTCCCTGAGCTATATTCAGACCAACTACCTCAAACAAACGGTGATCAAACACCCTGACCGGGCCGAGGCTGAGCGTTTCTGGAATTTCCCTTTTGCTGCCATCGAAGAGGCAGTAATCAATGCCGTCTATCACCGTTCCTACGAGATTCGGGAACCGATTGAAGTACGGATCACCCCGGAAGACCTGGTGGTATTGAGTTTCCCCGGCCCGGATCGTTCCATCAAGATGGAGGACTTAAGAGCCGGCAAGGCTGTCAGTCGCCGCTATCGCAATCGCCGCATCGGTGAATTCCTCAAAGAGCTGGATCTCACTGAAGGCCGGTCAACCGGGATATCAAAAATTTTGAAGGTGATGAACCAGAACGGCTCGCCGGCCCCGGAATTTGAATCAGACGATGACCGGAGCTATTTTCTGATTCGCCTGCCGGTACACGCAAAGGCAGTTCCGGAAGAAAGTTATCCAGGAGATATGACCACCGAAACTTCGGAGAAAACCCCAACTGCACCCCAAGTCACGCCCCAAGTCACGCCCCAAGTCGCACAATTGTTGAGGGTACTTGATGGAGAGATGGATCGTGAGAGTTTACAGGCTGCATTGGGCCTGAGTGCACGAAAGAATTTTCGCATACTCTACATAAATCCTGCGCTCCAAGAAGGTCTGATAGAAAGAACTATCCCAAAAAAACCCACCAGTAGCTTACAAAAATACCGGCTAACCGACCGGGGACGAAAACTTGCAGCTGATGCAGGAAAGAAGGAATGAACACTGACAAGACCCCCCAGCACATCAAACTCGATGAACGCAACCACGTCGAGAAACCGCTCCTCGATCAACTCGAGGGGTTGGGCTGGGAGATTGTCGATCTTACCAATAAAAAGCAGCAACCACAGGATACCGGCCGCCAGAATTTCACCGAAGTGGTAATGGTGCCCATCCTGCGGAAGCAACTCAAGGTCATCAATGATTGGCTTGAAGATGATCAGATCGATCAACTGATCAAACAGCTGACCGCCAGTTTCCCCAGTACCAACCTGTTGGAAAACAACAAATATCTTTTCAATCTGCTGCTGGAAAATACCAGCCTCAGCGAAAACCGTCGGACCGGTGAAAAAAACCCAACCGTAAAGTTCATTGATTTCAATGAGCGAGATAACAACCGCTTCATTGCCGTCTGCCAGTTCAAGGTCCGCATCCTCGGCACCGAACACCATATTATCCCCGATATCGTCCTTTTCCTAAACGGCCTGCCGGTGGTGGTTATTGAGTGCAAGTCACCGAAAGTCAAGGATGCCATTCCCGAAGCCATTGACCAAATGCTCCGTTACAGCGAGCAACGAGGCGTCAAAGGTGAAGGCAGTGCCCCGCTCTTTTCCTACAACCAATTTATCGTTGCTACCTGCCGCCAGGAAGCTAAATTCGGCACTATCACCACCCATAGCGAGAAATACTTCTACCGCTGGGCTGACCCCTATCCACACACGATTAATGATCTGGAGCATGGCGCCAGCGGACCAAATGATCAGCAGCGACTGGTAGCCGGAATGCTTGATCAGCACAATTTGCTGGATCTGATCCAAACATTCACCCTCTTTTCGACCAACGACAAGGGACAAACCGTTAAGATTGTCGGGCGCTATCAACAGTTTCGGGCGGTCAAGCTGGCCGTCAAAAGACTGCTGGAGGGAAAGAGCCCCAGGGAACGAAGCGGCATCATCTGGCACACCCAGGGATCTGGAAAGTCACTGACAATGATGTTTATGGTCCGGGAAATGTACCGCCATGCAACGTTGTGCAACTGGAAAGTGGTTTTTGTTACTGACCGGTCACAACTTGAGGAACAGCTCTCGGAAACCAGCCAAAACATCGGCTTTACCGTGAAAGTTGCCGACAGCATCAGGCGCTTAAAGGCGCTACTGCGCTCCGACACCTCGGATCTGATCATGGCCATGATCCATAAATTCCGTGAAGTTGATCTGAGCGAAACCTTTCCGGAATTGAACAAAAGCGCCAATATCCTGGTCATGACCGATGAAGCCCACCGTTCACAATATAAACTGCTGGGGGCCAACCTCGATAAAGGAATTCCCAACGCGGCAAAAATTGCTTACACGGGCACCCCCATCGATAAAACCGAGCGCGTTTTCGGTGATTATATCGACAAATACACCATGCGTCAGTCAATCGAAGACGGGGTCACGCTTGAAATTGTCTATGAAGGCCGTTCACACAACGCTGAAGTCCCAGATCAAGCAGGAATGGACGCGATGTTTGAAGATGTCTTCAGCGATTACAACCTCAAGCAGCGATTGGAAATACTCGGCTACGGATCACGAGATGCTTATCTGGAAGCAGAACCGACCATCAAGGCAAAAGCCCAGAACATGGTGGACCATTACCTGACTCATGTTTACCCAAATGGTTATAAAGCCCAGGTGGTAGCCACCTCACGCGAAACGGCGGTGCGGTATAAAAAACATATAGACAGAGCTCTCAACGCTGCGATTGTTGATCTCGAACGGAACAATCCGCTGGATTTGGACCTTGACCAGCTGAAAACAATGCAAACTGACGTTATTATTTCTGGCGGGCACAACGACCTACCCCATTTAAAAGAGTACTCTGACAAGTCCAGGCACAAAACCAGCATAGCCAGCTTCAAATTGGGATTTGGGCATGAAGAAGAAGGCATCAAGGGTAATGTCGGCATTCTGATCGTTAACAATATGCTGCTGACCGGCTTTGATGCTCCGGTTGAGCAGGTAATGTATCTGGACAAAGTGGTTGTCGCCCACAATCTACTACAGACAATTGCCCGGGTAAATCGGGTGAGTGGCGAAAACAAGGACAAGGGCTTTGTGGTGGACTACGTCGGCATTGGGCACCATCTCAAGAAGGCGATAGACACCTATGATGAGCGGGAGCAAAAAGAGGTTATCGACGCCCTGAGTTTCCCCGAAGATGAATTGCGGGAACTCGATGACAGCCACAAGGCAATTATGGCACTGCTGAAAAAGCACGGGCTGACGGATTTGACTGATCACGATGCGTTTTTTGATATTTTCTATGATGAAGATCTGCGCTTTGATTATATGCTGGCGTTCAAGAAATTGACCAAATGTTTGAATCTGGTCTTCCCGTCTCGCCAAGCCCTCGACTACATGGATGCCTACCAGGCTCTTACTGAGGTCAATGTACTGGCAGGGAAACATTTTAGAGACCAGCGGCTGAGCATGAAGGGTATTCCACCAAAGCTCAGGACCATCACGGACAAGCATCTTGCGTCCAAAGGGATTGATATCCAGGTCGCCCCGATATCCATTCTTGACAAAGATTTTGAGAAAGATGTCGGCAAACGAAAACGGATAAAGACCAAGGCGGCCGAAGTTGAGCATGCCATTCGCCACCATCTGGATGTCGAGCTTGATGATCCTGAGTTGCAGGCCTCTTTTGCTGAGGAACTGGCAAAAATCTTCGAAGATTTCCACCATAATTGGAAAAAAATATATGAAGAATTGGAGAAGTTGCGAACCAGAATCATGAACGCCGGCAAGGAGCCAACTTATGGCTTAAATCGGAAAAAGCAGATGCCGTTTTTTCGCATGTTCAAACGGGAGCTCTTCGATATGAGTGGATTTGGAGAAAGAGCTGGCGCTGCAGGAACAGCCGAAGATGCTGAATCTTACGGTAGCAAGAACGAGGAAGAGCAAATCGGCCTGTTAGTCAACCTCACGCAAAAGGTGTTCCTTGCCGTTGAGCGTGAGCTGAAACTTACTGGGTTCTGGGAAAGCATTCCCGCCCGCAACAAGCTGAAGGCGGAGATTCAAAAAAGTCTACTGGCACCGGAATTTTCAGCAATCCCCAGCCTGATTAAAACCCGAAAGTGAATTGTCAGCCGGATCATGGAAATTGCGGAAAAAAATAATGACATTATTCTTTTTGCAAGATAGAAGCTGATGGACTCCGAATATACCGTCATAAGATCTGAAAAACGAAAGAAACTGACCATCACGGTTGAACGAGACCGAAGTATCGTTGTGCATGCACCACAACATACATCAGATGAGGTTATCAACCAGGTAGTGGAGGCAAAGCGACGGTGGATCTATGAGAAAGTTAATCATCATCAGAAATACCAAGACCTGCCCCACCCGCCTGGCAAAGAACTTGTCAATGGTGAGTCAGCTTTATATCTGGGAAGGCAATATCAGATCGAAATAATTAAAAGCGGTTTGAATGAGATCAGGTTTGTCCAGCGGTTTATGATCCCGTTGTCGTATGCATCACGAAAAAAGGGGGCAATGCGCGAATGGTATATAGTCCGGGCGAAAGAGAAAATCCTGCCCAGGGTATCAAAACATGCCCAAGAGCTTGGAGTGGAATTCAAGAAGGCAAAAATTGTTGACAACCGCTATCGCTGGGGATCTTGTACGTTAAGGGACAATATTAACCTGAACTGGCGATTGATCAAGGCACCAATGTTCGTCATCGACTATGTCATTGTGCATGAGCTTGCACATCTTATAGAAGCAAATCATACTTCTACATTCTGGAACATTTTACGCGCCCAAATCCCTAAAATGGAAAAAGCAAAATCCTGGCTTAGTGAAAATGGGCAAATTTTGGAACAGGATGTTTAAAAGTACCTGGGCCGGCAGGGATCATCATTTATCTTTTGACTTGATCGACTAATTTGTCAGGGGTATGCTTGTTCTTGGCAATATCATGGGAAGTAGAACCGCTGCTCTTTTTCAATACAATGTCAGCAATGATTTCCTGTGCGGCAATTCCTTCAATAGCAGAGGAAGAACATACTGAAGTTGCCACCGCGACCTGACGTTTTATGGGGTTTTTCAGATATTGATTTGTGTGGCTAATTTTATTTTTCATAATCAAATATACCACAAAAATCATTGAAATGCATATTTTAAGATCGCGACATTTTGCGACAAGTATTGCAACATAGGAACTGCTTTCTCTCTGTCCCACTTGGCAAACAGGCTGCCGAGCAAGTTACCGAGCAAGTTACCGAGCAAGTTAAAAAGTTACTGGCATTCTGTTCCGAGCCTAAAAGCCGGAAAGAAATGCAAGAATTTTTAGGGCTAAAACACAGGGAGCATTTCCGTTCTGACATCCTTCAGCCATTACTGGATCAGGATTTACTCAAGCAAACCATTCCTGATAGCCCCACCAGTCCCAAGCAGAAATATTATGCCCCACAGCAAAAGTGAGGGGAGCTAACTAAAAATAAATTGAACGAACTTTTCACCATCGGGTACGCCGCGCACACCAAAGAATCTTTTCTTGACGCACTAAAGATCCATCGGATCACCGCCCTGGCTGATGTCCGGGCAAGGCCGTACAGTTCTTTCAAACCTGAATTCACCCAGGAACCCCTCAAATACTTTCTCCTAAAGAATGATATCGCATATGTACCCCTGGGCGATCAGTGCGGAGTATCGATCTCCAACCGGGAAGGCGACAGTCCAACCAGGAGCCTTTTTCAAGCCATTGCCGAAAACGAGAAATTCAAAAAAGGACTGGAAAGAATCAAGAACGGATTGCAAAGACATCGCATAGCTGTCATGTGTGCCGAGAAGGATCCGCTTAACTGCCACAGGTTTCTCCTGATTTGCCGTCATCTTCCTGCTGGGATAAGGATCAGCCATATTCTGGAAGCCGACAAAATCGAAGATCATGAAGAAACAAAAGAAAGGCTGTTAAAAATCACTGATCTAGAGCAGCCGGATTTATTTCGCAGCTGGGAAGAACGGTTGGATCTAGCATATGCTATTCAGGAAGAAAAAGTCCTGGGGTGAAAAACCTAAGATCTTCCCGTACAGTTTTTGCAAGATGTAGTTGAGGTATAAATCTGGTAACGACTATGGAAATAAAACGAAGAAAATGGAATTTTGTTTGACAGTCATTATACATCCCTTAGTGTCCATTGATGGACAGAATCAATTGTCAGGAGATAAACCATATGGAATTTGAGTTGTTTGACAAGATGGAAGCACCTGCTTTACGCCAATACATTCGGTTTCTTCTGTGGCATTATCGCGTAGTAGATGCTTTTTGGTATCTAAACGTGTCCGAACAATTTGATGATTCAATGGCTGATCAACTAAACGAAAAGGTGTGGGCAAAGGCGTCGGCCATGGCCGCCAAAGATTTGGTAAAACGGTTTAATATCCGGGAAAGTGGTCTTGACGGTTTTGTTAAAGCGTTGGAGTATTTCCCGTGGTGCATTCTGGTTGGATATCAGATCAAAAAAGAGGCCAGGCAAGTGATTATTTCCGTTCCTTCGTGTCCAACCCAGGCGGCACGAACAAAAAGGGGGCTTCCTGAATATAATTGTAAAGAGATGCACAGGGGTGAATTTGTTAATTTCGCCCGTGTAATAGACGAACGTATTCAGACAGAGTGCATCTTCGCGCCACCGGATCCTCATCCTGAAGATATGCATTGCAAGTGGCGGTTCTATTTGGCGGACGATTAACATGAAAATTTGAACTTAATTATCAAGACTAAAAAACTGGGATTTACATGCAATGAACGTCTATTCAACGCCACCTGCATTTCACATGGTGAACAGTTCCAACTTTTTCAAGTAACCGTTATTACAGCTGTTTTTAACATAGCACGCGGGTTCGATTCCCGCCACCTCCACCAAATATAAATCCGGCATAACCTGCCGGATTTGTTGTTTTATCAATAGTTTAGAACACATGCCCAGCTTGTACCCGCATCCTCTGCGGATAAGTTTTTGTCCCTAAACCACACTAAAACCCCCTATCAATCACTCAATTTACATGCATTTCACCTGCATTGGGAACCATTGTCTCCCTGACATCACCAATTATTGTTGCACCTTTTCTAACATTTTTCCTTGCAAATTTAGAAAATGTTGTAAAAAATCTTCAGACATACAATAGTATTTTAAATCATAAGGTTTTTACGATTAAGTTTACGGATAGCTTTACGGGAATGAGCAAAATCTTTTTTGAAATCTTTGAGCAAAGAGTGTAATATGAAAATAGTGAGGTCTCCGTTTGTGTGTTTTTTTTGGTTGACAAAACATAGCATAACCTGGCCTCGTTATCACGTTAACTCACTGGGATTAAATGATTTTCCCTAATATCAAGCAAGGAATGACCCAAAAAAGCTCAATAATATCAACCTCTTACAGGCCAGCAACATCAACACAAGTAGTTGTTTTTATTGGTTTTTCTCAAATTACTATTTTTTGGTCATGACTGGCGGTAAGATATTATGGGTAAACATTCTGGACTTCAAATTTACGCACTGAAAAAGCGTGAAACTTAATTCCTCAAAATGATGCCCTTATAATTCGGCAGTACACACCTACTTCTTGTACCGTCCCGTTTCATATGTCTTTGGACTTCCCTTCATAAGGATGAAATGTGGGAATTCGATCTAAACGAAGTATACGTTGCTCACGATGTCGGATGCATAGTCATCTATGCATTTGCAAGTTCATCCCCAAGTATGCTTTGGAAACACGTCTTATCCTGGTGATGCATCGTCGGGAACATGGCAAACCAACCTCCACGGGGCCTCTTGCGCTGGCAGCCTTGCCAAACAGTGAATTGCGGATTCAAGGCAACCCCCATGAGATCTTGGATTTCACCGATCTTCATGTCGCTAATCGCAGAACGCTGATACTCTATCCCGGAAAAGGGGTACCTGTTTTAAGTCGTTCATTTCTGGGACAAGACGACCGAGCTGTATCCTTAGTCGTTCCTGATGGAACCTGGAGCCAATCAGCTCGAATGGGAAAAAGACTTCCCGGCATAAAACACGCTGAAATGGTTCGACTGCCGGATGGGCCCAAAAGCGAATGGAAAATTCGAAAAGAGGTTCACCCCTATGGATTATCAACATTCGAAGCCATAGCAAGAGCTTTTGGCATCATCGAGTCGATTGACGTGCAGCGGGGACTGGAATCTTTGTTTCGTCTGATGGTGCAAAAAACCCTCTCCACACGCGGAACAAAAAAAGAAGGCAATCTTTGAAAGCCTGTAAATAACCCGGCAGGCTCCTCATAAAGGCGTAGCTGTCCAAGTTACCTGTAAACAGGAGGTTTTATGTTTAAAATAATCCCACATGGCGCAAATCGTTTAGATATTGAGTTGAGTGGAAAGCTGAATGCCGAAGATATGAAAATTGCCTTAGACGAATTTGTCAGCAAATCACAGCATATTGAAAATGGCAAAATGCTGTATAATATTATCGACTTCCATCTTCCGTCACTTGCTGCAATTGGAATTGAATTTTCCCGGCTTCCCGCGATGTTTGGGCTTATGAAAAAATTTGACCGCGCAGCGGTATTGACTGACAAGACCTGGTTAAAGAAAGTAAGCGAATTTGAGGGATTATTGTACCCAGACCTGGAAATCAAGGCTTTTAATAGAGACCAGAAATCGGCGGCAGAAGCGTGGTTGGCAACTTAGGTTGGTATTTACCGTTAAACGTAGCTGACAAGGCCATTACAGTCGGCTGCCAAAAAACTTTGCTGTAAGGTACCGAAGGGTTATATCGGTCGTTATCTGGCTTATGATGTTTAAAAAGAGCAGATTGGTGCTACAATGTTGAAATCAAAGATACCGTCAATGAATGATCAGGAGGGTTCAACTGTTCCTACTGGCCTGCCTCCCGTAATTGATGCCCATGTCCATATTTTTCCGGGCAGCATTTTTTCTGCAATCCGGAAATGGTTTGATAGAAATGCCTGGCAGATCAGATATCAGTTAACCTCCACCGAGATATTTGAGTTTTTGCTCTCACATGGCGTAAAGCATATCATTGCACTGCAATATGCCCATAAGCCGGGGATTGCGAGACAACTGAATCAGTATATGGCTGAAAAATGCAGTGAATACAGCCATCGGGTTACCGGTATGACCACTGTATTCCCCGGTGAGGACAATGCCGAAAATATTTTGCAGGAAGCCTTTGATTCCAGCCTTAAAGGGGTAAAAAGGAATAATACCATTAATGGAGAAAAATATTTTTCAAACTTTATAGTAGAAATAAGAGATGAAGATCATGATTTGGTTGCGCGAGTAAAGAAAAAGATCTATGTACGAAGAAAACAGCATGCGTTAAAGAATTGAGCTACCCACTCTTTTGACACCTTGAGAATAGCAATAAGCTCTAATTATTGTTGAGAGGCCTCAAGTTGCTACTTGAGAGCAATTCGGCTGTCTTTTTTTGTAAACGCCAAGCCGAACGAAGATGGACGCTGCGTCAAAAAAAACAAAACTTTTTTAACTGCTGCACTTACAACTTGAATCTAAACAATATGTTTCAGGATGATTTTTAAATTTTAAGTTACGATCACAACAAAATGGAGATGACAATGACTAAAATGGTTATATTTGCTTTTCGCGGTGACCCTATCTGTTTTGTCCATGTTCTTCTGAATGGTCTCGATATGGCGGCCAAGGGTATGGAGGGGAAAATTATTATCGAGGGTGATGCGGTTAAATTAGTGCCTGAAATGGCAGCTCCGGGTCATTTTCTCAACCAACTTTATCTTAAAGCTAAAGAGCAGGGTTTGATTGTTGGTGCTTGTCGGGCCTGTTCGACTAAACTCGGAGTTGCATCAGCGGTTGAAGCCGAAGGTGTTTCTCTGATTGGAGAAATGTCTGGACATCCATCGATGTCAGCCTATATTGAAGAAGGTTATAAAGTTATTACATTCTGAATGTTTTGCTTGATATTTAGGAAACCATACTGTGTGGGACACACCTCATTTCACGTCAATAAGTAAATTTTTTATAGCTGACTGACAAGAATACAGGAAACCATCAGTGAAAATACTGGGCATATCCGGCAGCCCGAGGAACAATGAACAATCCGGTGTGTACCACCTGGTAAAAACTGTTCTGGAAAATACCGGCTGCGACTATAACCTAATTTCCCTTGCCGGCCGGCAGATTTCCGGCTGCATCGCCTGCCTGGGATGCGCCAGTGACAATATCTGCAAAATCAATGATGACCTGGCCCCTTTAAGGGAAGCGGTTATCATCTTCAAAACTTTACAATTGTACAACTTACGGCTACTGCCGACACGGAGTAACAAAGCTCAGCCAGTTTACGGATTTCGGCCATTGAAGGTTTTTCGAGGGGAAACTCAGCGATCAGTAATACTGCGGACGAAGATTAAAAAATCACTGAACACGATACATTATACTGAAGCTTGACAATACCAGGAGAGGGAAACAGCATGAAAGATAAAATTCCAACCCGTGATGAGGCGCTAAAACTTCTTCATGAATATAACAAAAGTGACAGCCTGTGCAAACATGCCTATGCTGTAGAGGGAGTTATGCGTTATCTCGCCAGGAAAAATAAAGAGGATGAAGATAAGTGGGGAATAATAGGCCTTATTCATGATCTTGATTACGAAAGATATCCAGATCAGCATTGTACCAAGACAAAAGAAATCCTTGAAAAACATGGCTGGCCAAAAGAATATATCCGGGCCGTCGTTGCCCACGGATGGGGAATATGCTCAGATGTTGAGCCTGAAAACACCTTGGAGAAAACACTTTATGCCATCGATGAATTAACGGGACTTATCGCGGCCAATGCCATGGTTAGGCCATCAAAGAGTGTCATGGATATGACCGTAAAATCCGTTAAAAAAAAATGGAAATCACCTTCGTTCGCTGCCGGCGTAGACAGATCTATCATCCAGAAAGGCGCTGAGATGCTGGGTGTAGAGATTGGGGAACTTATTGAAGATACCATAATGGGGATGCGAGAAGTAGCTGAAGAAATAGGGCTAAAAGAAAACACAATTTGACCAAAGAACTTACTACATAATTAATACGGTGATCCCCATTGTTTGCGGCCTGAGCATAAGATAAGCTCTGTAAGTTTTTCAACCTTAGCCATGAGACCACATGAAAACTTGGTCCGTTTACATTTTACGCTGCAGTGATAATACACTTTATACCGGCATCACCAACAACCTGGGCAAGAGAATTAAATCCCATTCCAGTGGCCAGGGATCAAAGTATACCAGGTCACGACTACCAGTAGAGTTGGTTTACCAAGAGCAGGCAGAAAATCGCAGCGAAGCCACCAGACGCGAGTTGGAAATCAAAGGATTGTCGCGAGGGGATAAAATGAAGATAATTGGTTGTCGAAAATAAATGAACAAAGAAGGACGATACTCAACTTCCGGGCTGATCGAAGATCAATCTGAGCCAGGCTCAAATGGTCAGGTTCTGAAAAATCTGCTGGGGATCACAACCCAGGCAGAGATGGAACGGATTGAAACAGTGTAAAGCAGAAATTGATGTACTGCATAACAAAATGCGTGATATTTGGAAATTTATATCAGCTTGGGTGCAATCAATAAAACCAGGGTGGGAAAGGCTTTGACATAAACACGCAGTTTCATCCACTTTTTACAATCACTAACAATATGACTGCTGCCATCACCCAAATTGAACGGGCACGGGGATTTTTGGAAGCGGCAAAACTCTCTGATGCTGGATACGGAACATGGGTAACCAGGCATTAATCCTTGAAACACATCATACTACCCATATCGAAGGAACCAATTTAAGTTTAGAGCAAGCTGAACGTTTGTGGAAAGGTGAAGTTGTACCAGAGGCCGATCTTAACGATGCGCGGGAACTGCTGAATTACCGTTCGGCTTTTGAGTTCGTCTCTGAATGCCTGGATAGTGGCGACCCCATTACTGAAAGCATGATCCGTGAAATCCATCATCGACTGGTGAAAAAAGTTCGAGGTAGTAAAACGGCTCCTGGAGAATACCGAAAAATCCAAAACTATATTGTTAATTCTGCAACCAAAGAGATTATTTACACACCGCCTGCAGCCATGGAGGTACCAATCATGACGTCTGAACTGGTAAAATGGCTGAATTACAATCTAGTGTCACCGACGGTCTGAAACTGCATTATTCATAGCAGTGTGAAAATGTAACATTGGAACCGAAAATATTTTTAATGGTAAAAACACCAAAGAAGCCAGGAAAACTTGTCCTCGAGTTCTTTGGAAAATAGCCTCAGGGAAATTAGATCAACTTGATTCAATCAAAGATTTGGCGGAGCTACACATCCCACCCGGAAATAAGTTGGAATCATTATCGGGAAATAGAAAAGGGGAATGCAGTATACGCATCAATGAACAATACAGGATCTGCTTTGAATGGTCCGATGGAAATCCAAGACAAGTAGAAATAACGGATTATCACTGAAGATAAACAGGTAATATTATGGTTCGGATACCAACACATAGGAAACCGACACACCCGGGAGAAATACTGCTTGAAAAGTTTTTGCTTCCCATGGGCATAACCCAAAGAGAATTATCAAGAGCTACTCATGTCCCTTACCAGCGAGTCAATGAAATAGTCAATAAAAGGCGGGAAGTTTCGCCCAGCACCGCCCTACGCCTGGCAATATTTTTTGGAATGTCAGAAGATTTTTGGCTAAGCTTGCAACTCAGATGGGATTTGTACAGAGCAAAACAAGCCGATGCCAGGGAACTAATATGTAATACCATTTTAGTTATAAGGTTTTTACTATGAAGGTTAGGTTTTCTGACTGGCAGGAAGGTTAAGGTTGCCAAAGGCAGGTAGCCCCGCTGACGCTTGACTTGAATACTATTGTATATTATATGCAGAAACCCATGCGTGGTTGAAATCAGGACTGCCAGATAGGTAAGGGGCTGAGATGAGAAAATTCTGCATCTGCTTCTGCTATAGAAGGTCAAACTACTTTGAAACAGTGTGGTGACTATTTTTTTCAATGATAACAATAGCGATAGCCATAAGCTAGAGGTGTCCACCTAGCACACAATATAAACGGATATTAACCCAGTCATTGAGAGGTAAACCATGGATTGGCACGCCATTTTCAATGCTATCGATTCTCCGGCAATGATTCTCGACCTTCAACAGCGCATTCTTGAAGTTAATGAGAAAACGATAGAAATAACCGGTCTTTCAGCTGAAGAACTGATCGGCCGTCATTGCTATGAAGTCTTCCATGGCCAGCAGCGGCCTCCCCAAAATTGCCCCTTTCAAGCCCTGATCTCCACTAAAAAGCCCCAATCTGCCACCATGGCGATTGAAGTTTTTGGGAAGGTTTACATGGTTTTCATCTCCCCTCTCTTTGATGACAATGGGGAAATTGAAAAAATTCTGCATATCGCTCGTGATGTCACTGAGCAGCATCGAGCGAAAGAAGCTCTGAGGAAAAGTGAGGAAAAATTCCGCACAGTGGCAGACTTTACCTTTGACTGGGAATACTGGACTGACCCTGACAATAAGTTTATTTATGTCTCCCCTTCAGCGGAACGCATTACCGGGTACACGACAAAGGAATTTCACGATGATCCCGGTCTTATGCTGAGAATCATCCATCCTGATGACCGGAATGGTTTTATCAATTACCAGCACCGGCAATTGGATGGTGGTAAAGTAAGTCCTTTGAGATTTCGTCTTATCACTAAATCAGGTGAAGAACGCTGGATAAGCCATGTCTGCCGGCAGGTCTATGCTGAAGACAGGAAATTCCTGGGTATCAGGAGCAGCAATCGCGATATAACGGAACAGAAAAAAGCTGAAACGGCGAAAGTTACGTTACAGGCCAAGCTGATGCAGGCCCGCAAGATGGAAGCCATTGCCACATTGGCCGGTGGGGTGGCCCACGATTTCAATAACGCCCTGACCGTTGTCATCGGCAATATTGAACTGCTAAAAATAAACCCCTCCAGCCATAACATAGAAAGCTGTGTGCAGACACTCGAGAAAGCCGCCTTACGGATGACAGACCTGACAAAACAGCTGCTAGCCTACGCTCGCGGGGGGAGATACGAGATAAAAAAAATCAACCTGCAGCAGTTTATCAAACAAACAATTCAGGAGGTACGCTGCGGCGTTGACCGGAACTTTGAAGTGGTAAGCAACCTGGATTGCCGGGAAAGCCTGATCATGACCGACAGCAACCAGTTGCGGATGCTCTTTAACGCCATCACCACCAACGCCATCGAGGCAGTGACTGATCAGGGTAGAATTGAAATCTCCTGCAGTGAGCAGAAATTGACTGAAGAATTTATCCGCAGCCACCCCGGCTCCGAATATGGGTCCTACGTTTGTTTTTCCGTAAAGGACAACGGATGCGGCATGGATGAAGAAACACTTGGAAAAATTTTTGAACCTTTTTATTCCACCAAATTTGCCGGCCGGGGGCTGGGGATGGCAGCTGTGTATGGTATCGTCAAAAATAATGGCGGCTATATATCTGTTGATTCAAAACCGGGGAAGGGCACCCTGGTGGAGGTCTATCTTCCCCTGTTTCTCCCGGGACCGGCGGCAATTGCCAAAACCGCTGAACCAGCTGAGAAATTGACCATTTTGCTGATTGAGGATGAAGAAACGCTCCATGTGGTGGAAAAAAGGCTGTTGGAAACGTTGGGCTATGACGTCTTAACCGTCAAAAACGGGCGGGAAGCCTTGCATCTGTTGAAGGACTACCACGGAACTATTGATCTGGTCATGATGGATGTCCACCTGCCGGACATCACTGCTGATATTCTCTACCTGAAGTTGATCGAAGCTCGCCCGGTGATGAAAGTGCTCATCTGCAGTGGCTCGGCATTGGAGTGGACGGCCCAGAAGGCATTAAATGCCGGTGCCGAGGGATTTATTGAAAAACCATTTTCCCTGCAAAAATTGAACGAAGCATTGTTGAAGGTTATACACATGCATTGAACTCTCAGCACGTGTTGACTGAATAGCCTGAATGGCCAGGTTGCCAGGACTAAGCTCAAAAAACCTCAAATGCCAATTGACGCTTTTCAGAACCATCGTTAACGCGGGAACAGATTGTCTATGCTGCCTTTTGGGGTCTTTTTTCGCTCTACTGGCTACCAGAGGCACGCCCGATTATCTTGCTGTTTTACCTGGCTCCCTTCAGCCATGGCATCTGTCCAGAATGTGCCAAAAAGCTTTATCCGAATTTTTATTCATGTGATAAAAACAAATGATTATAAGGAGCAGAACTGGATGCCATCGGTGTTGATCCAGGCTACCAGTATAAGGGTATAGGCAAATACTGAATTTATGAATCACTTGAAAACAATCAGCGTCCAGAAGATAAATACCCTGATCGACTGGAATGATTCCAAACTGATACATTTCTTTAGCGCAAACAAATTTACCCCCTCCCAAACCATCAACTTGAAACGAAGCCTTTGATCTGAGGAATTAATGGCATAACAAATGACGGAAATATTGTTTACTCCTGAAAAATATGCTAATAGCGGAATATGTCAAATCACTGATTCTCTAATATTTTAAAAGACATCTATTAATCCCCGGATGCCACAAACTTCAGGACGCCACCATGAAGATAAACTGGCAAGATACTTATGCGGCCATCTGGCGCCCTTACAAGAAGCATCTACATCCGGTTCAGGTCATTGATCCGGTCACCCTGGATTCTTTAATTGGTATCGAGCGTCAGAAAAAGCAGCTTATTGAAAACACGAACCGTTTTATCCAGCAGCAACCCGCCAACAATGCGCTGCTCTGGGGTGCATGTGGAACAGGAAAATCTTCTTTGATCAAGGCCATATTGAACCATTCCCATCCTCAGGGATTGCGGCTGATCGAAATCTACAAAGATGATCTGACTATTATGCCGGAGATCGTTGATGAAATTCGCAACCTTACCTATCGATTTATTATCTTTCTGGATGATTTCTCTTTTGAAGAAAATGACAATTCCTACGTACCCCTGAAGAGCGTCCTTGAAGGCAGTATCGAACAGCCCCCGGAAAATGTACTGATTTATGCCACCTCAAATCGTCGCCACCTGCTGCCCGAATACCTGCAAGACAATTTGGACAGCAGGCTGGTTGATGGGGAGCTACATTACGCGGATGCGATTGAAGAACGAATTTCCCTTTCAGATCGATTCGGTCTCTGGATCTCTTTTCACCAAACCAACCTACAGCACTATTTGCAAATCATCGACAGTTATTTCCCGCATTATGGAGGCAACCGTGAACAACTTCACGAAGCGGCAAGGCTTTTTTCCATAAGCAGAGCCGCACGTAGCGGCAGAACCGCGAAACAATTTTATAATCAATATCTGGATAATGATGAAGAACTGTCTGGAAATTAAAACTTTTGCCAGGACATAAACCAGTAAGCAGGTGAAACGGCCATTTCCCAGGCGGTCAAAAACCGCTGATTCATTGAAAGAACAAGGAGGAATAGCATGAAAATGCCAAAATCATGGCGACCATACGTAACCGGTGCTCTGGTGGGTCTGCTGGCAACCCTTTCGGTCCTGGTATCCACCCAGACCCTGGGAAAGCCTAAATACCTGGGGGCATCAACAACCTTCGTCAGGGCTGCCGGCTTGATAGAAAAAAATATCAGTGACCGACATGTTGCCGACAACAGCTATTACCGGGCCAAAAAAGTCAAGGTGGACTGGCAGTTCATGTTTGTCATCGGCATCCTGCTCGGATCTTTTGCCGCCTCAATGAGTGATCGAAGCTTCAAAATTGAATCTGTGCCGCCCATCTGGAAGCAACGTTTCGGCAACAAAGTCTCCACCCGAGCCATTGGGGCCTTTCTGGGGGGAATTGTGGCCATGTTCGGCGCCCGGCTCGCAGGCGGTTGTCCCAGTGGCCACGGGCTCAGCGGCCTGATGCAGCTTTCCGTCAGCGGGTTTCTCTCCATGGCAGGTTTTTTCGGCATCGGCGTTGTGGTCGCTCACCTGGTTTACCGGTCGGGAAAAGGAGGAAAGTCATGAATGAAATAACCCTTGGATTATTCACCGGCATCCTTTTTGGCATCCTGCTCCAGCAGGGAAGAGTGCTGCGTTTTGAAAAACAGGTAGGAGCCATGCTGCTTACAGACATGACTATCCTCAAATTCATGTTCTCTGCCATCATCGTCGGGTCCGTCGGCATCAACCTTCTGGCCAGTTTCGGACTGGTCTCTCTAAAAATCAAGGCCACCCACGTAGGAGCCAATCTCATCGGCGGTTCTCTCTTCGGAGCTGGCTGGGCAGTTATGGGATACTGCCCCGGAACCTCGGTAGGAGCCTTGGGTGAAGGCCGCTGGCATGCGCTTTGGGCAATCCTCGGCATGCTGGTCGGAGCATCAATCTATGCGGAGATGTACCCTCTGATGAAAAGCACAGTCCTGACGTGGGGAAGCCTGGGTAAAATAACCCTACCCGGAGTTCTGGGGCTTTCTCCATGGCTAATTATCCCCATTTTTATTGTTGCCCTGCTATTACTGTTCATCCTGTTTGAAAAACTGGAAATCTGAAAGTATTTTAAAAGCTTGTAATAGCCAAGTTTTTCGTTTAGCACTGACCAATGTGGAGATGGAAACTGTGGGATCATTGCCGCCATTCGTCATAACAAACCACAGAAGAAAAGGAGAAATTATCATGAAAAAAACCATGCGAGGCTATGGAATCAGCAAATATTGCCCCTCAATCCGGCACAGGCCTTCCTTTTCCAAACCTTTTAGAGCTTTGAGAAAACGGTCGTCGTTCTCATAGGTTTGCAAGGGGATTTTAGCTCTTTTAAGTAATTCTCTTAAAATTTCCGCCCGTAGTTGGCGCACTGATCCAGGGAAAGGACTCTGTCTGGACGCTGGTCGAATACCACTTTTTGCCGCCGTAAGAAAAAGAGCCCCATAATCCATCAGGGCGTTATGCCAATCCCGGCTTCTAGCTGCTGGCAGACAGCGTTCCGCCAGCTCGCGGATTTCAGCCAACGAAGGATTTACAAGGGCGAATTCGGCTATCAATATGCGGCGGATATTAGTGTCAACTGTAGCCAGATTTTCATTGGCGGCAAAAATACGCACCGCTTTGGAGGTATACTCTCCAACTCCCGGAAGATTTTTATAATCCTGACAAGCTGGCAGCACATCGCCACCATAATCAGCCGTAATTTTTTTGACAGCTTCCAGTAAACGCTTAGCGCGGTTATTGTAACCCAGCCCCATCCACTGGGAAAGAACCTCTTTCAAGGTTGCCCCGGCCAATTCCTCCACCGTTCCCCATCGGGCCAACCAGCGTTTATAGAAAGGAATAACCCTTTCAACCTGAGTCTGCTGCAGCATGATTTCCGCCACCAGAATCCGATAGGGATCAGTGGTTCGCCGCCAGGGAAGATCACGTCCCTGGCAGCGATAAAAGAGAAAGATTTTTTCCTGGAATTTTCTGATTATTTCTGACGACATTTTTTCTCTACAGAATAAAGATATTTTTCATGCAAAAAAAAAGGCATCCCGCCCGTTAAAGACGAGATGCCTTCTTATGCAAAATTGACTATTTATAGTTTTTTGACGTTCTCAGCTGCCGGACCTTTTTGCCCCTGACCGACATCAAAAGATACACGATCACCTTCAGAAAGGGATTTAAACCCCGTCCCTTCAATAGCTGAATGATGTACGAAAATATCCTCACCACTGTCCTGCTCAATAAAACCATACCCTTTTTGGTCGTTAAACCATTTTACTGTTCCTTCTGCCAATTTCCTGTCCTCCTACTTAGGTTACTCTGAATCAGTCTGCATCGGTACAAAACGTCATAACAACATGCCGCTTTAATGAGCCGTAGACAAATCAGTTGTTATCTTGTAATTAAGTTGCAAGAAAAAGTCAACAAAAAAACACCATTATCTGAAAAAAATCATTACATTTAAAAATTACTGAAATTTCGATATAAGAAAACTTTTGCAGGATGTCCAATTGAAGTTACTTCCGGCACGACATCGTGAGGGTAGCCCGTTGTTTTTTCCGGCAAATGGAGCACAGAAATTGACC
>CAYZIS010000011.1:0-529 GCA_964478545.1 uncultured Thermodesulfobacteriota bacterium
GTGTACACAGCATTGTCCGCTTTGTCGCCCCCCATGCGGGGGCGTGGATTGAAACAATTAGCAAGCGGTTTTTTTGTGTCTTATTGATGTCGCCCCCCATGCGGGGGCGTGGATTGAAACATACTCAAGCTCGGACGGATATCCATCGGTCATGCGTCGCCCCCCATGCGGGGGCGTGGATTGAAACACCGCTAAGGGAAGCAATGCTAGAGGGTTGCCAAGTCGCCCCCCATGCGGGGGCGTGGATTGAAACTTGCTCAACTTTGAACCCATCACACTAGCAGGATCGTCGCCCCCCATGCGGGGGCGTGGATTGAAACAATAGCTTGAAGCCTCATTATTAATAATCGATAAGTCGCCCCCCATGCGGGGGCGTGGATTGAAACTAAAAAGTGGACCCTCTACAGAGGGGACAGTCCAGTCGCCCCCCATGCGGGGGCGTGGATTGAAACATTTGTATTTTGTTCCTGGATACTTGTTTATTCCGTCGCCCCCCATGCGGGGGCGTGGATTGAAACATAAGGGAGGG
>CAYZIS010000011.1:629-2487 GCA_964478545.1 uncultured Thermodesulfobacteriota bacterium
ATTGAGATTTGCGCACGTACACGTCGCCCCCCATGCGGGGGCGTGGATTGAAACATAAGGGAGGGATTGAGATTTGCGCACGTACACGTCGCCCCCCATGCGGGGGCGTGGATTGAAACAATGGTGCAATTACCCATAACATAAGGTCGACCGTCGCCCCCCATGCGGGGGCGTGGATTGAAACACCTTCCCAGGTAATCACCTGGCCTTCCAGCGGCGTCGCCCCCCATGCGGGGGCGTGGATTGAAACACATTATCAACAGATAACCACAAAACCCCATTAGTCGCCCCCCATGCGGGGGCGTGGATTGAAACAGTTTTGTCAAGGCTCTGCGGGAGTTTGGCGAAGGGTCGCCCCCCATGCGGGGGCGTGGATTGAAACAGCGTACCAGGAAAAATCAATGGTCCCGACCGCGTCGCCCCCCATGCGGGGGCGTGGATTGAAACCGGCAGATCATCCGCTTTAGTGCCTTCAAAAATATGTCGCCCCCCATGCGGGGGCGTGGATTGAAACAGTTTTGTCAAGGCTCTGCGGGAGTTTGGCGAAGGGTCGCCCCCCATGCGGGGGCGTGGATTGAAACACTTGTTCCGTCAGGAGCGACCCGGTCAGACCCGGTCGCCCCCCATGCGGGGGCGTGGATTGAAACTCGGTGATAGCAGCATTGGCATGATCTCTGATCTGGTCGCCCCCCATGCGGGGGCGTGGATTGAAACAACAAATAATCTCCGGGGGTAATCATGAAAACCGTGTCGCCCCCCATGCGGGGGCGTGGATTGAAACGAATCTACCCTGGAAATCAATAAAAACATGGATGTGTCGCCCCCCATGCGGGGGCGTGGATTGAAACTACATATAAAGATATTGTAGATAGTTGCAGCGGGTCGCCCCCCATGCGGGGGCGTGGATTGAAACACCCAATAATACAATGGCATACAGAAAATTGGGGGTCGCCCCCCATGCGGGGGCGTGGATTGAAACTAGGGATACCAGAACCGCATAACGTAATAGTTAACGTCGCCCCCCATGCGGGGGCGTGGATTGAAACTTTCCGGTGGGTCTAAAGGGGAGGGCATGTCAATGGCGTCGCCCCCCATGCGGGGGCGTGGATTGAAACGGTGGATGATGCCGCCGATGCCAATGAGGGCCTGGGTCGCCCCCCATGCGGGGGCGTGGATTGAAACTGTCGAACCCTGGCACGAACGGACAGCAACGGCTGTCGCCCCCCATGCGGGGGCGTGGATTGAAACCGTTTGCAGCACTGAACCGGCTGGTAACGGCAGGTCGCCCCCCATGCGGGGGCGTGGATTGAAACATAATAACCAGCTTGTTCTTGGCGGCATTGCCGGGTCGCCCCCCATGCGGGGGCGTGGATTGAAACATACGAGTTTATCATATCGTTAACATCATAGATAGTCGCCCCCCATGCGGGGGCGTGGATTGAAACCAATCTCTTCAAGTGTTTCGGCCGCAAGCTCTCGTGTCGCCCCCCATGCGGGGGCGTGGATTGAAACTATCCTGCAGCATAGCGATGATCTGTGACGGATCAGGTCGCCCCCCATGCGGGGGCGTGGATTGAAACGTACCCCCAAGGCCGCTTAATACTTTTATGTACGTCGCCCCCCATGCGGGGGCGTGGATTGAAACAAGTAATTGGGATGCCTCTTTTGTTTTTGATACTGTCGCCCCCCATGCGGGGGCGTGGATTGAAACTAACTATACCATGGGGGATGTTTGCAAAATGAAGTCGCCCCCCATGCGGGGGCGTGGATTGAAACCCGGTAGGTCTTCCTTTTCCACGTCGATATCTATAGTCGCCCCCCATGCGGGGGCGTGGATTGAAACCCCTCCCAAGTAAAC
>CAYZIS010000011.1:2587-15256 GCA_964478545.1 uncultured Thermodesulfobacteriota bacterium
ATACTAGAGTGCTGGCAAAGTCGCCCCCCATGCGGGGGCGTGGATTGAAACCCCTCCCAAGTAAACATACTAGAGTGCTGGCAAAGTCGCCCCCCATGCGGGGGCGTGGATTGAAACCCCTGCCTATGCTTGCTCCAGGGATATATATCATAGTCGCCCCCCATGCGGGGGCGTGGATTGAAACCCCTGCCTATGCTTGCTCCAGGGATATATATCATAGTCGCCCCCCATGCGGGGGCGTGGATTGAAACTGCAAGCTCATAGAATATAGCTCCCCCTTTTCCTTGTCGCCCCCCATGCGGGGGCGTGGATTGAAACATTGATATGGTGCTTAGTAGAACTCGCAGTAACGTCGCCCCCCATGCGGGGGCGTGGATTGAAACAGCACCATTAGTAAATTTGACATGATTAGTTTGTTGTCGCCCCCCATGCGGGGGCGTGGATTGAAACTCATCCATTTTATTCCTCCTTTCACAAGTCACCCTGTCGCCCCCCATGCGGGGGCGTGGATTGAAACAAATCTATCGGCTCCTCCTTCAAGGATGTGTTGAGTCGCCCCCCATGCGGGGGCGTGGATTGAAACACATACAGCCCGGCAAGATCGGCCTCTATCTCATTGTCGCCCCCCATGCGGGGGCGTGGATTGAAACAATCGCAGTATGGGTGGGGCTGCTTTTTTCCTGGCGTCGCCCCCCATGCGGGGGCGTGGATTGAAACAAGATCGGTCATGCCCTGATAGATGAACTGGACACACTGTCGCCCCCCATGCGGGGGCGTGGATTGAAACAGAGGATATCACACGGGGAAGGAGCAGTAACCCTTGTCGCCCCCCATGCGGGGGCGTGGATTGAAACGGCTTTCACCGCGTCTTGCCCCGCTATTGTGTCCGTCGCCCCCCATGCGGGGGCGTGGATTGAAACTGGCGGGGAAGTATGGTTGTTTTTTCGGGATTGATCTTGAAGATTTTCAACACCACCAGGAGCGGTCAGGAACAGCTTGAACGCGAAAATCTGCGTGACCATATGGGTGATCTGGAATTGATCTTTTCTATGCTTGGTGAAGCGGCAACCACGGAAATTACGTGTACTCAGGATGCTCAAGGTTTTGGTGAAAACCGCAGTGCCGCCCATAAGGGTGGTCGGATTGCCGGGGATGCGCGGCTGGAATTGGAAAAAGAATCGGGTCGTAAGGTTGTGTCGAACGAAAACTTTCTGGATGCGCCAGAAAAACAGAAACGGCTGGAGAATAAGAAATAAAAATAGAGATTATGGAAAAACTTGTACCTCGAATCTGACTATATCATGCTTTTTGCCCTACAGCACTATATGTTCTGTCCGCGTCAGTGCGTCCTGTATGCCATGGATATTGATAAATAAATTAAAAGAATCCGTTTATTTGACGGTTATAAAGAAATTATAATTTAAGTTCAAAAACAATTAGTAAAGCCTGGTTTATTTCCTGCATCTTAGCTAATGATAAATCTCCACAAATTTTCACTAATCTATGACGATGATCAATAGGGCGTGTTTGCAAACAATCTGCTATAGATTTTTTTGAAAGGCCATTTTCTTTGGAAGGAATGAGTTCAATATTAGTTTTTATCCGAACTTTTTTCGAGCTCCATTCAGTGATAGGGACAACTTGAATAACTGGAACTCTTTCATTATAAATATTATTGGTTACAATTACACAAGGTCTGATTTTTCCTGTTTCTGAACCTCGGGTTGGATTAAGATTCACCTCAATAACCATTCCCCTTTTTAATATTGTCATTCCGGCCACCCACTTATAGCTGTTTCAGTTAATTCTTTTAAATCATCATCCTCACAATAAATTTCAGAATATAACTCAGCGGACTTTTTTAAATTTTCAAGTTCCAATGTATTTTTAAAGTGTTCAATAGCTGTTCGAACTAAAGCACTTTTATCCTTAAATCCATAGGTTTTAAAATTATTCAAAAAGTTCACTTGTGCTTCTTCAACACTAAATTTTGCCTGTTGCATAGATCCTCCTTTGAGTACTAATTTGCAGTCCTATTTTATCTCCCTAATTTAGGGACCTATTATAGAGTTTATGACAGTATGAGTCAATATATAATTTATCTATCAAAACACACCCTTGAAACAATAATTATATTATGATATATTGGGTTTGTTTTGTTGTTATGAATAAGGAAGTTGGTTTTAAATGCAGCGACAACAATTACAGTTTCTTCATGCCTGGCTACACAATAAAAACCGTAAACCTCTGATTATCCGGGGGGCCAGGCAGGTTGGCAAATCGACATTAGTAGAATTGTTTGCCCGTCAAAACCAGCAAACTTTATGCAATGTCAATCTGGAACGTCACCCCGAGTTGTCGTCCATTTTCTCCGGCAAGGATCCTGAACAGATAATTCAACAAATAGAGTTTCTGCCGAAAACGGAGAGCATCGGCGGTGATTCCCTCCTGTTTCTTGATGAAATTCAGGCCGTTCCGGAAGCCATTCCGGCCCTGCGATATTTCTATGAAGATATGCCTGAACTTCCGGTTGTCAGCGCCGGTTCCCTATTGGAATTCGCCCTGAGAAACCATACTTTTTCCATGCCCGTAGGAAGGATTCAGTATTTACATATGGGTCCCATGACTTTCAGTGAATTCCTCTTGGCAATGGGCGAAGAACACTTGTATAATTTTATAAATAATTATGATCCAGGTCAACAAATCGGCGAGATTGTTCATCAACGATTGCTGCATTTACTTCGATCTTATTATTTTATCGGTGGCATGCCAGAAGCTGTGACTGTTTTTGCGGATAGCCGCAGCTACAAAGATGTAAGCGAAATTCATAACTCCATCATCGAAACCTATCGTGATGATTTCCCCAAATATGCTGGTTCCAGAAACCTCAATCGCTTGCTCCAGGTATTTCATTTTGCGGCCAGAAATGTGGGGGTGAAAATTAAATACAGCAATGTTTCACGTCAGGAGCAGAGCATTACCATCAAGAAGGATATTGAACTTCTGGCAATGGCTCGAGTCATTGGCAAGGTAGTCTACAGTCATTGTTCAGGATTGCCATTACAGGCTGATATTGAGGAAAAGGTTTACAAATTACTCTTTCTTGACATTGGTCTGATGAACGCGATTTGTGGTCTGAACTGGCGTATCATATCACAGATGGATGAAATCAAACTCATCAACCAGGGATCAATTGCCGAACAATTTATCGGACAACATTTGCAAGCCATACTTGCAGATAATCTAAACCGTGAATTACATTACTGGCTGCGTGAAGGGCGATCATCCAACGCTGAAGTGGATTTTGTCATTGGGCTGGGCGGGGATATCATTCCCATAGAGGTTAAATCAGGGGCAACAGGAACCCTGAAATCCCTACATCAGTTTATGGGTACCAAACTGTCACCATTTGCCATCCGGTTTAATACAGAGCCACCCGCCGTTCAGCAGATAGATACCGTTATTAATATAAACAAGCAGCATCAAACGGTAAAATATCCTTTAATCTCTCTTCCCCTCTACCTGGTGGAACGACTGGATGATATTGTGAACAGCTATCAAACCAAAAAACTCTGATCTGAATCAAATATTGAAAAGTTGATTTCTCTATGCTAACGGTTGCACATTATGGACTGCCTACGCCTAACCTTCCCCCTCTCATAAGAGAATATGATGTATAAAACATTTATTTTTTATTGTTCACCGGCTGGAACCACCAGTCACGTAGCCAAAGTGATTGAAAAAAAAGCTGGCTGGTTATGCTCAGCAAGTGCCGGTTTGTACCCTTGGCAAAGAAGAAAAGAGATTATCTGAAATCATGCGGGAAATTGAGGAAACGGAGGAACGGGTCTGCCTTTTCATCGGTTCTCCGGTCTATTCTTCTCACGCGTTGCCCCTGATGATGGGTTTTATTGCCCGTCTGCCACAGCGACGGGAGGCTTACGCGGCTCCCTTTGCGACCTGGGGAGGGGTGACCAGTGGACTGACCCTGGACCCTTATCCGGTCTACGCCGATCATTGCATCCTCTGTTTTAACTGCATGCGCTGGTGCCCGGAACAAGCCATTGAGGCAGACCTCGCACCTATTCATGAAAGAGTCCGGGAACGGGCCGAAAAATACCAGGAAGATCCACCTTCGGCGATTTTTCTTCCCGGCGAAATCCACCCCTAAAAAAAATTAAACTATTTGCAAGTTGAATAGTCTTTGATTATACTTCTCGTAATCTGGTTATCTTTAGATGCACGCTATATCATTGGTTTGCGAAGGAGGCATCATGAATACCACAAATATTTTCAAGGTAATGACGGCCGGCCTGGTCATCGTTCTTTTTCTCGTGATGCCGGTGCCGGGGCAGTCACAGGAAAATGGCGCGGAAGCAGCATCAGAGGCCTTCTCTCAGGAGCAACTTACCCAAATGCTGGCGCCCATCGCCCTCTATCCCGATGCCCTCCTGTCTCAGGTCCTGATGGCTTCGACCTATCCCCTTGAAGTAATTGAAGCCGATCGCTGGGTCAAAAAAAATGAACGGCTGAAGGGTGACAGCCTCGATGATTCACTGGTGAACAAGGATTGGGATCCGAGTGTAAAATCACTCTGTCATTTTCCGTCAGTTCTTGGATTGATGAGCGAGAAGATTACCGAAATCACGAGTCTGGGCAATGCTTTTCTGGCCCAGGAAGACGAGGTTATGGACACCATTCAAAAGCTCAGGACCAAAGCCTATGAACAGGGGAACCTGACTTCTACCTCAAAGCAAAAAGTTATCGAGAAAGAAAAAACCATTGTCATAGAACCGGCAAATCCCGATGTTGTTTATGTCCCCTATTACAATCCCCTCTACGTTTATGGCCCATGGTGGTATCCCGCTTATCCACCTTACTATTGGGGTCCTTTCCCGGTGATTGCCGGGGTCGGTATCTCCTTCTGGCCTGGCCCTTTTATCAGCTTTTCTCTGGTTTCATGGAGCTATTTCAACTGGCACCGTCACTCAGTTTACATCAATGCACATAACAGGCCACGATATTTCAGACACCACAATTGGCATCCAAAACCTGGTCGCTGGTATCATTCTCCCAGGCACAGAAGGGGGGTTGCCTATCGAGATAAATACACCGCTCGTAGATATGGTAAATCCTCCATCAGATCGAGAACCTCCAGACGTGATATCCGCGGCTTTCCCGAACGTCATGGAACAGTTGGAAAAGACAGGAAATACCTGCCCAAAAGCAGGACACAACGTCCTACCAGCCGCGGAGGAGGGATTGTCAGAGACCAGAGAGTAAGAACTGAGCCGGGCAGAAAAACACCGGGAAAGGTTGAGCGTCAAGAACGGGTAAGGGAAGATAGGGTTAAAAAGGATGGTGGCATCATCCGGAGAGAAAGAAAACCTGACAAAAGACAAAACAACATTTTTGGTAACATAGGTAGTGGAAGGGAAGAACGCAGCTCAAGCAAGCGTGGCCGTTTCAGCCGGGAAGGCCCGTACAGAAATGCTCCAAACAGAAAGCCCGCAGGCCGCTATGATCACGGCCGCAGAAATCGATAATAGGGCGGCCCGGACGAATACAACATGACTTTTATGAAAAAAGGAGCATATATAATGGGACGAAAATTACGCACAAACAAAACAGCATGGGTACATGTTCTAACGCTGATACTTTTCGTGGCCTTAGCCATTCTGTCAACCACCCTCACCTTAGTCGGGGTCCCACTGGCCATGGAGCAGAAGGTCTTCACCTCGCCCCAGGAGGCGGTCACGGTTTTGGTTGCCGTGGTACAGGAAAATAACGATGCCGAGTTGATAGCTATCCTTGGCCCTGACTCAGAAGATCTCGTCTTTTCAGGCGACCGGGTCGCTGATCAAAACGGTAGAAAGCGGTTTCTAAGCATCTATAATGAAGATCATCGTCTTGCTCATGAGAGCGACATCAAGGCAGTGCTCCATATCGGCAGCCGGGATTATTCTTTCCCTCTCCCCATTATCCAGGTAGAAAACGTCTGGTTCTTCGACACCAAAGGAGGCAAGGAAGAAATTATCAACCGGCGAATCGGCAGGAACGAGTTGCACACCATCGATGTTCTTCACGCCTACACCGATGCCCAGCGGGAATACGCGGCCATTGATCGCAGTTGCAGGGGTGGCTGTCCTGAATTCGCCCAGCGGTTAACCAGCAGTGTGGGCAAAAAAGATGGCCTTTACTGGGAAGCTAAGGTGGGTGAAGAAGAAAGTCCTTTTGGCCCGCTGATTGCGAAAGCCACTGAGGTGGGATACAAAAGTAGGCTTGATACAGACAATCCCGAACCTTTTCACGGCTACTATTTCAAGATCCTCAAAGCGCAGGGGAAGCACGCCAACGGCGGTGCCTTTGACTATGTAGTTAAGGATAAAATGATCCTGGGGTTTGCCCTCGTTGCCTATCCCGCCAAGTACGGGGTATCGGGCATTATGACCTTCATCGTTAACCAGGAAGGTAAGATCTATGAAAAAGATCTTGGCAGGGATATCGCAGAAACAGCAGCGAAAATGACGAAATACGACCCTGATAATGCCTGGAAAAAGTATGATGAAGATACTGGTCAATAAGGAAATCGCAGATTATTTGCGGCTATATTCCACCGGCAATATTTCTGGATTTTTAACGCGCTTAGATTCAAGGCAGCCTCAAGGCTTTTGAATTTGGATACAGGATAATATTATGTATAAAACATTTATTTTTTATTGTTCACCGGCTGGAACCACCAGCCACGTTGCCAAAGTGATTGAAAGAAAGCTGGGTGGTTATGGCCGTCAGGTGACGGTTTGTGTTCTTGGCAAAGAAGAAGGAAGATTATCTGAAATCATGCGGGAAATTGAGGAAACGGAGGAACGTGTCTGCCTTTTCATTGGTTCTCCGGTCTATTCTTCTCACGCGTTGCCTCTGATGATGGATTTTATTGCCCACTTACCACAGCGCCGACAGGCTTACGCGGCTCCTTTTGCGACCTGGGGCGGGGCGACCAGTGGGCTGGCCCTGGAAGAAATGGGTGAAGCATTGAAGGACCGTGGATATGGTCTGGTCGGGGCAGCGAGAATCGTGGCTGTTCATTCCCTGATGTGGGAATCTGATAATCCGGTGGGTGCAGGACATCCCGATGCCGAGGATGACCGCTTGATTGAGAACCTGGCAACCGCCATTGAGCATAACCTGCAGCTGCCTGAGCCTTTGGAATTATCCAGCCAGGCCCTTTTTTATCAACCTGAGGCTGCCGCAACTGAGATGCGTAAGCTGAACCTGGAAATAGCCCGTAAACTTTTACCACCTCGGCTGGTCAATGAGGACCTTTGTACCAAGTGCGGGGTATGCGTTGATCAATGTCCGGTCGCGGCCCTGACCCTGGCCCCTTATCCGGTCTACGCTGATCATTGTATCCTTTGTTTCAACTGTATGCGCTGGTGCCCGGAAAAAGCCATTGGGGCAGACCTCGTACCCATTCATGAAAGAGTCCGGGAGCGGGCCGAAAAATATCTGGAAGATCCACCTTCGGCGATTTTTCTTCCCGGCGAAATCTAATTAACCACCTGCTTTCATGTTGTCGAAAACCAGCTACTTGATCAGCCAAGGCTGGGGCAGAAATATTTTTGCATAAAGGGAAAAAGCGTAGCGGTCAGTCATCCCGGCAATGAAATCACAGACATTCTGTTCCAGGCTCGCATTATCCAGATAAGACTGGTAGTATTTTTCCCGAAAAGTATCTGGATTGTCCATGAAAAACTGGTAGAGATCTTCTAATAGCCGTTTGGCTTTGACGAAATCAGTGTGGACTATGGTGCTGTCATAGACCCGTTCATAGAGAAAATCGCGCAGCCGGTTAATAGCTTCCAGGATTTTTGGACTGATCATCAGCTGGCCGGCTGTTTTATGGCTGCTGTCGATGATATCGGTGACCATGGTATTGATTCGTTGACTGTTTCGCTCTCCCAGTAAACGGCGGCAAGCCGCAGGTATATCATTCCGATTTATTACCCGGGCCCGGATGGCATCGTCGATATCGTGGTTTACATAAGCAACAATATCAGCCAACCTGACGATCTGTCCTTCCAGAGTGGAAGCGGTGCAGTTGGGATCATCCGATAATATGTCGCCCTTGCCCTTGGAATGTTTGACAATTCCGTCCCGGACTTCCATCGTCAGGTTTAAACCCCTGCCATCTTTTTCCAGGATTTCAACCACCCGAAGGCTTTGAAAAAAATGGCGAAAACCGCCAGGGTGCAGCTGGTTGAGGACTGCTTCTCCCGCATGGCCAAAAGGAGTATGGCCAAGATCATGACCAAGGGCGATGGCTTCGGTAAGGTCTTCGTTGAACCTCAATGATTTGGCAATGGTGCGGGCAATCTGGGAAACTTCCAGGGTATGGGTCAGGCGGGTCCGGTAATGGTCGCCGCTGGGGGAGAGGAAAACCTGAGTTTTATGTTTCAGGCGTCGGAATGATTTGCAGTGGATGATCCGGTCCCGGTCATGTTGGAATGCCATCCGGTAGGCATCTTCTGCCTCAGGTTTCTGCCTGCCTTTTGATTGGCTGCTCAAGGTTGCATAGGGAGAAAGGTGAGTTCGTTCACCTGCTTCCAATTGTTCTCTGATGGTCATGCCTGCCTCCGGATTTCAGGATCTGCAAAAAAGAGAAAAGCCCGGCCTGATGGCCGGGCTTTTAAAATCAGCAAAAAACGATGCCGACCGTTTTAAGCGTTCTGTAATTCACAGGCCATAATGGTTTGTTTACAGAGGACGGCAGTGGTTACGGAGCCCACTCCAGCCGGTACCGGAGTGATTTTTTCTACGATGGGTTCAACTTCGGCAAAGTCAACATCGCCACAGTATTTTCCCGGGTTGTCCGGATCTTCGTTAATGCCGACGTCAATGACAATCTGTCCGGGTTTGACAAAATTTGCCTTGACCATTTTTGCCCGGCCGACAGCGGCAATCAGAATCTCGGCCTCCCGGCAGACGCCAGGCAGATCCAGAGTTCTGGAATGGCAGAGAGTTACGGTGCCATGCTCACGCAGCAGCAACATGGCCACCGGTTTACCGACTACCAGCGAGCGCCCAAGGACGACGCACCGTTTACCCTTGATGGGAATGTTGTAAAAATGCAGCATATCCATACAGGCGGCCGGTGTGCAGGGAGGGAATCCTGTGGGGTCATCAGCGAATATTTTAGCAGCGCCGCCTAAAGTCAGGCAATCTACATCTTTTGCCACTGGAATTAGGTTGCGGATCTTTTTTTCATCAAGATGTTTGGGCAGGGGAGCAAACATCAGAATGCCATTGATGGCCTTGTTGTTTCCTACTTCAACGATTGCCTGCTCAAAATCTTCCTGGTTGATATCTTCGGGATATTCAAAAACCTGATAGGCCATATCTACGACGTCACAAGTTTTTTTGGCGCCACCTTCATAGAAAAGATCGTCAGGACGGGCACCGACCCGGACAATACCCAGGGTGGGGGTGATGCCGCGCCCTTTCAAGGCTGCAACTTTCTGTTTCAATTCTTCTTTCATCGCATCGGCGACGGGTTTACCTTTTAATACTTCTGCCATTATACTTCCTCCAGAATCTTATAGGTGGTAAAACTTTTTTGGCAGCCATATGTTGGCCACTTTTGCCGTTATCTTTCTACTTGGTCAGTTTTGCAATGACCAGTTTTAGGGTTTCATCGGCAATCCGCTGACCATCTTCCAGCAGCTGGTTCATTTCTGCTCTGGTTTTCTCGACAAATTCCTGGTTTTTGATGGTATTCAGATTGATAATCACATTCAGGCTGCCGCTTATTAATGCAGCTTTCATGAATGCCACCCCGCAGGCAACATCTGAGATGGCCAGCATGGTGCCTATCTGCCCCATCCGTTCATGAATCTTGATGCCGGCAAATGCCTGGCGCATGATTTCAATGGGTACTGAGCAGGCTTTAATACTGCACTTTTCCATGGTCTCCGCTTTGAATTTCTGCTGCTCAGGGGTGTTTTTCGGCAATCCGTAGGCCTTGGAAAGGGGTTCAAATACTTCCGCGTCCTTGTCCACCAGGTTTTCAAGGGCAGCGATGACCTGATTGCCTTTTTCAACCAGTACCTTTACCTCATCTTCCACTTCAGCATACTTTTTTTTGCCGACCGTAAGATTACCGACCATGTTGGAAAGGGCCATGCCGATTGCGCCACCCAGGGCTGCCGCACCGCCACCGCCGGGAACCGGAGCTTTTGACGCCAGAACTTCGTTGAATTCTTTGCAGGTCTTATCTAACATTGACATGTTTTCTGTACCTCCTTTTATATGGTTATTTTTTCAGGTTATTTTGAACAAAAAATAATAGTAATGATTGTCCCTGTTTGTCAAGTGAAAATATCCGCAGACTTAGGGATCCATGGTTAACCGGTTTTTATCCATAAAATAATATTTGCATAATATAACAAGGAAAATAGAGTTTTTATGAAGCCATAAAATCCTAATTACCCATTGGCATCAGGTAGGCGGCTACGGGAGTCTCACACTCCAGGGCTGAATTAAGTTTGCTGCTCAGGCTTTCTCCCAGTACGTACCATAGCAGGCCTCGTTTTTCCTTTTTTTCAACCACCTCCGGTTTGCCGGTTATTCCGACCTTTCTGGCCAGATCACGAATAGCCTGTTGCAGCGAACCAAGTTTGTCAACTAGCCCGTATTCAAGAGCCTGGCGACCGGAAAAAACCCGTCCATCTGCAAGAGGAAGCAATTTATCCATGGGAATGTCGCGGTTTTCGGTAACCACAACCACAAATTGATTGTAGACATCATTGATCATTTCCTGAAGCAGGGCCTTTTCTTCAGCTGACATGGGCCGCAGGGGGGAGCCGATATCTTTATGGGTACCACTCTTGATAACCTCGCTGCCAACACCGATTTTATCAAGAACTTTTTTCCAGTTGGTGAACTGCATAATAACCCCGATGCTGCCGGTCAAAGTTCCGGGATTGGCGTATATTTGTTGGCTGCCGCAGGCCACATAATAACCACCGGATGCGGCGACAGTGCCAAGAGAGCTATAGATCGGCTTGATTTTTGTGACTCGCTTAATTTCATCATAGATTTCCTGGGATGGTGCTACAGCACCTCCCGGCGAGTTGATGCGGATGATGATTCCCTTGATGCCAGGGTCCCCTGCCATTTTTCCCAGCTGTGTTACCGTTTCCCTCGCATCAATAATAACTCCTTTGATGTTGACCAGGCCTATCTGGTTATCTCCTCCGGAGCGGCGGTCGCCGCTGATAAAATAGCCTACCAGGGCAATGCCGATCACGATAAGAAGGGTGATGACGAGGAGGATAATCAGTATCTTTTTCATGGATATTTTCCTGTTTAATAAAAGGCGGTGTCCATCGGAAACATTCATTTTCTGATGAACGATTTCAGCAATCAGCAGTCAGCTTTCAGTAAAATATTGGAAAACTGCTGGTTAGGCTGACAGCTGATAGCTAGCAGCTTATCCGGAAACATAAGTTTCCGGATGGAAACCAGTTATAATCCTGTTACCGGATGATGAAAAGGAAATACATGCCCAGGGCATAAATAGCTAAAATAAATATGGCTCCCAGGTTGAAACCCCACAATCGTCTTTTAACCTCATATAAAGAGAAAAACATATATATTGATGAGAGGAGAATAACCAGCAGGGTTACCAGTATCTGGCTGACATGGGCGTTGGTGTATAACGAGCCGGGGAAATAGAAGAAATCGGCAATGGTCAGGATGGCAATATTGAAAATATTGCTGCCGAATATGTTCCCGGCAGCCAAGGCGAAGGAACCTAAACGTACGGCACTGTAGGTAACAACCATTTCCGGAAGCGATGTGGCGATGGCCAGAAAGAAATTTCCTACGAAGGTACTTCCCCAACCGCTTGATCTGGCTATCTGCTCCGCGCTATAAGAGAGGACAAGCGAGGCAATAACAATGATGGTTGCCGCCGAAAAAATTTTCCTCTTTAGTTGATTTTTTGTTTCTTGCCGGGTTTCTGAAGAAAGGTTAACGTTGGATTCATTCTTTACTAGAGGTTGGTTACGCTGAAAATTATAGAGAATTTTCAATCCACCCAGGTACGCAGCTCCGATGACCAGGGAGAAGTAATCGAGATGGGCTACTTGCCAGCGTCCATGCATCAGGATGGCGATGGATGCCAGTCCCACCATGATAAAGGAAAGAAAGGCCGTCAATAGGTTGTCATTATTCAGGGTGTAGCGGCATTTTTCAGGGGAAAGATTTACTATCCCCAGCATAGCCAGGATTACCAGGTTGCAGGAGTTGCTGCCAAAAATATTGCCCAAAGCAAGATTTGGGGAATGAACCAGAGTTGAGGCCCCGATAGTGCTGACCAGTTCGGGTAAAGAAGTGATGAATCCTAAGAGAATTACACCGATGAATCCGTGAGCAAGACCGGTTTGCTCAGCGAGCTCTTCAGCATGTTGGGTCAATTTGCGGCCGGCGTATAAAACGCATACGGCAGCCAGAAGAAAGAATAACCAGCTCAAAGTGGCCATGAGGGGTAAGTTGGTAGGATTGAAATTAGGGGATCAAGGCAGCAAATGATTGCTGCCTTGATCCCCGTTAGTTTTTATTCTGCGGAATCGTTTGGTTTCGCGGAATCAGGAGCTTTATCAGCTTCTT
>CAYZIS010000011.1:15356-80638 GCA_964478545.1 uncultured Thermodesulfobacteriota bacterium
CGGTTTTATCAGCTTCTTCGGTTTTATCAGCTTCTTCGGTTTTATCAGCTTCTTCGGTTTTATCAGCTTCTTCAGCTGGTTGAGCCGGGGTCTCTTCTGCTTTTGTTTCTATTTCTGCTTCTGCCGCTTTTTCATCACTTTCCTCTTCGGTATCCGTATTCTTAGCGGATGCAGAAGTTGCCTGCTGCAGGATTTCTCCCAGGCAGACTTTGCCTTTCTGGAAACTGTCACTCATATATTCTCCGGTTTCCAGCTTTTCTTTTTCCTCAAGGTAGCCCTTGATACTTAAGGCAATTTTCCGGTCATTATAATTGATATTAAGAACTTTGGCGGTGATCTGGTCACCCACCTTGAGGACATCTTCAGGCTTTTTATTTTTATCAGCGGTGATTTCGGAGATGTGAACCAGTCCTTCAACTCCGTCTTCCAATTCAATAAAAGCACCGAAATCAGTCAGGTTGGTAACCTTCCCATTTACATTGTCACTGGCAATAACCTTTTTGCTGATGGTTTCCCAGGGATCTTCCTGCAACTGTCTTATTCCCAGGGAAAACCGTTGATTATCTTTGTCAAGGTTAAGGACAACTGCCTGAATGGTCTGGCCTTTAGTAAACTCTTCACCTGGATGCTTCAGGCGTTTACTCCAGGAAATGTCAGAGATGTGTACCAATCCATCAATATCATTTTCAATGCCGACAAAAATGCCAAAGTCGGTGATATTTTTGATTTCACCCTCAATTTTGGTGCCAATGGGGTATTTGTCAATCAAAGTATCCCATGGATTGGGTTCAATCTGTTTCATTCCCAGGGAAATGCGTCGTTTTTCTATGTCAACACTCAAAACGATAGCTTCAATCTTATCGCTTACCGATACCACCTGTGAAGGATGCTTGATCTTTTTGGTCCAGGACATTTCTGAAACATGAACCAGACTTTCAATGCCTTCTTCAATTTCAACAAAGGCACCGTAATCCTTAATGCTCAGAACCTTACCCGTGACTTTGGTCCCTTGCGGATATTTTTCGGCTGCGGATGCCCACGGATCCTCTTTAAGCTGTTTCATGCCCAGAGATACCCGCTGTTTTTCCTCGTCGTACTTGATGATTTTCACGGTGACCTCATTGCCGATCGTGAGCCGCTCAGAAGGATGGTTGACCCTTCCCCATGAAATATCGGTAATATGAAGTAGCCCGTCAAGGCCGCCAAGGTCAATGAAAGCACCATAATCGGTAATATTTTTAACGATGCCCTCTAATATTGAGCCTTCCTGCAGTTTGGTCAGCAGTACCTCTCTCAAGGCTTCCCGTTCTTTTTCTAACAGGGCCCGGCGGGAAATGACCACGTTGTTGCGTTTTTGGTTGTGTTTGAGAACCCTGAAATCGAACGTTTCGCCAATCAGCTTATCCAGGTTGCGAATCGGTTTGAGGTCTATCTGTGACCCCGGGAGAAAAGCCGGAACGCCGATATCCACCGAAAGGCCGCCTTTAACCTTGCCGGTGATGGTGCCGGGAATGGAGGATTCCTCATCGTAAATCCGTTTTATATCTTCCCAGACCTTAAGCCGTTCAGCCTTGATCCGCGACAACTGGATGTTGCCATTTTCATCTTCATAACGCTCAAGAAATACATCAACTTCATCACCTACCTTGAGGGTACAATTCCCTTGGGCATCAGTAAATTGGTTGAGAGGTACCTGGCCTTCTGATTTATAGCCGATATCAATAACGGCACTGTCAGGATTCATTTGAATAACTCTTCCTTTGACAATGCCGCCGACTTTGACATCCTTGATACTTTCTTCGTACATTTTTTCAAAGTCGCAAAAATCCTCATCATCAAAATCCTGATCAGCATCTGCTGGCTGGAATTCTTTGCTGGCTTCTTCAATCTTGCTGCTTTCCTGTTCTTCGTTAGTTGTGGTGATGTTGTTTTCTTCCATTGACAATCTTACCCCCTGTGAGATGTCGACGAATGGTCTGCCTTATTCTTAACTCTGCCGCAGCCTGCTGAATCAGGTTGAAAGGCAGTTGAATGACGTTGAACAGCCATTGTCGCTTTTTTTAGGGTTGCCACTATATCACAGGCAGGTGATAAATGCAAATTATATTTATTCTTGCCTGTAAAGAAAAAAGCTGATTTGGGCAGGGTATTATCGGTTTAATCGCTATTGTTATTTTGCTGCAGAAAGCTGGGTTATCATGACAGGTTGTTAATTTTATGGATAACCTTTTCGATCAGCCATTTAGGGGTCGAGGCACCGGCAGTAACACCCACGGTCTGAATGCCTGCAAACCATTTTGCCTGCAGCTGCTCAGGGATTTCAATATGGTATGAGCATGGTTGTATTGATTTGCACAACTGATAGAGGCGGGTGGTGTTGGCACTGGAAAAGCCGCCGATAATAATCATGCAATCAGTCTCAGTGGCGATAGCCGATGATTCCTGCTGTCGGTCACTGGTGGCATTGCAGATGGTATTGAAACAGCGGGTTTCGCCTTTCAGGGGCAATAAACATTCAGCGACACTGTTGAAGTTTTCATATGATTGGGTGGTTTGGGCCAGCAGGGCAATTTTGTGGGGAGCTTCCTGATGTTGGATGACCTCAGCTGGCATTTCTTCCGGGCCGGAAATTGCCAGGGTATGTGCGGGATCTCCATAACTGATCAATCCCGCTACTTCAGGGTGATGTTTTTCCCCGACAATGATTATCTGATAATTTTCCTGCTTCATCTGGGCAACGATCTCCTGAGCCCTTCTGACAAAAGGGCAGGTGGCATCGATGACTGTTATTGCAGGGTTGCTGTTTAATTGGGTCAGCTCCTGTCTGGTGACGCCATGGGAGCGGAGAATAATAATTCCGTGGTCCACGTCTTCGGGAGAATCCAGGGGATGAATACCTTTTTCTTCCAGATTTTCAACCACCTGGGGATTGTGAATGATAGGCCCCAGGGTATAAATGGGTTGGTCAGGATAATCTTTCGTGGCTCTGACCGCCAGGTTAACCGCGCGTTTAACCCCAAAGCAAAAACCGGCAGTGGTGGCTAACTTAATCTTCATCGGCCTTCCTTATCAATCTGGTGATGGCTGAGACCACGGCGGGAATATCCATGGTTGTGGTATCCAGATGATGGGCATCTTCAGCCTGTGATAAGGGGGAATGAGCCCTGGAGCTATCGTTAAAATCCCTTTGATTGATTTCCTCAACTACTTTTTCCAGGCTATTGCCCTGTCCACGCTGTTGATGTTCCAGGTACCGGCGTTTGCCGCGTTCCAGTGGTGAAGCGTCTAAATAGACTTTAACCTCAGCGTGGGGGAAAATTACGGTGCCGGCATCTCGTCCTTCAAGAATAACCGGGCCACTTTCCCCCAGCTGTCTCTGCATGGCAACCAAAGATTTGCGGACCGCAGGAACTTTTGAAACAGCTGAAGAGAGCATGTCCATTTCAGGGGTGCGAATTTTCTCCGTAACTTCTTCACCATTGCAAAATACCCGGTTTACCCCATTTTCCCATTGAAAATGGATCTCTATCTCTTGGCATAAACGGGCAAGCAGGAAGTCATCATCTATGGCGATATGTTGTTTTTTGGCCTGGAGCGCCACGCAACGGTACATGGCTCCCGTGTCGATATAAGTGAAATTCTCTTGGGCCGCCAGAATCTTGCTGATGGTGCTTTTGCCAGCCCCTGATGGGCCATCAATGGTAACCACCAGTCGTTTCGGTTTTATGGACGTTTTTTTTGTCATTTATTTTTGTGTGAATCCTTATTGCCGGACCATGTCCAGCATTTGGCTGAAATTGGGAAATGAGGTACTGACGCAGAGAGAGTCGTCAAGTTTTACTTTATTTCCCTGTGTGGTTCCGGCAATGATTGCCGTCATCGCAATCCGGTGATCATGAAAGGTCCTGAATGACAGTTGCCGCTTTGCCGGAATCCGGATGCCTCCATGGATGATAATGCCGTCTTCAAGCGCTTCTGTTTGAACTCCCAGGGCATCGAGCAGCAGAGTAATGGCCTCCAGTCGGTCGCTTTCCTTGACCCTCAGTTCATGGGCATCCCTGATGGTGGTTGTTCCCTCGGCATGGGCGGCTGCCAGGGCGAGAATGGGAATTTCATCGATGAGTAGGGGAATCAGGGCGCCGGAAATTTCGGTTCCCTGAAGCTGTCGGTTTCCGTGGACCGTCAAGTCAGCAACCGGTTCGCCGCCGGTTTCCCGTAGGTTTTCGATGATGATTTCACCACCCATTTTTTGCAGAGCCTGAATGATGCCGGAGCGGGTTGGATTGAGACCGACATTGGTGATGGTTAGTTGGGAACCACGATTGATCATGGCGGCCACCAGGAAAAAAGCGGCTGCGGAGATGTCGCCGGGGATGATGAAATCAGTACCGTTATAATCATGGTGAGCCGGAGACATGCTGATGGTTGCAACGCCATCTTCAGCCACCGAAGTTTGAACCGGAATACCGAGTGACCTGAAAATTCTTTCGGTATGATCCCGGGACAGGGATGGTTCCATGATGGTTAATGGACTGTCGGCGTATACTCCGGCCAGCATCAGGGATGTTTTTACCTGGGCACTGGCGATCGGGCTGGAATAGGTGATTCCGGCAAGCTGCTGCCCCTGGATGGCCAGGGGTGGCATGGTATGGTGTTCCCGTCCCCAGATGGTGGCTCCCATCCGGCTGAGAGGTTTGATAATTCTCCCCATGGGTCGTTGGTTGAGAGAGGTATCACCGCTGATGACTGAAAAGAATGACTGGGCACTTAATAGCCCGGTCAGCAACCTGGTGGTGGTGCCAGAATTTCCACTGTAAAGAATATCGGCTGCTTCCCGCAGGCCGTGCAGCCCCCGGCCCTGAATTTCAATTTCTCCCTCAGCCTCCAAGCCGGTAATGGTTATCCCCAAGGCCTGAAAAATGTTCAAGGTATTCAGGGTGTCCTCAGCCCGCAAAAATCCACGCAGGCAGCTTTTCCCCTGCCCCAGAGCGGCCATGATAGCTGCCCGGTGGCTGAGGGATTTGTCTCCGGGAACATGAATGATTCCTTGTAATGGTTTTGTTGCTCTATTCATGATTCATAGCCTAAATTCTTCCTTTAATATAAGAACCAATAACTTTGTAATACTGGCTCTTTTCCTCCAGCTCTTTGAGGGCTGCGGCCACGTTTTCATCTTGTTGGTATCCATCAAGGTCAATGAAAAACATATATTGCCACGGCTCGCCCCGCTTGGGACGTGATTCAATTTTGCTCAGATTGACGCCATGATCAGAAAAAGGCTTCAAGAGAGAAAACAGGGTGCCGGCCTGGTCCTTGGCGGAAAACAGTACTGTTGTTTTATACTGCTCGCCGGGGACATGGGATGTTTCCTGGGTGGAAAGAATCAGAAAACGGGTGATGTTATGGCTGATATCCTGAATGGAAGTTTCAATAACCTGCAGATGGTAAACCGAGGCAGCATATTCATTGGCAATGGCGGCTGTTCCAGGCTCCTCAGCAGCCATCATCGCTGCCTGGGCGGTGCTGCTCACCGCTATTACCGGGACGGTGGGAAAATGTTCTTCCAGGTAAGTCCGGCATTGGGCCAGGGCCTGGGGATGGGAGTAGATTTTATTGATAGCTCCCGGATCATTGCTTTGACTGAGCAGATCGTGGGTTATCTGGAGTAGGATTTCGCCACTGATGAAAACCCGGTTCTGGGTAAACATGTCCAGCGTGTGACTGACGATTCCTTCAGTGGTATTTTCCACCGGGACCACCCCATAAATATAACGGTCTTTGTCAACACTTTCAAAAACTTCTTTAATACTGTTTACCGGCCGCAATTCAGCCGAGTAGCCAAAAAATTTCTGGCCGGCCAGGTGGGTGAAAGTTCCCCTTGGTCCCAGATAGGCAACCTGGAGTGGTTTCTCCAGGGCCAGGGAAGCGGAAATGACTTCCCGGAAAATATGGCGGACAGCCTGGTTTGGTAACGGCCCCTGATTGTGCCGTTCCAATTGTTGGTAAATTTTCTGCTCCCGGGAAGGAACATGAAAATCACCTTGTTCAATCTTTTTTGCTTCCCCGATTTTTGTCGCTAACCGGGCCCGTTGATTCAGCAGTTTGAGCAGCTCTAAATCCAGGAAGTCTATTTTAGCTCTCAGGGAGTCTATGGTGTTGCCAGGTGAATTTTTAGCCATGATGTATGCTTCTGAGTAACTAATTATAATATATTGAAATCATTAATCTTTTATTTATCAATATCTCACGTTTATAAAGCAATTGCCTAAGGATGTTCCGGCTTGGCTCATAGTCGTGTCTGCCCAGCCTGCCGGGTCATCATCAAGAACGATTACTTACTTTACAGATGTGTGGCCGCAGCAAGCGGACTGAGAATGTTTTTTAGACGCATCATTTTTTGACGCGTTCAATATATTCGCCGGTTCGGGTATCTATTTTTAATCGGTCTCCTTCCTCAATAAACAAGGGCACCTGGATTTTTGCTCCTGTTTCCACGGTAACCGGCTTGCTGGCTCCACTGGCAGTGTCCCCCTTGACTCCAGGTTCAGCTTCTACCACCGCCAGTTCGACAAAAATGGGCAATTCCAGATTGATAGGCCGGTTCTGATAGAAAAGAATGCTTACATTGGTGTTTTCCTGCAGAAAGTCTTTGCTGTTTCCAATCAGTTCAGCCTGCAGGGAAATTTGTTCGTAGTTGGCGTTGTCCATAAAATGATACTCGTCGTCCTTGTAAAGGAACTGCATTTCCTTTTCTTCAATATCTGGTTTGCCAACCTTTTCACCGGAACGGAAGGTTTTATCAACAACTCTGCCGTTGAGCAGATTTTTTAGTTTCGTGCGGACAAAAGCACCGCCTTTACCAGGTTTAAAGTGCTGAAAATCAACGATAATATAGGGTTCATTGTTCAATTCGATGCGCAGTCCTTTGCGGAAATCAGGGGTTGAATACATGTTTTTTGCTCCTTACCTTTGGTTCGGATTGGGGCTGCCAGATTACGGCCTATGGATGATGCAAGCGGCAGCAGTCAGCAATTCCGGTGATTATTCTACTCGATAATAGCTGAATCAAGCTGTTTGTCAAGGGTGGTCAATACCTGGCTTCCCTGGTCGGTAAGATAAATCATATCTTCCAGCCGGATTCCCCACTGATGGGGAAAGTAGCAACCTGGTTCAATGGTGAATATCGTGCCGGCTGACAAAATATCGCTGGAATGGGAAGAAATGGATGGTGCTTCATGGATTTCAAGCCCAACACCATGACCAGTACCGTGACTGAAATATTCACCGTAACCGGCCTGTTCTATCACCTCCCGGACACTGTGGTCAAGTTCGTTGGCAGCCATTCCAGGCCGGGCGACCTTGATTCCGGCCTGCTGGGCCAGGAAAACTGTCTGGTAGATTTGCTGCTGTTTTTTATCTGGTTCACCGAGAAAAATCGTACACGTTTGATCGCTGTGATATCCCTGGTAGCAGGCGCCAAAATCAATAGTTATCATATCCCCCGGGACAATGGGTTTTGATGAGGCAACCCCATGAGGCAGGGAGCTGCGATAGCCGCTGGCGACAATCAGATCAAAAGCGGTTCGCTCCGCCCCCAGGCGTTTCATCTGATGTTCGAGCTCCATGGCGATATCTTGTTCGCTGATGCCGGGTTTGATCTGGGTGATGGTTCGTTGGTAAGCCTCTTCCGCGATGGCGATGGCCTGTTTGATCAGAAATAGTTCTTCTTTATCCTTATGGAGTCTGGGGATGCCAATCTGTTGCTGACAGAATATTGTTTGCAGGTTGGGGTTTATTTTTTTTAGTTCCCGGTCCCGGAAGATGGAAAAACTTTGTTCTTCCACTCCCAACAAGGTAATTTTTCGTTCGGCCAGGTGTGAAGTCAGCTGGGCGAACGAGTTAATCTGGACCAGGGAAATTTCAGCCGGAAGTTCGCTGGCTGCCTGGGTGGTATAACGTCCATCGGTAAAAAAAGTTGCCTCGTTTGCTTCAACCAGCAGAAAACCACTGTCACCGGTGAAGCCACTGAAATAGCGTAGCGATGGAAGCGTATGGAGGAAGAAGGCCTCTACTTGGTCTCCGGATAGCTGAAGTTTGAGCTTGTTTAGATGGCTGCTGGTGGCTTGGTTGTTGTTGGTCTCTGCGGTATTCATGCGTTTGTTTGCAGCAGCAGAGCTGCGGCTTCCACTGCCAGCAAGTAGCCATGAGCGCCAAAACCGCTGATTATCCCGGCGCAGACCGGGGAGGTAAGTGATGTGTGTCGGAAAGGCTCTCGATTGCTGATCTGACTTAAATGGATTTCGATGACCGGGATGGCTATGGCGGCAATGGCATCCCGGATGGCGATACTGGTATGGGTATAGGCGGCTGGATTGAGGATGACAGCCTGATGATCTTGCGCTGCTTCCTGTAGCAAATCAACAATTTTTCCTTCATAGTTGGTTTGAATGCATTGGGCCTGTAGGCCAAGTTGGCTGGCTCGCCGATTGATCTGTTCATTGATCAGGTCCAGGGTAGTGGTTCCATAAATCTCAGGTTCACGTTTCCCCAGAAGATTGAGGTTTGGTCCGTGAATGACCAGTAATGATGCTTCCATATTTCAATCCTTTAATTGTTTGAGAAAGGTCTTAAGATAGTCAATTTGGGCTTTGATAATGATGCTTTGGTCGGGAATCTTCGGCTGTTTGCTGGTGTATTCCCGGTCAATTTCTGCTAGTACTTCCCGCAGGTGGGCATATTTTTCGGTATCCTGATCGTGAATTTCCTGGTATACCTGCCGGGCCTGTTGCCAATGTCCCTGGGAGAGCAGCAGTTGAGCCATGGTTTCGGTTTTGATGGTCGGGCCATTGGTTTTGGTTGTATTTCCCGTCATGCTACTCACTTTTGTTCAGGTATGCCAAGGAGGTATTGGTTCATGGTTGGTCTGTCTCTGGACTTATGCTAAACTTTCGTCTTTTCAAGACAGCCTTAATGTCAGATAGTGAAAAAACAGCGGTAAGTCAAGGTTAAATCCCTGCCCTGGAGGCAGTTAGACCAATTAGAATAATTCAACTTTCTGAGTTGTTCTAAAAACAGCCCTGCCTGTCGCCGTGCCTGCCGGCAGGCTGGGCAGACACGGCTGTGAGCCAAGCCCGAACATCCTGTAATGTATCCCTTGCAATGCAACCCAGAAAGTTGAGTAATAAGGAGTTGTTACCAATGCGTGCGGTGGTCCAACGGGTAAAAAAAGCTTCAGTTGAGGTTGACAGTCAGGAAGTTTCTGTGATAGGCTGGGGTTTACTGGTTCTGTTAGGTGTAGCTAAAGGTGACGGAGCGACTGATGCTGAGTATATGGTTAGGAAAATCAGTGGCTTGCGTATTTTTGGCGATGAACAGGGAAAGATGAATCGTTCTCTGGCGCAAGTGAAAGGTGAGGTCCTGCTGGTTTCCCAGTTTACGCTTTTCGGCGATGTGCGCAAGGGAACCCGTCCCTCTTTTTTTGGGGCGGGTGATGCGGCGACCGGAAAACGACTGTACCTGGAGGTCCTTGAAGGGTTGCAGCGGCAGGGAATTGCCGCCTGCGGTGGGAGGTTTCAGGAAATGATGGACGTTTCATTGATCAATGACGGTCCGGTTACTATTATGCTGGACAGCCGAAAACAGTTTTGATGGCTTCGTAAAAACTCCATCTTCTTCGTTATGCTGCAACCTTCGTCATTGCAACGTACTTATCAGTACGTCTCATGACTCAAGTTTTGCCTGCCTCGAATATGAAGTTTTTATTGTGCCATCAGTTTTGTTGGTTTTTTCGTAGGCAAGTGAATAATTAAATCTTATAAGTTTTCAAGATGTTCGGGTTTGGTTCAAGGTGGTTTTGGGCGCCTGGATGGGGGGCAGATTTTAAATCTGTTTCCCATTAGTGATTCGTGGTAGATGCCCGGGGACATTGCTTTAGCGCACCCAACAAACCGGCCATGAACAGGGAGGGAATATGCTTAAAGTTGAAGACCTTTGGGTCAATGTCGGCGAAAAACAGGTTTTAAAAGGGGTGAATTTTGAGATTCCCAAAGGGCGTACCCATATCCTGTTTGGAAAAAATGGCTCCGGCAAAACCACCCTCTTGCTGACTTTGATCGGTTTCAGTAATTATAAAGTGGTTCAGGGACGGATTCTGTTCAAGGGAATTGATATTACCCGGATGCCCATTAACGAATGGGTGCAATTGGGTATGGGAGTCTCTTTCCAGCGACCGCCGACCGTCAGGGGGCTTTCAACCCGGCAGATGGCTGATATCTGCAACCGGTCAGGAATGGATTATACGAATTTGGCTGAACGGCTTAATTTTACCGATTTTCTTGATCGTGATCTTAATGTCGGCTTTTCCGGTGGTGAAATGAAACGGTCAGAAATACTGCAACTTATGCTGCAAAAGCCTGACTTTATCATGCTTGATGAGCCCGAATCAGGGGTTGATATTGAAAATATGCATCTCATCGGTGAGGTGGCCGGTGAACTTCTCCAGCGTCATTTGAACCGTACCCGGAAGCGCTCCGGCTTGATTATAACCCATACGGGCTATATCCTTGACTATCTCAACGCGGATCTTGGTTATGTGATGATCGATGGGGCCATCGTCTGCTCGGGTAATCCTAACCAGATTTTTTCCACTATCAATGAAAAAGGTTTTGAGGAGTGTGCCCAATGTGTCATTTAACTGATCAGCAGCGGCTGCTGGCCGAACAGGCCCAAGAGAAGGTTTGCCCGTATGCTGAGGATATTGATCTTAATGGTTATATTCATGAACCAGAGCATGATCAGGTTCCGACCTATGATAAACTGTTGGCCGATGAGCGGGAAACCTTGGTGAAGGCTGGTTTTGACGTTGACGACCATGATCGGGCAGCAAGTTTTTTACAGGTAAACCATGAGATTGGCCACTGCAGCCGCCAGACGGAGGGTGTAGAGGTCATGCCCATGCGTCAGGCCCTGGAAAAGTATGATGGCCTTCCTGAATACTGGTGGCAGGCGGTTAAGCTTGACGCCGATAAGTATACGGCAAAAGTGGCGTTGGATTTTGATAATGGTTATTTTATCCGGGCGTTGGCTGGGACAAAAACCCAATTGCCGGTACAGGCCTGCTTATTTATGAACAGTGAGAAAGTGCTGCAGAATGTGCATAATATTATCGTGGTGGAAGAAGGGGCTGAACTGGAAATTATCAGCGGTTGTGCCACCTCCCACCAGCTGAAACAGGGGCTGCACCTAGGGGTCAGTGAACTATATATCAAAAAGAATGCCCGCCTCAGTTTTACCATGATCCATCATTGGGGTGAAGAGGTGATGACCCGGCCCCGCACCGTTGTCCAGGTGGAGGAAGGTGGAACTTATATTTCCAATTACATCAGTATGAAGAGGGTTCGTTCGCTGCAGATGTATCCTACGGCTTACCTGCGTGGCCGAGGGGCTACAGCCCGTTTCAACTCCATTGTGGCAGCTCCTTCCGGTTCTCATCTTGATATGGGGTCGCGGGTGGTATTGTCATATCCTGAATGTAAGGCTGAAGTTATTTCCCGGACGGTTTCCTTTGGTGGGGATATTATTGCCCGTGGTCACCTGATTGGTGAGGATCCTTCGGTGAAGGCGCATCTGGAATGTCATGGACTGATGCTCCGTAAGCATGGTCTGATCCATGCCATCCCGGAGTTGGAGGGTCGGGTTTCCGGGGTTGAAATGTCCCATGAAGCAGCAGTTGGCAAGATTGCTCAGGAAGAAGTTGAATATTTGATGGCCCGCGGCTTGTCTGAAGAAGAGGCAACTTCGACTATTGTCAGGGGTTTTTTAAATGTAGCGATAGAAGGATTGCCGGCCAGTTTGCAGAAGGATTTGGATGAGTTGATGGCAAAAAGCGATGAGGGTGGAATGTGAGTGCGCGAAAATTTTTCCGCAAATTTTGCGTATGCGAAAAAATTGCGGAATATTTTTATGGTTTTCACCCGGTCTGTATGCCGCGGAGGTTTTAAAACGTTTCCAATGATGATCAGTGGATGATGACCGAGAATTCTGTAATTGTCTGGTTTTTATTACTTTTTTCTATCTGATTGCAGCTTGGCAATAAAAGATGGTAGATTTCCGTTCGGCAAACATGAAAATATAATTTTTATTCATATCTGGAATAATTGTTGCAACCGCTCTTTTGCCGTTTATAAGTGAGGCAATTTATTATTGAACGAATAATAACTAAACAACGCTATCAAGGAGGTAGTAATGGCCAAAGAATTGAACATTCAGGAAGCTAGTATCTGTGAAACCACTCTTCAGATGCTGGAAAAAGCAAAAAGAGATGGGGTACAGACCTGTTTTGACCGGGCAAACGATATGGCAGTTTGTCCGATTGGTAGTAAATCTGCCTGTTGTAAGAACTGTTCCATGGGTCCTTGCCGTTTGAGCCCGAAAGATCCCTATGCGAAAGTAGGTGTTTGCGGAGCGACCATTGATACTATCCAGGCCCGTAACTTTGCCCGTATGGTTGTTGGTGGTGCTGCCGCCCATACCGACCACGGGATGTCGATACTGGACCTGTTTAAAGAAGTTGTCCAGGGTAAAATTACCGATTATAGCATTAAAGATGTGGACAAACTGAAATATGTCTGCAGTGAAATTGATATTCCCATTACTGTTGAAGTGGACGGGGAAGTTAAGGATCGCGAAGTCAAGGAAATGGCTTTGGAGCTGGCTGAAGAACTGGAACGAACCTACACCCAGGTGGAAGGTGAGATTCCGTTTATGAAGCGGGTGCCGGAAAAAACCCTGGAGGATTGGCGGGAATTGGGCATTGTCCCCCGTGGGGCCATGCGTGAAATCATGGAAATGATGCACCATACCCATATCGGGGTTGACCAGGAATATAACAATATCACCAAGCAGTTCCAGCGCACGGCTTTGTCCGATGGTTGGGGCGGTTCCATGGTTGCCACCGAGCTGTCTGATATTCTCTATGGGACTCCGAAAGCTATTCATGCCATGACGGATATGGGTTGCCTGGATGAAGCGTCAGTCAACGTTATCATTCACGGCCATGAGCCCGGCTTGTTTGAATCGATGATCGACGCTTGCAACGATCCGAAGAATATCGAAAAAGCCAAGGCTGCCGGTGCCAAGGGTATCGTCCTAGGCGGCATGTGCTGTTCCGGGGCCGAAGTGATGATGCGCCATGGGATACCCCATATCGGTAACTTCCTTTCCGCTGAACCGGTGATTGTCACCGGGGCTATCGATGCCATGGGTGTTGATATCCAGTGCATCATGCAGGGTCTGGCACCGCTGTCCGAGTGTTATGGTACCAAGTTTATAACTACCAACTCCCGGGCTCATATTGAAGGCGCTATCCATGTGCAATTGGATGAAGCTAAGCCCCGTGAATGCGTTGATAAAATTGTTGACATGGCCATTGAGCGTTATAAAAATCGCACCAGGCCGGTAGAAATCCCTAAACATACACAGATGAGCATTTCCGGGATTTCCCATGAATATATTAACTATGCGCTGGGTGGTACCTACCGTGCTTCTTATACGCCGCTGAATGACAATATCATCAATGGCCGTATCCGCGGGCTTGCCGGCGTCGTCGGTTGCACCAATCCCCGAGTCAAACATGACTGGGTCCACGTGGAAGTGGTTAAAGAGCTGATCAAGAATAATGTCTTGGTCGTTCAGACTGGTTGTTCCGCCATCTCGCTGGCCAAGGCCGGCCTGATGACTCCGGAAGCGGCCAAATACTGTGGCGATGGCCTGGCGGAAGTATGCGAGACTACCGGTCTGCCGCCGGTCCTTAACATGGGTTCCTGTGTCGACAATAGCCGTATCCTGATTGCTGCCGCTGAGATGGTTAAAACCGGTGGCCTGGGTGACAAGATCTCTGATCTGCCGGTGGCCGGTTCGGCGCCTGAATGGATGAGTGAAAAGGCTATCTCTATCGGTCAGTATTTTGTTTCCTCCGGGGTCTACACTGTTTTGGGGGTTAGCTTCCCGGTTACCGATAACACCAAGTTCAAAGACTTGCTGTTCAAGGGTCTGGAAGAACAGCATGGCGGTATGTGGGATTTCGCCAAGGATCCGTATGAACATGCCCAGAAGATAATCGACCATATTGACAAGAAACGTGCAGCCCTGGGTATCCAGGAAAAGAAAGAGCGTAAACTCTTCGATATGGCTGACCGTCGCGATATGTAAGTCTTGTCAGCTCTTGAGTAAGTCTGTGAAAGCCCCCGGCATTCCTGCCGGGGGCTTTTTATTTCTTGACATGAACAAGTGAGTTTCATAAGTAGTGTTGTTGGTATTGTAAAAGCTCCACTTTCTTGGTTCAAATCATGAAAATATAAAAAGAGATTAACCTCGAAACACTCGAAAGAATATGTACCATGAACCTAAATTGAGCGGTTAGCTATTAGTTTAATGATTACAAGATGTTGGCTACTGCAAACTTTCACTCATTGGGTGTTATTTTTCATCAACGTAATGTCTTGATTTTTTAAAGCTAAACGCTGATAGCTAACAGCTAATCGCTTAACTTAGGATGAAGAAAAGAAGAGCATGAAGAAGCAAGAATTTAAAACTTCATGCCCTTCATGGTAAAAATAAAAGTTAATTTTGAATAAATAAATTCATTGGGCGGAGTACCACCGCTGATTTTTGCGATATGATACGAACTTCAAGAAGGAGTTGAACCATTATGCGTTTTTCCAAAATGTATATTCCCACGTTAAAAGAAGATCCAACGGAAGCGGAGGTCATCAGCCATAAATTGATGTTGCGGGCCGGGATGATCCGCCGTCTGGCTGCCGGCATCTACGCCTATCTGCCATTGGGACTCATGGCTATTCGCAATGTTGAGCGGATCGTCAGAGAGGAAATGAACCGGGCAGGAGCCCAGGAGTTATTGCTGCCGGGGGTTCAGCCGGCGGAGCTCTGGCAGGAAAGTGGCCGCTGGGACCAGTATGGTAAGGAATTGTTACGCTTTACCGATCGTCATCAGCGGGGATTTTGTCTCGGACCCACCCACGAAGAGGTGATTACTGATCTTGTCCGCCATGAAATCCGTTCTTATCGGCAGCTGCCGCTGAACTTCTACCAGATTCAGACCAAATTTCGGGATGAAATCAGGCCGCGCTTCGGGCTTATGCGTGGGCGGGAATTTATCATGAAAGATGGCTACAGTTTTGATGTTGATGACCAGATGGCTGAAAAGAGCTACCATGTCATGTTTGCTGCATATGATCGGATTTTTAAACGCTGTGGACTTGATTTTCGCGCAGTTGAGGCGGATAGTGGCGCCATTGGTGGCAGTTTTTCCCATGAATTTGTGGTGCTGGCCAATTCGGGTGAAGATGGAGTGGCGACCTGTAGCGAATGCAGCTATGCCGCCAATCTGGAAAAAGCTGAACGGGCTTGTCCGGCTCCCGAAGTGGGGGGGGGAGATCGAAGTATGGTGCCGGCTATGGAAGAAATATCGACTCCGGATTGTGGTACCATCGAGGAAGTGTGTGCTTTCCTCAAAATTGAACCACGGGAAACCGTTAAATCAATGGTCTATGAAAGTGATCAGGGTTTATGTATGGTGGTAGTTAATGGCGCCAGACAGGTGAGTGAGACTAAGTTGAAAGCACTTTTGGGAGTTCAATGGGTGGAATTGGCTGAAGAGGCAAAGATTAACGAGGCTTTTGCAACTAGAGCCGGATCTTTGGGGCCGGTGACGGTGAAGATAGAAGTTGTTGCTGATCAGGAACTTGCGGGAATGTCCTCGCTGGTTTGCGGAGCCAATCGTGATGGTTTCCATTTGCGGCACGTGGTTTATGGTCGGGACTTTACCGCCTCCCAGGTTGGTGATCTGGTGGAAGTGCAGGCCGGTGATGCCTGCCCCCGCTGTGGGGCAGTGATGGAAGTGGTCCGGGGGATTGAGGTCGGGCATATTTTTAAGCTGGGGGTCAAATACAGTCAAGCTTTATCCGCCACCTTTCTGGATCAGCATGGTAAGGAAAAATTGATGGTTATGGGTTGTTATGGGATCGGGATTGGCCGGACGGTGGCCGCTGCCATTGAGCAGAACCATGATGAGCAGGGAATGATGCTGCCCTATGCCCTGTCCCCTTTTAAAGTTGCCCTGCTTTGCCTGGACACTAAAAATGAGGAGGTAGTGGCCTACTGTGATCAGCTGTATGCCCTACTGCAGGAACGAGGTATTGAAACCCTCTACGATGACCGGAACGAACGGCCGGGAATAAAATTCAAGGATGCTGATCTTATCGGTATGCCTTTGAGGTTGACGGTTGGAAGAAAAGGTTTTTCCCGGGGCATCCTGGAAGTAAAAGAGCGTCGTGCGGGTGATAGTGTCGAGATTCCGATTGATGATGTAGCCCAACTTTGGGAAATGATTGAGAAACTGGTTGCTGATGATCAGGGTATTTCACCTCTATAAAAATTACCTGCCTACGGTTGCGGTGTTGCAGGATGTTTCCTTTACGCTTGAGGCGGGTGATTTTGTCTTTTTGACCGGCGCAAGTGGGGCGGGTAAAACTACTCTGCTGCGCTTGCTGTTTGCGGCCGAACGTCCGAAATCCGGCCAGATATTGATTGACGGGAAAAATATTACCAGCTTTTCACGTCGCCGGATTGCCCATGTTCGCCGGTCCATCGGGGTAGTTTTCCAGGACTTCAAGCTCATCACCTACCGGACGGTTTTTGATAATGTGGCCCTGGTGCTGGAAATTACCGGAACCCCTCGCAATGAAATTAAAAAGCGGGTGTGGAAGGTGTTGAAACTGGTGGGTATTGAGCAGAAGCTCTACCGTTACCCGCTGGAGTTGTCCGGAGGGGAGCAGCAGCGGGTGGCTATTGCCCGGGCCCTGGTTAATGATCCGCAGATTATCCTCGCGGATGAGCCAACCGGCAATCTTGATTTTGAGATTACCACCGAAATCATGAATATTTTAAATAATGTCAATGCCCAGGGAACGACGGTAATGGTGGCTACCCATAATCAGTTGCTGTTGCAGAAATTCAAACGGAAAATATTTGCCCTGCATAACGGGATGCTGCACGAAGACGTTTTGTCCAAAGAAAATCAATGAATATAACCTACCTCTATTATCTGCTGAAATCAACCTACCAGAATATCCGCCAGCACCTGGTTATTAATCTGATTTCCATTTTTACTATTACCTTTTCCCTGGTAATCTTTGGTTTGTACTCATTCGGCTACTTGAATCTTCAGAAAACCTTGAACGACTGGCGGTCTGATTTTCAGGTGATAGTGTACCTGCAGGATTCAATCAGTCACCAGCAGCTGAAATCTTTACGGCATCTCTGCGAGTCTCATCCGGCGGTTTCCCGGGTTGTTTATGTTGACAAGAATAAAGCGATGCAGCATTTCAGGCAATCGCTGGGGAAGGATTCCACCTTGCTGCAGGGGCTGAAGGGTAACCCCCTGCCTGCCTCACTTGAACTGCAGCTGAAAAGCAAGGTGCAGGGTATGCAGACGGTAGAAAGTCTTGTTGACCGTATTAGACGGAAGCCTGGGGTGGATGAGCTGCAGTATGGTCAGCAGTGGCTTAATCACTTTTTTTCAATTATGAGATTGTTGCATATATTTGGTCTCGGGATTACAGGCTTTCTATTCTTTGTTACTATCTTTATTGTTTCTAATACCATCAAATTATCCTTTTATTCCCGCCGGGATGCCATTGATATTATGGAGTTGGTGGGTGCTACCCGGTTTTATATTGCCATTCCTTATTTGTTGGAAGGGTTATTTCAGGGATTAATTGCTTCACTGCTGTCCGTTGCTGCAATTTATGGTATTTATTACTATCTGGTTGCCTGGCTGCAGGGAAGTTTTCCCTTTCTTCAAGGGATGGTTTCTCTGACTTTTTTTACCCCCCGCATGCTTGCTGGTTTTTTAATTCTTGGAGTTTTGTTGGGAGGGCTGGGTTTCCTGGTATCTTTTAAATGGATAAGAGGAAATTGATCTGGCGCTATGGGAATGTTATTTTTGCTGAAAATTTCAGGATTTTTCCCTTGTCGATTGTTAGATAATGAAATTCATAGATTTTTGCTTTGCATGCTGACTCTATTGTTTGTCGTGGTGTCAGTTATGGCTGATTATTCCGGAACCCGTGGCGTTGCCTGGGCTGCCGGCCCGGTGGCGGAAGATGCTGCCCGACTTAAACGCTTGGAAAAACGTTTGCAGGAAACTCAGCAGCAAGCTGAATCATCTCAGCATCAGGAAAAAGAGTTATTGGAAGGGCTGTATGCTATCTCCCGGGCGCGGCATGGGCTGGAACTGAAAATTTATAACCTGCAGCAGCAATTGCAGGCTCTGGGAGTATCAATGGTTGGTGAAGAGCAGCAATTACGGGAGGTTTCCGCTGCTATGGCCCGGCAACGCGATGAATTCAATCATCGTCTAAAAGTGCGCTACATGATTCCACCGGGAGTGTTGCTGGAAAAACTCCTGGGTCAGCAGAAACTGAAAGATAAAATCAATCAGGTTACCTATCTGAAGTATATCCTTATTTATGACCAACAGCAGATGACCAGTTTTGCCCGCCTGTTGACAGAACATCAGAAGATAAAACAGCTACTTGAGAAACAACGGCAGCAAGTGGCCGAAATGAAGGAAAAAAAACGGTTGAAACTGGAGGGGCTGGAAGAAAATATTGCTAAAAAAAATAAGCTGTTGTATAAAATCAGGGGAAAAAAAGAGTATTATACGGCTTTGGTTAAAGAACTGGCTGAGGCTACCGAAAAATTAAAGAAAATCATAAATACACGACGTAAGAGTACCATGCGTCATGGCTCTCTGTCCAGCTATAAGGGTCGCTTGCCAATGCCCACCAGCGGGGTTGTTGTCAGGTTCTTCGGACTGGAACGTGACTGCCGTTTTAAAACGGTAACCGAAAATAAGGGTATTGATATTGAAGCTCCGCTGGGAACGGAGGTTAAAGCGATTTTCCCTGGTCAGGTTATCTTTGCCAGCTGGCTGAAAGGCTATGGCAACCTGGTTATTATTGATCATGGAGGGGGATACTATTCAATCTATGGTCATTTGCTGGAATTTAAAACGAAGGTCAACAAGAATATCCGTCAGCGTGAGGTGATTGGCTCAGTTGGTGATACGGATTCTCTGATTGGTCCTGCTCTTTATTTTGAAATCAGAAGGCATGGCAAACCGCAGGACCCCCTCGAGTGGGTGTCACCGATGGCACAAGGGTAATGGCTGAAAAGATATATATTCCTAAATTGAGCGATTAGCTTTTAGCCGTTAGCTATTAGTTCAATGATTACAGGATGTTTACTATTACCTAAATTAAGCTATTAGTTTTTAGCGGTTAGCTATTAGTTTAATGATTACAAGATGTTGGCTACTGCAAACTTTCACCCATTGGGTGTTATTTTCCATCAACGTAATGCTTTGGTTTTTCAAAGCTAAACGCTGATAGCTAACTGCTAATCGCTTAACTTAGGATATTGTAAGATGTGTATTGGACAATAGTGATCCCATATAAAAAAACAAGATTAGTGTCTATCCGGAAACATTAATTTCCTGATGAACGCTTTCAGCGATCAGCCGTCAGCTGTCAGTAAAACATTGGAAGAACAGATGGTTAAGCTGGCTGCAGAAAGCTGATTGCCCATCCGGAAGCGTCAGTTTCTGGATGGAAACAAGTTATAGAGTTTGAACGTATTGGTTGGGAGGAATTTGAACATGAAAAGGAAAAACCGGGGAAAATCATTTTTATTGCTTATTTGTCTGATGTTACTGGTAATGGTATCCCTGAACATTACCCTGATGGGGAGCGATTCTGCAGCAAAAGAGGATGATATTCCTTATGAAAATATAAAAAAATTTACTGACGTCTTATCTCTGGTACAAAAATACTATGTAGAGCCGGTGGACAGTAAAAAACTTATTTATGGTTCCATTAAAGGAATGCTTAGTGATCTTGACCCCCACTCATCTTTTATGCCGCCGGAAATGTTTAAGGAAATGCAGGTGGAAACCCAGGGCAGCTTTGGTGGGCTGGGAATTGAAATTACTATTCGCGATGGGGTATTAACCGTTGTCTCTCCTATCGAGGATACCCCTGCCTTCAAGGCTGGTATTAAAGCGGGAGACCGGATTTTAAAAATAAATGATGAACTGTCCAAGAATATGACCCTAATGGAAGCGGTACGCAAAATGCGGGGACCTAAAGGAACAAAAATTACCATATCGATTATGAGGGAAGGCCTTTCTGAATTGAAAGAGGTGGAAATTATCAGGGATATTATAAAAATTGCCAGTGTTAAAAGTAAAAGCCTTGCCGCTGGTATTGGTTATATTCGTTTGACCCAGTTTCAGGAGCGGACTGCCACCGATATGATTAAAAAAATTGATGAGTTGAAAAAGGATGGCCCCCTCAAAGGCTTGGTGCTGGATTTGCGTAATGATCCTGGTGGTTTATTGAACCAGGCAGTGCGTGTTTCCGATTATTTTCTGAAAAGTGGGTTGATTGTTTATACTGATGGTCGGCTTAAAAATCAGAATATGAAATATTATGCTCATGATGATGGGACTGAGGGTGATTTTCCCATAGTTGTTCTGGTTAACGGTGGCAGTGCCAGTGCCTCGGAGATTGTTGCCGGGGCTCTTCAGGATCATAAACGGGCAGTGATTATGGGAACGCCAAGTTTTGGCAAAGGTTCTGTGCAGACAATCATTCCCCTGGATGATGGTGCTGCCATTCGGCTGACTACTTCATTGTATTATACTCCCAACGGCCGTTCCATCCAGGCCAAAGGGATTAAACCAGACATCATTGTTGAGGAAGGATTGGTTGTCCAGAAAGTTGATCGGAAAAAGTCTATTTTCCATCAGCTTAAGGAGAAGGATCTTAAGGGTCATTTTGAAAACCACGACAAGCAGAAATCGGATGATAAAGTCGGTGACAAAATAACAGGGGATGAAAGCTCACTGAAGAAGTCCCTGGAAAAAACAACAAAACCCCAGGTTGGCCAAGCGGAGAAACAGGACATCCAGTTGCAGCGGGCGGTAGAATTGCTGCAGGGCTGGCAGGTGTTTAAGCAGCTCCAGGTTCAGAACTGATTACCGGGATATAATATGCCGACTTGCCTTACTATTTCTGGCAATAGATAAAACTCAACTTTCTGACTTTCATTGCCGGGGGCACTACAGGATGTTCGGGCTTGGCTCTTAGCCGTGTCCGCCGACAGGCAGGGCTATTTTCAGAACAACTCAGAAAATTGAGTAAAAAGCAGTAGTGTCCGGTTAGGAACTTGCGTAATGTTAACGGTCGCTGATTTCAGCGCTTTTTGGCGCTCGATAGTCTGCTTTTCCAACAGCTCATGGCGCTAAAATTGACAAACTCGCCTGTCGGGACAGTTTTAAAAACTGTCCCACATTATATCAATTTTTACGCTCTATTCGCTGGGAAAAGCAACGACATCTCATGATGTCGCGCTTGAAACAGCACCTGTTAACAATATCACCCACTACGCAAAAAGCAAACAGGACAATGCTGGTAAAAAGATTAACCGGGATTGGTTTCAACGCTTTTGATGCTCCATTTGCCAGAAAAAGTCACGGGCTATCCTCACGATGTCACGCCCGAAAACGACATTAGCTCAAGGGCTTCGATAACCTCATAACGGACTCTACTGGGTGCATAAAAATAAAGTGCGTTTTTCCTCATTACGTTTTTGGCTCGGCATTGGTACGTTACTGGTTGTAATTGTGTTGCTGGCTTTGTTTTTGTGGCTCAGCAAAAATAATCAGGCTCTTCCTTTGGCGGTGGAAAATCCACGTGCTACTGTTGCCCTCTCTCTGGGGAATGACCAGTCTTTTCTATCCTCCATTGATGCTCTGACGCAAAAATATGTGCATTTTGATTCAATAGAACGTTTTACAGAATGGGTTTCCCGTGATTCTCGTCGTTGGTTATTAAGCCGCTGGGAAGGCGTGTATCAGGACCCTGAAGAAGTAAATGGTTTGTTTGATGCCTGTCAGGAACTGGCCGACCGGGACCAAACAGGATATCAACTTCTTTCCTATGTAGACAGGAAAAAAACAAATTTTCTTCTCATCCTTCGGCACGGGTATTTGCTGGGCAGCATGCGGATACGTTGGGTTGGTCCGGAAAAGGCCCGTACCGTACCCCAGGTGGAATCACCAAAAATTGCTATTATTATTGATGATATGGGGATGAACATCCCCATTGCCAAACAGTTTGTCCAGTTATCCTTTCCCCTGACTTTTTCTATTTTCCCCTATGCACCGCATGCCCTGGAGGTTGCCAAACTGTTTCGCCAAGCCGGTCAGCAGATCATGCTGCATGTGCCGATGGAACCCCATGGCTATCCGGACGTAGATCCCGGTCCCGGGGCTTTGCTTGACAGCATGAATGACCAGCAGCTTTTATTTCGTTTCCGCAAGGAACTGTCGGTCATTCCGGGGATTGTGGGGATTAATAATCATATGGGTTCCAAGCTGACGGAAAATCGGCATATAATGGCTATGTTTATGAACTGTTTGCATGATAAACCGCTTTTTTTTATTGACAGCCGGACAATAGCCGGAACCGTGGCTTTTGATGAAGCCATAAAGGCTGGGATTCCGGCCGGGCAAAGGGATGTTTTTCTGGACAATATTAAGGATGAACAGTATATCCTGGCCCAGCTTAGAAAATTGATAGCTATTGCCCAGATTAAAAAAACAGCTGTGGGTATTGGCCATCCCTATCCGGAAACGGTGGCGGCGTTGCGCAGAGTTGGTCAATTGACACAGGAATCAAGGGTTACCATAGTTCCAGTGAGTCAACTGATTGAGAAAAATATGGATCGCTGAAGAGGTTTTTTGATGGTTCAATCAATGATTTTTTCCTTTATGGGTGGATTGGGGCTGTTCCTTTATGGCATGAAAATCATGTCAGAGGGTTTGCAGAAGGCTGCCGGTAACCGGCTCAGGAAGGTGCTTGAAAAGCTTACCTCCAACCGTTTTATTGCTTTTCTGGTGGGGGTGGGGGTAACCGCTGTTGTCCAAAGCAGTAGCGCGACAACGGTTATGGTAGTTGGTTTTGTTAATGCCGGCTTGATGAATCTGCTGCAGGCCATCGGGGTTATTCTGGGAGCCAACATCGGGACGACGATTACGGCCCAGATGATCGCTTTCAAGGTGCAGCATTATGCGTTGCCGGCCATCGGCTTGGGAGTGGGTCTGCGCCTCTTTGCCACCAGCCGTCGCTGGCAGTACTATGGCGAAATTCTGATTGGTTTCGGCATGCTTTTTTACGGTCTGACGGTGATGAAAAGCGGATTAACGGTCTTGAAAGAGCATGCTTATTTCCAACAGGTGTTTGTAACCTTTGGGAATAATCCGGTGTTGGCGGTATTGGCTGGAGCGCTGCTGACCATTGTTTTGCAAAGCAGCAGTGCCACGGTCGGCATTACCATGACGTTGGCGGTGAGCGGGGCGTTAAGTTTTAAAAGTGGTGTTGGCCTGATACTTGGCGAAAATATTGGCACTACCATTACCGCCCTGCTGGCCAGTATCGGCACCAATGTTACTGCCAAGCGGGCGGCCAGAGCCCATATGATTTTTAATGTTATCGGAGTATGTTATATCCTGCTGTTATTTCCTGTCTTTATTAAAATTGTAAATTATATTACCCCGGAGAATCCTGATTTGGTGATCAAATCTGCCAAGGAGGCCCTGGTCTTTGGTATGTCAGTCGGAGATAAACCCTTTATTGCTCGCCATCTGGCCAATGCCCATACCATTTTTAATGTGGTCAATTGTTTGCTTTTCCTGCCGCTTCTGGGTCTATTGGCTAAGGTGAGTACCTGGATGGTTCCCGCCCGTGGTGAAGATGAACAGGAAACGCACCTGCGTTACCTGGATAACCGGGTTCTTGAGACTCCTTCACTGGCTGTTTCCCAGGTCCGGCAGGAAACCATCAGAATGATGGAAATAGCTTTGAAAATGTTTACTCAGACGATGGAATGTTCCAAGTATTATTCGATGAAACTGGTAGACAAGATATACCGAAAAGAAAATACCATCGATATGTTGCAAAAGGAGATCACGGATTTTATTGTTGCCTTAAGTCCACAATCCCTGACCCCGGAATTTTCCCGCGAGGTTACCTCGCTTATGTATATGGTAAATAATATTGAGCGCATTGGCGACCATTCGGAAAATTTGATCAAACTGATAGAACGGCGGCTTGATGGTAAAGTGGTGTTCAGTGAACAAGCTATGGCAGAAATGGAGGATATCTCCGGTAAAACGATGGAATTTCTCCAGCTTGTTTTAGCTGGGTTGAAACAGGGTGATGGTCAGATTATGACGGAAGCAAAACGTCTGGAAAACAGTATTAATATGCTTGAAGATCATTACCGAAAGGGGCATGTACAACGTTTGAATGAAAGATGTTGTTCAGTTGATGCCGGCCTTATTTTTATTGATATGCTGACCAATTTTGAAAAAATTGGCGATCATTGCTATAACCTGGCAGAATCCCTTGCCGGCCTAAAATAGTGACCATGCGGGTGGCAGCCATAGGGGGGAGGAATCGATTATCTGAGTTGCAGAGATCTGAATTGAGCGGTTAGCTTTCATCTGGAAGGTGTGGCGTTTTCCCTGTTAGCTGAGAGATTTTGAGAACCATGAAAAATAGGATGTCTGAATATTTCTCTTGTCGACTGAGTGTTCTGTTGCTCATGCTGGTATTCATGATAGTGCTGGTTCCCGGTCATCGTGCTGCGGCAACCAGCTCTTCTGTTATTGAACAAAAGGCTGAACAGGCATACAGGCTGGCGAAAAAGGATTATGGGCAATTTAATCATGATAAAAAACAGTGGCCTAAGCGGAAAAACTGGATCCGGCTGATAAAACAGTTTACCAGCATCAACCAATTATATCCCCATAGTAGTCGGGCGGATGATGTCCTTTTCCTGGCGTCCAGCCTCTATTCTTCATTATATAATTATTCCGATTGGGATGCTGACTTACAGCGGGCCAATGACCTCTATGGGAAGGTTGTTTCTGATTATCGGGAAAGCCGGCTGGCTGATGATTCTCTCTATCATATGGCGATTAACGCGGAAAAATTGGGGCACCTGGATCAGTCCCGGGCGTATTTCAGGAAGGTCATTCAGGATTTCCCTCAGGGTGATATGGTCAGCAAGGCAAAGGCCAGGCTCATTCTTTCGCCCTCGGCAGCCAAAGCCTCTCCTGCTACCTGTGTTACCAGTGGTACTGGAGTCTATCGTCCTGAAGACCCGAGGGAAAAGGGAAAACTGAAGGGAAAGGCCCGGGTTGATAATATCCGCTACTGGTCATCTCCAACCTATACCCGGGTAGTGATTGATCTGGATCATGAGGTTTCCTATTCCCGGGGTGTGCTGAAACATGAGAAACAGCGGGATCGGATTAAATCCCTTTATCTTGATTTGCACAATTCATTCATCAGTGGGGGGAGTCGGACCATTGATATAAATGACGGTATCCTGAAAAAAGTAAGGGTTGCCCAGTTTAATAAACAGACAGTTCGTACGGTCATCAATCTGGATTCTATCGATGACTATAAAATTTTTGATCTCAGCAATCCTCCGCGAATTGTTATTGATATCATTGGTAACCGGGCTAAGGAACGGTTAGCCAAGAGTCACACTAAATCAAAGGGAGTAAAGACCGGGGGAAAAGATGCCAGTACTGCTGGTAAGCTTTCTTTGGCTCAACAGCTTGGTTTGGGTATCGGCAAGATTGTCATTGATCCGGGGCATGGAGGCAAAGACCCAGGGGCAGTTGGGCTGCATCGGGTTATGGAGAAAGATGTTGTTCTTGACATTGCTTTGAGATTGAAAAAGGAATTAAAAAAGCAGATGGATTGCCAGGTGATGATGACCCGCGACCATGATTGTTTTATCCCCCTGGAAGAACGTACGGTCATTGCCAACACCAAAAAAGCTGATCTTTTTGTCTCCATTCATGCTAATGCCAGCCGTAATCGGAAAGCCCATGGAATTGAAACCTATTTTCTTAATCTGGCCACTGATAAGGAAGCCATGGAACTGGCAGCCCTGGAGAATGCAACCTCGACGAAAAAGATCAGTGATTTGCAGCTTATTTTGAATGATCTCATGCGTAACTCGAAGATCAGTGAATCCAGTCGCCTGGCCCGTGCCGTCCAGGATAGCCTGGTAAAGTGCTTAAAGAGCAAATATCGTGATGTAAAAAACCTGGGGGTGAAACAGGCGCCTTTTTATGTCTTGATAGGAGCCCAGATGCCCAGTATTCTGGTTGAAACTTCATTTCTTTCTCACAAGATGGAAGAAAAAAGGCTTAACTCGGCGGCGTATCGGCAGAAGATTGCCGAGGGGATTTCAGCGGGGATTAAGGTGTATATAGAACAGGTGAAAATGGCCAGGTTGCGTCGTTGATAGCTTCGTGGTATCCTGATATTCAACTTTCTGAGTTGTTCTAAAAACAGCTGAAAAATTTACAGGATGTTCCTGGCAATGCAAGTCAGAAAGTTGAGCTGATAGAGTAAAAGCAACGATTTTTAGATTCACTGGGTTTGCAAAGGAGGAAAAGAGATGGTGGTTGAGCGAAAACATGTGAGGCGGGGTTTATGGAGCCACCTTATGAGGTGCGGGGTCGAGATGGGTTTGGCGAGCATTATTTATGAAGTTGGGGTTGCATCCAAATATGTCAATCATGCTATGCGTACTGGTGATTTGGGGCTGGCCGGGACCAGTAATTTGTACGGTGAAGATCAGTTGGCGCTTGATGTGCTGGCCGACGAAATTATCAAGGATCGGCTTGATCACACCGGCAGGGTTTCAAAAATTATTTCTGAAGAACAAAGTGATATCATTATTTTTGAGCGAAAAGGAAAGCTGAGACAGTATTCTGTCTGCTACGATCCGCTGGATGGGTCATCTCTGGTGGATGTGAATCTGGCGGTTGGGACCATCGTTTCCATCTATTCTGGTGATAATCCCCTGCAGGCTGGCCGCAAGCAGATGGGGGCAATGTATGTTCTTTATGGGCCGCGGACAACGCTGGTTTATTCGGTGGGCAAAGGGGTCTATGAATTTACTCTGAACAGTCTGGGTGAATATATTCTGACACGGGAAAATATTGTCTTGAAGGATCATGGAAATATTTATAGCCCGGGGGGCCTGCGGCAGAAATATTTGCCTAATCAGCGGAAGTTTATTAGCTATCTGGAAGAAAATGGCTATAAATTGCGTTATAGCGGCGGTTTTGTTCCGGATATTAACCAGATTCTGCTGAAAGGATCGGGAATTTTCACGTATCCAGCGCTTTCCGGCAGCCCGGATGGTAAGCTGCGCTTGCCTTTTGAACTGAATCCCATGGCTTATCTGGTGGAAAATGCCGGTGGTTGTGCCAGTACCGGAACCATGCCTATTCTTGATGTGATCCCGGAACATCTTGATCAACGTTGCCCCATTTATATAGGCAGCCGGCAGGAAGTGGCCATGGCTGAAAAGTTTTTGGCGGTTGAAGACTGACAGACTGCTGTAAGCGCATTCAATTTTTGTTAATTTCCCGATAGATCTTTTATCGGCTATTTGAAATTGTGAAGAATTGTAGGAGCCATCCATGAGTGAATCAAGAATTTCTCTCTCACTGACTTTTGATGATATTTTATTGCAGCCCGGTTATTCTGAGGTTCTGCCCCTTGATACGGATGTGACAACCTGGTTGACCAGGGAAATCAAGTTGAATATTCCCCTGCTGAGTGCGGCGATGGATACGGTTACCGAATCTCAGACGGCCATCTGCATGGCCAGGGAAGGCGGTCTAGGCATCATTCATAAGAATATGTCGATAAAATCCCAGGCATTAGAGGTTGACAAGGTCAAAAAATCAGAAAGTGGTATGATCGTGGACCCCATAACCATGCATCCGGATCAGAAGGTGCATGAGGTGCTGGAGATTATGAAAAAATATCGCATTTCCGGGGTGCCGATTGTCGACGGGGAAAAGCTGGTTGGCATTGTTACTAACCGGGATCTGCGTTTTGAAACGAAAATGGAGCGTTCTTTGCGGGATGTTATGACCAAGGACAACCTGGTGACGGTGCCGGTTGGTACCAGCATGGAAGAAGCCAAGGTCTTGCTTCATGAAAATCGAATTGAAAAATTGTTGGTTGTTGATGCCCTGGGCAGACTGCAGGGATTGATTACCATTAAAGATATTGAAAAAACCCGCAAATATCCCTCTTCCTCCAAGGACAGCCTCGGACGATTGCGGGTTGGCGCGGCAGTGGGAGTTTCTCCGGACCGGGAAGAGCGGATTGCCGCCCTGATTGCTGCCGGGGTGGATGTGATTGTGATTGATACGGCCCATGGACACAGTAAGGGAGTGATTGAAGCCACGGCTGATACCAAAAAGAATTTCTCCTGCCAACTGATTGTCGGTAATGTAGCTACCCCCGAAGCCACGGAAAGATTGATAAAATCCGGGGCGGATGCGGTGAAAATCGGCATTGGCCCTGGTTCTATCTGTACTACCCGAGTAGTTGCCGGCGTTGGCGTGCCTCAGGTGAGTGCATTGCAGAACTGTAGGGTGGTTGCGGACCGGGAAGGCATTCCTTTGATTGCCGATGGCGGGGTGAAGTTTTCCGGTGACATTGTCAAGGCGCTGGCTGCCGGCGCCCATTCGATAATGATTGGTTCTCTTTTTGCCGGAACGGAAGAGAGCCCTGGCGAAACGATTCTCTACCAGGGACGCAGCTACAAAATGTATCGGGGGATGGGTTCTTTGGGAGCTATGAAATCAGGGAGCAAGGATCGCTATTTTCAGCAGGATGTAGATGCTTCCAAGCTGGTTCCCGAAGGGATTGAAGGCCGGGTACCCTATAAGGGGCCGCTATCTTCAAGCATTTACCAGTTGATTGGCGGCCTGCGGGCAGGAATGGGTTATGTGGGTTGCCGGGATATTGATCAGTTGCGGACTTCTGCCCGGATGGTTCGTATAACCCCGGCGGGTCTGAGGGAAAGTCATGTTCATGATGTGATTATTACCAAGGAAGCTCCTAATTATCGATTAGATTAGTATTTATACGGACGTTTCCGAGGTGAAAAATGAATCCAGATATTCACGCTGAAAAAATTATCATTTTGGATTTTGGCTCCCAGTATACCCAGCTTATTGCCCGCCGGGTTCGCGAAAGCAAAGTTTATTGTGAGATTTATCCTTATAATATGACTGTCGAACAGGTGGAAAATTTCGCGCCCGCAGGGATTATCCTCTCAGGTGGTCCGGCAAGCACCTATGGTGATAAAGCTCCACGCCTTGATTCCGCCATCTTGGGTTTGAACCTTCCAGTGTTGGGTATCTGTTATGGTATGCAGGAGATGGTGGCTCAACTGGGTGGAAAAGTGGAGAAAACCAGGGAACGGGAATATGGTAAGGCCGAGCTGACCTCAACCGATTATTCGGATCCCTTATTGGCCGGGTTGGTTTTTCCACAGCAGGTTTGGATGAGCCATGGGGATAAGGTCAGCGGTTTGCCTTCGGGTTTCCAGGCTATTGCTAAAACGGATAACGCGCCCGTTGCTGCTATCTCCGATGCTGCAAGACGCTTTTGGGGTGTGCAGTTTCACCCGGAAGTTATTCATACCCCCAGTGGCCGGCAGATCCTGGATAATTTTATCTTTACTATCTGTGGTTGCCATGGATTGTGGACGATGAGGTCTTTTATTGATCGCAATGTTGAGGAGATAAAAAAGCTGGTTGGAGATGAAAAGGTTATTTGTGGTTTAAGTGGTGGAGTTGATTCGTCGGTGGTTGCCTTGCTGTTGCATCAAGCTATTGGTGACCAGTTAATCTGTGTCTTTGTTAATAATGGGCTTTTGCGTAAAAATGAGGCGGTGGAAGTTCAACAGCTTTTTGGCGAAAAGATGAAGCTGAACTTACGTTATGTTGATGCCGGTGGGAGATTTTTAAGCCTGCTTGACGGAGTGACTGATCCGGAGAAAAAGCGGAAAATTATCGGCAATGAATTTATCCGTGTTTTTGAAGATGAGGCTGGCAAACTGGGAAAAATTCATTTTCTGGCCCAGGGAACGCTCTACCCGGATGTCATCGAAAGCGTGTCGTTCAAAGGTCCTTCGGCGGTTATCAAAAGTCACCATAATGTGGGTGGCTTGCCGGAGCATATGCAGATGGAACTGATTGAGCCATTGCGTGAACTGTTCAAGGATGAGGGGCGGGAGGTTGGCCGGGAACTGGGCTTGCCAGAACAGTTGATCAAAAGGCAGCCATTTCCTGGTCCTGGATTGGCAATCCGCATTATTGGTGCCGTAACTCCGGAACGTCTGGCAATCCTTCGTGAGGCTGACAGCATCGTTATCGAGGAAATAACCAGGGCCGGACTCTATGATGAAATCTGGCAGGCTTTTGCTGTGCTGGTGCCAGTGAAGACCGTGGGGGTGATGGGTGATGAAAGGACTTACGAAAAAGTGATCGCCATCAGGGCCATTACCAGTGTTGATGGAATGACGGCTGATTGGGCCCGCCTGCCCCACGATTTGCTCGGGTGTTTGTCAAACCGAATTATTAATGAAGTACATGGTGTCAACCGGGTAGTGTATGATATTTCTTCCAAGCCTCCTGGAACTATTGAATGGGAATAATCTTACCTTCCTTTACACTTTTGCAACTTGAAGTAAAGTTTTGATGTGATTCCGACGAAATAGCTTTTGTGGTTATAAAAAAACTGATGGTCGGGGATCGTTCTAACGGATCATCCTTCCCCCTGAATCGAAGCAGGAACGAGTTTATCCGAAGACTGGTGTTTTCAGATAAAACTCAACTTTCGGAGTTATGAAAAAACAGTCCTGCCTGTTAGTGGCGGGCTGAAAAAATTTCATTAAAGGATGTTTCGGCATGGCTCTTACTCATTCTCGCTGCACATCGTGTGCAGCTGTGAGGTGTTCGCCGCGAATCACCATCGTGGTGATTCATTCGGTGCCCAATACCGCCTGCCTGTCGGCAGACACGGCTATGAGCCAAGCCCGAACATCCTAATAATGTATTTGGGTAACATAAGTCAGAAAGTTGAGATAAATGCTTTCAGCTTTAAAAAATCCTCAGCTTTTATTCAGGCCTAAATTAAGCGGCTAGCTTTTGGCCGCTAGCTGTTAGTTTAGTGATTACAGGATGTTTACTACTGAAACTTTCAGCCGTTGGGTGTTGTTTTTTATTGAGTTAATGCCCTGAATTTTCAAAGCTAAACGCTAATGGCTAACTGCTAATCGCTCAACTTAGGGTTCGCTCAAAAATAAATTCGCAGAATTGGCGCTCAAATTTGGGTTGGATTTGTGCGATCCGATTGAGCAAAGCTGCAGGAATAGCAAGCTATTTTGAGGACTTTGTGAATGAGGATCGTGTACAGACAGCCTGAAGATGAGATGCCAAAATGTGAAGTAATTTTTGAGAGAATCCTAAGGTCAGGTATATGTTGTGTTTTTCAGGATGGGACAGCGTCGAGTAGCCAAATGGTGGCTTCCGGTTGTTTGTTCCCTTTGTCAGCGAAAGGGTTGTGAACCATGATCAGTGGCAGGATACTGGTTGTAGATGATAATGTTTCATTGCGGGAAAGCCTGGTTGCGGTTTTTTTAGCAGAAGGTTTTATTGTTGATCAAGCTGAAGATGGGGGTATGGCTATTGGAAAGTTAGGACTTAATAACTACGACGTAGTGGTTACTGATATAAAAATGCCGAAAATTGGGGGGATTGATGTTCTTAAGGAGGCAAAAAAACTGAATCCTTCTACCGTGGTGGTTATGATGACAGGCTACGGTACGGTTGAAAGTGCCGTGGAAGCAATGAAATTTGGGGCCTATGATTACCTGCAGAAACCTTTTTCCATCGAGGAAATGAAATTGCGGGTAGTTAATGGGCTGAAAATGCGCCATTATGAACATGAACTTACCTATCTCCGCGGTGAGCGAAATATTATTTATCATTTTGATAACTTTATTGGTGAAAGCCCCAGTATTAAAAAAGTTTTTGCCACTTTAAAAAAGGTTTCCCGCAGTAATGCCAGCATCATGATAACGGGAGAGACCGGGACTGGCAAAGAGTTGGTGGCCGGTGCCATCCATTATTCCAGTCAGCGTTCCACTGGCAGTTTTGTTAAAGTTAACTGTGCAGCCCTACATGATAACTTGCTGGAAAGTGAATTGTTCGGCCACGAAAAGGGAGCTTATACGGGGGCCGTGAAGCAGCGTATCGGACGGTTTGAACAGGCTCATCGTGGGACCTTGTTTCTGGATGAAATCGGCGATATGAGTCTCAGTACCCAAGCCAAGGTCTTACGTGTCATTCAGGAAAAGGAGTTTGAGCGTCTTGGCGGGGACAGAACGATTAAAGTTGATGTTCGTATTCTCTCGGCTACCAATAAAGATCTGCCTCAGGAAGTCCAGAGTAAGGCGTTTCGAGAAGACCTTTATTTTCGATTGAACGTTATTACCATCAGGATTCCGGCTTTGCGGGAACGAAAAGAAGATATCCCGCTGCTGGCTGATTATTTTCTGAGGAAATTTGCTGGTGATTTAAAGAAAAACGTCCGCTTGATTTCTCCCGGAGCCATGTCACTGCTCAAACGCTATCAATGGCCGGGAAATGTCCGTGAACTGGAAAATTGTCTGGAACGGGCTGTGCTGATGTGTGAAGGGAATGAAATTAAACGAGAGGACCTGTCTTTTATGGAGGATATGGAAGTGACCAGTGGAGATACTCCGGATATAAAGATCCCACCTTCAGGCATCCTGCTGAAAGATATGGAAAAATCGCTGGTGGTAGAAACCTTGAAGATGTGTAACTGGATACAGAAGGATGCTGCTGAGATGCTGGGAATCAGTAAACGGGTTATGAATTACAAGGTGAAACAGTATCATCTTTCCAACCCACGTTGGATTAAAAATAAATAAAAGTCACGGCGCCGTCCGGTAAGATTTTTAGGTTCCCTGGGAGGCTATCCGAGAATAGAAATTTTTTCTCAAATCGAGGCATGCGAAAAAAAATACCGCAGGCATATGGTTAATATTCTGAGGATAATTTTTTGAGCATAACGAAGAGTTGGGGAAAAAGGGCATTTTCGGACAGCCTCCTAGGGCTCAAACATAGCAACTTTCACGCTCCAATTGCCGGGAAAAGCAACGGCATCTCACGATGTCGCGCTTGAAACAGCACCGGTTGCTGGTATTGAATATGACGCAAAAAGCATACCGGACACTGCTGATAATATTCAGGATCGGCTCAGGCTTGAGCAGCTTTGACAAAGCTGCAAAATTCTTTGGTGAGGGTTGGGTCAAACCGGATTCCGGCAAGAGCTGAGATTTCCTGAATTGCCTGTTCCGAACTTCTTGCTTTTCGATAAGGCCTTTGGGAAGTTATGGCAGCATAGGTATCAACCAGTGCCAGAATGCGGGCGGTGATGGGGATGCTGTTGCCGGATAGCTGATCGGGGTAGCCGGAACCATCGTAGGATTCGTGGTGATGGAGGATTGCCAGTTTGTTCAGTTCAATAGGGCTTGGTGAAAATCTGGCAATTTCCCAGCTGATCAGGGGATGGCGCTGGCATATTTTACGTTCACTATTCGTCAGGGGGGTATCTTTCAGCAAAATATCACTGCTGATACTCATCAATCCAAGATCATAAAAATAGGCGGTATCTGCCAGTGAGCTGGTTATATTATCCGCCAGTTCCAGCTGCTGGGAAAATTTTATCAGCAATTGTGAAACTTTGGTGCTATGGTGCTGATAATAGGGTAAATTTGTTTCTGACAGAGAAATGAGCTTATGGGCTGCCAGTCGATAAAAGGAACTCTGCTGTTGTTGTGCTCTTAACCCAAGGGATATCAGTTCAATAGCTTTATCCAGATGATTTACTAATGGCGCTGATAGTGAACTTTCTCCCATCAGTGTTTTTTTGTCTACCAGAAACAGTAGAAGAAAAGCAGTGGAGGAGTTGGAAAATCGGTGTGGATGACAATAAACATGATCCCATGGGTAAGTAGACCCGTTAGGAATTGAGATCATCAATTGATGCTTTTCTGCGGTCGACAGGTACCCGGAGGTCTGCAATTGAGTCATACATTCTTTAAACTTTGCGGAAAAAGGCAACGATATGCAGCAATTGTCTGGCTTCGAACGCAAAGCAGATTGACTGGTGATCAAGGTGACTTTCTTTGTTTCCAGGTCAATTTCAAAGTAAAGGGATTGGTCTGAGTCCAGTGAGGGTAAAAGGATGTTTAATAAAGAACTCATTAATTTGCTGGTATCAGCTAGTGAACGGATGGCTTCCATGAAGAAATCAATGCTGTTGAGGTTAATGCCTTTTTTGAGTTCATTAAGTTCCTTGGAACCCTCAAGTTGGGGAGAATAAAGTACCACCCTGTTTTTCCCCAGTCGTTTACCCTCATACATGGCAAGGTCGGCTTTTCGGACTAAGTCGTAATCAGAACTGGCCATCTCCGGATAGGATGCTATCCCCAGGCTCAAAGTCATATTGACTGATTTGTTGTGGTTGATTATAAAGGGGTGTTCCTCAATTGCTTTACGTAGCCGTTCCCCAATGAGAAATGCTTTGATATGGTCGGTGTTGGGCAAGATAATTGTGAACTCTTCTCCCCCATAGCGGCAGATAGTATCAATGGTTCGTGACTTTTCAGGCAATATTATCCCCATTTCCCTGAGGGCATTATCACCAGACTGATGACTGTAATGATCATTGAATTTTTTAAAATTATCAATATCGATCATTAGTAATGATAAGGTGGTTTTCTGTCGATGGGCCCTCTCGACCTCGACCTTTAGCTGTCGGTCAAAAAAACGGCGATTATAAAGGCCGGTGAGGAAATCAATAATGGCCTGTTTCTGGATTTTTTCACGCTTACTCAGGTGCTGAAAAATAAGTTCACACTGCATAGTCAGGATCCAGAATAACTGGATGTCTTCCATAGTGAAGGTATTCTGACGGGTGGCAAACAGCTGCCAGACAGCCTGCACTTTTCCCTTCCAGGTAACCGGGATAATGACTGCTTCCTCAATGCCAAGGGTGTGGAAAATGCTACGGTTTGATACCGCAGATTCTTTGATTAATAAGGGCTTGCCAAAGGAATTGGCCCAAGGGATAAAAGGTGATTGGGTTTTTAAAAGAGATAGTTGCTGGTCGGTAAAGCCATAATTAAACAGTAATTCCAATGTCTGAGAGGATTTATTCAACATGGAAAATGTCAATTTCTGATAGGGGATTATTTTACGGGCAAATGATGCGAACATCTCGATAATCAGGGTTTGGTCTTGGGATGAAGCGAGATATATAGGAGCTTTGAGCAACAGGTTAATGCTTTTTGGTTTTTTTTGCAGGGCTTGCGGCGATAAATCAGGAGAGAGTTGCAGGATACAGGCTTCTATCTCGGATTTAAGGAAAACTTGATCTGTCATAATCCTTACATTCCCACTAGCTTGATGCTCTGAATGATTGAAAGTCGTATCTTTAGGCTTGAAATCATGGTGATTTTACAAAAATATGAAAAAGACTTCCACTGAAAAAGAATTTCCAGTGTTTATCTGCAAAATAAATGCCAAAAATATAATCTTTTTCTATTAAAATTATAAATTATAATAACTGCTGGAATTTCCATGCTTTATTTGGTAAAAATAATTTTATCTTAAAAATCCATGTTGGTATTAGTAGGTTTCATGAGGTTTAAACAAGCGGTTTTTGGGAAAATAGGTATTTTTTTCGCCAAATTATGTAAAAAAGTACTGCTTTTTTAAAATAAATGAATTGCTGGAATACCGGTGGTTTTTAAAACTAGTTTTCATGTGGAAACCGAAGTGTCTTGGGTAAGCTGTCAGATCTAGGTTCCTGAACTCTTGAAACGCTACCATCAATCCTGAAAACCGGATCTGTGCAACTTGTCGAGTACTAATAATATGACTGAATTAGCTCAGCAGAAATGCAATTTAAAAGATTTTACCAGGACAGAAATGGTTGCCAAGCTAGCCGGGATGGGGAAAGAGCGGTTTCGCGCCGATCAGATTATTGCCTGGCTTTATCGCCAGCGGGTAGATCGTATTGAGGAAATGACAAACCTTTCCCGTTCTTTCAGAAAACAGCTCAGTGAGGTGGCGGTGATTCCATCATTGGAGTGCCGCGCCATTGAAACTGCGGTGGACGGGACTGAAAAATTTCTTTTTCAGCTTTTTGACGGTTCCTGCATCGAGTCAGTACTGATTCCTGAACAAAAACGATTGACACTCTGTCTCTCCACTCAAGTAGGTTGCCGTCAGGGCTGCCGTTTTTGCGTGACCGGTCAGCAGGGTTTTAACCGTAATCTCAAAGTTGCAGAAATTGTTGATCAGGTAATTCAGGTGCAAAAACATGCTGACCGCCTCCATCGACGGATAAGCAATATTGTTTTTATGGGGATGGGGGAGCCTCTGGATAATTTTGATGCCCTGGTAAAAGCCATTGAAATCTTAAAATATGATGATGGGTTAGATTTTTCATCCAGGAGAATAACGGTTTCAAGCTGCGGTTTGGTGCCCCAAATAGGTAGACTTAGTGCTTTGGTCAATGTATGTCTGGCAATATCGCTGAATGCCACTGACGATGAAACCCGTAGCCGCTTGATGCCAATCAATTATCGTTACAATCTGAAGACATTATTGGCAGCCTGTCGGCAACTTCCCCTTAAACGTGGAAGTAGGACTACCTTTGAATATATTTTGCTTAAAGATATCAATGACAGCTTAGCGGATGCCTCCCGACTGGTGCGGTTGCTAAAACCACTGAAAAGTAAAATAAACCTGATTCCTTTTAATGAGCATCCTGATTTGCCCTTTCACCGGCCGTCGCCAGAGCGGATTTCAGCCTTCCAGGATGTCTTGCTGGGCAGCGGTTTAATCAGCATCATCCGTAAAAGTAAAGGCTCTGATATTTCAGCCGCCTGTGGACAATTGCGGGGTAAGGTTCAACATACCTCAACTTTCTGACTTGTATTGCCAGGGATACATTCCGGAAAATTTCTTTCAGCCCACCGCGTAGCCTGCTGGCAGGCAGGGCTGTTTTTAGAGCAACTCAGAAAGTTGAGTCATACGTAATGGAAAACGATGGGGGAATCTCTTTCAGGTAATAAGTGGATCAAAAAAAGTATGGATCAGGTCGGTAAGTCCTTCTTTGTTGGAAGAGGAAAAAATCTGTTGTCGGAAGGCTGCGGCTCCCGGTAGTCCGCGGCTATACCAGACCAGATGCTTGCGGAATAATAAAAATCCGGTGTGTTTGCCTTTGTGATGTTCCAACAATTTCCAATGGTGTAAGATGGTGGCAAACTTTTCAGACCAGTCAATAGTGGTCATTTCGCCATATTGAAGAAAGCTTTTGGTATCCCGGAATAACCAGGGCTTGCCAAGAGCTCCCCGTCCAAGCATCAGACCGGCGATTCCAACTCTCGACAAAGCTTGGCGGGCCTCAATCGGAGTAGTAATATCGCCTGAGCCTATTATTGGTATGGTTGTTTGGCTGGCAGCTTCTTCCAGGTAATCCCAGTCAGCAGTACCACCGAACATCATCGTTGCTGTCCGGGGGTGGCAAAATACTGCTTTGGCACCATGGTCAGCGGCAAGTTGAAAAATGGTTCCGGCATTGAGATCTGTATGGTCCCATCCTGCTCTGATTTTAATGGTGTAGGGGATTTTCGTAGGTTGTGACAATGTCTGCAGAATCTTTTTTATTTGGTTGAGATCTTTCAGCAGGGCAGCTCCAGCTCCCGTCTTTATGACTTTTTTTACCGGACAGCCCATGTTGATATCAATGCAGGCGGCGCCGGCATCAAGCGCCTTCAGGGCGGCAGCCCGTAAAATTTCCGGATCTCGGCCAAAAAGCTGGGCAATCAGTGGCTGTTCCGATGGCTGAAATGAGAGCATGGCTTTGGTTTTCCGATCATCCTGGATGAGTCCCCTGGCGCTGATCATTTCGGTGACTACCAGGTCAGCGCCAAACTTTTTTGCCAACTGGCGAAAGGGGCTATCCGTAATTCCGGCCATGGGGGCCAGGATGAGTGGTTGATTGCTGAACATAGTCATTAAGTAGCGGGAATTTTCCGGAAGTTCAAGTTTTTCTTGACAGATTTTTATGAACCACGATATGCATTGTCGGGTTTTACTCAATGATAATGTGAATTATTTTTCATTGCTATAAGTCTGATGGACTCGTAATAAGTCGTGAAATCGATGGCACAGTAAAGGCTTCATATTCGAGGCATGCAAAACCTGAATCATGAGACGTACTTACAGTACGTTGTAGTGATGAAGGTTGCAGCATAACAAAGAAGATGGAGTTTTTACGAAGTCATCAAGTTTGTTGGCGGTCTTTATGCGTAAAACGCTGAATTATAAAAAATTGCCCCGTCATGTGGCTATCATTATGGATGGTAATGGCCGCTGGGCCAAAAAACAGAAATTGCAGCGGATTAGGGGGCATGAGGCCGGGATCAAGGCGGTGGAACGGACTGTCGAGTATTGCGCCAAAACGGGAATCCAAGTATTAACTTTGTATGCTTTTTCTTCTGAAAACTGGCAGCGTCCAGCCCTGGAAGTTATGGCTTTAATGAAACTGCTGCGGCTTTTTTTGCGACGGGAAACTTCCCGGTTGATAAAAAACAATATTCGTTTGCGGGCCATCGGCCATCTCCACCGGCTTGAACCCCCGGTGCTGGCCGAGCTTGAACAGCGGATGGATGAAACCTCCTCCTGTACCGGAATGGTTCTTAACCTGGCGCTTAGTTATGGTTCCCGGGATGAAATGGTCGACGCTATGAAGCGTTTTTACCAGGAAGTGGAAACGGGTAATACAAGTGTTCCGGAACTGAACCCCGAGGTCCTTAACCATTATTTGGATACTACTGGATTGCCGGATCCGGATATTATCCTGCGTACCGGAGGTGAATATCGCCTGAGTAACTTTTTGCTTTGGCAGGCCGCCTACGCGGAACTTTATTTTACTGAAACCCTGTGGCCAGATTTCGCGGAGACTGAAATGGAAAGTATCCTTTTGGATTACCAGCATCGTGAACGCCGGTTTGGCATGATAAGTGAGCAGCTGTCATGAGAAAACCGATTCCCTGGAAAAGATATCTGTATAATTCCCGGGTGTACAGTAGCCTGGTATTTATCCCGCTTTTTATTGCTATGCTGGCCATGGCGCCTAAATGGCTGTTTTTTGTTCTTTTAATCAGTGTTCTCGGGATGGCGTTGAATGAACTATGGTTGATGTTTTGTCCTGCTGATCGTAAGTGTTTGAAATGGTTAGCTTTTGCATTGTCATTCGGTCTGGCTGCGGCCGCATATGGGGGTGGGATAGCGATTTTTGCAGGGTTTTTTGTCCTGATTACCATCGTTTTGGTTTTAGCCATTTTGCCGCTGGGTTTTGATGAAAATGGTTTACATGTATTAGGGCGATTGTTGGTAATTATTATTTATCTACCATTATTGCTAAGCCATCTGTTGTTGCTTTGGGATTTGCCGGATGGCCGTAGCCTGGTGGCTATGGTTTTTCTGGTAACCTGGGGAGGAGATGCTTTTTCCTATTACAGTGGTACCGCCTGGGGAAGACATAAACTGGCGCCGAACATCAGTCCCAATAAAACCATTGAAGGTAGTGTGGGAGGGGTGATTGGCGCTGGATTATTCAGCCTGCTGCTTGCCGGAACCGTCCTGCTTTCTTCACCCTGGTTTTTTATCCTGATTTTGGGAATGATAGCTAATATTATTGGACAACTGGGTGATTTATTTGAGTCTTACATTAAACGGTTTGCCGGTCTGAAAGATTCTGGCGTGATTATCCCGGGCCATGGAGGTGTGCTGGACCGGCTTGATAGTGTCCTGTTCGCCGTGCCGGTGATTTATTATGGAATCTTGGTGTTTGGCTGATGAAGAATCTGTCAATTTTGGGATCAACTGGTTCAATTGGTGAAAATACCCTTGATCTGGTGAGGAGATTTCCGCAGCGTTTTCGGGTTTGCGGTTTGGCTGCCGGTGAAAAACTATTGAATCTGGTTCAGCAAAGTCTGGAATTCCGACCGGATGTCATTTCGATGAAAACTCCTGAGTTGGCTGGTCGGCTGGAAAAGGAGATCAAACAGCCCGGATATCATCCTGAAATAGTCTGGGGAACAGCAGGTTTGGTTAAAGTTGCTACTTTGCCAGTTGCTGATCTGGTTGTCTCCGCGGTGGTGGGAGCTATTGGTTTGCTGCCAACATACGAAGCCTTGCGGGCCGGGAAAAAGGTGGCCCTAGCCAATAAAGAGTCCATGGTGATGGCAGGCCGGCTGCTGAATGAAACTGCCCGACATTATCAGAGTGAAATCCTGCCGCTGGATAGCGAACACTCGGCAATCTGGCAGTCCTTGCAGGGTGAGCATCGTGCGGCCTTGCGGCGTTTGACCCTGACGGCTTCCGGTGGTCCTTTTTTCCGGTTAAGCAAAGATGATTTGGCTGATATTACGCCGGAGCAGGCGGTTAAACATCCACGTTGGGAGATGGGGCCGAAGGTCAGTATCGATTCAGCGACCATGATGAATAAAGCCCTGGAGATTATTGAAGCGCGTTGGCTCTTTGAGGAGGAACCGGAAAAAATTGGTGCTCTGATCCATCCGCAGAGTATTGTGCATTCATTGGTAGAATTCTGTGATGGTTCCATAATTGCCCATCTGGCTCTTCCGGATATGCGCCTTCCCATTGCCTATGCCCTGAATTCTCAGGAACGATTAGCCCTTGATTTTCCGGTGTTGGACCTGGGCAAAGAAGGACATCTTGATTTTTTCCCGGTGGATGATGATCGTTTCCCGGCGCTTAAGCTGGCTCATCGGGCGCTGGCTTTAGGTGACAGCGGCACCGTGGCCCTGAATGCTGCCAATGAGGTGGCGGTTTCCAGCTTTGTTGCCGGCGAAATCGGTTTTCTCGAGATAACCGAGCAGGTGGCGGCAGTATTGGCTTCAGTCAAGGAGCGTTACTTTGACTCGATACTGGAAGTTATTGCTTTTGACCAGGAAATAAGGTTGTCTATGACCGTTGGCCTGTGAGGCTGGCAGCTGAAGAATGATGATGTCTTGATAAAAAGTCATAAAACCGATGGCATAGTAAAAGCTTCATATTTGAGGCATGCAAAACCTGAGTCATGAGGCGTACTTTACCGTACGCTGCAATGACGAAGGTTGCAGCATAACAAAGAAGATGGAGCTTTTACGAAGCCATCTAAGGATGGATTACTGATCTATGTACAATGTTATTTCTGCCATAATAGTCCTCGGGGTGCTCATCTTTGTCCATGAATTTGGACACTTTCTGATTGCCAAACTCTGTGGAGTCAGAGTGCTGGTTTTTTCCCTGGGGTTTGGACCAAAAGTCTTTGGAGTGACAAAAGGGGAAACCGATTATATCCTCTCTGCCATTCCTCTGGGTGGTTATGTCAAGATGCTCGGTGAAGGAAAAGACGGCGATGGCGCTGAGTTGTCAGTTGAAGAACGTCCCTTTTCCTATGCGGCCAAAAAACCATACCAGCGTCTGGCAATCGTTTTTGCCGGTCCTTTTACCAATATTGTTTTTGCCGCTTTAATTTTTGCGGTAGTTTATATTTATGGAGTTCCTTTACTGAATAGCAGGATTGGAGAGGTTAAACCGGATTTCCCGGCTTTCAGCGTTGGGATTAAAGCCGGGGATAAAGTTTCGGCCGTAAACGGCAAGGCTATTCATAGCTGGGATGAGCTGTCAACTACGATTAAAAAGGGCCGGGGTGAGGTTCTGTCTCTAACAGTCAAACGTGGCGATTTGTTTGAAACCTTTGTGGTCCAGCCAAAAAAAATAGAGACGAAAAATATTTTTGGTGAAACGGTAGTGTCTTATGTCATTGGGGTAACAGCGGCTGGCGAAACCGATATCCTGAAATATCCCCCCGGCCGGGCATTGGTTCAGGGGGTAGAGGAAACCTGGAGTATAATCAAATTGACTTTGGTTGGTTTTCTCAAGCTGATTGAGCGGGTTATCCCGGCTAAAACCCTGGGCGGTCCGATCATGATTGCCCAGATGGCCGGCCAGCAGGCCAAGGCCGGCTTACTGAACCTGCTCTATTTTATGGGTATTATCAGTATTAACCTGGGGATCCTCAATCTTTTTCCCATTCCTGTTCTGGATGGTGGCCATATTGTTTTTATCCTTATTGAGATGGTCATGGGGAAGCCGGTGAGTATGAAAAAGATGGAAATTGCCCAGCAAATAGGGATGTTTATCCTTATTTCTTTGATGATTTACGTCTTCTACAATGATTTGACCAGAATATTTTCAGGGTAGTCATGGTTATCCTCGCAGTTGATACCAGCACCCCTTTGGCTTCAATGGTTATCCTTGAAGGCACCATTGTTCGTGTCCAGTTGTCTCAATTCGTTCGGACAAGTCATTCCGATTGCCTGATGCCAGCCATTGAAAGTGGTTTAAGGTTTGCCGGTATTGATCGGGATGATCTTAATCAGCTGGTGGTCTGCCGGGGTCCTGGTTCTTTCAGTGGTTTACGTATCGGTATTGCCGCGATGAACGGGCTGGCCATGGCTTTGAATCTGCCGCTTTCTTCTTTTGTTAACCTGGATCTTATGGCGCTGCAGTTTTCCTGCTGGAAGGGGACAGTGTGCCCGGTAGTTGATGCTCGCAAGGGGCAGCTGTATTGGGCGCTGTATGCTACCGATGGGTGTGGAGGTTGGGAAAAGATTAAGGATTATGCCGTCGATGATCCTGAGACGATTGTTCAACAGATTAATCCTGCCGATACCTTGATCGTTGGTTCTGGAGTGGATAATTATCGTGCGTCATTGATTTCAGCAGCCGGGGAGCAACTGAACTTATGGGGGATGCCCCAGGGGATGATGAACTTGGGCTTGGTGTGCCAGCTTCCGGGCATAGATACAAAAGCAGCTCGGAATGATGCCAGTAGCGCCCCGGTTCTGCCACTCTATATCCGTCCTTCTGACGCTGAGATAAACCTGGCTAAGTGCATTAACGTAAGGCCCTGATTTTTCCATGTTAACTGCTAATTGCTTAACTCGGGCGATACTGTCTTTATGCCGCTTGGCTTTTTAAAGATTGTTGCTTTCGCAAAAAGTCCTCAGGGATTGTTTTTCCATGAATACTATCTTAGCTGTGAGTCTCTTGGTGGTTGCCGGCATGCTTGGAGGTTTGCTTGCCCGGCGTTTGCGTCTGCCGTCAGTGACCGGAAATATCATCATGGGAGTCTTGGTTGGTCCCCATGTATGTAAGCTTCTCAGTCATGAAATTGTTTATCAAACCCTGCAGCCCATCTCAGAAATTGCTCTCAGCCTGATTGCCGTAACTATTGCCTCCCATTTGCGTATCAGTCGTATGGCCGGGGAGAAATTGCGGTTTTTCTTTGTTGCCCTTTTGCAGGTTTCGGCAGCCTTTAGCGCTGTTTTTTTCGCCAGTCAATTTCTACTACATGACTGGATGCCAGCGATGCTGCTGGCCTGCATTGCCGTTTCAACCGCTCCGGCAGCAACCCTGGCAGTGATTAAGGAAACCGAAGCCAAAGGTCAACTGGTCAAAACATTGCTCTCTGTGGTGGCGCTGGATAACGTTCTGGCGATTGTCCTCTATGTTGTAGTCTCTTTCCAGGTTGGTGGGGCAATACAGGGTGGGCATGCCGCTTCCTTCCAGGCTTTAGTATCAGATGTCAGCCGGGTGCTTGGCATGTCATTGCTCCTGGGGATAGCTGTCAGTGCCGTCCTGCTGCTTTTCTCCAGGTGGATGCGGGAGAAAAGTCATTATGTTGCCAGTATTATGATGGCAATATTTTTTACCACCGGCATCTCATCATGGCTGCATCTTTCTCCTCTGCTGCCAAATATGACCGTTGGATTCCTGATCAGTAATCTATCTCCCCTGCGACGGGAAATTCTCACTGCCCTTGAAGATATTGAACCGCTTATTTTTATATCTTTCTTCACCCTTGCGGGCACTCACTTGGATGTTTCTCTCATTCCCCACATGGGGTTTTTGGGGATTGTGTTCGTGTTGACCCGATATAGCGGTAAACTTGCAGGTTCCTGGATTGCCGCTTTCCTGACCCGGTTTCCGGCTTCAGTGCGTAATAACCTGGGCTTTTGTTTGATTCCTCAGGCTGGGGTTGCCATCGGCTTGCTGGTGGCAGTTCAGAAAAATCAGTTGTTTTCCGCTTATGAACCATTGATTACCGCCGTAGTGCTGGCTTCCATCCTGATCAGTGAATTGTTAGGACCGGTTATTGTGAAAAATGTGCTGGTCCATACCGGTGAAGCCGGACAAGAAGGAAGCAGGCTGTTTGGCATTGTACCTCGTAAGGGCATTGTAGTTCCTTTGAGATCGGTGGAAAAATGGGCGGTCATTGAGGAATTAGTCGATTATGCCATGGAAGTTTATGGCCTGGCAGTGGAACTGCGCAATAGTCTGTTGTCTTCTGTCATTGAGCGGGAAAAATCTTTGAGTACCGGCATTGGAAAAGGGATTGCAATTCCCCATGGAACCATCAGCCAGGGGAGTTCAATTATGGGTGTTTTGGGGGTCAAGCCTGAAGGGATTGATTTTAACTCCCTGGATGGCGGAAAAACCAGAATTGTCATCCTGATGATTATTCCGGAAAGCTGCTTCCGTGATCACCTGCGGGTATTGGCAGAAATATCAAAAGTTATGAGTCGACCGGAGGTGGTGGAGCAGGTGATGCACAGTCGTGATCAGGAAGAAGTCTACCATATTTTATTCAGCGAAGAGAAAGAGCCAAGGGATTATTTTGCTGAGGTGGAGAGTTCTAAAAGCTGACAGGCGGTGGCCGCCAGTACTTTCGTGGCCAGCCCCAGAGCATTTTCATCCAGGTCAAAGCGGTTGCTGTGCAGGGGATAGATAATACCTCTTTTCTGGTTGCCACAACCTATTTTCAGGTAACAACCTGGTACCTGTTGAGCAAAATAGGCAAAGTCCTCGCCGCCCAGTACTGGTTTGGAGGCTAAATCCAGCTCTTTTATGTCGGGTATGTCTTCCAGTAGCTGGGCCATGTGTTGTACAAGCTGCGGATTATTGGTCAAAGCCGGGGCAACCTGATCAATGTCCAATGATATGCGGGCGCCGTAAGCCTTGGCCAGATCTGTAAGGAGCTGTTTGAACTTTTTTAGTAGGTTTTGTTGCTGTTCCGGGAAAAGTGTCCGGATGGTTCCGGTGATTTTTACTTGACTGGCAATGATATTGGATGCTGTTCCACCGTTAATGGTGCCGATGGAGATAAGCGCCGGGTCCACCTGGTTTCTGGCTTTGGTCATCAGGTAATTGATGGAGGTAATCAGGCTGGTTGCTACCTGGATCGCATCAATGGATTTTTCCGGGTAGCAGGCATGGGATGATGTCCCAAAAACTTCCAGGGAGAAATGATTAGTGGCTGCCATAATCGGTCCCTGGCTGAGGGCTACGCTACCGGTTTCCAGGTGCGGAAAAAAGTGAAAGCCAAAAATTGCCATGGTTGGCGGATTTTGGAGAACCTGCTCGGCCAGCATGGCCCGGGCACCCTGGCCGTTTTCCTCAGCTGGTTGGAAGATCAGGGTTATCGGCTGGGGTAATTGATGGGCGATCGGGGCCAGGACAGTAGCCAGGCCCAAAAGCACTGCCGTATGGCCATCATGGCCGCAAGCATGCATAACTCCCTGATGGGTGGAAGCGTAGGGGCAATCTTTGGCATCGGTGAGCGGCAGGGCATCCATATCAGCGCGAAAAGCGAGTGCCGGTCCTGGTCTGCCGTTGTCCAGCCAGGCAACGACACCATGACCGCCAACTCCGTTTTGATGACGAATGCCATTGCTGTCCAGAATTTCTGCTATCATGGCAGCAGTTTCTTTTTCCTGTCCGGAAAGTTCCGGATGTCGATGCAGATGGCGTCGCCAGGAAATTATTTGGGGAGTTATTTTTTCGATTTGTTGATAAATGGTTTTCAACATGAGTTTTCACTAACAGGAAGCTGTGGATATTGCAATGGAAAATAGCCAACGCCTGCGGGGACAGTTTTTAAAACTGTCCCCATTAAGGCAATTTTAATGCTCCATGTGCCGGAAAAAATAACGGGCTACCCTAACGACGTCGCGCCTGAAACAGCACCGGTTAAAAATATTGGATACTGCGCAAAAAACATTCCGGACAATAGTGACTCAACTTTTTGGCTTGTATTGTCAAGTACATTGCAGGATGTTTTGGAATTCCGATATAAGGTCTTATGTTTTGTCAACTGAAGTTACTTCAGACGCTTTTTTGCGCTCGATTACCTGTTTTTTCAACGACTCATTACGCTGAAATTGCCAAACTCACCCTTTCGGGCTCAGACAGGTCAATTTCTGTGCTCCATTCGCCGGAAAAAACAACGGTATCTCACGATGTCGCGCCGAAAGTAACTTCAATTGAACATCACTGTAAATTTTTTTCAGCTTTTTTTAGAACAACTCAGAAAGTTGAGTAGTGACTTTATGCTTAAGGAGAGAGGGAATTATGCCGATTTATGAGTTTGAAAGGATGAAGACCAGTTGTTAATGAATCCGCTTACGTCAGTGAAACGGCCATTGTGATTGGGGATGTAAGAATCTCATCCCAGGTGTATATTGGCCATGGTGCTATTTTGAGGGGGGATTATGGGACGATTGTCATCGGCGAACAGTCAGCGGTTGAAGAGGGTGCCATTATCCATATTAATCCCGGTGTAACCTGTGAGTTGGAGCGGCGGGTTACTATTGGTGCTGGTGCCATTGTGGCTGAAGGTGCAGTGGTTTCCAATGGGAAGCAAATTCCGGCAGGTATCATTGTGGCCGGCAGTCCGGCTCATGAAATTGGCAAGGTTACCGAGCGACATCAAAAGTTTTGGGATTATGGGAAAGATTTATATGTTGATCTGGCTAAACGCTATCCGGCTGGTTTACAGCGGTTGGAGTAATAAAAGTTGTTGAGCTGATTTATCTTAAATTAAGCTATTAACTTTTAGCAGTTAGCTATTAGTTTAATGATTACATGATGTTGACTATTACAAACTTTCACCTGTTGGGTGTTATTTCTCATTAACGTAATGCCCTGGTTTTTCAAAGCTAAATGCTAACCGCTCAACTTAGGTTATGAATGCTATAAATATCAGCGGATTGAATTCTGGTGCTGTCCAGTCAGCAATGCTGCAGTTGGAACAACAGCTTTCTCCGGTAGATCGAGAGGGATTGCTGGAGCTGATTGGCAAACAGGTAGAAGTGAAGATCCTCGAAAATCTTGATAGCGGTCTTTTCCTGGTTGATCTGAATGGTGCCAAACTTGTTGCCGAGGGTGGTGGAACATCCTTGGTGTCGGGTGGTATTCATCTGGCGGAAGTGGTGAGTGTATCACCCACGATTACGATTCGTCTGCTGAATGTATCAGGAAATCTGCCTCCTGGATTGAATGAGGCTTTGGCCTTGTTGTTGGAAAAACCGAATGCTTTTGCCAGCCGGTTGGGGGAGTTGGGGCTGCTGTTGCAACAGATGCAGGAGCTGGATTCTGTTGAGTTGCAGCAGGTTTTGCAAAAGTTTTCCAGTGATAATTTGCTGGGGAAATTGGGCGTGGAGTTGTTGCGATTGCCGGAATCCCTGGGGCTTCTCATGGAACAACAGCTTGTGGCTCTTGATGGCAGCCGGCAGTCCTTATTGTTCGGGAATATTTCACGGTTCCTGGACCAAAATCTGAAGAGTGAGCTGTTGAAAACCGGAAACTGGCTGTCTTCTCAACCACAGGACGAAAGAGTTACGAAACTGGCAACGGCCATTCAGGATTTACTATCCTTGGTGACCCTGAACCAGCTATATAATAATGCCGGGGTGAAACAATTTGATGGCTTGTTTCTCATATTTCCCCTTTTCCTGGCTGACAATGAGGTGGATGTCTGGATGAAAATCAAGCAGCATGAAAAAGCTCATCAAGGGGATGAGACCGATCAGCTTTTGACACTGAGTTTTTATCTTGACTTTTCTGATTTTGGCCGCATAGGAACCAGGGTTGTGATGATGAGTAAAGAGACGATGGTTTCCATTCAAGTGGAAGGAAAAGCCCAGCAGGATTTGTTGCAGGAACAGGTTCCCGAGGTTCAGCAACGATTATCTGGTTTGCTTTCGAGACAAGTGAGTATTAAGGTGGAAGAAGTTTCTGAATCCCGGTTGTTAGACTTCTGGCAGGAGAATTTCCTTGATGAACTTCCAGGGGTGATTGATGTTCAGGCTTGATGGCTTCGTAAAAGCTTCATATTCGACCTTATGTTGCAACCTTCATTATTGCAACGTACTGTAAGCGCTTATCATGATTAAGTTTTTGCATGCCTCAAATATGAAGCTTTTACTGTGCCATCGATTTTGTGACTTCTGAGTAACTAATTATAATATATTGAAATCATTGATCTTTTATTTATCAATATCTTACGGCTACCTTGAAAAATTGCCTTTTTGCTCGATTACTGCGTTATGCTCAAATTATAATCCTCAAAATATGAAATATATTCCTGCGGTTATAATTTTCGCCTGCCTTGTACTCAAACAAAAATTCTAATTTTTCAAGACAGCCTTACGTTTATAAAGCAATTGCCTAAGGATGTCCGGGCTTGGCTCATAGCCGTGTCTGCCCAGCCTGCCGGCAGGCACGGCGACAGGCAGGCGGCATTGACCGCCGAACGAATCACCACGATGGTGATTCGCGGCGGGCACCTCGGAGCTGCACATGATGTGCAGCGAGAATGAGCGAGAGTCATGCCGGGACATCATCAAGAACAATTACTTACTTTACAGATGTGTGGTCGCAGCAAGCGGACTGAAAACGCTTTTCACGAAAGTATCAGGTTGGGGAGAAATGGAGAAAAATCTTGCAATTGTTTAACTATTTTAGGTATGCTCCCGCAAGCCTTTCAGTATAGAAAGAGGATGTCATTATACTCATTACCTGCCCACGATGTCAGACAGTCTTTCAGTTGGCTGATGAAATGTTGCCAGCTGATGCTTCTTCGGTGAAAGTGAAATGTTCCCACTGCCAAACGGTATTTTCTCTGCCTGAACCTGTTCCCCCGGAGGTGGGATTTGAACATTCGGAAACTTCAGTGATTGATGAAGTAGCGGCAGAAAAGCCAGTATCTTCTTTTGAAGTTCCTGAAACTCCGATTGATGAGATGGAAGCTGATAGTGCCGCTGAGACTGAAGCAAGAGAGGATGAAGTTGAGCCGGATATATTTGATCTGAGTGAAGGCTTGGTTGAAGAACCACAGGCCATTTCTGATGTTGGTTCAACGGGAGTTGATCCTGGGGTTGAGGAGGTTCCCGGTGAAACCGGTGAAAGTAATCAGCCCGATGGTGAAAAAACTGATGAGACGGCTGCTGATGATGTCGTTTTTGAACTAGCCGATGATTTTGAAGATGATGATTTGTCCTGGGATATTGATGATGATCATGAAAAGACCACTGCTCCAGAGTTGGAACAGGCTGACGCCGGAGAAAACAGGCAGACGGTTATGGATGAAAAAGGATTGTCTCCTGCTGCGGCTGATGATGGTAAAGAAGAAGTGAAAAACTTTTCCGCCGAAACTGAAACGTCAGAGAACACAATGCCGGCGCCTGATGATGATGGTTCCCGGACTGAAACTGAAGAGGAGATTCCAGCGGTTGAAAAATCAGCGAAAGTCCGCCTGGACAGCCGGCGTACATTTTTATTCCTTGGCCTGATTTTTGTGGTTTTGAGCTTGGCTGTCTGGGGTGGAATGCTCCTCTGGCAGAAGTTTTCCATTGATATGGAAAAACATCTTTCGATTGTTGGTCTGGAAAGTCGTAACTATATATTTTCTTCTGATAAGCGCGTTATTGCTATCCGGGGAAAACTTTATAATACTTCGCCAAAAGTTGTAGGGAAGCTGAGAATTAAAGGAGTTATTGTTGACCGACAAGGAAAGGTCCTGGCAGAAAAAGTGACGTCAGGAGGTGTTACCTTTTCCGCCGATGAATTGCAGAATCTCGATGGAAAGATGGTTGGAAAGTTGGAAAACCCGGCAGCCATTGTGCCGGCAAATGGCGGAGAATTACCTTTTATGCTGGTTTTTTATGGGTTTCCTCCCTCGGCTTCGAGCTACCATGTTGAACTGGCTGAATTTTCGATACTTAAAAAAGGCAAAAAACCATGAGAAAAACCGCAGTCATCCTGGTTTTGCTGGTTGTTTTTGTTTTGTATGGTGCCTGTGCGCCAAAAGTGGTGAAAGAACAGCCGGCGGTAACTATGACTTTTTCTAAAAAAGCCATGCCGATTTCTTCCCGTTACCCGGCAGCAGCCTATTATTATTTTTCTATTTATTCACTGTTACGTCAGCAAAACAAGTTGCAGGCATCCATTGAGTATTTACACAAGGCGGTTGATGCCGATCCGGAATCGGCTTTCTTGAAAGTTGAATTGGCATCGCTGCTGCTTAAAACCGGAAAAGTTGAAGAGGCACGTTATTTATGTGAGGATGCCCTGCTTATTGATCCTGAAGATACCGATGCCCGTCTGGTTCTTGGGGGTATCTATTCGGCAACCAATAAAATTGATCTGGCCATTGAACAGTATGAAGCAATTATTACCAGCAACCCTGATGATACCGATGCCTTTCTCTTTCTTGCTTCTCTTTATGCCAACCAGTTGAAATATGAGAAGGCAATTGATACTTTGAACCGCTTGCGGGAGAAAGAGCCGGATGAGGTGGTGCCGCTTTATTATCTGGGAAAAATCTACGCTGAAATAAAAATGTATCAGAAGGCAGAACAGTTTTATCAAGAGGTATTGAAAAAAGATCCTGATTTTTCAGATGCCCGTTTTGAGTTGGGTCTCATTTATGAATTTACTGACCGGAAGGAAGATGCCATTGTTACCTATCAGCGTTTGTTGAAGAAAAAACCTGATGATCTCAAAACTATGGAGCGACTGGGCCAGCTTTATATTGCCATCGGGAAGACCGATTCAGCCTTGAAAATTTTTTCCAGATTAAAAAAGAGTGGAAAGGCTCCACTGGGCATTGATGTGAAACTGGCATTGATTCATTTCCAGCTGGGGAATTATGCTGAAGCCATAGATATCCTGCAACCTTTACATGAGCAACATCCGGACCAGGAGCGCATTACTTTTTATCTTGCTTCAAGTCTTGAGGCTCAAGGAGGTCTGCCTAAGGCGCTGGAGCTCTTTTCCCTCATTCAGCCGCAGAGTGAATTTTATTACGATGCGCGGATTCATGCAGCCTATCTACTGGAAAAACAGGGCCTGTATAAACAGGGAATTGACATTATTGAATCCCTGATCAAAGTCTATGCTGACAAAACCAGCCTTTACAGGATGTTGTCATCCCTATATGAAAAATCAGGTGATGGTGCGCGGGCAACATCAGTGCTTAAGGGGGCATTGATTAAATTTCCTGAAGATTATCAGCTTAAATTTGCCTTGGGAGTTTTGTACCATTCATTGGGTGATGATCAGCAGAGTGTTGCCGTCATGCAGGAGCTTTTAAAAGAAAATCCTGAAGATGCGACGGTTCTCAATTATATTGGTTATACTTACGTTGAGCTGGGAGTACAGCTTGATGATGCCGAGAAGTTAATCCGTAAAGCACTTTCCCTGAAACCTGATAGTGGATTTATTATAGACAGCCTGGGATGGTTGTATTATGCCAAAGGTCATTATAAACAGGCGCTGAAATGTTTGTTGCGGGCAGTCAAGCTGATTCCTGATGATCCGGTGATTTTTGAACACCTTGGAGACATTTATCAGAAACTGGGCGAAAAAGAGAAAGCGCTGGAAATGTATCAGCGTTCATTGAAAATAAAAAAAGATGACCAAGTGGCGAAAAAAATGGAAGCTATTTTGAGCAACTAATGCGCTCAACTTTCTGAGTTGCTCTAAAAACAGCCCTGCCTGTCGGCAGACACGGCTATGAGCCAAGCCCGAACATCCTGTAATGTGTTCCTGACAATGCAAGTCAGAAAGTTGAGTCTTACCCAAATTAAGCGATTAGCTATCAGTGTTTAGCTCCAAAAAAATCAAGGTTTTACGTTAATGAGAAATAAAACCCAATGGTTGGAAAGCCTGTAGCATTTAACATTTTGTGATTATTAAGCTAATAGCTGATAGCTAAAAGCTGATCGCTCAACTTAGCTGCAGATATGTTGAAAAAAATCTTGCAAACGGATTGGCCGTATGTTACATCCATCAAAGTAGTAGCTGTTGTAAGATTAAATTTTCCAGGAGGCGTACAAATGAGTGAAGTTATTACTTCCCCGATGGTGGGAAAGATTCTTGATGTCAAGGTAGGTGTTGGTGATCAGGTTTCTGAAGGTGATGAGGTGGTAATCCTGGAAGCCATGAAGATGGAAATGCCAATTGTTGCTCCCGTTGATGGAACTATTAAAGCCATTAATGTGACTGTTGGCCAGTCTGTAGAATCTGATACTGCGATTGCTGAGATTGAATAGCCGAAAATAGGAAACGGTGCTTTTAGCACCGTTTTCTTTTTTAGCAATTCCTCTTGGATACAGTATACAGTTGCATGCCAGGCTGATGAGTGATTGGACTGTTTTTGGATGCACTACAGAATGGATGATTGTAAGACCCCTGTGGGGGCTAGCTGCCTCATCAAACGGAAGTTAGGAGGATGGTATGTCACATAAAGTTCAGATAACTGATACAGTTTTACGGGATGCACACCAATCTTTGCTGGCAACCCGAATGCGTACCAAGGATATGTTGCCGATTGCTTCGGCGCTGGATAAAATTGGCTACTGGTCACTGGAAGTCTGGGGCGGGGCGACCTTTGATTCCTGTCTGCGTTTCCTGAAAGAGGATCCGTGGGAACGCCTGCGGGTTTTACGCCAGGCCATTCCCAATACCCGTCTGCAGATGTTGCTTCGGGGTCAAAACATCCTTGGATACCGTCATTATGCCGATGATGTCCTGCAGACTTTTGTCGAACGGGCGGCGGCTAACGGTATTGATGTTTTTCGGATTTTTGATGCCCTCAATGATCCCCGAAATATGCGGATGGCCATGGATTCGGTTAAAAAGGCCGGCAAGATTGTTGAAGCGGCGGTTTGTTATACCCTTAGCCCAGTACATAATAACACGTATTTTGTGAAGTTGGCACAGGAACTGGTGGGGATGGGTGCTGACACCATCTGTATCAAGGATATGGCCGGACTGCTGGCGCCTTATGATGCCTTTGAGCTGGTTAAATCCATGAAGGAAAAAATTGATGTTCCCATCCATCTGCACTGTCATTGTACCAGTGGCATGGCACATATGACTTATTTGAAAGCCATTGAGGCTGGCGTTGATATCCTTGACTGCGCTATCTCAACTGTTTCCCAGGGGACGTCGCAGCCGCCAACGGAAAGCATGGTGGCAGCCCTGCGAGATACCTCCTATGATACCGGTTTTGCCCTGGAGCCATTGGCGGAAATTGCCGCATATATAAAAGATATCCGGGCTAAATACAGTGCCTATGAAAGTGGTTTTACCGGCGTGGACACCAACGTGCTGATTTATCAGGTGCCGGGTGGAATGATGTCAAACCTGGAAACCCAACTGCGGGATCAGGGAGCGATTGGCAAGCTGAAGCAGGTTTTGGAAGAGATTCCCCGGGTCAGGAAAGATTTCGGTTATCCTCCTCTGGTAACCCCGAGCAGCCAGATTGTTGGCACCCAGGCAACCCTTAATGTCTTAACCGGCAAACGTTACATGATGATTCCTAACGAGTCTAAAAATGTATTGAAAGGGATGTATGGTCATTCTGTAGCTCCTTTTGATCCTGAGGTGCAGAAAATGGCTTTGAAAGGGGAAGAACCGGTAACCTGCCGCCCGGCTGATTTGATCCCCCCGGAGATGGAAAAATTAACCGCGGAGTTGGGTAATAAGGCGAAAAGTGTGGAAGATGTCTTGTCTTATGCTCTGTTTCCCAAAGTTGCCCTGGAATTTTTTGACGAACGTGAAAAAGGTGAGTTCAAACCTGAGGACAAGCTGCCTAAAGATTAATTGTGCACTTGTCGGTATTAAATTGAATCAGGAGGCTGGGGAAACCTTGCCTCCTTTTTTATTAGCATTTAATTTGAGCCTACCTTGGATATGACAGGAAATTATGCGGATAGCCATTGACGGATATAACCTGATTGCGGCCATTGCCGGCAGCTTCCTTAACTTGCTTGATCTGGAAGCTGAACGGGAAAGCCTGATCGGCATGCTGGCTGATTATCGTTCCTGCCGTCGGCATGTGGTGGAAGTGGTTTTTGATGGCTGGCAGGTTGCAGGGGGTGGAGTTCGAAGCGGTCAGCAGCAGGGAATAAAGATTGTCTTTTCTCCCTTGGGCATGAAGGCTGATTTGGTTTTGCTGCGCTTGGCTGAAAAATATGGCTCCGGGCTGACGGTAGTGACCGATGATGGTGAGCTGTGTCATAAAGTTCAGCGGCATCATGCCGTGACCATAGGATCTTTGGAATTTTATGATCAGATGATGGTCGCGGTTATGGCTAAGGAAAAAGGGCTTACCGGTGAAGATGATGATATGGATGATCGTCGACAGACCAAGAGCACGAAAAAGAAAGGTAATCCCAGGCGTTTATCCCGCAAAGAGAGGCAGAAAGCCAAGCGGATTAAATCATTATAGTAGCTTCAAGTCAGAAGAATTTCGGTTCCTGTTCCTCAAGTAGTCGCTTCAGGTTCTCCCAGTGTTTATATATTGTCAGGATGGCAATAACAAGAGCAATAAGGACATATGCTTTAGGGTAGTTCAACAGGCAAATGCAGACAGGAAGGGTCAGGGCGGCTATCAGGGAGCCAACTGAAACGATGCGTACAGCCAGCATTATCGTCGCGAATAAAAGGATTTCAATGGCAATCGCCCATGGCGTCAGGACCAGGAAGATGCCCAGGGCGGTAGCAATCCCTTTCCCTCCTTTAAATCCTAGGAAAACCGGATAGAGATGGCCAAGGAAAGCTGTCAGGCCGGCTAGTCCGGCAATATATGGTGCGTCAGGAGCCAGCCATAGCCCTGCCAGAGCAGGCACAGCCCCTTTTAGAGCATCGCCGATCAGGGTGATTAAACCAGCTTTTTTACCGCTTACACGACTGATGTTGGTGGCGCCTATATTACCGCTTCCCTGTAGCCTGGGGTCAGGGGTTCCCATGAATTTGCTGACCAGGATGCCACAGGGGATTGATCCTGCCAGGTAGGCTGCTATGAGCAGCAAAAAGTTGATCACAGATATTTCTCAACAAAAGCATAGGCGTTGTGATTATGGATGCTTTCCATATTCTCAGCTTCAACGGTGAACCAGATTATATTCTGATCCTGCAACAGCAGGCTGGCAATATCCCGCACCATATCTTCCACGAACATGGGGTGTGCATAGGCCCTTTCGGTCACATATTTTTCATCGGGCCTTTTGAGTAGAGGGAAAATGTCACAACTGGCTGTATTTTCGATGAGCTTAATCATGTCTTCAATCCAGACAAATTCTTTAAAGCTGAAGTTTACCGTTACCGTGCTGCGCTGATTATGGGCTCCTGCGTCACTGATGGCTTTGGAGCAGGGGCAGAGGCTGGTAACCGGAACTTTAACCTGAACCCTGAACTCCAACTTATCTGAGGTGAGGCTGCCGGAAAACTTGCAATGATAAATCATTTTGCTTTTAGCCCGGCTGATGGGGGCCTTTTTATCAATGAAATAAGGGAATGAAATTTCAAGGTGGGCTGATTCGGCCTCAAGGTGATTCCTGATTTCTTCCAGAATGGTAGGAAACATATTGATGTCGATTTTATTATGGTATTGATTGAGAACTTCAACAAACCGGCTCATGTGCGTCCCTTTGAAATGCTGGGGCAGGCTGACATACATGTTGAAGTCACCGATGGTATGCTGAACGCCAAAGGTTTTATCAAGAACCTGAATAGGGTACTGAATGCCTTTAACCCCTACCTTGTTGATATCAATCTGTCGATGGTCTGATTGCCGTTGAACGTCTTCGATCATTTAATCTCTCATATAGCTTGCTGCTGCCCGTTCAGATTCCCAGGCAGTGATTTTGTAAACAGAAACATGCTGATCTGCCAATCTTTTTTCGAGCTCAGTAAATATATGCCGGGCAATGAGTTCCGAAGAAGGGCTCTGCCCGGCAAATGCAGGGTGTTCATTAAGATAGCAGTGATCCAGGGATTGTATGATTGCTCCGGTATGATTCTTGAGGATTTTGAAATCAAGCAGCATGCCACTTTTATCCAGCCCGTCACCGCGGACTATAACTTCAATTTTCCAGTTATGACCATGGAGCTTTTCGCACTGGCCGCAATAGTTCAGCAGGTTGTGAGCGGCAGCAAAGAAAGTTTCAATTTTCAATTCATAGGCCATGTGCAAGCCTCTCTCCTTAAAGTAATTTGAATAATCTTCGAAAAACAAAAGTCCTTTTATCTATAGTGCAAATGGATCATTTTTGTCAATAGTATAGCTTCCTGATTAAATGAGAGTAATGGGGAGGAAAAACAAGTATTTTAAACAAATATTGAAAAAATAAATGAATTTTTATCTCTGGTATGCACATTTCTTGATTATTTCATTATAAATGATGTTTGCTATCTTGAGGGAATATGTTATATTGGCACTCATGCAATACGAGTGCTAACAATCTTTATGAGGATGAGGTGATAAAATGACTAACAATACTCAGTTGATTCCTGTAACCAACTCGTTCTCTCGCTACATGACGGAAATAAAACGCTTTCCGCTGCTTAAGCCTGAGGAGGAGCGAACGCTTGCCTCCCAATATCATGATCATGGAGACCTTGAAGCTGCACATAAGCTGGTTGTCAGTAATTTACGTTTCGTGGTTAAAATAGTTTCTGAATATAGTGGCTATCGGATGAAGAAAATGGACTTGATCCAGGAAGGCAACCTGGGTTTGATGACCGCCGTAAAAAAATTTAATCCTGAGCGGGGTTACCGGCTGATTTCTTACGCCGTTTGGTGGATACGGGCTTATATCCAGGATTACATTATGCGGTCATGGAGCCTGGTGAAAATTGGGACAACTCAACTGCAAAAACGTTTGTTTTACAAACTTTCCAAGATCAAAGGGCTGCTGAATGGGGATGAGGTTGACCGTGAAGCCATGCATGCACTCATGGATGGCCAGGAAGACGATGAAAAAGTCCGGGCCCTCTGCGAGCGGCTCAGCCAGCGGGATCTTTCGCTTTTTCGAACCATTAACGATGGAGATACAACCTATATGGATATGCTGGTTTCCGATGATAATCAGGAGAAAGCCTTAATTGATCTGGATGAACAGCAGATGTTGCAGGAGAAGGTCAGAGAGTCGTTGTCTGTGCTTACCAGTCGTGAACGGCAGGTTGTTGAAGGGCGGTTTTTTTCTGGTTCAGCAAAAACATTGCAGAAAGTCGGAGATAGTTTGGGGATTTCCCGTGAACGGGTCAGACAGCTGGAAAATAATGCAAAAAAGAAATTAAAAAAATATCTGAAAGTTGAATTGGATGATTTATCGCTGGCGGCTTGAAGATATCGCTGAAAATGTTGAGTTAAGAGTTCACGCAAAAATGAATGAGGAGATAAGAGCCGGTCAGTAAGACCGGCTCTTATGGTTTTAGGCCAAGCCGAAAAATAGCTTGTTTGGTGGTTGTAAATCGGCTAAAATGAAAATATGTTGACCTTGGCAATAGAAACTTCCTGCGATGATACCTGTGCCGCGGTCCTGGAGCAAGGCAGCGAAATCCGTTCCAATATTATTTCAAGCCAGATTGATGTCCATCGGCGTTATGGTGGTGTGGTTCCCGAACTTGCGTCGCGTCAGCACCTGGAAAATATTGACTGGGTGGTAAGGCAGGCACTGAAAGAGGCAGATGCCACTCTGGCTGAAATAGGTCGTATCTGTGTTACTTGTGGTCCTGGCTTGGTGGGTTCTTTGCTGGTTGGCATTTCCTACGCAAAATCGCTGGCTTTTGCCCGACAACTGCCGCTGGTCGGGGTCAATCACGTGGAAGGCCATCTCATGTCACCGCTGTTGGTTAACGACCGGCTGGGTTTTCCTTTTGTTGGTCTGGTGGTTTCGGGTGGGCACACCAGTCTTTATCTGGTGCGCGAATGGCACGATTATCAGCTGTTGGGGCGAACCATTGATGATGCCGCCGGCGAAGCGTTCGATAAAGTAGCCAAAATGATGAATCTGGGTTATCCGGGAGGGCCGGTGATTGAGCGGTTGGCGAAGCAGGGTGATCCCCGGGCCATAAAGTTTCCCCGTGCTTATATGGGGGTTGATTCGCTGGATTTTAGTTTTAGCGGCCTGAAAACATCAGTTCGTACATTTTTGGAAAAGAATGAATCCGTGCTTCCAGAGATTATTCCTGACGTTGCGGCCTCCTTTCAGGCTGCGGTTGCCGATGTTTTAACCCGTAAAGCACTGAAAGCCACTGAAATGTTTGGAGTTTCGTCCATTGCTATGGCCGGCGGTGTTTCGTGTAACTTTGCCATCCGCGATAATTTGATGCAGGCAGCGGGTAACCGGGGCATTGAATTATATGCAGTTCCTCCGGTTCTTTGTACTGATAATGCGGTGATGATTGGGCAGGTGGGTTTCCGTCTGTTTCAACAAGGTCAAAGGAATGACTTGCGTCTCAATGCTTCTTCCCGCCTGCGATTATGAAAAAGAAAAAAAAGCCTGACATCCGCTCAATGATCAGAATGTTGCTGGGGAACAGTGATAATTCGGCGACCATAGCCCGCGGCTTTTCTGTGGGTATCTTTGTTGCTTTCTCCCCTTTCCTGGGTCTGCATACTGTTCTGGCTATCTCCCTGGCTTTCCTGGTGCGTGGAAATCGCCTGGCTTCCTTGCTGGCCAGCTGGATATGTAACCCACTGACCATGATTCCCATTCTTTACTTTGACTTCAAGGTTGGAGAAATACTTTTGTCTTCTACTATTCCTTTTCCTAATGATATTCATACACTAAAGGATATTATTTATGCCGGCAGCCAGGTTGCCTGGCCGTTGTTGGTCGGTGGCCATTTGATTGGTCTGGTGCTGGGTCTTGCCAGCTTCCCTATTGTTGACTATCTGGTTGCTTACCTGCGGCGGGATCAGAAAGAGACTAGACCGAAAGGAGATTGATCGGTGAAACAATGTTGATAGTTTCCGAGGATTATTAATAATGTACCGGTTTAAAAAAAAACTGGGCCAAAATTTTCTCCATGACACCAATATTGCCCGAAAGATTATTGATTTGGCAGCGTTGGAAGCAGGTGAGCCGGTTTTTGAAATTGGTCCTGGCAATGGTTTTTTAACCGCTTTTCTCCTGCAGACGGAAAGGATGGTAACGGCGATTGAAACCGATGCGGATCTGCTGCCTGATCTTCGGCAGCGGTTTTCTACTTGCCAGACAAATGAATTTAATCTGGTCCATGGGGATGTGCTCAAATGTAACCTGGAGGATGAACTTGGTGATATTTATCAGCAGCATGGAAAAATCTGTGTGGTTGCCAACATTCCCTATCAGATAACCACCCCGATTATTTTTTTACTGATTCGCTATCGTCATCTTTTTTCCCGGGCCGTCTTAATGATGCAGGAAGAAGTTGCTGCCAGGATTCTGGCGGTTCCAGGCAGCAAGTCATATGGTCGTCTGTCTATTATGACTTCATTATTTTGTCAGACAATGTCCGGATTTACGGTATCACCCAGCTGTTTTTATCCTCAGCCCCGGGTCTGGTCGAGGGTTGTTTCACTCAATTTTTTGTCTCAGCCATTCTGTCAGATCAGTAATGTGGCATGGCTGGGAGATTTGGTTAAACGGTTGTTCAGTCAGCGGCGCAAAAAGATCATTAATCCGCTCTCCAACTGGAAATTAACTTTGGAACGTTCTCAACTGGCGGAATTCTTACTACAGAACGGGTTTTCACCCGATTGCCGGGTCGAAACCATGACGGTAAGTGAGCTCTGCCGCCTGGCGGACTTGCTGATATCTTATACAAATCAGTAATTATTCTATTTGTCTGTCTTTACATTTTATGGGTTGGGTGCTATATACTCTTTTGGTAAAAACCTTGTTTTAGCTGGCTTTGAGCCGCAAAATAATTTCCATTGAGTTGACGTGACACGAATATAAGGGAGAATGCTGATGACCAGAGAGGAGATTCTGGATCTGGTTTCCAAAATGGATAATCTGCCCAGATTACCACAGGTCGCCATTAAACTGATGGAAATCAGTATGGATGACCAGACGTCAGCTAAGGATATTGCTGATATTGTGATGGAAGATCCCACAATTACTGCTTATCTGCTGAAGTTAATTAATTCACCCTTCTATGGTTTGCGGGAAAAAATTAGCACCGTTTCACACGGGATTGCACTTTTGGGTGTTGACGTGGTGAAAAATGTGGTTTTGAGCCTGGCGGTTCTTGATATTATGAAAAATAAGGCAGCCAATAATCCGGCTTTGCGTAATTATTGGGAACATTCACTCTATACCGCCATTGCTGCCCGTCTGTTTGCCCAGCAGATCGGCTATCCGGCGCCGGAAAAAGCTTTTATTGCCGGGCTGCTTGCTGATCTGGGTTCGTTGATTCTCTGGGGAATTGACCCCATACTTTATAAAAAAGTTCTGCGAAAAGATGATGGTGGTCGGGGTGACCGCAGCGCGGTTGAAAAAGCCTTTTATGGTCTTGATCACACGGAAGCCGGGATGGCCCTGGCCCAAGTCTGGAATCTGCCGGAAGAGTATGTTGGGGTGATTTCCCTGCATCATAATCTTGATATTCTGGCCGATCTGGAAGACGAGACGATCAAGACGCTTGGTGAGTTTGTGCATCTTGGTTCTGTGGTTGCGAGTATCTTTATTTTAGGGGAGGATGGGTTTAAGACCGGGTATCTAAAGTCCGTTGCCTTGTCCCTTTTCAGCCTTCAGGAAAAGGTCATTGATGCCCTGCTGCTGCGGTCCAGCCGGCAGTTGGAATCCCTGCTGGTGGATGCTGATCTGGGTCCTTTGAATAAAAAATCCTATTTCAAAATCCTCCAGGATTCCAATAAAAAACTGGGGGAAAATAATCTTAAACTTACCCGTTTACTCATGGAACATGAGCGGATGAAGAAGGTCAGGGAAGAACTGCTGGCAATGGTTTCCGCGGATGTGAAGTCTTCTCTCTCCGCCATTATCGGCTATTCTTCTCATCTGTTAGATGATCTCCCGGCTAAACGTAGTGAACTTCTTCCTCAGCTGCAGGAAATATATAACAGTGGTAAGAAATCCCTGTCCATGATTAATGAGTGGACAAAACTGATGGAGATGGAAGAGACGGATTTACAGGTTAGCCCGATCCGGGGAGATATGGGGCTGATGTTGACAGAATTTCTTGAAATGGTGGCTGAGCGGGTGCAAAAGAAGAGCATCAAAATTGCCCATGATTTTCATTTATCGATGCCATCATTCCCTTTTGATGAATATAAACTTGGACATGCCTTTATCAGCCTGCTGGAATTGGCGATGATGCTTGCGGGGGAGGGTGGTGAAATATCCCTTAGTAGTGATGTGGTTACGGTTCCAGGCGAATCTCAGTCGCAGACTGGTCAAAAGCGGTTTTTTGAATTATGTATTGCAGAGCATGGCACGGTGAGTGATGATTCCAAGCGGACAGCTTTGCGCTCAACCCTGAAACAGCCTGAGAAGATTACCCGGTTTTCCGATCACCTTAATGATTCCGGGGTCTACCTGGCTCGTTCTATCATCAATTCCCATGGTAGCCAGGTGAAGATAGAATGGGGGCGTGAGGGGAATGCATCCTTTATTGTCCAGTTGCCTATATCCTGGTCGTCAGAAACTCTCGATAATTCCGTTTCCGCGGTTTCCCCTGAGATTTGAGGCCCATTCCTGAAAGATATTTTCATAAGTCGGCATAGCTGGAACCAAAAAAAGATACTGGTTAATTGTGGGGACATGACCTTAATTATTGATGGTTTTTCAATAATTAAGTATCGTGTCCCTTTAATTCAGCGGCTTAAGTTTGTAATTGCATGTTAAAAAAAATCACTATATTTTTCTTTGTCTTCTTGCTGGCCGGAGTTATTGTGACGGCGGCGACCGCAATCGGGGTCTATTTTTATTTTGCCAGTGATTTGCCCAGAATTACTTCCCTGAGGGACTATCGCCCGGCTACCATTACCGAGATTTATGCGGATGGTGGTGAACTGATTGGTCAGTATTACCTGGAGAAGCGTAAGATAATTTCGGTTGAAGAGATTCCGGATTTGCTGAAAAAAGCCTTTATTGCCAGTGAGGATTCCCGTTTTTATGAACACCAGGGGTTGGATTTCCCGGGAATTATGCGGGCGTTAATCAAAAATATTGCTGCCCGCAGAGTTGTTCAGGGCGGCAGCACCATTACCCAGCAGGTCACCAAGTCCCTGCTTTTGTCGCCGGAGCGGAAACTCAGACGTAAAATTAAAGAAGCGATACTGGCTTACCGGATAGAAAAATATCTCAGTAAAGATGAAATTCTTTTCCTTTATCTGAACCAGATATATCTTGGGCATGGAGCTTATGGGGTTGAAATTGCTTCCAGGACCTATTTTGGCAAGAAAACCCGGGAACTCAACCTGGCTGAAATGACCTTGTTGGCAGGATTGCCCAAGGCTCCCAACCGCTATTCTCCTGTAAGTCACCCTGAGCGGGCAGCCCGGCGCCAGCGCTATGTTCTCGGCCGGATGGCTGCCGAAGGATACATCTCTGATGCAGAGGCGGAGGCTGCAGTCGCAACGCCGATCCATATTGATACACCACTGGACCCGTTTAGTTTGACTCCTTATTTTACCGAGCATGTTCGTCGCTACCTTGAAAAGAAATATGGCTACGATAAGCTTTATCGCGAAGGCCTGCAGGTCTATACTACGGTGGATGTTTCGGATCAGCAGGCGGCCCGGGAGGCGATAGACGCGGGACTCCGGGAACTTGACAAGCGGCAGGGATATCGTGGGCCATTGGAAACCCTGACCCCTGACAAGTTTGCTGATTTTGAAAAACAGTTAGAGGAAGAAAATGGTCATGGTTCCACTCTAACAATTGATCAGCGGGTAAAAGCCCTGGTAAAACGAGTGGATGACGAGCATTTACAGGTTACGGTGTCTTTGGGCCAGGTATCGGCGATCATGCTGCCGGGTGATTACAAGTGGGCCAAAAGGCCGGCTGCCGATGGAACAATTTTCCCGCGGGCAAAAGTAAAGAACAAAAAACCTTCTGAAACCTTTCAGCCTGGCGATGTGGTGTGGGCCAGGATCAGCTCAATGACGCAATCCGGCCCTGCTGCCGGGATTCGCCTTCAATTGGATCAGGAACCGCTGGTGCAGGGTGCCCTGGTTGCTCTCGACCCCCAAAGCGGGATGGTTCGCGCCCTGGTGGGTGGGAAATCTTACGAAGAAAGCGAATTCAACCGGGCCATTCAATCACGCCGTTCCCCCGGCTCGGCATTTAAGCCGATTATCTACGCGGCAGGTCTGGATCATGGCTTGACCCCGGCAAGCATCTTTCTCGACAATCCGATCATCTACCAGAACAACGATGATTGGGACCAAGTGTGGAAACCTCGAAATTATGAGCAGAAATTTTACGGCCCCACCAGCCTGCGCCAAGCGCTGGTCCATTCTCGTAACCTGGTAACCATTAAAGTCTTGCGGAAAATCGGGATTTCCTATGTCATAAACTATGCCAAAAAACTGGGCATTACTTCGCCGCTGAATGCCGATCTAACTTTGGCTTTGGGGTCTTCAGGAGTTTCATTGATGGAGTTGACCCGCGCTTATGCCGTATTTGACAATGGCGGTCGGCTGGTGGGTCCCATCTATGTTAAACGGATAGAAAACCGTGATGGCGAAATTCTTGAAAATAATGAACCACTCTGGGGGCTGTCGGTTACCGGGGCTGTGGGTGAACCTGATTCGGTTGCCGGGGAACAGGGATCAGCCTTTGGAAAACAGGTAATATCCCCCCAGACCGCCTACCTGATGACCAGCATGATGGAAAGCGTGGTCCAACAGGGTACCGGCAGGAGGGCAAGGGTCTTAAAGCGGCCCCTGGCCGGAAAAACCGGGACCACCAATGATTATTATGATGCCTGGTTTCTCGGCTATTCGCCGCAGCTGGTGGCCGGGGTCTGGGTGGGGTTTGATGACCTGAAGCCTTTGGGCAAGCATGAAACCGGCTCCCGGGCGGCTTGTCCTATCTGGATAGGATTTATGTGCCAGGCGCTTAAAGGTTTTCCCAAATCAACCTTTCCGGTGCCTGCGGGAATCGTTTTTGCCAAGATTGATGAAAAAACCGGCCTGTTGGCCACCCCGCAGACCGAGCAGGTTATTTTTGAATGCTTCAAGGAAGGCAGCGAACCGAAGGAATTCACTCGTTCCATTTCTCCCCATCAACTGGAAGAAAACCTTTTTCAGGATTTCCCCGCAGGTAAGGTCGCCCCCAGGACGAATTAAGCTGACAAAAATTGTCACTTCTACTGCCCTGATTTGTCACTATCACCAGCCGAGAATCTCCACTCAAGCATTTTCCAATCATGACACCTCTGTCAGTATCCATGTAAGTACTTGAAAACAAAAGATAATACAAGTTTACCCTTATTTTTTCCAGTGTTGGAACGGATGTTGCTGTCTACAAGTATATGAAAGTTGTAAAATCGATGGCACAGTAAAAGATTCATATTCGAGGCGCGTAAAACCTGAGGCATGAGGCGTACGAATAGTACGCTGCAATAACGAAGGTTGCAACGCAACGAAGAAGATGGAGCTTTTATGAAGCTATCAAAAAAGTGATAAAGTTTGTGGGTGAGTGTGACGAAAGGTGGTGAAAGAGCAGCTATTTGTTCGTATCAGTAGTAAGGTTTTAACAATTTTATTAATGTAAAAGAAGGAGGAACAAGACTATGATGAAACTCAGAAAGAGCAAAAAAGGTTTTACTCTGATTGAATTGATGATTGTTGTGGCAATCATCGGTATTCTGGCCGCAGTGGCGATTCCCATGTACAAAATTTATATCCAGAAAGCGCGTTTTGCCAGTGCCTGTACACCGACGATTCATGCGGTGCAGACCAATG
>CAYZIS010000012.1:0-76881 GCA_964478545.1 uncultured Thermodesulfobacteriota bacterium
GGAGGTATTTTATCTTGAAAAATAGGCGGTGAAATAAATAGTTATTCAACAACTGGATGCCTGAGCCGTGTGACGGGAAACTGTCACGCACAGTTTTTAGGGGGCTCGGGGCTGGTAACAGCCCCCGACTACCCGGTAACCTAAACTATTGATGTATGTATTTACTTAATTGCTTGTAGAAGTTTTGATGTGATCCAAAGGTGTATAGATACAAAGTTTTTTCAACAATTTCATATGCCAGTAAAATAAGATTATTACCAAATTTATACTTGTAAACCTGAATACATTGAAGATCACCAGATTTGGAATCACCAATTGTGGGATCTCCTATAATTGCTTTTATAGCTTCATCAAGTTTAACTTTTTGGTTCTTTTTTAATTTCTTTTTTTGTCTGGCAAACAGCGGCGATTGGATTACTTCTTCAATCTGGCTCATTACGATTCTCCAAAAACATATGGAGTACCTTGACCAGATTTGATTTGTTCTTTTCCAATTAAAATATCTTGGATAAGTGGTAATGGTAGATCCGGATTGTCTTCCACAATCTGACCTATTTTGGCCCAATATTCAATTTGGCCAGCTACTGATCTTTTAAAAACTTTTGATCTAATCTTAGCCTTAGCGACTAAATCGTCGGAAATTTTGACAGCTATAGACATAACATCTCCTTTGATTAGTAGTTATTTGCTTCTAGTTGTATTTTATTTCAATAAGTTCCTTTTTGCAACCTAAAAAATAAAAAGTTATAACCTATAAGGGTAAAGATTCACTGTTTAGACTGGTATTTGGGCCAAGATTCTGCCCCCGGCCCAAAGCTGGGAAAATCAATTTGGGGTTGCGGTGAGTGATCCAGTAGCTGCGTAAAAGATGGTAAGTGGCATCTGGCAGCGGCACATAACGATCCTTGGCTCCCTTGCCGCGCCGTGCCTGTCGGCAGACAGGATGGATGTGGATGAACTTGCGGTCACCGTCGATATCTGATACCTGGAGAAAGAGGCTTTCCTGCAAACGTAGGCCGCAAGAATGGACGGTCGAAAGATAGACGTAATTGTGGAAGGTTGCAATGTTGCCAAGGATTCGATCAACTTCTTCACGGCTCAGAATTGAAGGTAATCGTTTCCCGGTTGACGCCCTGATGACTTTCAGTACATGCCAGTCACGCTGAATAACGTGCAGGTAGAAAAATTTGATTGCCGCGTAACAGATCCGCATGGTATTGGGCTGCCACTTGTTAACATCCTGACGGTGAATGAAATATTTTTTCAGTTCATCCTCGGTAATCAGGAAGGTATAGTGGCTGTATATTGCCCTCTGGGATAGAAGGCAGTCAATATCCTTGTGAAGTAACCGGGGAAATCATGACGGAAAACGAGAAGAGGGACGCAGGATAAGATTTTATCCTGTTCCAGTAGGAGGAGAATAGACAGGAACCGTATACGAGGTCCGTACGTACGGTTCTGTGAGAGGACAACTCTATCCCAAATTTCAGTTTCTGGAGCAGCACAACAACACTTTGACCACACCATCAGTCATCATAATAGCCGACAATAAAACGTTCTGCCAGCATCCCAACAATCACCATAATTCCACCCACCCCCATTATAATCGTTGCCAGGATATAGCTGTTATGAATTATCCACAGGACCAGTCCACAAATCAGAGCCAAAAGACCCAAGAGTTCGACAATAGGTATCCATAATCTTGGAATAACAGTCTCTCAGCCTCCATGCTGGGGTAAAAACATATTCATATATTGTGACAGAACGGAAAAATAGTTAAAAAAGAGCATCACACCAATCACAATTAAAAAAATACCACTGATAATACTGATAATACGCAGATAGCGGTTCAGTTTGGAAAAATAGGTCAGGAATGAGTTAAAAGCAAGCGCGGAGACCAGAAAGGGAACCCCCAATCCCAGCGAATAAGAAAGCAGCAAAATAATGCCACTCATCATGTTTTTTTCGGTGCTGGCATAAAGCAAAATGCTGGCCAGGATAGGACCGATGCAGGGGGTCCAGCCGGCAGCAAAAGCTATACCGACCAATACAGAGCCCAGATAACCAATTGGCTTATTTTTAAACTCAACCCGTTTTTCATGCTCTAGAAATTTCAGCTTCAGCACCCCGGTAATATGGATACCGAGAAGAATAACAATAATTCCGCCGACCTTTCTGATCAACGCCTGGTTCTGCTGAAAAAAGCTCCCAAGATACGTTGCAGATGCCCCCAGGGCAACAAATACCAGACTAAACCCCAGGATAAACAGAAGGGAATGAATAATCGTTCGCCGGCGGATTGAGCTATCCCCTTCTGAAGCCAGATCATCAAATGAAATTCCGGTAATATAGGTCAGATATGATGGAATCAGGGGCAAAACACAAGGGGAAACAAAGGACAACAGTCCGGCGGTAAAAGCGATAAAAATTGAAATATTTGATGTTCCAGCCATTTTAAATCCTAATCTGAATAAAGAAATCGCTTAAATCGGACTATCCGAGGCCTCTGGCCTCGGATAGTCCGATTTAAGCGATTTCAAAAGCATTGCAAGGGCAAAGCCGTCTACTTCTTACCAGGCCCTAAGGACCCAGTTTTGATGTTAGAATATAGAAAACAGGCAACCCTATGCTGATGACCACAGTCCTGCAAATCCGGCATTGCCTCCGCGCATAGTGCAAATCGCTCTGGACATCGGGGATAAAAAGGACAACCCTTATTCATCATGGTAAAGCCTGCGTCGTGAACCACATCAACCATCTTTTCCCGTTTCCTGGCAGGATCGGGCAAGGGGATGGACTTTAGCAACAGCTTGGTATACGGATGCAGAGGCTTTTGATATAAAGATTTACTGGGTGCTTCTTCAAGTATTTTCCCCAGATACATCACCAGAATTCTATCACTGAGCAGCTTGACAACACTGAGATCATGGGAAATAAAAAGCATAGTCAAGTTGAACTGCTCGCGCAGATCAAGGAGCAGATTGATAATCTGGGCCTGAATCGAAACATCAAGTGCCGATACCGGTTCATCAGCCACTACAAATTCAGGATTCAACGCCAATGCCCGGGCAATACCCACCCGTTGTCGCTGCCCACCGCTGAACTCGTGAGAATAACGATTCCCCATTTCAACTTCCAGACCGACAATACCCAAAAGCTCATCAACCCGTTGCCGACGCCAAGCACTCTTCCCCAGATGATGAATAATCAGGGGTTCTTCAATAATTTTACGGACCTTCATCCGGGGGTTAAGGGATGAATAGGGATCCTGAAAGATCATTTGGAGCTGACGTCGATAAGGACGCAACTCCCGCTCAGTTAATGACGACAACCTGGTATGGCGATAAAATATTTCCCCCTGATCAAAATCTTCAAGACGAAGCAGTAACTTACCCAAAGTTGATTTTCCACAGCCGGACTCACCAACCAGACCTACAATTTCGCCGGCGTTTATCTGGAAACTAACGCCATCAACAGCATGAATATAGCTTTTGGCTGCGAGAAAGCCACTGCCACGTTGAGGAAATCTTTTTTTCAGGCCGGAAACCGAAATCAGGGTATTTTGTTCTACATTCTTCACCAATGGTAACAGCCCTACAGTTCCAGCGGTTGTTTGCTTTTTTCCAAAGCAGCCAACATTTGATCCCGGGAAATTTCAGTACACAGAAATGGCTGACCGATATTACGCAGCAAAACCATCTTCAATGAATCAGCATCAGCCTTTTTATCACGGGACATAATCTCCAAAAGTTCTTCCCCCTGGACTTCAGCCGGAACTGAACGGCCCATTTTGAAAAGGTGCAGCAATCCAAGGATGCGCTGCAATTCATTATCTGACAATAATCCGCTTTCAGCCGACAAATAGGCGGTAAAAACTAACCCCATGGCTACGGCAATACCATGCTTTATCCCGGTATAAGCATAGGCCTTTTCCAAGGCATGTCCAAGGGTATGTCCAAGATTAAGAATAGCCCGAACACCCAATTGTTCCAATTCATCACGGGCAACAAAATCAGCCTTGATTCGAGAACAGATATGCAGCATGCCGGCAAGGATCTTGGGACTATGCGCCAGAATTTCATGGTAATTCATTTCCAGGAACGTCACGAAATTATCGCCGGCAATCAAAGCATATTTAAGTACTTCCCCCATACCACTGAAAAATTCTTCTTCCGGCAGGGTTTCAAGAAAGTCAACATCGGAAATAACCGCCCTCGGTTGATAAAAGGAACCGATAAGATTTTTTCCAACCGGCAGGTTAATACCATTTTTCCCCCCTATGGCACTGTCAACCTGGGCCAGCAAGGTTGTCGGTATCTGCAACAGATCAATACCACGCATATAGGTGGCCGCGGCGAAACCGGCCAGATCACCAACCACCCCACCGCCGAAAGCACAAACAAACCCATCCCTTTGCAAACCGGCATCATACATCTGCTGATAAAGGCTGAAAAGGGTTTCCTGGCTTTTATATTGTTCCCCATCGGCAATAACTATCGGGGTTATTTTATATTCAGTTCCGGCAAAGAGATCCTGAAGGCGATCAAGATGCAGACCAGCCACTGTTTCATTGGTAATAACAACCCCTTGTCGCCCCTTGAAATGAGGTAGATACACCTCACCCTCATTTCTCCTGGTCAAACCTGAACCAATGATAACCGGGTAGCTCTTTGCTCCCAAAGAGACTGTCAGCTTATGAATAGTCACGGATTTTACTTAAGCTCCATCAGGGGCACATACCCGCCGGCAAACTTCAAGGTAGGCTTCCTCAACCTTACCCAAGTCTCGACGGAAACGGTCTTTATCCATTTTTTCCAGACTTTCCGCATCCCATAAACGGCAGGTATCAGGACAGATTTCATCAGCCAGCAGCACATCGCCATTAAAAACTCCGAACTCCAACTTAAAATCAACCAGCAGAATTCCCCGATCAAGGAAATACTGCCGCAATATGCCGTTGATTTTTAATGCCATCTCCTTAATGTAATCAATCTGCTCAGCGGTAGCCAGGGAAAAGGCCAGGACATGATCCCGATTAATCATGGGATCATGCAGGGAATCATCTTTATAGTAATATTCAATAATCGGAAAGGCCAGATTTTCTCCCTCAGGCCGGCCCATGCGTTTAGCAAGGCTACCGGCAATGATATTCCGCGCCACCACTTCAACGGGAATAATACTTACCTTCTTAACCAAGGCCTCCCTCTCCGAAAGAACTTTAACCAAGTGGGTTGGGATTCCGTTTTCCGCCAGCAAGTTGAACAAGGTAGTAGAAATCCGGTTGTTCAGGATTCCTTTTTCCACAATTGTCCCCTTTTTCGTCCCGTCAAATGCGGTGGCATCATCTTTGAAATAGAGAATTCGGTATTGTTCATCATCGGTAGCATAAACAATTTTTGCCTTACCCTCATAAACTTCATCCCCTCGTTTCATCTTATTCTCCTTTATTTACCAAACACCCGACGAAAGATAACCGGAATCTGGCGCAGGTGATGCTCCACCTTGAACAGATTTTCAATTTCATCCGCAGATAAAACCTTCATTACTTCAGGATCATTCAAGAGATTATCTTTAAAGAACGTACCTTTTTCAAAGGAATCCATGGCATTTTTCTGCACCCAACGATAGGCTTGCTCGCGGCTGATACCACTGCGGGCCAGGGCCAGCAACACCCCCTGGGAATAGATGGTACCGCCGGTCAGCTGCAGATTTTCAAGCATGCGTTCAGGATAAACAACTAATTTATCCATAACGCTAATAAAGCGCTGAAGCATAAAATCAATCAGAATGGTGGAATCAGGAGCAATAATCCGTTCAACCGATGAATGGCTGATGTCCCGTTCATGCCATAAAGGCATATTTTCCATCGCCGCCAGGGAGTTAGAGCGTACCAGGCGGGCCAGACCACAGATATTTTCCGAGAGGATGGGGTTTCGTTTGTGGGGCATGGCGGATGAACCTTTTTGCCCGGCGTGAAAAAATTCTTCTACCTCGCCAACCTCGGTTCGCTGCAGGTGTCTAATCTCCATAGCAAACTTTTCAATGGATCCGGCCAGCAGAGCCAGAACTGTAAAAAAGGATGCCTGACGGTCACGCTGGACAACCTGACTGGATGCCGGAGCCGGCGATAAACCCAGTTTATGGCAGACTCGTTCTTCAACTTCGGGAACGATATTGGCAAAAGTTCCCACCGCACCGGAAATTTTTCCTACGGATACATCTTCCAGCGCCAGCACAAAACGCCGCCGCTGCCGTTTGATTTCATCAAACCAGATGGCCAGTTTCAAACCAAAGGTTATAGGTTCGGCATGGATTCCATGCGACCTGCCGATCATCACGCAATCACGATACTGATATGCTTTTTTCTCAAGGACTTCCATCAGCCTATTTATGTCCGCCAGGATCAACTCGCCGGCTTCTTTCAGTTGCAGACCAAGAGCTGAATCAAGCACATCGGAAGAGGTCATTCCCAGGTGGATATAGCGGGAATCAGGACCAACAAACTCGCCAACCGAAGTTAAAAAAGCAATGACATCGTGCCGGACTTCCCGCTCAATCTCCTGAATCCGGGAAAGGGAAAAATCAGCTTTATCCCTGATGGTGGCGTATGATTCCTGCGGAATCATCCCCATTTCAGCTAAGGCCTCACAGGCGGCCAGTTCAACCTTCAACCAGACACGATACTTATTTTCTTCGCTCCAGATTTTTCCCATCTCTGGCCTGGTGTAGCGTTCAATCATTCTTCACTTTCCTCTCGCTCCGGCCGGATTATCATTACCGAACATATGGCATTTTTCAACACTTTGTTGGCCACACTACCCATGAGGAACCTTTTAATTCCTGACCAACCATGGGAACCCACAAAAATGGCATCAATCTGCCGGTCATGGGCCTCATCCACGATGGTAGTTGCCGGATGGCCTTCAACAATGGCGCTGTTAATGGGGGATAAATCATACTTACGAGCAATTTCTTCAATTTCTTCCATTTTTTCACGGCCGGCAGTTTTACGAGCTTCCACCACCATTTGGATACTTTCAAGATCTTCAGCCGGTAATGCCATGCCATCCAGACCCAGAAGCAGAAATCCCTCTTCCACCACATGGAGAAAATCCACCTGAGCTCCATACTCCCGGGCAAAATGGCACCCAACCCCAACCACATCCCTGGTAATTTCGGAAAAGTCCACAGCAATCAAAACTTTTTTAAACTTTCTCATCTGCGTTTCCTTTCGTATTTCAACGGCCTTTCAGCCGGGAACATGATTAATAATGGAATAGACATTTCACTATCATTGAACCCTGTTCTCTGTCAATCTCATTACACTTCATGCATACAACTTTTTCACCGCTGGGAGAATGTCCGAGAATAGAAATTTTTTGTGGCTGCGAGGCGCGGATTGAAGATCTATGAAAAATTTCAGCTTAATTTCAATATGATAGAAAGCACAAATGGATTCCTCACAGAGTTATCCACAACTTTTCCACAGGACCTGTGAAAATCGTTCAAAACCCCTTAAAATACATGCTGTTTTGTCAATGCAAATACAACTACTTGTAATTATTAATTATTTTTTTCATACAGTTTTAAAATATTTATATTTTCTTAATAATTACCGTAGATTAAAGCCTTTATGAACAGTTTATTCACAGTTAAAACTCCTTGCAAACAGGAAGACCATCAATGGGTTTCCTGCTCTTGACGTTTTTTTGCCTCCTGCCAGAGAATCTCCTTTTCCTCAAGGCTCAATTGCTCCAGGGAAGTTCCCTGTACAGCGGCAATCCGTTCCATCTCCCTGAACCGATAATCAAACTTCCGGTTGGCAGCCCGAACCAGACCTTCAGGTTCAAAATCCAAGTGTCGTGCCAGGCTTACCATAGCCAGAAAAAGATCCCCCAATTCCTCAGCCAGGGCTTCCCGGTCATCACCTGACATGGCCTCTTCCACTTCCTGCAGCTCTTCATAAACTTTAGGCAGTACCTCGGCTGCAGACCGCCAGTCAAAACCCACCTTACGACCTTTCTTGCCATAAACATAGGCCTTTTGCAGCGGAGGCAGTGTCCTGGGCACATTGTCCAGTAACGACTGATAATTTTTACCTTCAATCTGTTTTTTAATCTCATCCCACTGGGTCAATACCTGGGAACTGGATTCAATGGCTCCGGGCTGCACAAAAACATGAGGGTGCCTCCGGATAAGTTTTTCAGCGATTCCATCCAGAACATCATCCAGGGTCCAGTGATTCCCCTCTTCACCCAACAGAGCCATAAAAAAAAGATGAAAAAACAAATCGCCAAGCTCTTCCTGCATCCCGGTAAAATTGTTTTGCTCCAAGGCATCAACCAGTTCATAAACTTCTTCCAAAAATCTCGGTTTCATGGAAGAAAAATCCTGCTCACGATCCCAGGGACATCCCCCGGGAGAACGCAATTGGCGAATTACTTCCCGAAGCCGCAAAAACTTTTCCGCCGTGGTTTTTCCGTCCGTTACTGAGCCGGTGATCATTTCCGGCAGTTGACTTTTCATCAATAAACTCCTATGTTAGTATTCATCCGAAAACAGAGATTTACGGATGAGCCATTAGCTCTCAGCTTTCAGCTTTAACAGTGGTTTTTCAGGCTTTCAGCTACCACCCGGATCAGGCTTTTTAAAAGTATAACTGATCATCAACATCATGACAAACTGTATGCAAACCCTCTATTGCCATACCAGATAAAACCTATGCCATCCATTGAAGGCAATCTCACCGGCCTGAAACCCAAACAGATTAAAAATCTCGAAAAAATATTCCGTCGTCACCTTAATCAGGAACAGATTATCAGTGAAGAGTTATGCCGTTATCTGGCCGGGATGGCGCATGAAATAGGTCGTCAGGTTGGAATACTGATTAACCGCCGAGGGTACATAACCCATGTTATAGTGGGCACTAACCAGAGAATCACCCTGCCCTCACTGCATGAATACCGCCTGGGTCATGGCCGGTTACGCGGCTTGCGCTGCATTCATGTCCACCTTGGCAGCCAACCGCTTGACACTGAAGACCTTACAGACTTGGCAATGCTCAGGCTGGATCTGATGGGGGTCATCAATACCACAGCCAGCGGACTCCCTGTTTCACTCCAGCTTGCTCACCTTAAAGCCGGCGAAAACCGGCAACAGCCGGCTTATGCAATCCTTGAACCTTTATCTCCCTACAATATCAGTCTGCCATTTTCCCAATTAATCCGAGCGATGGAAGATGAAATTGTCAGTGGTTTCAGCCACCAGACGAAAGCGGCAGATAAACAACGGGCCTTCATCATCAGTGTTGGGCCGGAACCACGTCATGTTCATGAAGAATCCGTCCATGAGCTGGTCGAGCTGGCCCGAGGTGCCCAGTTGCAGATAGCTGAAACCTATATACAAAACCGCCGGATAAACCCGCGGACGGTTACCGGAACCGAGAAACTCCAGGAGATCACCATCTCGGCCATGGAACAAGGCATTGATCTCCTGATCTTCAACCAGGAGTTATCTCCAATGCAGGTCCGCAGGATTTCTGAAATAACAGACCTGAAAGTCATTGACCGAACCCTGCTCATCCTGGATATTTTTGCCCGCCGCGCCCAAAGCCGTGAAGGAAAGCTGAAAGTTGAGCTGGCACAGCTTAAATACCGCTTGTCATGGATTTCTGAAAAAACCAGCGCCTTATCCCGTTTAACCGGTGGAATTGGCGGCCGGGGCCCGGGGGAAACAACCCTGGAAATTGACCGGCGCCGCACCAGGGAACGCATCAGCACCCTGGAAAAAAGACTCCGAAAAATGGCAAAAAGCCGGGCTAACGCCCGCAAGAAAAGAAAAAAAAACCAGCTACCGCTGGTTTCCATTATCGGTTACACTAATGCCGGGAAATCAACCCTGTTAAATACGTTGACTAAAAGCTCGGTATTTACAGAAGACCTTCCCTTTGCTACCCTTGATCCCACCACCCGCCGTCTGCGCCTGCCCCGAGAGCAGGAAATCATCATCACCGACACGGTTGGTTTTATTAAACGATTGCCAAAGGATTTGCTGGATGCTTTCCGCACCACCCTGGAGGAACTGCGCGAGGCGGACTTGTTGCTTCATTTGGTCGATGCTGCTGATGAGCATCTACAGGAACACATCCAGATAGTTGAAAATATCCTGAGTTCTTTGAACCTCCAGGATATTCCCAAAATGCTGGTTTTCAACAAAGCTGATCTAATTTCTGATGCCGAAAAACGGCTTTTGACCAAACGGTATCAGGCCATGTGCATTATAGCTAAAGACCCGAAATCCACTACAACCCTCATTAATAAACTGACCGACAGACTAAACCACCAATTGCAGCATCTACGAGCGTCCAGTATCAAGGATTAACCGAAACCTCCCCTCCATTCATACAGGCACGGGCTTCTTCCATCAGGTCACCAATGATTTCCTTTACTGACAAAATCTTTTTAATTGCCGGGAAATTACTTCCTGTAAAAAACAGACCTCGTTCATAATCACCGTTGCGGGCCCGTTTCAGGGCCTCCAAAATGCAAAAACTGCCGCTGCAATGTTTTAAACAACCGTTACATTTATCCGGTCTGATCGACTGATCACCAGCCAGCAGTTTTTCTACCAATGGAGTTTTGATTGCATTTGCAGGCAATCCAACCGGACTTAATATCCGCACCAGATCACTGATTTTTGATTTCAGCAACAACTCTTTAAAGTTATCATGAACCGTACACTCGGAACTAAGCAAAAACCTGGTTCCCATCTGTACACCAGCTGCACCAAGCTCCATAGCCCGACTGATCGCCTTGCCATCGACAAATCCACCGGCAGCAATGGCAGGAATTGAAATGGCTTTGCAGATAGACGGCAATAAATCTTCTGTTTTCTCTTCGGTTCCCAAGTGACCACCGGCATCCCGACCTTCAACAATCACCGCTGCCCCCCCTAATCTTTCCGCTAATTTTGCCGCTTTAACGGAGGAAACCATGGTAATCAGAGGAGTTTTCCATTCCTTGCAGATACCAAAAACATCTTTGGAAAAACCTGCTCCGGCAATAATAACATCAACCTTCTGACGCAGCGATTCATAAACCACTTCCTTGAAACTTCGGGCCGCGACCATAATATTCAGGCCCAAAATACCTTTGGTCATCGCCCTTGCTTCCCGTAACTGGCGTTTCAGCTCTTCCATGCTGAGACCGGTGGCCCCTATTACTCCGATTCCACCTTCATCAGCAACCGCGCACGAAAGTTCCGCCGTTGATACACTAACCGCCATCCCACCCTGGATGATGGGAAGATCAACAAAACGGTCCCCTATTTTCAATCCTGGTAAATTCATTCTCTTCCACTCTGTAATTAGATTAAATCCCCAATCTGGTTGAGTATATCGCATTTATTATCTAAGTGTAAAGCAAAAAGAAGCCTAGAACCTCCCAGCTTCCGACAAACTTTCAATAATCATATCAGCAAGCTTTTGCCAATTCTGGCGAATTTCCTGAATTTCCTTTTTCGTCAGAGCATCCCAATGTATCCCTACAGCCACAGCCACCGCCCGCCCGGTCGCCTGAGCCACCTGCTGACCAATAGCCAGAGCTGGTTCATCTTCCCGGTGCCCCGGCAAAACCAGCACCTGGGAAAAACTTCCACCAGGAGAACCATCAACCAGGGATAGGCCGCCCAGGTGAGGCCGGGTTCCGCCGGTAATACTAATCAGCAAATCTTCTCCCATGGATATAACCACGGCCTGTAAAGGAAACCTGGAGTCAGAAAAAGTAACCTGGATCATAACAAAAACCCTGCAAGTGGGTTGATGGTCTGGTGGACGCAAGATAACAAATTATACCCCATCCGCTCGAATACTGTCAATGAACCAGAGAAAAAAAGCACAAATGCTAAATATCCCGGGGTAAATCATTATCGTAAATATTGTCTCAGATCCCATAGATACCTGTAATTACTAAAGCTTAATTAACACTATAACCTATTTAGCAACTTTCAGAATCCCGAGAAATTTATTGACAAGAGAAAAATAGAGATAGTATATATACCCTTCATTTTTTAACCGGCATGTTGATGCCTTTTCAGGACGATATACCATGCTTGATCTCAAATTCATTCGCAATAATATAGATGACGTCGAACGCATGTTGCGGGACAGGAATACCGATTTGGATTTGAGTGAATTTCGTTCCATCGATACCCAGCGACGACAATTATTGACTAAAGTCGAAGGATTGAAAAACAAACGCAATACCTGCTCGGACAGCATTGCCCTCCTGAAGAGACAAAAGCAGGATGCCGGTAGTCAGATTGCCGAAATGCGCGAGGTATCCAAGGAGATCAAAAAACTCGATGCCCAGGTCAACAAACTTAACAATCAGTTGGATTCTCTCCTCTACATGATCCCTAATATGCCCCACGAAAGTGTGCCGGCCGGTAACGGCGAGGATGATAATCCCGTAGTCCGCACCTGGGGAAAACGGCCTTCCATGACTTTCGAGCCCCAAGCCCACTGGACCCTGGGAGAGCAACTGGGAATCCTGGACTTTGAGCGGGGGGCAAAAATAACCGGGGCTCGATTCACTTTATATCGGGGTGCCGGAGCCAGACTGGAACGGGCATTAATCAATTTCATGCTTGATGAACACACTAACAACCACGGCTATACCGAGATTTTACCGCCTTTCATCGTCAATAAAACGGCCATGACCAGCACCGGCCAGCTGCCAAAATTCGCTGATGACCTGTTTAAGCTGGAAGGATTGGATTATTACCTGATTCCCACGGCGGAAGTACCAGTTACGAATATATACCAGAATGAAATCCTTGAAACCCATGAGCTGCCGGTTTACTTTACCGCCTACACCCCCTGTTTTCGCAAGGAAGCTGGTTCGTATGGCAAGGATACCCGCGGTTTAATCCGCCAGCATCAGTTCAATAAGGTGGAGCTGGTGAAATTTGCCGCGCCGGAACATTCCTATGACGAATTGGAAAAATTGCTGGTTAATGCCGAAAGCATTCTGCAAAAATTAAATATTCATTACCAAATAGTCAACTTATGTATCGGAGATTTAGGCTTTTCAGCCAGCAAAACTTATGACATTGAAGTCTGGCTGCCCGGTCAGGGGGTTTTTCGGGAAATTTCCTCCTGCAGCAATTTTGAGGATTTTCAGGCCCGGCGGGCTAATATCCGCTACCGGCCCAAAGAAGGGGGAAAACCACGTTTCGTCCACACCCTGAATGGTTCGGGTCTGGCGGCAGGCAGAACACTGGTGGCCATCCTGGAAAACTATCAGCAGAAAGACGGCAGCGTTATCATTCCTGAAGCACTACGGCCATACATGGGCGGCATAGAGGTTATCAGGTAAGAAAATTTACGGAGGGATGGCCGAGTGGCTTAAGGCGGCGGTCTTGAAAACCGTTGAGCGAAAGCTCCGTGGGTTCAAATCCTACTCCCTCCGCCATTTAAGACATTATTATTTTCCTGGAGAGGTGGCCGAGTCGGCTGAAGGCGCTCGCCTGCTAAGCGAGTGAGTGGGGAAATCTGCTCCGAGGGTTCGAATCCCTCCCTCTCCGCCATTTCAAATACTTAGGCGACACTTTTAAAGTGTCGTCTTTCTTTTTTTGGGGTCAGGTCTTGAAAAATCAGAATTTTTGGGATCAGGTCTTGAAAAATCAGTTTTCCTGTATTAACCTTATTATATTATGGCACGCCCCCTACAAAGGAGAAATACATGATATTTCAAGACCTGATCCCATTTTTCCCTTTGCATATTTGGTGAGTCGGCCTGCCATGCCATCCAGGCTACTGCAATGTTTTCCAATGTCAATTCATTTTTCATCGTTAAGCTCCTTTGCTACAATCCATGCCCACCATCAATATAAAGATCAACACCGGTCAGAAACGGCGGGCAGGTAGCCAGATAAATGGCGGTGGACTTCAATTCCTCAAGGTCGCCCAGGCGCCGCATGGGCATGGTGTTTTTGATAACTTTCAGGCCGGTTCCCGAGGTAAAAAAACCACGATTCATATCGGTTAAAAAATATCCGGGACACAAGGCATTTACCTGGATATTGTCGCGCATAAATTCCAGGGCCATGGTCCTGGTCAGATGCACCACCGCCGCTTTGCTGCTGCAGTATCCAGACATGTTGTTGATGGCTCTCTTGGCAGCCAGAGAAACAATGTTGATGATTCTGCCGCTTTTTTTCTTGATCATCTCCCTGGCCACCGCCCGGAAAACAATAAAAGTGCCGCGAAGATTGACCCCCATTACCCGATCGAATTCCTCGATGTTAGAATAAAATTCAACGACCGTTGGCAGAATATCAGTGACCCTGAGATTTCCCTGCCGTGGCTGCGGCGCCGGGTGGGCATGGTTTTCCAGTCCCCGAACCCATTGCCAATGAGCATTTATAAAAATATGGCTTTCCCGCTGAAAATTGCCGGAATCAAGGATAAAGAAAGGGTGGATGAAAGGATTGAAAAAGCATTGCAGCAGGCTTTTTTATGGGACGAGGTTTGTAACCGACTGGATCACGATGCCAGGAACCTATCCGGCGGACAGCAGCAGCGGCTGTGCATAGCCAGGGCTTTGATTCTGGAACCGGAAATTCTCTTGCTCGATGAACCCACGTCGTCCCTGGATGCCGAGGCCAGCAAAGTCATTGAAGAATTGCTAAGCAGATTAAAAGAGACCTGTACCCTGTTGGTCGTTTCCCATTACCAGGAACAGGTCCAGCGCATCGCCGACCGGATTCTCATGCTGGAAAATGGGCGACTGAAAGACGTGGTAACCGAAAGAGTAGAAAACTGATATTTCAAGACCTGACCCCACTCCGCATGCGACAACACCAAAAGAGCTGAAATCAGCACCGAATAACAGGGGACAAGAACCTAGCCGGACACCACTGACTCAGTGTAGGTGAAAATATTTAAAGAAATAAATAAAAACGCCGATATCTCACGAAGGTATTTAACATCTCGCCCTACCTTCGGTAGCGGAGCAGTTCAAGAATCTGTGTTATTTTTAAGTTTGCTTAAATTCACCGGTAGAATTAGTTAAATTGGACAAAAAGCTGAATCTCATTAACCTTCTTGGGTATTTCACCAGCGTGACATCGTGTTGTAAAATTGCCGCTATCTTGTAATTTATAACCAGAATTAAACACATAAAATTTAAGACAAACTAACCATAAAGCATAAGGAGATGGAGAAGATGAAAAATTTTACCTTGAAATCAACAATGGTTATCCTGCTTTTTATCGTTACTATTTACACCTTACCTTCAACTATCTATGCGCTACCTCCAGGCTTCAGTCAATCAACTTTGGTTTCTGGCCTTTCTAACCCGCAGGATATTACCTTTTTCTATCCCGGGGGTGGTTATGGCCTTAATTTATTCGTTACTGAATATGATTCCGATAAAGTAACTAAAATCACACCAGCAGGCGCACAAAAAACTTTTGCCAGCAATATTGATTATGCAGTAGCCATACTCTTCGGTAGTGGAGAGTATGGAAATTTTTTATATGCGAGTGAATCATACAGTAGTGATGGCAACATTGTAAGGATTTACCCAGATGGCCACAAGGAAAATTTTGCCGGTGGCATTGATTCTCCCCTGGACATGGTATGGGGAACCGGTGGCGCCTTCGGGCAGGATTTGTACGTTGCTTCAGCTAACGCCAATAAAATTGTAAAAGTTACTCCTACCGGTCAGGTTATTGATTTTGTCACAAACCTGGACCGTCCTTCAGTACTAGCGTTTAGTCCGGGAGGTGCTTTTGGTGACTACCTTTATGTCACTAATACGGATGATGGACAAATTGTCAGGATAGCACCGGACAAGAGCACCTCAGTATTTATATCAGGGCTTACACGTCCTATCGGATTGGCATTTGGCCATAACACACCTTTTGGAGAGTTTTTGTATGTTTCAGAAAAAACAACAGGGAAAATTCTACAAATTTCACCTACCGGTAGTATATCAAAATTTGCTGATGGCTTTCAGGAACCGGTAGAAATTCATTTCAGCCATGGCGGCTTGTATGGTAATGACATGCTGATTGCGGAAAGTGATGCAGGTCGGATCGCAAGGATCACATCAATTGGTGCTCCGCTCGTAGATATCTCTCCGCTTGCCGGCGATGTGGGTTTAAGTCCTTTCACTTTTTCCTTTACCATCAATGATCCCCAAGGAATTTCAACCTTATCAGATTTCAAGTTTATTTTTAATGGAGAGGACGTCACAATATCGGTTGTTGAGGCACTCGTTGCTTCCATTACACATACGGACGAAAATAGCATTACCGTCAGCATTCCAGGAATCAAGCTACCACTGGGTATCTATAGCATTGAGATCCGTCTGACAGATACTGATGGTCATCAGGGCTATGCCAAGGTTACTTACTCAATTCGGTTACCAAAGAAATAACATTCATCTCTTACCATTCTTACCATTGGAAGATGTTTTCACATTCTTTTGGGCAGGAGGCCATATAGATTATATGGCCTCCTGTTTATGTGAGCATTGTATTGAATCATGAGGATGATTTTCCCCCAGAATGCCTCTTATTTTCTGAGACATAGAGCGGACCTTCTTTCACTGGCTGAGTTTCTTTATAAAAATGGCATGAAACTCAACATCCAACCGGACTGGGCCTTTATAGAAGCCATTAATCAATTTAAAAATAGATCTATGAAACTTCAAACCAACGGGAAAAACATGCTGCAATATCTCGTGGAAAATCTGGGGTATGAAGTCAACCATCATGCCCATGAACATAGGTACAATTATGCTGATGTGTTATATATGATGGTTTCGTAAAAAGTCCTGCACCGAGATTTTAGCCACAATATAGAGTGGTGTAAGCATTGAGTGAACGCCATATATTATGGTCATTTTCTTAACTTTTGACTTTTCACGAGTGTATCATATATGATTTTAGGTTTAGGCGTAGATTCAGGTATTATCATTGGAGGTCTGGCAGTAGATCCACCCGAAGAAAGCAAATATGACCATTTCACTCAGCCTATTTCGGCCGAACATTTTGACTTTACGTAGCAGGCACAATGGTTATGAGGTGGTGACTGCAGGTCATATCAACAGTAGAACGGCCCCATTCATTCACTCAACGCCAAAAAATTCCTGTACCCCTTGCAGATCATTATTAATCAAATCATCAACCTGTAGACCTAATTCCTGGTAATATTTCTGCAGCTCATGGTCATCCCCCACTTCAAGATAGAAATGGGCATCCGAGCCAACAATCAAGGGGTGATGAAACTCCCGGCATAGGCGGATCATGGTTTGCAGCCGTTCCAAATAGCCGTCATCAAGGTGCTCAGGATAGCGGAAATGGGAGGCATTGATCTCCAACAGCACCCGGTGACGGATGGCTTCCATGGTAACTGCGGCGATATCGACCACCGCCGCCGAAGAGCATGGATGGATAATGATTTTAACCAGGCCACTTTTAATGGCATTGATCATCGCCCTGGTATTGGCCTCTATCGTATTTATTGGCGGCCGGTGCAGTCCGGCAGCCGGCACATCCAACAGCTCAATGACCTCATTTGGCAAATCAAGTTCCCCTTCTTCACTCATAATGTTCATCTCAGCACCGAAAAGCAACCGGACACCAAGAAGTTCCTTTGGCAACCGTTTTCCCTGACGAAAATAGCTTTCCACCGCCCCTTCCGGCATTCCGGGACCATGGTCGGTAATGCCGATCATCAACATATCGCGACTCTGGGCCTCATAGGCAATTTCATACAGGGAGCTGAAGGCTTCGTTGCTCCGCAGGGTGTGGATGTGAAGATCAATGGATAACATCTAAAATCCCCTCTGACTTAGACGGTCATTAAAAGCAGCCGATATCAGGTGCTAATTTTTTTATCTCTATCCACCAACCATACCCGTCAGACATAATTCCGTCAACCCCGCACCGCCATAAAGATTGTGAAATAAACACAGATATGCTAGGCAACAACAAAAGGAGAATCAGTCTGACGCCGATGGAAACTATCCAGATAAAAATAGAACGAATCACGTACGCTAACCAGGAAACCGGTTATGTGGTCCTGCGCGGCATCCTGAAAAACCGTCAGGTTACCGCTGTCGGCATTATTCCGGAAGTTGTCACTGGTGCCAACCTGACCGGAACCGAGTACCAGTTCCAGGGCGACTGGCAACGAAGCAAATACGGTTACCAGTTCGTTTTTGACCAGGCCACGTTGCTCACCAATCGCCTTTATTATTTTCTTGCCAAGGTAGTGAAAGGCCTGGGGGAAAAAACATCACGGCGGCTGATCGACCATTATGGAGAAAGCCAACTGATTGAGATTATTGAGAAGACACCGGAAAGACTGCTGGAATTCAAGGGCATAAAGGAAAAAAAACTGGCAAAGATAAAAACTTCCTGGGAAAAACAAAGGGATATCCGGGAACTGGCCACCTACCTGCTACCCTATGGCATCACCCCCAACCTGATCGTCAGGATTTACAACCATTTTGAGCGTGATGCGGTCAAAAAGATCCAGGAAAACCCCTACCTGCTGACTGAAATCAGGGGAATCGGCTTTAAAACCGCCGACGATATTGCCTCACGGCTGGGCATTCCTTTTGATTCAACCTTCAGAATTCAGGCAGCTATCATTCACCTGCTCATGGAGGCCAGTGAAAACGATGGACACACCTACCTGCCAGCCGCTGAACTACGGAATAAGGTGATAGAACTCTTGAATGTAGAAGGACAGCCACAGCTTCATTCCCCGACAATTCAAGTAGTCTTTGACCAGATGTGTACGGCGGAACAACTGCTGCTAACCGGTGGACGCCCCAATAATTCGATTATCAATTTTGCTGATCAGCTGCAATCAGAACCGCAGCTGGAGCTGAAAGCCTGTCTGCCGGCCTATAAGTTCATGGAAAACCGGTTGCTGTCCATTTTTCAAGAAAAATCAGAAGAAAAGTTTTCCCTGCTGGCTCCGCAATCCCGGGTTGAATCATTTATCAGCCGATCTGAAAAAAATCTGGAAATCACTTTTTCAGCCCAGCAACGGGAAATCCTTGAACGAATCGGCACCGGTCGCCGTCACCTGTACGCTCTTTCCGGCTATGCCGGCACCGGAAAATCCACCATTTCCAAGGCCATTCTGGAACTTCTGGCTGAGCTTTTCTGCCAGCGGGAAGAAATGGTCTGCTGCGCTTTCACCGGCATGGCCTCGTCCAGGATCAGGAAACTGACCGGATTCCCGGCCTTTACCATCCACACCCTGTTGAAATACAAGGGCGAGAACAACTTTGAATATAATGCCAACAACCCCCTGCCCTACAAGGTCGTCCTCCTTGATGAAGCCGGCATGGTCAATCTCCAGCTTTTTTACCGCCTGGGGCTGGCAATAGGTGAGGAAACCCTGTTAATTCTGGTTGGTGATCCGGCCCAGCTACCACCCATCGGCGCCGGCAATGTTTTCGGCGACCTGCTGACCAAGCCATTCCTCAATCATGTTTCGTTGACCCAGATTTACCGCCAGGATGCCGAAAGCGTGCTGGTTTATTTTGCCAACATCATCCGCACCGGTAAAATGCCACCGGACTATGAGGGCGAAAACTACCGCGATTTTTCTTTTATCAGCCAGGATATCCCCAACTACTTCGCGTTACGAAAAAGCCTGTCAGACCAGGAAATGAAACAGGTTCGGGAAGATAATAATGAAAAGATTCAGCAGCAGATTCTTGAGCTGGCCCGCCGGGCCCACCGTAAGTTGGAACATCCCGCCTGGGATTTCCAGGCCCTGACCCCATTAAGAAAAGGGTTGTTGGGAACCGAAGCCCTCAATATCGCCCTGCAGGATATTTTCAACCGCCAGGGCAAAAATCCTGTCTCTCGCTATGGGACAGTATTCCGTGAAGGAGACAAGGTCGTGCACCTGCAGAACAAGGATATGGATACTGCGCCCTACTCCCCCAGCCTGTTTAAACAGCCGCATATCACCTTCACCACCAAGCGTATTTTCAATGGTAACGTGGGCATCATCAGAAAAATTGATCACGACAACGAGGTTTTTTATGTTCTTTATCCTGATTACAGCGTTGTGCGCTATAATTTCGACCATATCCGTGACATCATTGACATCGCCTACTGTCTGACGGTGCATAAATCCCAGGGAAGCCAATATAAATATGTGGCCATCCCCCTGAGCAACAGCCATTTTATCATGCTTAACAACCGCTGGTTCTATACTGCCATTACCCGAGCTGAGAAAAAAGTCTACCTTATCGGCCAGAAATACGCCTTCAAGCGGGCCTGCACCAATATTGAAGCCGCCGAACGATACACGTTTATGGGCATTCCCGATTGATCTTTTCACCCATAATCCTGATTTTATCCCTTGCCATTTGGCTGAAATAATGATAGTGAGGTCATCCTTTTAACCAAAGACAATACAAACTGACAGCAACGGTATATGCCCATGAAATTATTCAATGATTCCTTGCGCCTCGGCTTTATTCTCCTATGTTGTACCGCCATCATTGGCTTGGTTTCCTGCAATAAAAAAGAAGCCAAAAGCCCGATTCCGGAGCAGAAAACCGCTGCGGCAACCACGCCATCATCACCATGTCCAGCGGGCGGAGACAAGGACGGTCAGCATCTTGGCAGCTTGGCTACCCAGACTAATCCGCACGGTGGCGAAAAAACCTCCCACGCCGTGGTGGTACCGGAAATGGTGGAAAAAACCTGGAAGAGCGTCACCTTTAAGATTACCGATAAACAGAAGAAAACCAACGAGCTGGCAACCATCAATGTTGGTGAAACCTATGAAATTCCCAACTCGAAACTCAGTATCAGAATGCTGCACTTTTTGCCGGATTTTGCGATGAATTCATTTGGGATAACTTCAAAATCGAATGAACCTGACAACCCGGCGGCAAATTTTGAAGTCACCGAGGATGGCAAAAAGATTTTTAGTGGCTGGATCTTCAGCAAATTTCCTGACGTGCATACGTTCAACCACGAACGTTATAAATTCAATCTGGACGGATGGCAGCAGAAGCAATAACCATTTTTCAAGACAATCAGCAGTTACGCGCCCATAGCTCAGCTGGATAGAGTGTCTGACTACGGATCAGAAGGCCGGAGGTTCGAATCCTCTTGGGCGCACCAATAAAAACAAGCACTTACACGGAATATCCGGTAAGTGCTTTTTTGTTTTTCTTTTCGGGATACCCACCGGGATACCCAAATGTTTCATTTCGGCGGATTCTTTGGGCGAATCTTATACACGTCAAATAGCGAAACCTCGAAGGGAGAATAATGGTAATTTCATCTTGCCGGTTACAGTTCACCCCTGACTTTGAAAAAAGTGATGGCAAATTGTTCGACCAAAACCTTTATGCATTTTTTCAGCTGATCTGACAGATCGTCTTTTGAGCAGAAGCCTAAAATTGAATTTTCATATTCATCACAGACTTTTTCTCCCGCATTCAATTCTACGTGGAAGGCTACAGGGTAAGCTCTACCAACTGTTTCTATTTGAATAAGGAAAACTAAGCTACTACCGTTTATATGGTATTTTTCTGCCAATCTTTTACGTTCATTTTTTTTATGGATAATTTAGTTTCAATATATTTCAACGTGCCTTTTTTTAGCTCCGGATGAAGTCTTCCCATGGTTTCATCGGTTAATAGTTTTGCTTGTTTCTGAATTTTGTTCTCAATATCCGACAATTTACCGATATGTATATACGGAATACTTACAAGATTATTTTTAAGCTGCAACCTGAAATAATCTTCCATTGCAGTTTGGTTAATTCCGCAGTCTTTCCAGCAATTCTCATCTCCCCGAAGCAGGAAATGATTAATACATGTTACCTGCTTCCAGGAATAAGCATATTTTCCGTAATGATAGAGAGTTATATCCAAAGCCTTGTCTTCACCCATTGCCATCACCGGCAGAAATAACAGAAAACAGCAAACCACCATTATCTTGCGTATCTTTCCGCTCATTATCTGTATCTCCTTTTGTAACTTTACAAGTGACTTACAATTTCATATCAAATGACAACTGCAACCCTCGACTCAAGCTGTCATTTTCGTACCATCTTGTTCGTTAATAAGTCAATCAATCATAGTTTAACATCTTGGCACAATAGTCCAATCATTTTCGCAATGTTGATATTGACAAAACCATTAACAGCATTCATTTCACCATCTCCCTGAACAACCTCACAAACTCCCGCATCCGCTTTCTTTCTTCCTTCGCTTCCTTCGTATACCGCCCATGTTTCAAAGCATTTTTGTTCCTTTTGGGTGGGCCGGTTGACTTGCCACCATGAAGCTTACACCGGCCACTACCGACATGGTCAGTGCCCCAACCGGCCTTTTGCTGGCAGGGATTTCCCGCCCGGTTTTTGGCGCCGCAGCGTGGATAATCATCATGGGGTAGTTGTTTATTTTTCATTATCCCCCCCTGTGTTTTGACCCCCCGTCTTCATGTTGGCGGCCACCACCGCCTGACCACCATCATTCACGTTGACATACTGGTGCTGGATGATCTGCTTACCACCGGTCCGTATCTTCTGGATAGCCAGTAAGCCATCCTGGTAGCACTTAATCAGCCGGACAGCGGTATTTCCTAGGCGCTGCAGTTCACCAGCCTCTGCTTGATTTTGATACCGGTTATTAAAATTCTGAATCTCACTATCAAGCTTCCCCATAATCTTCATGGCCTTGTCATGACAGGCGGCCATCTGGTGAGCCAGCATCTTTTCCAGGGAATTTTGAGCATTGATACTTTCGGCGGCATCAACGGCAGTATCAAGGCATTGGGCATCCAATACCCTTTCCATACGAGAGTGGCTGGCATCAATGTTAATCCAGTTCGGATCATCAAGGGTGTTCTGGAGGGCAAGTTCGCCTTGTCCAAACTCACCATCGGTAGGCATAACTTCCCCTGCTTTTATTACAGGCGGGGTATCAGGCTTCAGCATTTCCATGGCTTCTCCCATATCCCTTTCCGCCCTAAACTTGTCGGGCCAGTCAGTACATCCAGTCTCGGATACGATCTTCTCAGCAAGTTTTTTCCGCACTGCGGCACGATGCAGCTTTTTAATTGCTTTAACGCTACGTTTATCATTTTTTTCCATAATTGCACCTTTTTATCATGTTGAAATATCATAAACATACTTTGCCACTAATCAGATTGTTTGCCATGCCCTAACCCCTCAAAGCTACCCCCTACAGCGGCTTAATTTCACTTTGTGCGGGGTACGCATCCACGGTATGGCATGTATTGATGCAAAGGACAGGTGGTTACCAGACAATCATACCTGCCATCGTCATAGCCGCCCATGCACTCATAGCATTTGGCCAAAATGGATTCTCCTCTGGTTAATGATTCTCCACGATCGGCTTTTATAAGTTCCTTCCGGCCTTTTGCCCGGATACCGAATTTAGATACTGGTGTTCGGTTCATGGTTTGCTCCTATTTGCTGGCAGGTTATCCAACTGTCTGGCTATCCTGCTGCTCAGTTTGTCAATGGGTGCTGCTTTCAGGTGATACACCAGCCGGTAAAAGGTTTCTTGCCCGACTTCCAGGTTCACGGCCAGGAAATGGCCGTCAACTTCATTCTCAAGTTTAATCCGCTTCGCCCACCATTCAGGCCGGCTTAGCTTCAACCATTCCCACTCGCTTTCGGATTTCTGCCGGTATAAACCCGATAGAATAGAGCTGATATTTTCAGCGGGAAACTCTTGATTTTTAGAGGAAACTTTGGAAACTTTTTCAGGGGTGAAAGTTTCCTCCTGGTTTCCAGATGGTTTCCTGTCTGGTTTCCTCGTTAAACACTGTATTGCCAATGCTTTAAGGCTCATAGTTTCCCCCTTGTTTCCTGCCAGGTTTCCAGAAGTTTCCAGTTTCCTCCCTATGGAAAGGAAACAGGAAACTTTTACTTATTTGCCTTAACTTTTTTGACCAATTTTGATACATAACTCTTGCTGATTCCAAGCTCTTCAACAATGTCTTTCTGCTCGTATCCCTCATCCAAAAGGCGCTCAACTCTGGCAAGCATGGAATCTTCAAGCGTCGTTGTTGCCCAGCGAAAAAACCCCTCGGTTTCATGGTAAAGCTGTGCTTCAAATGGTTTGGCATCCTCACCAAATATCCCCCGGTTTTTCCGATAATGAACCTCAAACAGTGCCCCTTGATCCGCTGTGTAGCTGCTTGGGTGTTTCAATTGAATAACTGTGTCCAGAATGTCCTCTTTCCGGGAGGTTCCCCGCTGCTGACCACCTTTGCCGTCGTGGTGGACCATTAGTACGGATCTTCCTTGACCCCTCATCCGCAAAGCCCAATCTTGTACAGGAAGCCAACTGTCACCCTTATTTTCTTGGGTAGACCGGCAAACCGTGGAAATGTTGTCAACAATAATGAGCTTGATTGTATCAGTGAGAACCCGCTGTATTTGTGCCTGCCCTTCGATGGTTCCAAGATCGGGAATTCCGTATTCCTGTAAATCTGGTGTAATGATTTGAAAATCGGCTTCTCCGTCCCTATCCATCCCCGCCAGGGTGCAAGCAATACGTTCCTGAATAGTTACTGCCGGCATTTCACCATCAATAAACAGAACCCCCACTGGTTTTTCAGCCTTCCACTTTAAAAACGTTGATCCGGTTGCACAAGCACAGGCAATACCGATACTAACATGGGTTTTACCAACTCCACGGAAGGCATGAATAAGGCAAAGCCCTTGTTCAGGCAACCAAGGCGATAAAATGTTTTTTCTTGGCGGAAAATCTTTCTGCAACAGCTCTGCCACAGAAATGATAACCGGTGTGTGTTTAGTAGCCTCCTCGATCTGCTCTCTTATTCCACCAAAATTGCTTAGCTCTGGAATTGCTCTTGTTTCAATGCTCATTGTCCAACCCTCCGTCCCTCTGGGCCCAGGTAAAGTAACCGTTGCCGGTTGCCATTGTCCCGCAGGTGCCCTGGTAGCCGTGACAGCCTGGCTTCATTCCGACAAGCGCCATCAACGCCTAAAGGCTGTAATAGCTGCTTAAATAGATGGTTTTCAACCTGAGCTGTCCATTGTCCAGCGTTTTCAATGCCGTCAATCTTGATCCATCCATGAAGACTTTTATTCCCGCTATCGATCAGGGCCACCACCGGCAGATTTACAGCCCACCAGAAAGCAAGTTGTTCCTCCCGGCTCAGGTTATCGAATTCAACCACCGCAAAGCGAAAAGACTTTACGCAACCATCGGCCCTCAAAGACGGCTTTCCGGTCTGTGTCGTGGATGTTTTTCCGCTTAACGGATTTGGTATGATGTGAGGGAAAGTTTTGCCGCCTTTCTCAAAGTAATAAACCCAATCAAGGACGGTACGGATAGTTTTACCGATAATTCCTGATGAATAACGCTCGCCGATAAAAATCAAGGAATCAGGAGGGTATAAATATTTTATGAGGTGTAAGGGGTCCTCTTCCGGCTGCCAGTCAATACGGACGGGTGAGGACTTCCAGAGGTCGGCTTCGGTGGCACCCGCCCCCAGGTCCAGAATTTTTCTTAAGATTTTTTCCCCGTCAAATTGTGGCTTTGGCTTCCTGGTCTTGAAATCATAGCGAATAATGCTATCACTTTTGCCGGCCATAGCTTTTTCAACCGCTGATTTTATTTCTCGATCTGAAACCCGTCTGGTCCCGTGAATATGCTGTCTAATGTCGTCATGGATTTGTTGCGGTTCAATTCCGACATAAACACCATGATTCGCTGCTCCCAGGATAGCCGTATGACAACCACCACCGCCGGAAGATGGTAAGTTAACTAGTGCTTTCCTGTATTTGTCTTGAGCGTTCTTAAAACCTCGCCAACTGGTAAAATTCATAGCCGGGTTACTCATGGCAGCGACCATGCTTTTTTTCAATTCGCTGCTTCAGCCAGTCAAGAAGGTTTTCGGTGGGATAGCAAACCCGGCCATTTACCATGAATGATCCCTGGATTCCGCTGCCCAGAGAATCTTCATTGGCACATGTTTTACTGCTAACTAAGTATCCGGTTGCCTCGGCCACTTTATGCCGTGGTATTACCGGATGGGGCCAGCTTTCTTTGATTTGGTCAATAATCTGTTGGGGGGTGGGTTTTGTGCAAGTGGTCATAGTATCCTCCTGTAATGTGGGTTAGCATCCATTGGATGCCTTTAGTTTACAGAAGGAATTTTAAATTATGACATGGGGGATGTCACGAAATGGAACGGGGAAATAATTTCCTAAATGAATTTGGTTGGTTATGGTATATAAGCTCTTTAACCTCATCCTCATCAAAGGACATTAGAAAAAGTTTTTCATCAAAATTCTCAGGCACATCCCAAAATTTTTTTGGGTTCTTGCGCCGCTGTTCATGGTAAATCTGGGCAATTCTTCTGGCATCTTCTGGCATTCCTGTTTCTTCTATCACAGATTGGGTCATTAATCCTGGTGCTTCCATTTTGCTGTCAATAATTATATATTTATTTATAACCATGCCCCCTGCATTTTCCTGCGAAAGACCAAAATGTGTCACCAGGATATGGTAATCACGGCTCATCAATGAATCACGGATAGACGACTTAAACTTCTTCGCATGCTTTATACCACTTACCCCTAACATTTTATCAATGGTTGGTCGGTTCGGTTCTGTAGAATGATACGCTTCTGCTATGGCTGTTTCTATCCGCTTTAGTATGGGTGGAGGAGGATACAGCCCTTTGTGCATTAAATAGAGGAAAATACGTAATGCTTCGATGGGATTTGATTTAGGTTCTTCTTCTCCGTTGTTATATTTAGCGATTTGCTCCGCAGTGGCAATAAACGCCCCCACTTCATATTTGCCTAAAGCTTCATTTGCAAGGTTTAAAACTACATCTTTTAACGAAACCTTTTCTCCATCTTCAAGGCGAATGAAATAAATTTCTTTTAAACACATCTCAAGCCTCCTGCCGCTTGCTCCTGGTGAAACTCCCCGGCCAGCCATCCAGGAAAATGGTTTTCGGGCCGTCGCCCTAGGCCGGGGAAAAGGAAAGACTATTGATTTACGAATAAACAACCCGAAGACGGCCATGTTTTCTGGCTTTGGGTTTGCGCTTCACAACGATTTCAATATCCCGGTCAAGGGCAACCATAAGGAGCATGAGTTTTTCAAGAGAGAATCCTTTAAGCCGTCCATTCAAAATGGCTGAAACTTTTGGCTGAGTAATTCCTAAAAGCTCAGCCGCCTGAGCCTGTGAGAGGTGCCGTTTGTTGATAATCTGAGCGATCTTTAACGCTAAATCAGACTTTGCTAAACGTTCTTCCGGGGCATCAAGGCCAATGTCGGCAAAAACATTTCCAGAGCTTTTTTCAAGTTTGATATCTTCCATCTTTCATACTCCTTCTTCAGCCTCGGCACGCTTCAGGCGAGCCTTAACTACATCCATTTCCTTCTGTGGCGTTTGTATCCCTTTTTTTGACTTCTTTTGAAATGCGTGAAGAACATAGATCTTATCTTTAATTCGCACTGTGTAAACAGCCCGGTAGGTGTCGCCGTCGTGATTCTCCACCACCTCAAGGACACCCGCTCCCTTAAAGCCTTTGAGCGGCTTTGCGCAAGGATGTTTTCCGCCCTGCTGTGCCTGCCGTAAGGCAAATCCCATAACGTCTTTCACATCTTCGGGAAATGTTCTAAGGTTGTCCCTGCTGTCTCCCATCCAGACAAGTTTTTTGTCTTTTTTCATCATGCCATTTATACCAGTTTAGAGATAACAAGTCAACGCTGTTCCAGCCACGGTTAAGGAAACCTTTCTTATTTTTTAAACCCAATCTCCCTTTTTGGTTTTTTCTCCACTGTAATCAGTTGCTTGATCGCATCGAAAACCACCTGAAATTGGTGATCATATTTAGTTTCCATTTTCTCAATCTTTTTTCTCAAATCATTATGGGTTGCCAGCATCTTTCGTAAATCGGTAAATGTCCGCATGATCTGAATATTAACCTGAATAGCTCGTTCACTTTTCAGAACGCTGGAAAGCATGGCCACCCCTTGTTCTGTGAAGGCCATTGGCTTGTATCTGGTTCCACCATAACTTGAGGTCACAAATTGTGATCTCAAGTTCCTAAACTCTTGATTTGACAGAATAAACATGAAGTCTTCCGGGAAGCGTTCAGTATTTCTTCTCACGGCCTGTTTGAGCGCCCTTGTCTCCACCTCATAGAGCATTGCCAAATCACGATCCAGCATCACTTTTTTCCCACGGACCAGAAATATTTTCTCTGTTATCAGCTCTATTGGAATAATTTCGTTCATTGCATGCCCTCTTTCTTTACCACATCCCAGATTAATGAAAATCAACCTCAACCACTTTCTGGCCACCACCGACCAGGGCTTCCTTGATTGCCGTTTCCCATGAAATAAGCGCCCGTTTGATTTCAGGTCCCCGGTCGTAACGGTCGTAAACGGTTCTGGTGATCCCTTGCGGTGCATGGTTCAGGATATCTGGGACAACCGCCGCATGTCCTAATATCGCCATGCCGGTGGCCGCTGATCGTCTCAAGTCATGGACCGTGAATGATTCAGTTATTCCAGCTTCTTTGAATAAGTCATTCAGTCCCCGGTGAAACCAGTTTTTCAGGTTGTCCGGCTGGATGTGTTCCCGTTTGCTGCCATGAGCGGGGAAAATATAATCATCCGTTAATCCATCACCCTGGCGGGCCTGAATAATCTCACGCGCCCATTTTGCCAGATAAACACGGTGTGCCCTGCCGGATTTAGTTTCGATCCCGGCCAGATGCCACCACTCATCTTTCAACTGGCTTCCGTGCATAGCGCATACTTCACCCGGACGCTGGCCGGTCAGCAACACCAGTGAAAGGATATCTCTTGCATCTCTAGGGGCTTCCTCAAGGGCTTTAAGCATGATAACAATTTCAACAATTGTCAACACCCTGTCTTTTACAATTTCCTTCCCTGGTGGTGTTATTCCAGCTGCCGGGGAATGTTCCAGGACACCAACCCGGACAGCATAAGTAAACATGCCTTTAATAAGGGCTAAATTCCGGTTAGCCATGTAAGGGCCATTTGTTTTTACTTGCCTTTCAACCAGAGCCACCAGCGTTGCCCGTCTGACTTCTTTTGCTTTCTTGCGGCCTATTTTTGGCAATATATACTTATCAAACTGCCGCTGGTATTCTTTTTGAGTCCGTGCTTTGAGCTTGACTTTAATATGGTTTTCCATGTAACGGGCTGCCAGTTCAGCTACCGTGGGGTTTGCTTCGTCCTTCTCGGCCTCCTTGACTGCCTGAGGATCAATCCCCTGTTCAACCTGTCGAGCAGCTTCAGCATATTTAACGCCAGCCATACGAATAGTTATTTTAGGGTAACTGCCAAGAGTCATCAACCGCCGCTGGCCCTGGTGTCGGTAGCGATAAATAAAACTGACATCCCCGCCCTTGTTTACCCGCAACTGTAACCCTGGATACCCTTCCACCTGAACAAAATAACGGTCATCTTTGGCTTTTAAGGCTTTAACCGTCCGGTCATTTAACTTGATATTCACCTTTGACTTGATTTGCACCTTTTACCTCCTTGCTGGCGTCTGGGTATCCCCAAAATCTCGGGATACCCACCGGGATACCCAAATTAAGCTGATTGAGAGGGAAATTGAGGGAAGCATAAGTAAACAAATAACAGGTAAAGTATTGAATGTCAAAGGTTTTTTATGAAGTATAGGGAAGTGAGGGGAAAGTATGATTAATAACTACGGATCAGAAGGCCGGAGGTTCGAATCCTCTTGGGCGCACCAATAAAATCAAGCACTTACGTTAATTCGTGAGTGCTTTTTTCTTTGCTATAGCCTGAAAGGACACAGCTGGGGACACAACAAGATTGTCTTTAACCTTATTTTTCTGCTAAATTGACAAGTACATCGTGAGACAACCAATATGAACAATGCAAATGACCATCTCATGACACTTATCGATCTTGGCCGCCTGCTGACTAACGCCGCCGGCAATCTCTCTGTTGCCTCTGGCTGGATACGAGAAGATGACTTCCCCTCCCATTACCGAAGTCTGTGCCAATGAAATGAAAGATATAGCCTCCCGCCTCTCATTACTTTTGGATGATCTCGATAAGCTAACTGACAGTGATCCCGACCTGTTGGGCACAACCCTACTCCAGCTCACCAGCGGTGACCTGCGCTACGTCCATGAAAAGATGAGACATGCGGATATCAACACCACCAAGCAGTACATGCATACTATTTTGTCGGGAAATGCTCCGGAAATAACGTTGAGTTATGGGGAGGAATAGATAGATAAGTAATTCAATATCAATAAATTAAGGCCTGTTTTTTGTAGGTCTATTGACTTGGCATTAGAACGGTGTTAATCATGCGATGCAGATATTTGCAGTATTCTCGATTCAGCAAATAGGATTATACCTCTCAGATGGCTAACAGTTTCCGTGTTTTCAGTTTATCCAACTTCTACTGCCAAGGAATTTTCCCATGTTTTTAAAACAAGCCTGCACCCCACGTCAGAGCGTCTTCAACAAGGACCGTCGGGATGTTGTTCTCGATCTCTCAGACCTGCTTGAAGGAAAGATCAACGCTAAAGATTTTTTCAAAGAAAACTTTGTAACCACCGGCATGAAGACCCTGCTGGAAAAGACTTTCAAGCGTCTTGAAGGCAGCAGTGACCAAGCATCCACTTTTTTATTAGCGCAGGCCATGGGTGGCGGTAAAACCCACAATATGATTGCTCTTGGCCTGTTAGCTGAAAATCCTGATTTACGAAAAGAAGTGCTTGGAGAACAAGCTCCCGGGGTACAGCTGGGCAAAGTGCGGGTTATCGGATTCAATGGCCGACAATCTGATGCACCGCTGGGTATCTGGGGAGCGATTGCCGACCAACTGGGTAAAAAAGAACAGTTCAATGATTACTATTCCCCGTTGCAGGCACCCGGGGAAACAGCCTGGATTAACCTGCTGAAAGGTGAACCTACCATCATCTTTCTGGATGAACTTCCTCCCTACATGGAAGACGCAAAATCCAAAGAGATCGGCAACAGTGATTTATCAGTGGTAACCACGACTGCACTTGCCAATCTCCTGGTGGCGGTGAACAAGGCTGATTTGACCAATGTCTGCGTCATAATTTCTGATCTTACCGCTTCTTATCAGGGAGGCTCTGATCAAATCAACCGAGCCCTGTCCAACCTGCAAAATGAAACTAACCGTTCCGCATTGCGGATCGAGCCGGTCAATCCCCATGGCGATGAGCTCTATCATATTTCAAGAACCCGCCTCTTTGAAAAACTGCCTGATGAAGAAACTATTAAAATTATTGCCAATGAATATGCCAAAGCTGTACGGGATGCCCGGGAAATGGATGTTACCAATGCCTCCCCCGATTCTTATGCCGCTCAGCTTATTGAATCATACCCTTTTCATTTTTCCCTTCGTGATCTTTACGGCCGTTTCAAGGAAAATCCCGGTTTCCAGCAGACCCGGGGGTTGATACGGCTCATGCGAATTATTGTCTCCAATTTGTATGACAGTGGTCTGGTCGAAAAAAGCAAACTGATACATCCATATGATCTTGATCTGAATAATGATGAAGTATTTTCAGAGATAAAAACTATCAATCCCACCCTGATTGAGGCTATCAACCACGACATTGCCAAGGAAGGTCATTCCGTGGCTGAAGAGCTGGATAGAAAATTAGGATCGAACACTGATGCGCAGGATGTCTGCAAACTCCTGTTGGTAGCCTCCCTGGCCAATATCCCCGGCGCCACTCACGGTTTGCGCGAAAATGAGATAATGGGATATCTTTGCGCTCCGGGACGAGATATCTCCAGGATCAAAAAAGATATTGTCGATTACCTGCCCACCCAGGCCTGGTATCTTCATGCCAGCCAGGACGGCCGTCTTTTCTTCAAAAACACCCAGAATCTGGCGGCCAAACTTCACTCTATGGCCGAGTCGTACAACAAGGAATCCTGCATCAAAGAGCTGCGCAACTATCTTGCTTCTCTGTTCGCACCCAATTTGAAGGATTGCTACCAAAAGATTGAAATCCTTCCCGGCATGGATGAAGTCAATATTGAAGCGGATAAAGTAACTTTGATTATAACGGAGCCGACAACCATTCCCGACAGTATTTCCCGGCTCAGTTCTAATTGGGTTAAATTTGCCGATGATATAGAATATAAGAACCGGGTTATCTTTCTCACCGGCAGCCCAGATACCCTTGACCGGGTTGTTGAACAGACAGCCCAGCGCAAAGCCATCAATGCCATACTGGCTGAATTTGATGCTGAACGCTTGGCCGATAATGATCCACAGCGGCAAAAAGCTCTTGTCAGTCGTGACAAAATCATGCTCAGCCTGCGTAGTGCCATTCAGGAAACCTTTACAACGCTTTCCTATCCGTCAAAAAACGGTTTTCGCTCCACTGACTGCCGCATCCAATTTCAGGACAATCAGTTTGATGGGGAGCAGTTGATTCGCCAGACATTGGAAAGACTGCAAAAATTTGCCAATTCCAATGAAACCGCCACTGATACCTTCCGCAAAAAATGCGAAGCTCGCCTGTTTGCCGGCCAGCAAACCGCCCAATGGTCGGAAATCAAGCGCCGTGCCGCGACTCTGACCGGCTGGCAGTTTCACCGCCCTGATACGTTGGAAAATTTAAAGAAAACCGCCATCAGTCAAGGCTATTGGCGTGATGAAGGTGGCTATATCAACAAAGGTCCTTTCCCGCCGCCGGCCACGGAGGTCAGGATTCAGCGACTCAGTCGAGATGAAGAAACTGGCGAAGTTACCTTAAAAATTACGCCAATCCATGGTAATACCATCTACTACGAAACCGGTAACAGCAAGCCGACTACGGCATCGAGCCGAGTGGAAAATTTAAACAACTTTAGGATTAGTGAATTACAGGCCAAATTTCTTTGCGTTGATTCCACGGATGAACACCATACAGGAGCTGCCGAAACCTGGAAAAATTCCATCAATATCAAATACCGGGTTTTTCAGCGTGGCCAAGACTGGATGGTAGAACTGCGTGTGTATCCAAAAGGACAGCTTCGTTATACGACCGATGGCTCTGATCCCAAAACCTATGGAGCCACGTATGGTGGACCGTTTACAGTGGCAGAAGATTGCCCCTTTGTCCTGGCCGTTGCTCAACAGGATGGGGTAAGTTCGGCAATTGAAAACATTAATGTTCGACAATATATTACCAAGACGGTTACAGTTGACCCGGTAAATCCCGTCACCTGGAAGCGGCGGCACAAAGATCTTACAACCACAAATGCTTTCGGTTTTATAGATCGACTGGTTAAATTTCAGGGCACTGCTAATGGTGTAACCATTGATGTCCAGGCTAATGACTCTACCCAGGAAATCAGCTATAACGGCGCCGAAAACTTCGGCCTCAGTGGTGAAATTTTCGAGAAACTGGTGAAGCGGTTTCAGGATGCCATGAATGGCAGCCAGATTTTTTTAAGCATTGAACGGATTGAATTTGAACGCGGCCAGCAATTGCTGGACTGGATTGCCGATTCCAAGACCAAGCTTCAACCGGGAGAGGTCAGTCAGTAATTATGCCGGTAAAAACAGGAATAAAGAAGGCTGATTCAACCGGTAAAAAAGCAAAGACTTTTGGCTTTGGTTTTACTCCGGCACAAAGCGAACATTATTTTTTGGTTACAATTCCGGTGTCCCGGTCTCAGAATGCCAGGGTGATGATTTCAGAACATTTCCATTGGTTGAAACCGGTGGGTAATAAGCTGACCCCCATTTCAGTTGATAATGAAGATGCCCAATTGAAAGTTATTCTTCCCCGCCGATTCTGGGATGAGATTGCCGAAGAGGTTAAGGCAGAATTCAATCGCCGCCTGCGGAACAAAGGCATCAAAACCGGCAAATGGCTTAAAAAAGGTCAGATCCAGGTGGAAAAATCCCTGGGCAAGGAACTGGTTCTACTGGCTTGGGCGATTGAAGAATGCGACCCTTTTCTCATCAGTACGGCCATCCGAAACTGGCTTGGCCTGGTGCCGGAAGAGCGCTGGTGGCTGTATACTATGACCAATGCCTCCACCGGACATGCCATCAATGACAAGGGCAAAGGCTGGCGCAAGGCGGTACGGTTCGCTTTGACGGAAAACCCGATTTCCGCTGGCAACCAACTGGCCGAACGTCGCCACCTGTCCGGCAGCCTGTTTGATTTATTGGATGACTGAGAACCCCATCGAGGATTATTGTCTGATGAATGATCGTGTTTTTATTGAAGAACAGTTTCCGGTCTCCAAGGTCTCCAAGGAAAGCTATAAGGAGAGGAAGGCCAACTATAGCCAAACGTTGACTGGATTGGGGAAATGGTGGGGGCGGAAACCCCTGGTCCTGGTGCGGGCTGCCATTATTGGCTTGCTGATGCCGGTTTCCGGTGATCCACAAAAAGATCGGGACATCTTTCTTAAAATCATGACCATGGATGATGAGGGATTGTGGCAAAGGCGGTCAAAATCAATTTCCGCCAAGGTCCTGCAAACTTATCTGACCGAAGAAGAGTGGGAAAAGCTGATTCATGACTGTGAAGGGAATCCGAAACATTCCTGGTCGGCAGGCCTGAACACGGCAGAGAAGGAAGAGGTCTTGCGACGGGCTTTTGAGCGGATGTCCTATGACGAAAAACTGACTTTCTGTAACCGGCCGGAACAAATTAAAGGACCATCCCAGAAAGCATGGCAGGAAATCAATGAACATCTTGGCACCAATGCTGCCAGTTTACAGGAGTTAGTTCAGGAACTTGGCCTGCGCCATTTTGGCCATGTACCAAAGGTCGGCGACGCTTTTTGCGGGGGGGGCTCCATCCCTTTTGAAGCCGCCCGGCTCGGTTGTCAAGCTTACGGATCTGACCTCAACCCGGTGGCTGCCCTTCTAACCTGGGCTTCTATTCATCTGATCGGTGGCGGCAAAGAGGTACAGAAAGAGGTAGAAAAAGCCCAGCAAAAAGCCTTTGCGGCGACGGACAAACAAATAACCGAATGGGGTATTGAACATAATGATAAGGGGTGGCGAGCTGATGCCTATCTTTACTGTGTTGAGGTGAGATGTCCGGCCACCGGCCTGATGCTTCCCCTGGCACCATCCTGGATTATCAGTGAGAAATACAACGTCTGCGCGGTGCTCAAACGCAATAACAGCCATCAAGGCTATGACATTGAGATTGTCACCGGCGCGGATGAAGAGACCATGGCAAGGGCAAAGAAAGGTACCGTGCAGGATGGCAAGATGGTCTGTCCCGAGACCGGGGAGACTTTTTCCATCACCTCCATCCGTGGCGACCGCAAAGTAAATGGCAAAACAGTCTATGGCCTGCGACTCTGGGAAAATGATGACCTGGTACCAAGGCCTGATGATATCTTTCAGGAACGGCTTTACTGTGTCCGCTGGGTGGAAACGTATTGGGGAAAAAATAGCCAGGGCAAACCGGTGGAGAAAACTCGCCGTCATTACTGCTCAGTAGATGAAGATGACCTGGCCCGGGAAGAGAAGGTCTTGGCTTTGTTAAGGGAACGATTTCATGATTGGCAGGAACAGGGATTTATTCCCAGCCGGGTAATTGAACATGGTTACAATACTGATCAGCCAATTCGTGAACGGGGCTGGACCCATTGGCATCATTTATTTAATCCACGGCAGTTATTGACTAATGGGTTGCTTTTTTCAGTATCACCTAAAAAAAATATTTATGAACAGGTTACATCATTTCTAGCCATTGCAAAAGTTGCTGATTGGAACTCTAAATTGTGTGCTTGGATGCAACATGCAACAAACCAAAAAGGTAATCAAACTTTTGCAAACCAGGCGTTGAATACCATGTTTAATAATTCGACTCGTCCTCTTATGAAGTTAAAAAAAACATGGAATTCAGCCACAAGTTACCAACTTTACGCATTAGCAGGAAAAGATATTGTCCAAACTCAAGATGCCAGAACAAATACTTCTTACAATGATTTATGGATTACCGATCCTCCTTATGCAGATGCTATAAACTATCATGAACTAACAGATTTTCTCCTCACATGGTATGAAAAATACCTGCAAAAATCCTTCCCAGACTGGTACACCGACACCAAAAAAGCCCTGGCTGTCCGTGGCTCGGGCGAAGATTTCAAACGCTCCATGGTTGATTGCTATGCCAATCTAACCAAGCACATGCCGGACAACGGTCTCCAGTTGGTCATGTTCACCCACCAGGATGCCTCGGTCTGGGCCGACCTGGCCATGATCCTCTGGGCGGCAGGTCTGCGGGTAACTGCGGCCTGGACCATTGCCACGGAAACCAGTTCAGGTTTGAAAAAAGGCAATTACGTCCAGGGTACAGTCCTTCTCATTCTTCGCAAACGAACTGACCACGGAACCACCTTCCTTGATGAACTCTATCCAGAGATCGAGGACGAAGTCCGAAACCAGCTTAGACAGATGCTGGACCTGGATGACCGAGAAGACCCCAATTTTGCTGATACCGACTACCAGTTGGCCGCTTACGCCGCCGCCTTAAGGGTGCTCACCGGCTACAGCAAAATTGAAGGCCATGATATCAAACACGAACTTTTCCGCCAGCGGCAAGCCGGGGAAAAATCCGCTTTTGAACAGGTCATTGACCGGGCGGTAGAGATTGCTTCCGACCATCTGGTACCTCAAGGGTTGGACAGCCGAATCTGGAAAACTCTTTCTGCTCCGGAAAGGCTCTATTTAAAGGGGCTGGAGCTGGAAAAACACCTGGAAGCCCGATCGGGAGCTTACCAGGAACTGGCCAAGGGCTTCGGCGTTCGGGATTACACCAGTCTTTTCTATCGGGCCAAGGCCAACGCGGTGCGCTTCAAAACCGGTTCGGAATTTAAAAAAGTCGGGTTGGGCAATGGAGAATTCGGGAGTACCATCCTGCGGGATTTGCTTTTTTCCATCCATGAAATAGTACGTTCAGATGACGCCCGGCAGGGCCTGAACTGGCTGCGCCAGGAAGTACCGACGTACTGGCAGCAACGCAAACAGATTGTCGCTGTTTTAAATTACCTGGCCGCCCTGGAAAACATCGCCCATATGCCCCATTGGGAAAAAGACGCCGACGCGGCCAAACGCCTGGCGGGTGCGGTAGAAAATGATCATGAAGGACGACTGTAAATGGAACGGGAAGGACGTTATCAAACCTCAAATACTTCTGAAGATCAGTACGTTTCCGGTTCAAACGGTCAGGTGTTGAAAAATCTTCTGGGGATTACAACCCGGAAAGAGATGGAAAGGGTTGAGACCGAGCTTCTTTTTGAGGTAACTGACCAGCTACTGGACGAATTTGAGCAAGGCAAACGTTTCACGGCGAAGGATATCGGTGAAATGCATCGCCGGTGGCTGGGAACCGTGTATGAATGGGCTGGCAGGTATCGTCAGGTCATGATCAGCAAAGGTGGTTTTCCCTTTGCCGCTCCGGCTCACATCCCACAATTAATGGCTGTTTTTGGGCAGCATTGTCTGGCCAAATATACTCCCTGCATTTTTACCACCCAGGAAGAAATCATTTCCGCCCTGGCCATTGTTCATGCCGAGCTTATTCTTATACATCCATTTCGTGAAGGAAATGGCAGGATTGCCCGTTTATTGGCAACCTTGATGGCCTTACAGGCCGGGCTCCCGCCTCTTGATTTCAGTGATTTTGTGGATAATCGTCAGATAGAATATTTTGCTGCTGTACAGAAAGCGGTAGGGCGTGATTACGCAGCCATGGAAAAAATCTTCGAGGAGATTATCTTACGGTCCCTGCGGGAGCGGTAGGTTGATTTTCTTTTCTATTCAGGTAGTCGGCCACAATCCTCTTGGCAGCTATTCCTTCAATGGCGGACGAAGAACATACCGATACCACCAAACTAAGCCGGCGTTTGGCCATGTCTTTAAGATAGGGATTTGTCTGGCTGAGAGTTTTTTGTTTCATTACATGCTATTATAACACATCTTATCTCAATTTTCAGCACAATTTTATCTTACCATGATCGTTAAAAACAACTTCCTGATAGGCAAGTAAAGATGATCAACCGTTTTTCCTCCCGTCGACAACCACTGAGTCCTTCGTTCATCAAAGAAAAGTTGAAAGGGGCGGTTTCCTATGACCGCATTGCCGGTTTTTTCCGCTCTTCCTTGCTGGAAGTAGCCGGTGAGCAGCTGGAAACCATGGATGGAAAAATCAGGGTTGTCTGCAACTCCGATATTGATCAACGTGATGTCAGTACCGCCAAAGCGGCCCAGCTGGCCATGCGGAAATCATGGTGTTCCGGGAAACCGGAAATGTTGGGGGAAGGCAGCAAAGAACGCTTTGCCCGCCTATATGATTTACTGGCCAGTAAAAAACTTGAGGTTCGGGTTTTGCCGGATGATACTTTTGGGCTCATTCATGGCAAAGCCGGAGTAATTCACTATGGGGATGGACGTAAAACCTGCTTTATGGGCAGTGTGAATGAAAGCTTGAGCGCCTGGAAACTCAATTATGAACTGGTCTGGGAAGATGATTCAGCTGAGGGCATCGTTTGGGTCCAGGAAGAATTTGATGCCCTCTGGTTTCATCCCGATGCCATTCCTCTAAGTGATTTTGTCATCACTGATATCCAACGGCTGGCAAACCGGGTGGAAATTCCAGTTGATGAATGGAAGAATGACCCTGAGGGGAACCCGGCTACCGGCGTGGTGGAAACACCTGTCTATCGAGCGAATTATGGTTTATGGGCTCACCAGAAATATTTTATCAAACTGGCTTATGAAGCCCACAAGCTTGCTGGCGCCCGCTTTGTTTTGGCTGATCAAGTGGGGCTGGGAAAGACGGTTCAACTTGCATTGAGTGCCATGTTGATGGTGCTGCAAGGGGAAAAACCGGTTCTAGTCATTGTTCCTAAACAGTTAACCATGCAATGGCAGGATGAGTTGCGTGATCTGCTTGCCATTCCTTCCGCTGTCTGGACCGGACGGGAATGGCTCGACGAGCAGGGAATTGTTCACCCGGCATCAGGTTTGGAATCAATCAGAAAATGTCCTCGCCGCATTGGCATTGTTTCACAGGGTTTGATTACCTCTGGCTCTGAGATTACGGATTATCTGAAAGAATTGAAATTTGAATGCGTCATCGTCGATGAAGCCCATCGAGCCCGGCGTAAAAAAGTTAATGAACAGAGCATGTTTGAACCGGCCGACCCCAACAAACTCATGCGTTTTCTCTGGGATATCAGCCGACAAACAAAAAGCATGCTTCTGGCTACCGCTACTCCGGTACAATTACACCCTATTGAAGCCTGGGATCTCCTGGATATCTTGGCCCGAGACAGTGATATGGTTTTGGGGAATATAATCAGCAGATGGCGCAAACCGGCAGAAGCTATCCCTGTAGTGATGGGAGAAGATGAAATTCCGCATGAACTTGGAGAAGCCTGGAGATGGATGAGAAATCCTTTGCCGCCGGCAGCTGAGGGCCGGGATTTCAGGTATCTGCGTCGAAAATTGGACCTGAAGGATGATGATTGTATTGCTCCTGGAGACAGCCTGGAAAATTTGCGACCCCCTGAAATTACCCGCCTGAAAAGTGTTATTCCAGATTTTGGCAGAAAGCATAATCCATTCATTCGGCATATTGTCCGCCGGACCAGGAATTTTCTTGAAAAAACCATCGATCCAGCCACGGGGGAATCTTATCTGAAGCTGGTACGGGTTAAACTTTTTGGAGAAGAACCTGATGAGGCAATCATCCTGCCAGTCTACCTTCAAGACGCATATCAAGCCGCAGAAGAATTTTGTAGTTTGCTAAGTCAGCGGGTACGTGGTGCCGGGTTCTTGAAAACCCTGCTTTTACGGCGCATTGGAAGCACTATCTATGCCGGACGCCGAACTACGGAAAAAATGCTTAGTGAATGGGGGCAGGAAGAATGTACCACCAGCCCCTCAATGTTTGCAGAAGAAGATGACGTAATTTTACCCTCTGCCAATACCACAAACATGAAAGATATGACCACAAAAGAAAGATTGTCTTTGGAACGTTGTCTGAAAGCACTTGATGCCAGCCAGGACCAGGACCCCAAATATCATCAGGTTGTTGAATACCTGGTAAATAAGGATTGGCTGGATATGGGATGCATTGTGTTTTCCCAGTATTTTGACTCTATCTGGTGGTTGGCGGGACAATTGTCAGAAGAACTGCATGATGAGATTATCGGGATCTATGCCGGCGGAGCCCATTCCGGCACCATGCAGGCGGGGTTGTTCAAAAAAATAAGCCGGGATGATCTGAAGCTGAAAGTAAGCACAGGAGAAATTCGTCTTTTATTGGGCACCGATGCGGCCAGTGAAGGCCTGAATCTGCAGCGTTTGGGAGCGCTGATTAACCTGGATTTACCATGGAATCCGACACGGCTGGAACAGCGGAAGGGACGCATACAGAGAATTGGCCAGGTACGTGATGAAATTTACGTTTATAACATGCGCTACCTGGGATCAGTGGAAGACCGGGTTCATGAGCTGCTTTCAAACCGATTGGAGGATATTCATGGTCTTTTTGGCCAGATCCCTGATATGTTGGAAGATGTCTGGATAGAGGTCGCCAACGGAGAGGTGGAAGAAGCTAAAAAACTGATTGAATCCGTCCACCCAAAACATCCTTTTGATGAAAAATATAACCGAGTGGCAGACATCGATTGGGAAAGCTGTGCTACGGTACTGGAGGAAAGTGATAAGCTGGAGATTTTGAGTAAGGGGTGGTGAGGGTGAGGTGGTGGTTTGCGCTTTCTATCTAGACATGCCCAGAGGGCAAAATGAATTTTGATTTCGAAGCCGCGACTATTGCAACTCTAGCCGATTCGTCTAGTTGGCCACAACAACGGCTAGAACTTGTAACGTGGTTCAGGGAAAATGCCTTACCCTTGGCTGAAGCATACGAGGGAGCTATATTACTTCTCAGTAATGAAAGATTTCCTGGACGCGTTCATTTCATTGCTCATGCTGTACGAGATATTGCTGATCGCTTAATTTATGTACTTGATCCGCAACAGCCCAGCAATAGAGTCCAGTATGAAAATGAATTGGATAAAATCGAAAAAGAATGGCCTTCAATTGCAACCTTTAATGGTGATAGTGAAATTGATGTAACGATAGCAATTAGTTACAATGTGGGTCTTAGAATAAATGATCTTGTGGAGGCTCATCGAGCCAGAAGGAAACGACCTTCAAATTATGAACTTTTATTCAGATATTTAATGCATAATGAACCATTACATGGTGAAATAAACCAAAGACTTGTAAGTGATTTCAAGAAAACCCGGCAATGGTTTATGGGAAATACTCATCTTCGGAAAGAACCGTTAATCGTTACCGAAACAGAGTTGCAAATTCAATTCAATAAATTTGAAGGAATGATGCACAGTTTCGTGGGTAATTTTTTTACAGTGATAAAAGAAATCGATGAAATCCTACAACAAACCAACAAACCAACGAGTGAACTACTTGAAGCGACTATTCCCCTTATAAGTTCGCCCCAACATGAGAGGTACTTTTTCTCTCGTTTAGAAAACCCTTATTGGGTTGGGCTTCTTCATAAGCGAAAGTTTTTTGCTCATCAACCGAAAGCTGAACGTTTTGAAAATGGTGTTCACTTTCCTCAGTGGGCACCATCCAAATATCTTGCTCGGATGGCTAAATATCTTCCCGCTGAAGTTGCCGATATTTTCGCCGCTATGAAAACTGATAATGCCGCCATTATCGGCGATATGATTGAGGCGGCTCGGGCAATGCCAGCTGACGTGGCGGCAACCCTGGTACCTTCTGTTTGCCAAGCCGTCAAGGAAGGTGTTTTATGGATATATTTCAAAGAAGCCGTTAAACTCAGCGTCTATTTGGTTAAGGGAGGCAAAATATCCGCAGCCATGACTTTGGTTGAAGCCTTGTTTACCCCCTCGTTATCGGAAGGACAGGTTGAACTTAACCAGATGGACGAATACTGGTATGCGGCAGGACTTAAAAAAATAGTGCCAGTGTTGGCGGCTCAGGGGGAGGTGGCGAGCAAATTTCTTTCGCTGCTGTGTGATTGGCTTAAAATCTTTGTTCAGGCCATGAAATATGTTGATCTGGATACTGGATCTGACAATTCCCAGATATGGCGGCCGGCTATTGAAGAGCATGAGCAGAATAATGATTATGAGTTTGCAAGTGTTATGGTCGGGTTTGTCAGGGAAGGATTTGAACGGGCAATTCACAAAAATAATCTATTACTGGCTAAAGCCTTGGAAATAGTCGACCAACATCAATACCTGGTTTTTAAAAGAATCCGAATCCATTTAATCAATGAATTTGCTGAAGAAAATTGCGAGCTGGTACGGCAGGTAATAATGGACTATAGCCTGTTTGAAAACTCTTGGTACAAACATGAGTATGCAATGCTGGCAGGCAAGCGACTGACTTTTTTGACCCCTGACGAACGTAAAGAATGGCTAGGTTGGATTGATGCCGGGCCGGATATGTCTAACTACGATGAATGGTTTAGAACCCATCGTGGTTGCGATGCAACTGATGAAGATCGTGAAAGTTATATACAGTACTGGCAGTTCGAGAAGCTGCATTGGGTTCGAGATCATCTGACTGGAGAGAGGCGTACATTTTATGATGAAATGCTCAAGAAACACGGCGAGCCTGAATTAGCAGACCTGAATATCCGTTCAGGGTCAACAAGGTGGGGGAATGAAAGCCCCATAACTCTTGATGCGCTTATGAAAATATCTTTTGATGAAGTGGTAACAAAGGTTTCATCTTGGGAACCTGAAGAACCTCGAGCTATGGGACCTAATATTGAGGGACTAGCGTCAACTTTCAAACAATACGTCGGCAACAGCCCGGTTGAGTTTTCAAGTCGGGCTGAAGCATTGGTTGAAAAACCGGCCATTTTTGTCAGGGAGTTTATCAGCCAGATGAATGAAACTGTAAAAAATGGTGTAAAGATTGATGTTTCTGCTGTTCTCAGGCTGTGTCAATGGGTGGTGGAGTGTCCCATTAAAGAACGCATGGCAACACCGTATGAGCATGAAGGATTGATAGATCAGGATTGGCAGTGGACTAGAGATGAGATTTGCCGGTTTATAGAAAATGTTTGTAAAGCCATGGACGGAGAATCCCCAAAATATCCACTGGATAATCTTCGTCAATCGATATGGCAACTGCTTAACGTTCTTTGCTATGCTCCCATACAGTCAAATATTATTGATGATACTTCTCCCGTTGACCCTCGCAACCATGATTATCTTACTTTGGGTATCAATTCGTCGCGTGGCAAGGCGGTAGAGGCGGCTCTGGCGTATGCCAAGTGGATTGGAAATAATCTGAAAACCTCAGCAAATAACCGTGAAAATGTTCCTGGTGGCTTTGCTTCTATTCCTGAAGTGCGGGAAATGCTGGAGTGGCAGATAGCTCCCGACAATCGAAGTGCAGAGGCTTTATCAATCATTGGTGTCTATATCAGTTTGCTCTACTTGATAGATAGAGATTGGTTGTCAAAGGTGGCAAACCAACTTTTCGATTTGGAAAGTATTGAAAAAACACCACCAGCGATTGCAGGATGGGCGGCATGGAATGCATTCCTCGTCTGGGGTCATGCCCATATTGAATTTTACCAGATGTTTAAGAGTCAGTTTGCTTATACGGTGGAGCAGGCCGAGGAGATTGAAATTACTGAAAGTTCACGTGCACAACCGATGTTCCGCCTTGGCGAGCATTTGATGTTGCTTTACGGTCGTGGCCAGCTAAATCTGGACGATGCCGAAAGTTTGCTATCGCGTTTTTTAACCAATTCAAATTCTGAGATCAGAAGATATGCCATCCGTTTTGTCGGCCAAAGCTTGAAAGGAAATAAAGAAGTTCCAACTGAGATTATAGGTAGATTCCAGATTTTATGGGAAAAATATTGGCCTACAATTGGGAAAACAGAAGCCGAAGAAAAATCCGATGCCTATCTTTTTGGCACATGGTTTTCATCCGGACAATTCCCATCCCAATGGGCATTGGAACAACTTGGAAAGTTTATTGATGTTATTCCGTTGCCAGAACCAAACGATTCTATCATGAAACAATTGGCAAAAATTTCAAATATAGATATCGTGATGACGATACGAATTCTCGACCGGATAATTCGTGCAGATCGGGAAGGTTGGCGAATTCATGGATGGCAAGAACCCGCAATGCAGATTCTACATGCTGGAATTGAATCTGGCAATGATGGCTCCCGCCGAATGGCAGTTGACCTTATCAATTATCTAGGGAGACGTGGTTATACTGATTTTGGGAAACTGCTCGATTGATTAAGTGTATAATGAACTCCCTGGAAAAACTGAGGTGGTCCCTCCTTTGAAAAGGGTAATAAACAATCAGCGCTCAACTAGAATGCTCTTTAAGACATAATCTCGAAATGACTGTTCATTAGTAAAAAAACGATACCCAACTTTATTGGCAACCGCTTCGGTATCTGGCCCCTCATCAATAAGCAGAGCTACCGGTTGACTAAGGCCCTCCTGTAACCCATTCGGCCATGCAAGGTCGAAAACGGCTAATGGTTGGTCAGTATATTCATCGATTACCTCAAAAAGAAACTCCCCTTCAGGCAACCCCATTTCAAGAACCCACTGATTAATTTCCAGTAAAAGATCTTCTTCTTCCTCACTGGTTACCCCACCGGGAATGATCGTTTCAGCTGTATGAACCGGCGGTTTTCGCTCGTCAATTGGTCGCTCAGGAATTTTTCCGGCCAGCAAAGTATCAAGAAATTCATTAGCTGCTTTAGCCAACAACTGACGACGAGCAGCCAAAAAATCAAGGTATCTCTCCGGCTGCCAGAGGTCACGGTCCATGGAGATCCAGTGAGATTCAACCGCGCCGGGATTTTTATCGCAATATTCTTCCAGGTACTCAGCCGGATATCGGTCAGAAACCTCCAGGTTCGTGGATTGGGTTAGAAAAGTAAAATTGGCAATAGCGTTGACCTGTGGCCCTTCATATCCATGTTTGTAGAGCATTGCTTTAGGGAAAATGTGGTGCACCTGAAGAGTGCTCAGTTTCCCTATCCCATGTTTAACAAGATTTTAGTAAAAAAGGCTATTTGCACCCAAAAAACTTAAAAAAAGTCAATAAAATCAAGGGGTGAATTGCCAATTTTCATTTGTAGTGCCAGTCGACCTTTTTTTAAGCTATTTAAGATGCAACCCTTCACTTCTTTTCTTTTACCCTTGACTTGACCATTTGAGTTGACTATTATATTATTTACAGTAAAGGAGATGACAATATGAAAACTATGGGAATAAGCAAATTCAAATCACATGCCTTGAAAATTTTGGACCAAGTCGCTAAAACACAGGAAATTATTGTTATAACAAAGCGAGGGAAACCATTAGCCCAAATAACACCTTATCGTAATGCTGATATAAATCCTAAAGCAGGAAAACTTTCTGATGCTCTTGTTTTTGAAAAAGACATCATTTCACCTCTGGGTGAGGAAATATGGGATGCCTGCAAGTGATATACCTGCTCGATACTCACACTTGGATCTGGTGGAATATGAATCCACAAAAGTTATCGCCAAGGGTTAAAGAAATCATTGGCGATACAAGCATGTATGAGGAAATGCTTTTATCCGCAATATCTCCATGGGAATTCAGCAAACTTCTTGAGAAAAAAAGAATCGGTATTTCCTGTAATCCGGAGGATTGGATACATTCTGCCATTAATATGCCAAAACTGAAACTAGTACCTCTCTCCCCCGTTTTATCATACCGTTCAACGGTGCTTCCCCAGCCTTTCCATAATGATCCAGCTGATCAAATTATTGTCGCAACGGCGCGCGAGGAAAATGCCACCATTCTGAGCAAAGACGAAAGAATTCTTGCTTATAAAAATGTTCGAAGTCTCTGGTAATCATTAAAAGCGTCGTCAAATAAACCACTTCTTTTAATTTACAGAGCATCTGAGTACGGATCAGAAGACCACTAAAAACCCCTTGAAAGGAGGATAAGATGATCAGAACAATTTTTGCAACCCTTTTCTTACTGCTGTTCACCGCCATTTCGGCAGCTGCCGGTAGCAGCTACATGGTGACATTCCAAACCACCGATTGCAATGGCGATACGGGTATTGCTTCCGTAGAAATTAACCGCATTTACAAGATCGAGACGGTGGAATGTGACCCGCCGTACCAGGCTGCCAAACGCAAGCAGGTACTGGTAACCTCAAAGGCCCTCCATGACAGCTACGATGTATTCACTATGGATGAAAAAGAAAGCATCAATATCCAGAAACAGATTCAGGCCTATATGGACGCCCGGCGCAAGCTGCTGGAAAACGGCAGCCCGATCATACTCCATGACAACTGAGAACTAGCCTACGGCCCGTTCGGCGGCCGCCAAGGCGCCCTCCAGATAGCCGCCTTGATCTTCTGTCGTTTCCGTCCCCGCGAAGCGGATGATTCCATTCCAAAAACTTGATTTCCCCGCCGGTGGATGATAACGGGGATGCTCCCGCATGGGAGCTTTATCTATATAGGTGGCGGTATAAGGCTCATTGGCCCAATCCTGATAGAAGTAACTGGCTGGATACTGAGCTTGGTCGCCAAACAAGATGGCCAACTGGACCAGCATTGCCTCAATCAGTAAATCTTTATTGCCCCGCCCGGCGGCCGGGAGCCCCACAAAGCTCATAATCCCATAGGGGCCTTCATCATCGTTGGAGCCATCGTGAATCTCCACCATGGGACCGCGCTGACTGAAGGCCTGGCCGGAAAGATTGTCAGCCCGCCAGAACGGTTGTTCATACACCGCGTAAAATTTCGCTTGTCCCGCCATCCAGGTGCCGATTTTCAGCATCGATTGACAAAGATTGTCGGAAAGATCGGGATCAAACAGGATGCTGGAAGCAATAAGCCGCGGCGGCAGGGCCAAAATCACCCGTTTTGCCTCGTAGCAGGCGATGGGTTCCTGCTCTAGTTTGCCAACGCTCACCCGTGCTCCATCATCGCTTTTTTCAATGTTGCAGACAGGATGATTGAGCTTTATCGCCCCGAGCGGAATTTCCCTGGACAGACCTTCTATTAATGCCATCATTCCTCCCCGCAAACGCCAGGAGGGCGGTTCCATGGGGTAGCCACTGACATTGCGAACGTCACCGCTGGGCCCCTGGTAACGTCCCAAGCCTGTTTCAAACTGCCGATATGGACTCAGTCCCAGGGTTTTTACCAGTTTCACCATTCTCGGCTGAATATCCGGCCAAAACCATGAAGGTCCCATATCAGCATACAGCATCCCGCATTGAGGGCTGAGAATGCGGCCACCTAGACGGCTCCGTGCTTCCAATACTACAAAAGATTTCCCCTGCTTCGCCAGCAAATAAGCGGCATACAAACCACTAAGGCCGGCACCAACAATCAAAGTCTCAACCGATTCTACTCGCATGTAATTCTTCCCATTTTCCTTCTCTATAACTGAATAAATCCGTCACCACCATAAAGCAATGTTTTTTTCAAACCAAATATATCAATTAAGAGAATATAGAGGGCATAGACTTCAAGCCCGAAAGGCAGATACCCAAAGTAGCCCAAAACCGGCATTTCAAAAATATGAAAAACATCCACAAAGGGAATAATATAGACCCATTTAGGCAGGGCATAATAATTCCACATCTCCCAAAAAAAACCGCAGGTCAGCGCTCCAAGGGCCAAATCAAGAGTGGGACGCCAGTTCCCTTTTGCAAGGTATCGTAAAAGCGATGGTGATCCACGCAGGCTGTTTATTGAATCAAAAATGAAATAGAGCGCTATCCAGATAAAGGGGAAACAGTAACGCGGGAAGATTATAACCGCAGCCAGCATCATGATGCCTGAAAAGATAAATGCCAACAACCTCCGTCTGGTAATGACAATCCGATACCAACTCTTAGAACCATCCAGAAAGCGTGATGAGCGCCACAGTTCTGCCGTCGAAAGAACCGCAGGGATAACTATACTGAAATGAACGGAAGCACGTAAGCCATATTCCAGGAAACCAACCGGGCGATTGAACAGGTAATGCCAGTTCTGCATAAACCGGTTAAAAAACTCGAAAAGCCACCAGCCGGGAATGGAAAGCAGGAACATACCGGCAAAGGCTATGGGATTGCGGCTAAAAAGAGAGGAACTGCTGCGTTTCCAGTTCAACCCGTCCACAACCAGGACATAACCAAGCCAGAGGAGCAAGAAGGAATTTTCCCAAAGGAATTGAAAACCCACAGGCCTGATCCAGGCCAGAGGCCAACCGATGACAACCAATCCCAACCCCAGATAACCACGTTTAGGAAAGCCGTATGATCTCACCATCGTAACAACTCACCCACTACGCTTTAACTATATCTGCATCTGCCATAAAAAAAAATCCATAGGCACAAAGCGGTTCAGCCTAAACATTCTTTTCCATCTTTTCCATACAGGGAATACACATTTTTCTGCCGTTGACCACCCGGATCCGGCTTTCCATCACCGCTTCGCCGCAGCAGTCACAAATCACGGATGCCAAAATCCTGGCTTTTTCCGGCTCCCGGATCTGCACCGAGGTTAAGGAAAACATCTCCGCGTCATCGGCTTCCAGCAACCAGCGGATATATTCCTGGCGATCGGCCTTTTTTTCTTTCGGCACCGCCTGGTGGTTCAAAACCACCCTAACACCCTCCCCGGTTTTGCGGGAATAGAGCGTATAGGCCTGCTTGCCATAGTCTTTGAAGATCAGATTCCCTTTGCCAAAAGTGCAGCCGCTGAGATATTGCAGGGCATCGACCCCACAGGCATTGTTCTCAGTAATGGCCACGAGCTCTTCATCCTCGGCCCGGCATTGAACCAAAAAACCCATGGCCGCTTTAGTCATCCGGTAGCCCATGGCCAGGCCCGGACAACTGTGACCGTGAAACTTTATCAAGTTATCGTATTCCATAATACATCCCTCACAATTGAGATTGAAACCCAAGTTCAACGTTTAGTAACTTACTCCTGAAATCCTGTCACTCTTTTCAGTACCCCTTGATGGGTATAAAAAACAAGAAAATTCAACTTTCTGCCTGGCATTGCCGGGAATGCACTTCAGGATGTTCGGGCTTGACTCGCAGCCGTGTCTGCCGACAGGCAGGCGGGATTGGCCGCCGAACGAATCACCTGGACGGTGATTCGCGGCGGACACCTCATCATGAGGCTGGCCGGCAGGGTCCAGGAAATCAGGCTAAACACCGGCAATAATTCTCGTCCCCCAATCACCAGCGGCATTCCGAGGCCCAGAATCAAGCCGAGGCCAGCCAACAGCCAATAACGCCGCCACATTATGATAGACCCAGCCAGGTTGATTTGGTCACCGACATTCGGGATTTCAGTAATTTTTCCAATGTTTCCAGCCAATAGTTTTTTGCACCGGAATGCTGCATATCAACCGGATGCAATCCCAAACGCAAGAGCGGGATTTCGGCATTTTGCCGACGGCGACGATCATTCCAGTATCGAGATACCCGGCGACGCCATGCATTGCCGGAACTCCACACCAAGGTTGGTGCCCGGATTTTCTCAAAACCCGGCAGGAGCAATAGACCCCCAGGGTCACTGGTATAGCGTAAAGGCGTGAGAGCCAAGGCTTTGCGGGCTCCGTAACCCATCAACCAGGCCGGAGCCACAAACCCGGCAACCGGCCATCCAAGCCGATCAAACTGCTCCAGACCACATTCCAATCGTTCCCTGGCCATACTTTCGGTCAAAGGATAGAATTCTCCCTCATGGGTAAAGACCCGGCGCATAAATATATCCTTGGGGAAAAACCAAGGCAACGGCAGATCGTCCTGGTGATAATAGCCATGCAGCACCAACTCATCACCCTGAGACTGGCGCTTTTCCATCGCCTGGCAAAAATCAGGAAAACAACTGAACTGCCCCTGGTGGTGATAATCAGGAACCACCAACAAAGTCAGGGTGACTTGACCGATTTCATCCACTTCTCGCACAAAATCACGGTACATATCCCAGGTAGCCGGGGCCACATCATGCAAAACCACGCAAACTCCCCGGCTACAAAGGTTATTTACTCTCATCCAAAACCTCCTGAATTCACTACATAAGCCAGTAAAAATATAGTACATAATGCATCGACTAACCATTTGTCAATTTTCAATGTGGAGTTCATCATTTTTCACCAAGCCGGGGGCAATGATTGTCAAACATAAACGGGTATGATACATAATAACTCTTCTTTTCTGACATTCATAGCACCGAAACTTAGGTTAAACTTGAATCATCCATGAAACAAAACAAAAAGTTTGTTATCTGGTCCTTTCTGGCCGTCATTGCTGTTTTCGCCCTGATAAAAATCTACGTGGTGGTTTTTGAAAGCAATTTTCATGACCTCAATATTACCAATATCGAAAAGATAGAAAAACAACTGGACAGGAAGGATTCATTTTCACTTGCTGTCATTGGCAATATTGAAAATTCCATCGATTTCGCCCCCAGTTATGCGGAAAATCATGAGGATGAGAAAAATATTATCCGCTGCAAACCATTCTTTCAATATCGCCGGAAAAACTTTGTGGTTCCGGTAACCAACATTTTTTCAACCAGGATAAAAAAAGAATTTCAGCGCATAAGGCCGGATATTGTCCATCTCCACCATCCCTACTGGCTGGGTTCGGTAGGGCTGAAGCTGGCAAAGAAACATCAGATCGCTTCCGTGTACACCTACCATACCCGGCTAACCAATACCTACCCCTCTTTCGCAATTTGGCTGGTGGCCGGGTACCACACATGCTCATTAAGCATTTTGCCAATTCCTGCAATGCCATTATTGCTCCAACCAAAACGGCAAAGACCTACTTAAGAAATCTGGGGGTAGGGAAGCTGATTGAAATCTTGCCCACGGGAATCAACCGGGACAGTTACCGAAAAAATCCGGGAAGACTGCAGCCACTGTTTCATAAATTGAAGAAAGATGGAAAGCTTTTGCTGTTTTCTGTTTTCCGGCTATCTGAAGAAAAGAACCCCTATTTTCTCCTGGAAGGGATAAAAAAATCAGGGAAAATACTGGGATTCCCTTTACCTGCTGCATCGCCGGAAATGGCCCTGAAAAGAAAAAGATACAAAAATACATCCGCAAACTGGGATTGAAAAATATGGTGCGGCTTTTGGGGAATATCAACCCGGAGGAACTTGCCCTTTATTACCAAATTGCTGATATTTTCATCTTTGCATCCCAGGCGGAAACCCAGGGATTGGTCATTCTGGAAGCCATGGCTGGTGGCTGCCCGGTGGTTGCCATTGATGCCAGTGGCATGGATGATATAATTATCAACGGTGAAAACGGCTTCAAAACCCAGGATAACCTTGATGAATGGAGCCAAAAAATCATCAAGCTGATGAAAAATGAAGATTTGTGCCGGCAGATGGGCAATAACGCCCGTGAATTCTCCCACAACTTTTCCATTGAAACTATAGCTAAAAAGGTTGTGCAACTGTATTATCAGATTCTGGCAACGAAATAATGCTGATAATTTCCAAAGAAATATCCATTCCCGATCATGAGATTGAACTCCGAGCTATCCGCGCCCAGGGAGCCGGCGGCCAGAACGTCAACAAGGTCTCGAGTGCCATCCATTTGCGCTTTGACATAAAAGCCTCATCACTTCCTACAGTCTACAAGGAAAGACTGCTGAAATTACATGACCGGCGGCTGACCAAAGATGGAATAATCATTATCAAGGCCCAACAGCACCGAAACCAGGAAGCCAACCGGGAAGCCGCACTCATGCGACTGCGGGAAATACTTAGAAGTATTGCAGAAAATCGAAAAAAACGGACCCCCACTAGACCAAGCCGAAATTCTAAAAAAAGGCGTTTGGAGCAGAAGAAGAAACACGGGAGGCTTAAGGTTTCAAGAAATAAGGTAGTATTGACCGATGGCGACTGATTTACCGCTGGAGGGGGTAATGAAAAAAGGCAAAACCCATATGGCTTTGCCTTTTTTGATAACGGTTCAAGGAATGTCTTATTGATCCATTTTCAATAACATAGTAACCGGATCAAGTTGAATAACTGATTGTTGCGCACTGTCCTCACAACCTTTGATCACTTTAAGATAGATTTCCTGCCCCTGGGGCTGAAGCTTAACAATTGCACTAAAAAGATCATCCAGATCACGCAGCTGTACGGGAATGCCATCGGCTGCATTTTCCTGTTCATGGCGATGAGTCCGAACAGTAAACCATATCGGCAATTCCAGCTCAACCGCCAAGTCACGGATAGCCAGTAGCTGTTCCCGCTGCGAGGCGGAAAAGTTCAAGCCATCAACCAGCATCAGCCGGGGGACAAAAATATCTTGATCAAGCAGCTCAATTACCCGCTCCTGGAGACGGGCGGCAGAAAAGTTATCAGCGTTAAAAGTCATAATGAAACGATGGGGCAGAATTTCCTGCCACAGGGCATCACCCTGTTCTACCTTAAACTGTTCAATCAGGTTATAAAATACCTCCTTGTACCAGAGGTTTACTTTGCGAACCGGATCTTCAAGGCTGACATGCAAGACATTTTTCTGACGCAGAAGAGCATTTAAAGCTATCTGAATCAACAGTGAAGTTTTTCCTACTCCAGCCCGGGACAAAATCGCCCCAAAACTTCCAGGAGCAATAATTCCATCGTTTTGAACCCCAAGAACATTTAAAGGATTACGTACGATAAGATCATTTTTCAACATCACAATATTCCTTTGTTTAAGGTAAATTATCCGTGACTTTGCCAGCGGCAATTCTGTTGATAATAAGCGCTTTTTCCGCAATTTAGGCAACATTTTTCTTTGATTCAGCATATTTTTTAGCCAGTTCCTCACCAATACTCTGAGGCACTTTTTTATAGCTGGAAAACTCCATGGTAAACTGGGCTTTCCCCTGGGTTGAAGAACGCAAAACGGTTGAATAACCAAACATCTCAGCCAGGGGAACCCGGGCTTCGACCACACACATGACACCTTCATCCTGGGTACCAAGAATGATGCCCCGGCGCTGGTTGATCGTTCCCATCACCGACCCCTGGAATTCGGTGGGAGTTTCCACTACCACCTTCATGATCGGCTCCAGGATAGTCGGGCTCGCCTTGGCATATCCTTCGCGGAAAGCACCGCGGGCAGCTGCCTGGAAGGCCATTTCAGAGGAGTCAACCGCGTGAGAAGCACCATCATTGATCACGATTTTAACCCCGGTAACCGGAAATTCCATTTTCGGTCCCTTACTCATACAGGCCTTAAAACCTTTTTCACAGGAAGAAATAAATTGGGTCGGAATGGAACCACCAACAATTTTGCTCTCAAAAACAAAATCTTCATCAGCCACCGGCTCCATAAAGCCGGCAACCCGACCAAACTGACCGGAACCACCAGTCTGTTTTTTATGAGTATAATTAAATTCAGCTTTCCTGGTAATCGCTTCCCGATAGGCAACCCGAGGCTGGCCGGTTTCCACTTCCGCACTATATTCCCGGCGCATCCTCTCAACATAGACTTCCAGGTGTAACTCACCCATCCCCTCAATGATAGTTTCATTGGTTTCATTATCAACATAAGCCCTGAATGTAGGATCTTCCTTTGAAAAACGGTTCAGGGCCTTGGACATATTAATCTGCGCCTTGTTATCCTTGGGGACTATGGCCAGGGAGATAACCGGGCTGGGTACATACATAGAAGTCATGGTCAGGTTCAGGGCAGGATCTGCAAAGGTATCTCCCGAGGCACAATCAACCCCAAAAAGCGCACCGATATATCCGGCAGAAAGCACCTCAATATCCTCCATCTGGCTGGCGTGCATCCGTACTAGACGACCGATCTTCACCTTTTTCCCGGTCCGCGCATTGATCACCGTGTCACCTTTGGCCAGTTTTCCCTGATAAACCCTGAGGTAGGTCAGCTGTCCGTAAGAACCATCTTCCAGCTTAAAGGCCAGGGAAACTGCCGGATCGGTATCGTCACTGGAAAGAACCACCGATTCTTCATTATTATCCAAATCAAGAGCTTCATTTTTTACTTCTACCGGACTGGGAAGAATAGTGTTGACTGCATCGAGCAAAGGTTGGATACCTTTATTCTTATAAGCTGAGCCAAGAAAAACAGGGGTAATTTCCCGGGTCAGCGCTCCGTCATGCACGGCTTTATAAATCATTTCAGCCAGAATTTCCTGTTCTTCCAAAATTGCCTCAGTCAGCTCATCAGAAAACATGGAAGCAGCATCAATGAGCTCTTCCCGTTTTACTTCCGCTTCCGCCAACAGCTGTTCCGGTATTTCTTCAACCCGCACAATCTCACCGTTGTCACCATCAAAATAAACGGCTTTCATCGCTACCAGATCCACAACCCCGGCAAAATCAACCTCCAGGCCGATGGGTATCTGCATGGCAACCGCATTATGCCCCAATTTTTCCCGCAGTTGTTCAATTACCCGCTCGGGGTTGGCCCCGCTGCGGTCACATTTATTGATAAAAGCAATGCTGGGGACCTTATATCGTTTCATCTGCTGATCAACAGTAATGGACTGGGACTGAACCCCGCCAACAGAACACAAAACCAGGATCGCACCGTCCAGCACCCGCAAAGACCGTTCTACCTCAATGGTAAAGTCAACGTGTCCGGGAGTATCAATAATATTGATTTCATGATCTTTCCATTCACAAAAGGTAGCGGCTGAGGCGATGGTTATTCCCCGCTCCTTTTCCAGTTCCATAGAATCCATTGTTGCCCCAACCCCATCTTTACCTTTCACATCATGGATGGCATGGATACGATCCGTATAAAAAAGAATCCGCTCAGTCAGGGTAGTCTTACCCGAGTCAATATGAGCACTGATACCGATATTCCTAACGTTCTGAATGTCCTTCTTCATTTTTCCACTTCCTTTAGTTCGAGCAGTAACGTTCAAGTTAAGCAACCGACATGACAATGGTTTACAACAACCAGTCATATCGGCTTAATATAAAGTGTCGATTAATTCCCCCGATTCCATGGAAATCTAAAACCGGGATATTTGTAATCTCTAACCTGCTATAATTATTGATGATGAGGGGACACTATTCGATTTTTCACGAATACATCAATATTGTGGATAGGGATGAAGTGAAGTTTGTCAGCTATTCAGTTGTTTTTCAGGTCTCCAGGAAATATCTACAGCAAATAATCAACAGTTATTCAGGAGATTCACCCTGAAAGGGTGCGCTTATACATGAAAACAGCTAGAGATGCAAGCAATTTTTATCACATTATTGAAAAAATATAAATTATCTCACTATTGTCCGGCATATTTTTTGAGCAGTTTCCGATGTTGCTAACCGCTGCTGTTTCAGACACGACATCGTGAGGGTAGTGCGTCGCACGCAGACAGCAAATGGAGCGTCAAAATTGCTTTAATGGGGGACAGTTTTAAAAACTGTCCCTACAGGCGGATACGCCGGTTTTTTCTTGATACATCAATGCCACTATGGTAAAAACCGTTTTATGGTTGGCAAGAAAAATGATCAGGAAAGAAACTCCGTAAATATCGCCTGCTGAAGACAATCAATAAGTTCATGGTTAGAATTGGAGTTCTTTTCCTCTTGTATGTAGCCTATGCCTACATCGTTTATTTTTATAGCCTTTCACAGGCTAAGTAGTTTCCACCCGGAAAGCAGTGTTTCCGGATGGACAATCAGCTCTCAGCTTTCTGCAGTCAGCTTAACCATCTGTTTTTTCAATATTTTACTGACAGCTGACGGCTGATCACTGACCACTGAAAGCATTTATCAGGAAATAAATGTTACCGAATGAACACTAAGTAATATTCTCCCATTCCCCCTTCCGGTTGAGTAATCATGAGCAAAAAATGGAAAAATAACGGTCAATGGCCGAAACAGCCAAAAATCGGCTTGGCGCTTGGCAGTGGGTCGGCCCGTGGCTGGGCCCATATCGGCGTCATCAACGAGCTGGAGCAAATAGGTATTGTTCCCGACATTGTCTGTGGAACATCCATTGGCGCCCTGGTAGGCGGGGTCTATCTTACCGGGCAACTTGATGCCTTGAGTAAATGGCTCCTACAGCTGGATCGCAAAGAAATCATCAAATATCTTGATATCCGCTTGCTACGCGGCGGTGGTTTTGTTGAAGGAAGCCGGTTGATGGATTTCTTTCACCAGCAAATGGGGAATCTCAAGATTGAAGACCTGCCCAGACCTTATACCTGCGTTTCCACCGATCTGGAAACCGGCCGGGAAATCTGGTTCCAAAAAGGGCTGCTGCTGGATGCCATCAGGGCTTCCATTGCCGTGCCGGGGATATTCACCCCGGTGCACCTCCGCGACCGCTGGCTGGTGGACGGAGGATTGGTAAACCCAGTTCCGGTTTCCGTCTGCCGGGCACTGGGAGCTGAACTGGTCATCGCCGTAAATCTTAACCAGGATAGTCATAACCGGCATACCGGTCAATTAACCCATGCGTATCAGCACGCTGATGAAAATGAAGACAGCGTGGAAAGCTCTCTCCTGCAGAAAATTTCCGGAGAATTGAAACATCGGACGGGCGCCCTGGTCTCTCAACTCTTTGAGCCAAAAATCCCTACACCCGGTCTTTTTGATGTGCTTGCCGGCTCCATTGCCATCATGCAGGAACGCTTGACCCGTAGCCGCATGGCCGGCGATCCACCTGATATTTTACTGAATCCGCGTGTTGCCAACATCGGCCTGCTGGAGTTTGATCGGGCGGCAGAAGCAATCGAAGCCGGGAAACAATGCGTTACCAGCATGCTTCCAGCTATTAATTGTGTGGTTTCCGCTATCTGCCCGATAAACGGCAACCACTCAACATAACCAGAGTCAAGCAATTAGCAGTCAGCTATGAACATTTAGCTTTGAAAAAACGGACTTTACGTTAACATGAAGGGCATGAAGTTCTTGAAGATTTTTTGAGCTAATCACTCAATTTAAGTCAGCGTTGTCCGGTTTGCTTTCTACATAGTGGGTGACGTTGTTAACCGGCGCTGTTTCAAGCGCGACATCACGAGGGTAGCTCGTTGCTTTTCCCAGCGAATAGAGCGTAAAAATTGACATGTTTGAGCCCGAAAGGGCGAGTTTGTCAATTTTAGCGCCATGAACTATTGGAAAAGCAGACTATCGAGCGCCAAAAAGCGCTGAAATCAGCGGCCGTTAACAATATACAAGTTTCTAACCGGACACTGATAACTTTAAGTATGAAACAAACTAATCCACACCATCAGCCCCTGCCACCAAAACTGTTTAGCTATGAGCTGAAGGATGGATGGATTGTCCTTGCCGGCAAAACAGACAGAGACAACGACCAGCTAAGCCTGAAAACTGCCCATCCGGATGACTGGTGGTTTCATGTACGGGGCATGTCCGGCAGCCACGTCCTGCTTCGCACACAAAAGGGGATGGAACCTGATCGGCAAACACTAAAGCAAGCTGCCGCCATCGCCGCTTATCACAGCAAAGCCCGAAGCGGTGGAACCGTGGCCATATCCTGTACCAAAGCCCGTTATGTCAGCAAACCGCGGGGGGCAAAGCCCGGAACGGTAGCAATCCGCAAAGAAATTACCTTAAAAGTCAAACCATCATTACCAGAAGTGCTGAAAAAACGGGAAGAAGATGAAATACGTTAATTTCCAGCACTTTCAACTGGCAGACTAATCTCAACCCTGGTTCCCTTACCCACCATACTTTCAACCCTGATCATTGCATGATTATCATCGATAATTTTACGGACCAGGGGCAGACCCATGCCGGCGCCTGACATTTTCGTCGTAAAGAAAGGGTCAAAAATACTCTCTATATCTTCCGCAGCAATACCCCTACCACTATCAATAATCTCGACGAGGACCCAGGAATTATCAACTGCTGTAGTTATGATGGTTAACTTGCCACCTTCTTCCATGGCCTCGGCAGCATTAGTCATCACCTGCATCAAGGCAATAATAATATTTTTGCAATTGACAAACACGGGGGGTAAATCACCGGAAAATTCCTTTTTTACTTCTATCCGGTTTTTCTGCAATAACTGACTGAGCTGCAGCAAGGTATCATTGATTATCAGATTAATATCTTCACCCTGCCTGACGCCATCAGGAACCCCCCTGAAATCCGCAATATCCTTGACCATCCGCTCCAAACGCTCAGTTTCTTTAACTATGACCTGGGCATATTTTTTCTTCTGGTCGCTATCCGGTAATTCGTCGATAATCCGCCGGGCAAAACCGCCAATGGAAACTACCGGATTCCGCACTTCATGGGCAACCCCCTCAGCCATCTGATCCAAAGCCTTCTGGCGCCCTTCTTCAACCTGTTTTCGATAGCCGCTGCGGATTTTCAACAATGATTTGACCCGGGCCAATAATTCCTGAAAATTAAACGGCTTGGTAACATAATCATCAGCACCAAGATCAAAACCTTTAACCTTATCCGGAATTTCCCGCTTGGCAGTCAGCATCAAGACCGGAATATGCCGGGTAGTTTCATCTTTTTTCAGGATTTCACAAACCTCAAATCCATCGAGTTTGGGCATCATCACATCCAGCAGAACCAAGTCCGGATGCTGTTCCCGGGTCATGGTCACGGCCTGTTCACCATCATAACCCTCAATGGTTTCATAACCAACCGCTCTCATTCTTTTACGCAGCAGTTCAACATTGTCCATATTATCGTCAACAATTAGGATTATTTCTTTCATCAGTTTTTCCTGGATAACAGGCCGGCAATAATATCCGGAAAGGTATGCACATTAATGGGTTTAGAGACATAGGCATTACAACCGGCAGCCAAGCTTTTTTCCTTATCACCACGCATGGCATGGGCGGTAAGCGCGACAATGGGAACCTTAGCGAAAGTTTCGTTATGACGAATCCTTCGGGTTACCTCATAACCATCCATACCCGGCAGATTGATATCCATTAAAATAAGATCAGGCGCCACCTCAGTCAGACGGGCCAGAGCCTCGCTGCCGTCACTGACTCCAATAACATCATAACCCCGATGGCTGAGAACCTTAACAATCAAATCACGATTATCCTCATTATCCTCAACCGCCATAATCACTTGTTTCTGAGTATCATCCATTTTATTTTCCTTGCTGGACAAACCATTTATCAACTTCTGACAATAGCAAATCACGCATATTTATCCCTTTTTTAATAACCTTTTTCACCTGATTTTTCAACTGTGTAATCTCTTGTAGATCAAGATCTTTGGCAGTTACCACAATAATGGGAATCTGCCGCAGTTTTTCTACCGATTTCATGTATTCGGCCACCTGAAAACCATCAATCTCCGGCATCATCAAATCCAGGATAACCAGGCCAGGTGCTTTTTCCTGAAGCTTAACCATGGCTTCCCGGCCACTGAAGGCCGTACGCACTTCCAAACCCATTTCCGCTAAAATCTTACTCTCCAGATCAACCGCGAATGGCTCATCATCAACTATCAGAACATCTCCGCTAATTTTCGCGTCACGTAATTTCCCGATCTGAACGGCTATATCATCCTTGCTCAACGGTTTGATAAAATAACCATCCGGGCCGATAATCAGGCCTTCATCCTGGTTTTCTAAAGAAACTATGATGATAGGAATACCATCCAGCGCGTCATTATCTTTCAGCATTTGGATTAGCTGCCAGCCCTGACTCAAATAAAAATCGAGTTCGACTACCAGCAGAAACGGTTTGACTTCCATAATCTTGGCCAGTGCCTCTGCCAGGCCAAATGAGGCCACCGCGGTAAAACCTGCATCACCAAGATAGCGTTGAATGGTACGGGAACGATCAGGATCACTGGCAACCGTAACGATCACTTTATTTAATTTCTGCTTATTTTCTTCTACCTCACCGGCAAACCCGGTGACGGCTTCGGTATCAAAAACTTCTCCTGCCATCTGAGTATCAAGCCCCTGTTTTTTGGCCATCTGCTTCATCATTTCTGCCGTCAAGGGCTCGGCAAAAGGGATAACGAATGAAAAAGTCGAGCCTTTTCCATATTCACTTTCAACCCATATAGCCCCATGATGCATTTCCACCAGCCGCTTGGTAATACTCAATCCCAGCCCGGTGCCGCCATAATTCCGACTGGCCGAGGCATCAAGTTGAATAAACTCGCCAAACAGACGGTCCATATCTTCTTTTTTAATCCCGATACCAGTGTCTCTTACCGAGATCAACAGATAATTTTTTTCGGGATCAAGGCCGGCAGGAGGATCTTCCTGCCAGGGCTCAGCGTGCAGGGTAATAATTCCATTGCGGGAGGTAAATTTAATCGCATTATTCAACAGGTTAATCGAAATCTGCCGGAGTTTATCCGCATCAGCCATAACTTGCGGCAGATTATCAACAACATCAACAACCAGTTTCTGCTCTTTATCTTCCGCCAACGGCAAAATGGTATCAACCGTATCGTCTACAACAACCTCCAGGGATAAAGGCTTCAGTTCAAGCACCATTTTGCCGGCCTCTATTTTGGACAGATCAAGAATGTCATTAATCAGGGAAAGCAGATGTTCCGCATTTCGTTCAACCTTTTCCATACTTTCTTTCTGATCATCATTAATCGGTCCATCAACCCCGTCAATCAACAATTGGGTATAACCGATAATGGAATTCATCGGCGTGCGCAATTCATGGGACATATTGGCCAGGAATTCCGATTTGAGCTGGTCCAGCACTTTTAATTCTTTGTTGGCTTCCTCCAATTCCATCGATTTACATTCCAGCTCAATGGTCCGTTCAGCCACTTTTACTCCCAATTCCTTATTAAATTTTGCCAGTTTGCCATATAGCCTGGTATTTTCTATCGCCACTCCTAATTGCTGCGCCAAAGTTTCGAACAAATCAACAAACTTTTCCGAAAAATATCCTTTTTTCTTCATTGAGGAAGCGGTCAACACCCCGACTGTCTTATGCTCTGAAATGATTGGCGCCTGGACAAAAGACTTGATTCCCTGTTTGGTCATCAGGTTGGTGGACAATGGTTTACTGATTTTTTCGGCATCCGGTACCGAAATTACCTTGCCGGTCAAAAAGCACTCTCCCGAATAACACTCCATGGTCGGCCGTCGTTCAGCGGTCTTGACAAATTCAGGCATCAGACCCAGCTGACATTTTATGCGCAGCATACCATCTTCATCAAGCAGACGAATGGAACAATTATCCAGCTCGAATTTACCTTCCAGCAAATCGAGGATGCCCTCCATAACCTGGTCAATATCCAGGGATGAGGCGATCAATCGGCTGGCATCGTATAATATCGACAACTCTTTAATCCGATGTTGCAGCTCTTCCTGGCTGGCTTCCAGAGATAGGGATATTTTGCCAAAGATATCAAAGACATCTTCCATCTCAGAGCCCTTGGTTTCCATATAATTATCACAAATCAGCCGGGATGCTGATGACCCGACTGAACCCGCCAGGACTTTTTCAATCTGAGATGCCAGTTCCATTCGGGCCTGATCACTCATCTCCACCAGCTTATCAGTAAAATTTTCCGTGCCAAAAAAGTCAACCAGGGCCTTATGGGCTTTTTCCTTGCCGATGAATTTGGCCATCATCTTTTCAAGCTCAGTCAAAGCCGGAAAATTGGCATAACGCTTTTCACGAATAAAGCGATCAATAGTTGGCTGAAAAACATCAACAAATTTCTCTGCCTGCCGCCGATCAATATCATTTTGGGAACCGATGAGGGAAACCATAAAATAAGCAATAATATTGGCAATCAAAGACCAGAACAGGGCATGGGAATAGAAATCAAATCCCACCAGGCCGAACAATTCCGTCGGTTTCAACCACCATATATGGAAAGGACCATCCAGCAGGAAGGAAGCCGACAGCCACCCAGAACGACTAAATGAGGGGATTAACAGGGTATAAATCCAGAAAAAAAAGCCCAGGGAAATACCGCTCATGGCTCCCTGGCGGGTACCTCCCTTCCAATACAAGCCACCAATGATTGCCGGGGCAACCTGGATGGCAGCTGAGAATGAAATGAGCCCCATATTAACCAGCATATATGATTCACCCAGCAGGCGAAAAAAGAGATAACCCAGTAAAATAATCAGCAGGATACCCAATCGTTTAAGCTGAATTAACCAACGCGACAGATCAGCCTTGATTTTAAATAGCAGGAATATAGGCATAATCAGGTTGTTCAGCAACATGGTGCTCAAAGTAACGGACGAAACCACCACCATACCGGTAGCGGCTGACAGGCCGCCAATAAACGCCAGGATCGACAAGCTCATTTTGGAACGGAGCAGAGGCAGGGTCAGCACATAGGTATCAGCCATGGATGCAAGCCCGCCTATCTTCAACAAACCACCAAAAGCGATAGGAATGACAAACAGGTTGATCAGAAAGAAATACAAAGGGAGGAGGCACATGGCTATTTTAACATGCTCTTCTTCATGATTTTCAATCACTGCCATGTGAAACTGACGGGGCAGAAACATGATCGCCGCCATCGAGAGTACCACCATAGTAAACCATGACTGGTAGCTGTTCGAACGGCAGGTATTAATCAGCAGCAGGTGTTTATAAAGTTCATTATGACTAATTTGAGTAAGAATATCTTTAAATCCATCGAACATACCATAGGTTACGAATATCCCCACCATGAGAAATGCCGCCAATTTCACCATTGACTCCAGGGCTACTGCAGCAACCATGCCCTCATGTTTTTCAGAAGCGTCCAGATGACGGGCACCAAAAAAAACGCCAAAAAGAGCCAACACCAGGGAAACATAAAAAGCAGTATCGTAAAAAAAGGGCCGCGATCGTGAAACAGCCATTGTCGGTATGCCGACAATGGTCATGGGAGTCACCTCCATCTGTGAAGTAGCACGCACCAGAATATCAAAAGTTGTGGAAATGGCTTTCAGCTGCAAGGCAATATAGGGCGTAATGCCGACAATCACAAAAACGGTCACCAAAGCTCCCAATCGCGGACATTTACCATAACGGGAACTAAGAAAATCGGCAATGGACGTAATGTTGTTTTCATGGCTTATGCGGATCATCTTCCGGAGAATAAACCACCAGGAAAAGGCGGTCAGGGTAGGACCGATGTAAATGGTCAAAAAATTAAAGCCGGTATTGGCTGCCTCACCGACACTGCCATAAAAAGTCCAGGATGAGCAGTAAACTGCCAGGCTCATGGCATAAATGTAGGGATTGGAAACAATACTTTTCCCCAGAGCTTTGCGCCGGTCAGCATAGGAAGCCACCGCGAAAAGAAGAAGCAAATATCCAAGTGAGATCCCGGCAATAAGCAGATATCGGGGATTTAATGAATATGCGGTGAAAGTATCAGACATACCCTACAGTTTTCTCCTGGCAGACTGACTGAAAAGACAATTTTTCTTAAAATTTCCTTATTATACTCTTGGCTGCCCGGCAGAACCAAAAAAGTCCCACCAGCTTTTAATTAATCTAGCCGGCGGAACTAACTTTGTCAAATATGATGTTTAATAGCTAACTCAACTTTCTGACTTGCATTACTAAAGACATTACAGGATGTTCAGGCTTGGCTCATAGCCGTGTCTGTCGACAGACAGGCGGGTTTGGCCGCCGGACGAATCACCCGGATGGTGATTCGCGGCGGACGCCAATGAAAGCCATCAAGACATACACGAGATAATCTGCTCGCCAAAGGCACGGCAACCAACTTCTTGAGCCCCATCCATCTGCCGGGCCAGATCATAGGTCACTTTCTTTTTCAGGATGGCTTGCTGCAATGCCTTTTCAACCATATCCGCCGCTTCCGGCCAACCCAGCATATCCAACATCATCTTACCTGAAAGAATGAGCGAGCCGGGGTTCACTTTATCCAAACCGGCATATTTGGGAGCCGTGCCATGAGTTGCCTCAAAGATAGCAATACCATCACCAATATTGGCCCCCGGCGCCATGCCTAGCCCACCCACTTGGGCCGCGCAGGCATCAGAAAGATAATCACCGTTCAAGTTAAGAGTTGCCAGCACTTCATATTCCGCCGGGCGCAGCAAAAGCTGCTGAAAAATGGCATCAGCAATCCGGTCATTCAACAGTATTTTTCCGGCCGGTAGAACGCCATCATACTTTGCATACAACTCCTCTTCGGCAATCACCTGATCAGCAAATTCATCCCGGGCCACTTCATAACCCCACTGGCGGAAAGCGCCCTCGGTGAATTTCATGATATTTCCTTTATGCACCAGAGTCACTACCTGCAACTGATGTTCAATGGCATATTCAATGGCTTTACGGACCAGACGTTTACTGCCTAAGGGGCTGATTGGTTTAATGCCGATTCCTGATTTTGGGCGGATATTGGCCCCAAACTGGTCCCTGAGAAAAGCAATAACTTTTTCCGCTTCAGGAGAGCCTGACTCCCACTCTATTCCGGCATAAACATCCTCCGTATTCTCCCGAAAAATCACCACATCCAAAAGCTCCGGATGTTTCATTGGATTAGGAACCCCATCATAGTAACGGACAGGACGCACACAGGCATAGAGATCAAAATGTTGCCGCAGGGCTACATTGAGGCTACGGATGCCTCCGCCCACCGGCGTTGTCAGCGGCCCCTTGATGGACACCCGGTATTCCTTAATTTTTTCCAACGCTTCAGGAGGTAAATAGGAGCCAGTTTCCTGATAGGCTTTTTCTCCCACCAAGAGTGGCTTCCAAACAATCTGCCGACGACCTTCATACGCCCGGGCCACAGCGGCATCAAGAACCGGCCGGGTTGCCCGCCAGATATCAGGACCGATACCATCACCTTCGATAAAACCAATAATCGGATCATCAGCAACCAGGTATTCTCCATCCTGAAACGCAATCAACGTTCCTTCGGTATTTTGCTCAAGCATTCAATTCTCCTTAAGAAAAAAATTATTCATCTGGTTTCCATCAGGAAATGGACGTTCCCTGATGAACAGTACCTAAGTTAAATGATTAGCAGCTAATTGTCAGATCCCCATGCTTCTGCACATAAGGAACCAGCCCACCTTCCGCTAAAATCGCCGTCATCACCGGTGGCAGGGCCGGAAATGATTCTTCATATCCTTGGGTAACATTCTTCAAAACTCCTTTTTCCAGATCAGCTTCCAGCTGATCACCTTCTTTAATACGATCGGTATTACAGATAATGACCGGCAGTCCCACATTGATGGCATTGCGGAAAAATATCCGGGCAAATGATTTTGCGACAACGGCACTGACACCAGCCAGCTTAATAATAGTAGGCGCATGTTCCCGGCTGGATCCAAGACCAAAATTCCGGCCACCGACAACAAAATCACCTTTGGCCATTTTTCCGGCAAACTCCGGCCTTGCATCTTCAAGCACATGCGTAGCCAGTTCCGGCAGATTGGAACGTAGGTGAAACAGACGTCCCGGAGCTATATGATCAGTACTTATATCATCACCGAATAACCAGGCATTTCCCTGCAACATAATGTTCTCCTAAAAGTTAAAGATATTTTCGCGGATCAACTAATTTCCCGGCCAATGCCGTCGCCGCGGCCGTCGCCGGCGACCCCAGATAAATAAAACCATTGACATTACCCATGCGCCCCTGAAAATTGCGGTTCTGGGTGGCAAGGCAGCGTTCTCCATCACCAAGGATCCCCTGGTGAACCCCAACACAGGCCCCACAACCGGGGCTATTAATGGATGCTCCAACATCATTGAAGATTTCCAGCAGACCTTCACGCAGGGCCTGTCCATAGACCCGCCGCGAAGCGGGAGTTACAATCAGGCGGGTTCCGTAATGCACCTTCCGCCCTTTGAGCATCGCCGCGGCAATCCGCAGGTCCTCAATGCGACCATTAGTACAGGTACCGATAAAAACCTGTTGGATTGAAAGGTCCCGACAATCATCATGATCGATGGGCCTGGTATTATCAACCGTATGGGGAAAGGAAACCGTAGGGATGATTTCGGCCGCATCAAGCTCATACACCCGCTCATACACAGCATCAGTATCCGCCTTAACCAGAGTGAAAAATTCCTTACGCCCCATTTCCTCCATAAATTTGCCGGTCATCCCATCGCTGGCAATCAACCCACATTTGGCACCAGCCTCAACTGCCATATTTGAAAACACCATTCTTTCGGGAACCGTCATCCGCTCAATAATCTCCCCGGCAAATTCCATCGCTTTATAGGTCGCCCCATCAGCACCGATCATACCGATAATATGTAAAATAATATCCTTGGAATACACTCCGGACGGCAAATCTCCGCTAATCAAAAATTTCAGCGTTTCGGGAACCCGGAGCCAGGTTTTTCCAAAAACCATTCCAACCGCCACATCAGTAGAACCCATGCCGGTGGCAAAAGCACCAATGGCACCGCCGGTACAGGTATGCGAATCAGCACCGATTAAAAGTTCTCCCGGGTTCAAATATTTTTCCATAATTACCTGATGGCAAACACCATCGCCGATATCAGAAAGCTGACTGCCGGTTTTTTTGGCAAAAGAACGAAGCAGCATATGGTCGTTGGAAAGTTCCTTGCGCGGACTGGGAGCCGCATGATCGATAAACAGTACCGTTTTCTCCGGATTTTTCACCCCTTCTGCACCCAGTTTTTCAATCTGCCGCACGGCCAGTGGTCCGGTACCATCTTGAGTCAGGCATACATCAACATTGCAGACAGCCATATCTCCGGCCTGCAATGACTGCCCGGCATGGGCCGATAAAATCTTCTCCACCAGAGTTTGTCCCATAAAAATCCTCCATTATTTTACTGCAAGCTGATAGTTGACAGCTGATAACTTTTTTCCAGTACTGTCTGGTATACTTTTTGCATCGCGTTCAATATCAGCAACCGGTGCTGTTTCAAGCGCGACATCGTGAGGGTAGCCCGTTGCTTTTACCCAACTACGCCAGTTTAATCGCCAGTTCTTTCAATTGCCGGCTGCCGACAGCTGTCGGCGCTCCGGTCATCAAGCACGTGGCCTTCTGAGTTTTGGGGAAAGCAATAACGTCACGTATGGATGGCAGACGCAGCAACAACATCACCATGCGATCAAGACCAAAAGCAATCCCTCCGTGTGGCGGCGCCCCATAGTCAAGGGCATCCAGCAAAAAGCCAAATTTCTCCTGGGCCTCCTCCGGACCGATCTGCAGAAGTTTAAAAATCTGTTCCTGCAGTTTTGAATCATGAATCCTGATGCTACCGCCACCTATTTCAATGCCATTTAAAACCAAATCATAAGCTTTTGACCGCACCGCACCGGGATCTGTCTGCAACAAAGCTATATCTTCATCCAAAGGCGCAGTAAACGGATGGTGGACGGCCACATGTCTTTTCTCTTTACCATCGTATTGCAACAGGGGAAAATGAGTTACCCAACAGAAAGAAAACTGCTCTTCATCAATAAGATCCATCATTTTAGCCAGATGCAGGCGGAGTCGCCCCAGGGATTCGTTGACTATGGCGGGCTGATCGGCAACAAAAAGCAGCAGATCGCCCTCTTCAACCTGCATAGCTGCTTTCAGATCTCCAACCTCCGTCTCGCTGAAAAACTTGACGATCGGCGACTGCCAGCCATCCGTCGTGATTTTGATCCAGGCCAGGCCCTTGGCCCCATAGACTTTCACCACTTCCAGCAGACCATCAATTTCCTTTCGGGAAAGGGATGCCCCACTTTTGAAATTAATACTCTTGATCATACCGCCACCATCCAGGACCGAGCGGAAAACTTTAAAGCCACTGGAGGAAAACACCTTACTTAAATCAACCAGTTTCATATCAAAACGCAGGTCAGGTGCATCAAGGCCGTAATCAGCCATAGCCTGTTCATAGGTCAGTTGCTGAAATGATGCCGGCAGCTCAATATCAAGCAAGTGCTTAAAAGCCACTGTCATCAATTCTTCAATCAGGACAATAATATCCCCGGGCTCAACAAAAGACATCTCCATATCAATCTGGGTAAATTCCGGCTGCCGGTCAGCCCGCAGGTCTTCATCACGGAAGCATTTGACAATCTGAAAATAACGATCAAATCCTGAAACCATCAATAATTGTTTGAAAAGCTGGGGTGACTGAGGCAGAGCAAAAAACTGCCCTGGATTGGTACGGCTGGGAACCAGATAGTCACGGGCCCCCTCAGGAGTGCTTTTCGTCAGCATGGGGGTTTCCAGATCCAAAAATCCCCGCTCATCCAAAAATGACCGCACCAAACCGGACAACCGATGACGAAAAATAAGGGCCTGCTGCATAGCCGGTCGTCGTAAATCCAGGTAACGATATTGGAGCCGCAGAGTCTCTGATATCTCTCCAGGATCATCCACCATGAAGGGTGGGGTTTTCGCCTGATTTAATACTTTTACCTGATCAACGATAATCTCAATTTCACCCGTTTCCAAGTTTTCATTCGCCGTCCCTTCAGGACGGGCAGCTACATCACCTTCGACCTGCAAGACAAATTCGCTACGCACAGAATGAGCCAATTTATGGGACTGTGGGGAAATTTCAGGATTGAAAACCACCTGGGTCAAACCATAACGATCCCGCAAATCCACAAAGACCACCCCACCATGATCCCGCCAGTTCTGCACCCAACCTGCCAGAACAACGCGACTACCGACATCCTGATGGCGCAGTTCGCCACAAGTATGTGATCTACCAGAAACCTTAAAACCAATATGATTCATTTAGACTATTTCTCCTTATTTAAATTGAGGCTCTCAAAAAAAGCGTTAAAAGGGGGTACATCTAAACATGAGGCATGGCTGGGACTTACAGTACCTCACTATAAGGAAAACTGCAGCTCAACAAAGGGAAATGCTATTTTTACAACGCCATCATAATTGCCGCTCATAAAGACTTCGGTACATACACAAACTAGCAAACTTGAGTCAAGATTTTTCTAGCCGAAACATATCACGAAAAAGCGTTTTCTCCCAGCACGATTATACCATACGGAAACTAAGACTTTTTAGAGGGATCTTTTGATCTGACAGATATTTACCCTTGACTTTCCGGAAATAATATCATAAGAGATTCCGCACTCGGGATGTGGCTCAGTCCGGTAGAGCACTGCGTTCGGGACGCAGGGGTCGGAGGTTCAAATCCTCTCATCCCGACCATTCTTTTTTATCTCAAATAACGATCTGAATCCTGTTTCAAAAGGTGGCGGTTTCTGCTACCTTTTTTGTTTCAATACATCGCTAACGAAACAGTCTGCAACTCCCCTCAGTTCCCCATAACCCCATAAACAGGTTGACAATTTTCTCCTTTTCCCGCTATAGGTGACATGTCATACCACTTCCATATGATATTATTAACAACAACTTGACTGAACAACGCTGGAATCAGCTACTGCTAAACTGACTTGTTAAAATTAGTTTTTTATTTTACCATGAAGGACATAAAGCTCATGAAGGTTTTTTCTGTCTTTTCTTCATGTTCTTCTTTGCTTCATGGTAAATTTTTTTATCTTCTTTAACAGGCCATGGAGCTGCCGACAACCATCGGAACAACATGATGTTTTCATCCTATTCTCTCTTGCTCACCGGTGCCCTGCTCTGCTATATGCTGGGCATGCTGGCTGGTTTTGTCCAGATATACCGCACCTCCACAAAGACCAGCAAGGCTGAAAACTGGCTCATAACCGGTGGTTTCATCCTCCATCTGACTGCTTTCGCCTGGCGTTTCTGGGAAAGCGGGGCCTTTCCGGTTACCACCCTCCACGAATCACTATCCTGTTTTTCCCTTTTCCTGGCCGGGATCTACCTGTGGATTTCACGAACCGCTAAAGTCTCAATTCTCGGTGCCTTTATCAATCCGTTAACCACCATCACCCTGCTATGGAGCATGCTGATTATCCAGCAGGTCAAACCTCACCCTCCGGCATTGAAAAGCCTCTGGCTGCCGGTCCATGTCATCTTCAGTTTTGCCGGAAACGCCCTGCTGGCCATGACCTGTGGTCTGGGAATCATGTATTTAATCCAGGAACATCTGATTAAGACCAAACGCATCAGCAACTTATTCAAACGATTACCATCATTAAACCAGCTTGATCAGCTCAGCTATACCTGCTTAAGCATCGGATTCCCGTTTTTAACCCTGGGAATAATAACCGGATCTATCTGGGCTTCACTGGCTTGGGGTTCCTACTGGAGCTGGGACCCTAAAGAAACCTGGTCCCTGATTACCTGGTTCCTCTATGCCGCCCTGCTGCATGGGCGCTTAAACTCCGGCTGGCGGGGGAAAAAAGCCGCCATCCTTTCCATTATCGGTTTTGTAGCCATCATGTTTACATTTCTCGGCGTTAATCTACTCCTGTCAGGGCTCCATGCCTATGGCGCCCATTGAGGTTATAAAGTGAATATTGTAACCCTGGGAGTCAATCATAAAACCGCTCCGGTAGAAATCCGTGAATGCCTGGCCTTTGCCGAAGGAAGTATTCCGGAAGCTCTGCAGCAGCTGCAACAGGATGTAGGACTGCAGGAAAGCATGATTCTTTCCACCTGTAACCGGGTGGAAATTTACGGCATCTGTGAAGATGTAGAAATCACCAGAAACAAACTGGTAGATTTCATCGGCACGTTCAAAGATCTTCCGGCCGCCCAATTCGCTGACAGTTTATATTATTATTGTGACCAGGAAGCCATTCAGCATGTTTTTCAGGTTGCTTCAAGCCTTGATTCCATGGTCATTGGTGAACCGCAGATCCTTGGTCAACTGAAAGAAGCATATGCCCTGGCTTCGGAACATAAAGCTACCGGCCTGATTCTTAACAAATTCATGCATCGGGCCTTTTCAGTGGCCAAATCAGTACGTACCCGGACAAAAATAGCCAATAGCGCGGTATCGGTCAGTTTTGCCGCCGTGGAAATGGCCAGGAAAATCTTTGGTGATTTAAGCGATAAAACGGTCATGCTGGTTGGCGCCGGAGAAATGTGCGAATTGGCTGCCCGTCACTTCGTCAACCAAGGGGTAAAAAAGGTCCTGGTTACCAACCGCACTTACCAACGAGCCCGACAACTGGCAGATGAATTTGACGGATCTGCGATTGAATTCAAAGATTTTCACAGTCAACTTGATCGAGTTGATGTCCTGCTCAGTTCCACCGGTTCCCCCTCGTACCTGATTAAACCTGAGCATCTGGCACCAGCGCTGAAGAAGCGCAAACACCGGCCGATCTTTCTCATTGACATCGCCGTTCCCCGGGATATTGACCCGGCTACCAACAATATGGATGGAATTTTTCTTTATGATGTTGATGACCTGCAGGACGTGGTAACAGAGAATATTGACCATCGCAAACAGGAGGCAGAACGGGCTGAAGCTCTGGTTGCCATTGAAGTTGAAAAGTTCATTCATTGGCTTGAATCACTCCAGCTGACTCCGACCATCAAAGCCCTGCACCAGATGGCCGACGAAATCAGCCGACAGGAATTGGAAAAAACCCTGTCCAGTTTTCCAGACCTGTCAAAAAAACAACAAAAAAAACTTGAGTCCATGGCCAAGGCAATTGTCAATAAACTCTTGCACCAGCCCATTACCTTTATCAAGGAACATTCCGAATACGGCGAACAATTACCAGTGGAAATCGTTCGACAAATGTATAAGCTTAATGACTTTGAACAATGTAAACAGGATAAATCTTCATGAAGAAAAAAAAGCTGATTATTGGTTCGCGGGCCAGCGCTCTGGCCCGCTGGCAGGCACAATGGGTTCAATCCCAGTTGACCACCCAACACCCTGAGCTGGACATATCCACTACCCTGATCAAAACCAAGGGAGATAAGATTCTCGATGTACCGCTGGCCAAGATTGGCGGCAAGGGACTGTTTGTCAAAGAAATTGAAGATGCCCTATTGAATGGTTCCATTGACCTGGCGGTTCACAGCATGAAAGACGTACCTACCGAACTACCTGCAGGTCTGGGCATTGTGGTCACCCCAAAACGGGAAGATCCCCGGGATGCTTTTTTTTCCTATCAGGGAATCCCCATAGAGAAACTACCTGTTGGTGCTGTCATCGGAACCAGCAGTCTTCGGCGTCGGTCTCAGCTGAAATACCACTATCCCGACCTCGAGCTTAAAGACCTGCGGGGCAACGTTGATACCAGGCTGAAAAAACTGGCCAACCATGATTATGACGGAATCATCCTTGCCTATGCCGGGGTCAAACGACTGGGACTTGATGCTCAGGTTACCGAGGTTCTGCCAATTGAGCTCAGTCTGCCGGCCATTGCCCAAGGTGCCCTGGGGCTGGAAATCCGTTTGGACGACCAGGAAACCGACGACCTCATCCGTTTCCTCCACCACCAGGAAACCAGCCTGGCGGTAACCGCTGAGCGAGCCTTTTTACGAACCCTTGAAGGTGGCTGCCAGGTTCCCATTGCCGCCTACGCAACGGTAAACGGAAATACAGTAACACTAACCGGGCTGGTGGCCCAGGTAGATGGCAGTACCATAATCAAAGAAACCATGTCCACCCATGATGACCCTGACCAGTTAGGCATTGAACTGGCCAAAAATCTGCTTAGCCAGGGGGCTAAAGGAATTCTGCAGGAATGTTATGAGCAGGAAAACCAGTGACGGTCCTCTGAACGGCAAATATATCCTGGTAACCCGTCCTGAATGCCAAGCTGAAAGTTTTGTCTTTCTGCTGCGCCGTGAAGGGGCCATCCCAGTTCTTCTGCCCACTATTGAGACAATTCCACCTGACTCCTGGGTTCCTGTGGATCAGGCAATTGCCTCATTAGACAAGTACCAATGGCTGATTTTTACCAGCGTTAACGGGGTAAATTTTTTCTGCAACCGATTTGAAGATCTTAATCACAACCTGTCCCGGTTAAAGCATTACAACATTATCAGTGTCGGACCAAAAACCACTGCCGCCCTGGAAAAACGGGGACTGGAAATCAGAATCATTGCAGAAAAATTTCAGGGAGAAGGTATCCTGCGGGCACTGGCAGACACCCCAGTCGCCGGCAAGTATTTTCTCCTGCCCCGGGCCCTGAAAGCCCGCGAGATTTTACCGGAAACCTTGCGTCAGCGTGGGGCCACGGTAGACGTTATTACGGTTTACCAAACCGTTTTTCCGCGAAAATCATCCGAAAAGATCAATAAATTATTTACGGATCAAAAAAATATTGATATCCTGACATTTACCAGTTCTTCCTCGGTAAGCAATTTGGTCAACCATTGTCATGAACCGCTGATTGCCGAGCGTATCCGCCAGCTGCCAACTGCCTGCATTGGACCCATAACCACGGCAACTGCCCGGGCACTTGGCCTGGATGTCCAAATTGAAGCCAGCCAATATACGGTTGAAGGAATGATAGGAGCTATAAAAGAATGGCTGACAACCCGGTCTTGACCAACAGTTAAGGAATGTTTAATTGAAAAAACTGGTTAAGCTGAGAGCTAAAGGCTGACAACTAACTGCCCATCCGGAAACATCGGTTTCCGGATGGAAACTAAGGAGTATACCATGTATTTCCCCATCTATCGCCCCCGACGATTACGGGCTAATCCAACCATTCGCCGCATGGTTCGGGAAACCAGACTGTCCGTTGACAATTTCATCTATCCCTTGTTTGTCTGCCCTGGAGAAGGGGTCAAAAAGGAGATATCCTCCATGCCGGGAAATTACCAGTTCTCCATTGACATGTTGCTCAAGGAAATGGAGGAAGTGGAGTCATTGGGAATTCCCGGGGTCATCCTTTTTGGAATCCCTGAACATAAAGACGAGCTAGGTAGCGAAGCCTATGACGATCAGGGTATCATTCAGCGGGCCATCAGGGCTATCAAATCAACCGCCAGCCAGGTACAGGTGATCACCGACGTCTGTTTATGCGAATACACTTCCCATGGACATTGCGGCATAATCCAGGGGGAAAAAGTTCTCAACGATCCCACCCTGGAACTTCTGGCCCGGGAAGCCGTATCTCATGCCAGGGCCGGAGCTGATATGGTCGCTCCCTCCGACATGATGGATGGCCGTATAGGAGTTGTACGGGAAGCCTTGGATCATGAAGGGTTCGAAGAAACCCCGATCATGGCCTACTCGGTAAAATATGCCTCAGCCTTCTATGGACCATTCCGCGATGCCGCTGAATCCCCGCCCCAGTTTGGTGATCGGAAAAGTTATCAGATGGATGCAGCCAATGTCCGGGAAGCAATCAGGGAGGCTGACCAGGATATTCAGGAAGGGGCTGACCTGATCATGGTCAAACCGGCCCTTCCCTATCTTGATATCATTCGATTGATGCGGGAAGAGTTTGATTATCCTCTGGCGGCGTACAATGTCAGTGGTGAATATGCCATGATTAAGGCAGCCGATCAGCTTGGCTGGATTGATGGCCCCCGGGTGATGATGGAAACCCTGCTGTCGATCAAACGGGCTGGAGCCGACCTGATTCTCACCTATTTTGCCAAGGAAGCAGCGCAATTATTATGAGTAGAACACCCTATGTCCGTCCTGCAATCGGGGAAATGGCTGGTTATACTCCCGGTTTTCAGCCTCCTCGCGGCAGCCAAATAATCAAGCTGAATACCAATGAAAATCCTTATCCACCATCTCCGGCAGTAGCGACGGCAATCAGAAAAGCGGCGGAAAATCATGAAAGACTGCGACTGTATCCAGACCCGGTCAGCAGTCGCTTGCGACAGACGGCAGCAGAAATATATGGTGTAACTGCTGAACAGGTCATGGCTGGAAATGGTTCCGATGACCTGTTGAGGATACTGCTGGACACTTTTGTTGACCCCGGTGAACAGGTGGGGTTTTTTGACCCCTCCTATTCTCTCTACCCGGTTTTGGCCCAAATTCGCGGTGCCAGTCCTAAAGCTTTTGCCTTTGATCCGGCAACCCCTGAACCAATTATTACAACAACAGGGATAAAACTTTTTTTCCTCACCAATCCCCATGCTCCTTATGGCCTAGGTTTTTCCAATCATTTTATCAGGAGAATGGCCGATCAACTTAACGGCATCCTGGTGGTTGATGAAGCCTACGGAGATTTTGCCAAAGAAAGTGCCCTGTCCCTGCTGGACCAATGCCAAAACTTGGTAGTCACTCGCACTTTTTCAAAATCCTACGCTCTGGCAGCCATGCGGGTTGGATTAGCCTTTGCCGTCCCGATGCTGATCGCTGAAATGGACAAAGCCCGGGACAGTTATAACCTTGACCTCCTGGCCCAGGAAGCAGCAACTGCCGCCCTGCTGGACCAGGCTTACCTGGAAAAAACTGTTACCAGAATAAAAGAGATGCGACAGAAATTCAACCGACAATTAACCGAAAAAAACTTTACCACTTATCCCAGCCAGTCAAATTTCATTTTTACCATTCCCCCGGCAGGATTTAAGGCCGGTGATTTATACCACTATCTACAGCAACACCAAGTGCTGGTTCGCTACTTCAGCACCCCGCCCCTTGACCGGGGCATTCGCATCACCATCGGTACCCCTGAACAGATGGAGCAGGTACTCGATATAATCAATAAATTCCTCTCAGAGAAGGAAAACTAGAAATGGCTATCGCTGACAAGATTAAAAATTTCATGGACCGTTCATCCTGGATCCGCAAGATGTTTGAAGAAGGAGCTGAATTAAAAGCCCGGCTTGGAGCTGAAAACGTTTACGATTTCACCCTTGGCAACCCGGATGTCTATCCACCTGAAGAAGTTGAAACAGAACTGGTTAAGATTATCCAGGAACGTATCCCGATGAAATACGGCTACATGCCCAATGCCGGCTACCCTGAAACCAGGCAGGCGGTGGCTGGCACCCTGAGCCATGAGCAGCAAATCAGCGTACCGGCTGATTCAGTGGTCATGACCTGCGGAGCAGGCGGAGCGTTGAATGTCATTTTCAAAACCATCCTCAACCCCGGAGATGAAGTCATTTCTCCGCGGCCTTTCTTTGTTGAATATAATTTTTATGTGGACAACCACGGTGGGGTTTTGAAAACCGCTGATCCTTTGACCGACTTCACCCTCAACCTGGAGGCCATAGAAGCGGAAATAAGCGAAAAAACCAAGGCAGTGATCATCAATTCACCCAACAATCCCAGTGGGGCCATCTTTCCTGAATCCCAAATCCAAAAACTGGGAGAACTGCTGGAACGAAAATCTGCTGAAATCGGTCATCCCATCTACCTGATTGCCGATGAACCCTACCGTAAAATTATTTATGATGATGCGGTGGTACCTCCTGTTTTTCCATTTTATAAAAACAGCATCATTGCCAACTCCTATTCTAAAGAGCTCTCCCTTGCCGGAGAGCGCATTGGCTTCCTGGCCCTGAATCCCAATGCCGACGATTTCGGCTCCCTGGCCGCCGGGTTCCTTTTTAGCAACCGGATCCTCGGCTTCGTCAATGCCCCGGGAATCATGCAGCGGCTGGTGGCCAGAATCCAGGGAACTTCTATCAATATCTCCCAATATAGGCAAAAACGTGACCTTCTCTATGCCGGGCTGACTGATGCCGGTTTTACCCTTAAAAAGCCCCAGGGAGCTTTTTATCTCTTCCCCAAAAGTCCCATCAGCGATGATGTAAAATTTGTCCGCATCCTCCAGACCCATAATATCCTGGCCGTACCCGGTAGCGGCTTCGGAGGGGCCGGATATTTCCGACTAGCCTATTGCATCGATGACGCCTCCATTGAACGCTCACTGCCGGTTTTCAAAAAGGTTGGAGAACAATTTTTCAGCTAGAAATCTTGAATTGCTCAGCGGTCTGACCTGGTGTTGAATAACTATTTATTTCACCGCCTATTTTTCAAGATAAAATACCTCCT
>CAYZIS010000013.1:0-70050 GCA_964478545.1 uncultured Thermodesulfobacteriota bacterium
TATTCTTTAATACCAAAACATTTTTAACTGTTGCACTTACGAGTTGAATCTAAGTGTTGTAATTACTTACCCAGAAGTCACAAAACCGATGGCACAGTAAAAGCTCGAGGCTCAGGGGGACACCATGAAAACATTGCTGCAAAATAGGAAGACATTATAAAAATAGCGCTGTATCATAATTTACCATTGAAGTAAAAATGGTGTCCCCCATGAGGCGTACTTACAGTACGTTGTAATGGCGAAGGTTGCAGCATAAAGAAGAAGATGGAGTTTTTATGAAGCCATCAAAGTTAGAGGGTTTTTATCATCGCAATTTCATCGCAGTTCGGGAACTTGACGCACTGCAAACAATCCCTCCATATTTTGCGCGGCAATAAGTTCTTGTCAATCTTCTGGTAGCCAAGTTTGGTGAAAAATGATTCTTGGTAAGTCAGGGTAAAGGTCTTTTGCAATCCCAGTCTCCTGGCTTCGGCTTCACAAAGGTTAACCAGCTGGCTGCCGATTCCCTTCTTTGTGCGTTCAGGTATGACTGCCAGTGAGCGGATTTCTCCTAAATCTTCCCAGTAGACATGAAGTGCTGATGCTCCGATAATCTCCATCCCTTCTTTATAAACAGCGAAATCTCTTACATTTTCATAAAGATCGCTCAGGGCGCGTGGCAGGAGCAGTTCCTGGTTGGCATAATATTCGAGGATTTTCTGAATTCGGGGGATATCTCTAATGGTAGCGTTATGTAACATAATTTATAACCTATTGTAATAATTCATAGCCATTTGGTTTTCTCTTTTTATTTGCTTAATTTCATGGAGGTTGCTGTTAATAGTTGGCGTGTTTTTTTTCTGTCGCCTGCTGGACCAGTTCCCGGGCATGTTCCCGGGTAATTTCACTGATTATTTCGCCGGCTCCCATCCTGGCCAGTTCATCTATTCGGGCTTCAGTCTTTTCATGGTCCAGTTGTTTAACGGTGATGATAGAATGATTGCCGTCCAGTTGTTTTTTGATGGTCAGATGATGGTCACACCAGGCGGCAACCTGTGGTAGGTGGGTGATGGCGATGACTTGATGATTACGGGCGATGCTGGCCAGTTTATGCCCCACGGCTTCGGCGGCAGCGCCACCGATGCCGGTATCGGCTTCATCAAAGATCAGGGTGGGAATAATATCCCTGGCTGCTGTTGCTGTTTTCAGCGCCAGCATAAAACGGGATAGCTCACCACCGGAAATGACTTGGTGCAGGGGGGCCGGTGTCTCGCCAGGATTGGTGCTGATCAGGAAGGTAACCTGGTCTTTTCCTTTTGGGTTATAATCCTGTTCCTTGATGTCTACCAGAAAAAGGGAATGCTGGAGTTTTAAATCACTTAGATGGATTATGACAGCCTGTTCCAGCTTTTTCGCCTGTTTTTGCCGGGCCAGGGAAAGCTCTGCTGCCAATACCTCCAACTCTCCCTGTTTTTTCATGCACAGATCGTCTAACTGCTGCTGTTTTCTTGCATGATTTTCCCAATTAGCCAATTGTTGCTGCAATTTATCTTTCAGGGTGAAAAGATCAGCATAGGAGCACCTGAACTTTCTTTTGAGTTGCTCTATTTCAGCAAGCCTGAGGTTGTTTTCTTCAATTGTCTGTGGATTTATTTCAATGCCGGCCTGGTAGTTGTTCACCATCTCTCGAAGATCTTGTAAGATTTCCAATGCCGGGATTAATTGCTGGTCACTAACGCTGAAACTATCATCCAGATGATGAATATTTTCCATCAAATCAGTCAGCTGATAACAGCTATCGATGATTGATTGCTTGCCGGAGTAGAGGATTTGTTCTGCACGAGTAGTAAGCTCCAGCAGTTTTTCCCGCTGATGGTAGCGCTGTTGTAGTTTCATCAGCTCATCTTCCTCATCGACCGCCAAACGGGCCTGTTCAAGGGTGGCTAACTGGTGATTCAGGTAATCGATTTCACGGTTTGCCTCTTGCTCTTTCTGCTTCCAGTCCAGCAACTGACGCCGGGCCGTCACTAAGGTCGCATAAGCTTGCTCATAGTGTTGCCGTAAACTACCTAGATTCCCATATAAATCCAGAAAATCAAGGTGCTTCTGGGGAAGTAGAAGGGATTGCTGCTGATGCTGACTGGCGATTTCCACCAGTTTCCCCCCGAAGGCGGCCAGGGTATTATTCGTAGCAGGTTGATCATTGATAAATGCCCGATTCTGCAGCCGGTCATTTTTCAAGCTGATTATCCGCTTCAGGAACAGCTCTTCATCATCGAGGGGGAAGCCATGCTCTATCAGATCGTTCTGTAATTCAGGGAACTTGGTCAGGCAGAAGGCAGCACTGAGGCTGATTTTTCTTGTCGGATCAGCAAACATTTCCCGTGTGGGTTTGTCTCCCAGCAAGGTGGTCAAGGCGCTGATGATAATGGATTTTCCGGCTCCGGTTTCACCGGTTATGACGGTCATCTGCGGTTCAAACTCGACTTCCAGGAAATCAATAAGCTTAAAATTGCTGATGGTCAGCGATTTAAGCATAACGTTCACCCCATTTGAGTTTTGTCCGCAGGACCTCAAAATATGTTTTGGTCGGAGAGGTGATCAGTTTGATAGCGTGATCAGCTTTGGTTACGGATATTCGATCATATTGTTGCAGGGCAAAACCAATCTGACCATCCAGGGTAAGTGACACATCACCGCCTTCCGAAGCCAGAACCGTTTCAATCCTGGCTTCAGGTGGTATTATTAATGGACGGTTGGTTAACATATGGGGGCAAATGGGGGCAACAATAATGCTGTTCAATGTGGGGTAGACAATCGGCCCGCCGGCGGAAAGGGAATAACCGGTTGAGCCGGTAGGCGTAGAGATGATCAGCCCATCGGCTTTAAACGTGGTCAGATATCCCTGGTCAATGGTAGTTTCCAGCTCAATGATTCTGGCCAGGGCGCCTTTGTTGATAACCAGATCATTGAGAACCGAATAGGTGGTTATGATTTCCTGCCGGCGATAGACCCGGGCAGCCAGCATCATGCGTTTACTGACCTTGAAGCGGTTTTTAAGGATATCAGCCATTACCGTATATAACTCATCCAGGCTGATAGCGGTCAAAAATCCCAGGTTGCCGAGATTAACCCCCAGTATGGGGACATCATGGCTGTTGACCAAGTTGGCAACACTCAGCAGGGTTCCATCCCCTCCCAACACGACAATTACATCAGCAAACCGGGGAATCTCCAGCTTTTCCATGGCCTGGCTACCGGGGATGGCATGGGCCAGTTCCTCACTGAAAACGGTCTTGAGTCCCCGCTTATGCAGCCAGGATACCAGCTTGATACCGACTTCTAATGCCTTTCTATTATTACGCTTAATGACAATCCCAATGGTCTGCATGGGAACTCATTATCATAGGGGAAAAAGGGTGTAAAGGGGAAAGTGACGGGTTTAACGGGTGGTAATCTTCTTGTCTACCGGATCAAGCCAGAAAGCTATCGGGCCGCTTAACGGCTTGTCAACCTGGTAGGTTTCATGCCCAATTCTGATCAGAACCCCCGGGTATACCTGCTGGTGGACTGTTATTCTGGCTTGGCGGGCGGCTAGTGATTTTTTTTCCAGCTCGGTTTTTTTGTTTTTCAATAAGGTAATCTGGGTATCAATTTTCTGATATTCTTTGATTAATTCCGCTGCTTTCCCCTGCTGTTCAGCCGGCAGCGGGGATGGATCTTTTTTCATAATGACCGGCAAACTGACAAAGTCAACAATTTCAATGGAACGTTCAATCATTGGTTCCATGACCCGGTCTATTTTCTGCAGACGTTCATGGACGAAAATATCATTTCCCACTTCGACAACCGTACGGCTGCCTCCTTCTGATCCCAGCTCCCCGGTTTCAATTCCCGAAAAAGCTGAGATGGAACATTCACCGGTAATCTTGCCGGCACAGCGGATGGCCCCTCCGGCTATGAGGGTGCTGTTTATGACATGCTTTTCGACCACGATGCTGCCTTTGGCTTGGCAACTTTCCAAGCCGGCAATATATTCCGATTTGATGTTTCCAAGCACAGTAATGGAAGATTTATCGCTGCCGATGATGCCGGTGCCCACTACCAGATCGCCCTTGGCTTTAACGGTGCCGCCATCTATCAATTTATCAATGAAAACATCACTGTTTGAAATGGCGGCAAAGCCGCTGAGTAGATTGCCGGTGACATGGATGGGACCTTGGTATTTAATATGGCCGGTATGGAGATCCACATTGCCATCAACCGTAAACATGTTTTCTATGACCAGTTCACTACCCTGTAAATCAGCCTTTCCGTCAGCCTGGGCCAGGTAGCGTAAATGGCCTTCATCCGTGGTTTCCAACTTGATATTTTTTCCGGCATTGATTTTTTTTAATGGTTTAAAAGCTTCGGCCTCAGTGATTGTTCCATCAACTTTGAGGCCGGAAATTCCCTCTTTCCCGGGGATGATTTCCAGCAGCATGGTGCCGGATGTAATAAAATTTACCATTCCCCGGTCCCGGTAATTAATTTTTCCTGATTCAAGCACCTGTCCGATGGATTTTCTGGTGGAAAACTTAAACAGGTAGTTGGACTGAATGGTTGGTGTGAATGGGGTTCCGTGGGCCACTATTCCTTTGATTGGCTGACCAGGATTAGCTTTTGCCTGCTGACAGAAAACTTCAATGGCCTGGTCGTCAATGCCGGTAGTGACTTGCTGCTCCAGAAGGGCAGAGCGGATATCCTCGGCGGTGGGAGGTATTTCGCCGGCAGATTCAAGAATAATTTCAATGGATACTTTTAACCCATCATCGCTTGTCCGGACGTGAATCATATGATAAAATCCTCAGCAAAAGAATTATATTTCCCTATCGGCAGAATATCCCAGTCTCTTTAAAGGTTTATTTAATGGCTTTTCCTGAAGATAAAAAATTGACATATTTGACTCGTTTTGCTATAAAATACTTCGTAAAATTAACGATGTGTTAACTAGTTTCCATCCAGAAACTGATGTATCTGAGTGGGCTTTTGGCTGTCAGCTTAACTACTTGTTTTTTTTAAATATTTTACTGAAAGCTGATTGCTGATCGCTGAAAGCGTTCATCAAGAAATGAACATTTCCGGATGAACACTAACTATAACCTGCTGGTTCCCATGAATAAAACCGAGAAATATACCTTGATCCTGTTGCGGGATGGCAATCATTATCCCCGGCGAGTAGCTATTTCCAGAAAATGGCTGCGGCGCCTCTTCCTGCTTTCTGTTCCACCTGTTCTGGCTTTGTTTGTCGGGGCGGTGGTGTCGATATTTCTCTATGCCAGCAATTTAGCCAGTATTAATGGCTATGAAAAATTGGTGCAGCAGGAAGCGGAAATGAAGGCGCAGGTTGGTTTTTTTGCCAGCCGGATTGATGATCTTACTGACCAATTGACAGAGATTAAAGAGAACAATGAAAAAATTAAGGTTCTGGCTAACTTGAACGTGCATTCGGGAAGCAATGTCCGGCAGGGTCTCGGGGGTTCTGATCCTGCGGTTGCCGTATTGACGACGGACAGCCTGGATGCAGCCAGAAGCCGGGTCATTGAAAATATGCACCGGGATCTTCAGGCGCTGGAATTGCGGTTGGTTGATGAACAGCAGCAAAGTAATCTGCTCCAGGATTATCTGGAAGAGCAGAAGGCGGTACTTAACTTCACTCCTTCGATCCGACCAGTTCGAGGTTGGATCAGTTCCGGGTTTGGTTATCGACGTTCACCTTTTACCGGCAAGCGGGAATTTCACCGTGGGCTTGATATCGTTAATCGTAAAGGGAGTCCAGTAGTGGTGACTGCCGATGGTCGGGTCAAGTTTGCCGGTCATAATGGCGGTTATGGTAATCTGGTTGTGGTTGATCATGGTATGGGGGTGGAAACTAAGTATGGTCACTTGTATCGCATAGAGGTCAAGGTTGGCGATAAAGTCATCAGGGGACAGGAAATAGGTGCCCTGGGGAATACCGGGCGCAGCACCGGTCCCCATCTTCATTATGAGATTGTGGTAAGTAAGCATGCTGTGGATCCACATCAGTATTTTATTGATTGAATAATCTAAAACTGCAATCTTTATCCTTTTGATATCCTTCCTGGTTATCCTCAACATTGTCTCCAGATCCAGTTTTTAGACTTTTGCCGGTATCATACCCTGATAAAAGTTCTGAATTTTCACGATAACCTGGCATGTAAACAAAAAATATTATTGATTGTATGTATCATTTTCCCTTGAAGAGGAATTTCATATGTTTGGAATCGTAAAAAAAGTTATTGGCAGCAAGAATGATCGGGAGTTGAAAAAGTTAAATCCCTTGATTCAACAGGTCAATCAGCTGGAATCGGAGATTCAAAAACTTACCGATGAGCAATTGCGTGCAAAAACCGACATTTTCCGTCAACAGTTGCATGAGGGTAAATCTCTGGATGATCTTTTGCCGGAGACTTTTGCCGTTGTCCGAGAGGCTTCTATTCGAATCTTAAAAATGCGCCATTTTGATGTTCAGCTACTTGGTGGCATTGTTTTGCACCAGGGGAAAATAGCTGAAATGAAAACTGGTGAGGGCAAAACCCTGATGGCAACCATGCCTATCTATCTCAATGCCCTTGAGGGCAAAGGTGCTCATGTAATAACAGTTAATGATTATCTTGCCCGCCGCGATGCTGATTGGATGGGGACTATTTACCGGTTTTTAGGACTTTCTGTGGGGGTTATTCTGCATGGAATGGATGATCAGGAGCGTCAGCAAGCCTATGGCTGTGATGTGACCTATGGGACCAATAATGAGTTTGGTTTTGATTACCTCCGTGACAACATGAAATTTCAGTTGGAAGATTATGCCCAGCGGGAACTGAATTATGCCATTGTCGATGAGGTGGACAGCATTTTGGTTGATGAGGCTAGGACTCCTTTAATTATCTCCGGACCGACGGAAGATCGTACGGACAAATATTATCTGATTGATAAAATTATACCACGGCTGGACAAGAAAACAGATTATGAGGTTGAGGAGAAAACCAAAACAGTTGTACTTAGCGACCAGGGGGTTGCCAGAATTGAGGAACTGCTGAAGATTACTAATCTTTTTGAACCATCCCAGATGGAAACCCTGCATCATGTTAATCAGGCCCTCAAGGCACATGTTTTGTTTAAGCGGGATGTGGATTATGTGGTGAAAGACAATCAGGTGATGATTGTCGATGAATTTACTGGGCGTCTTATGCCTGGAAGGCGTTACAGCGAAGGTCTTCATCAGGCTTTAGAAGCTAAAGAAGGAGTGAAGATAGAAAGTGAAAACCAAACCCTGGCTTCAGTAACTTTCCAGAACTTTTTCCGGATGTACAATAAACTTGCTGGGATGACCGGAACCGCAGATACGGAAGCAGTGGAGTTCAAACAGATTTACAATCTTGATGTCATGGTGATTCCTACTAATATGCCGATGATCAGGATTGATAATCCGGATGTGATTTATAAAACCAAAACGGAGAAATATCGGGCGGTGGTTAGGGAGATCATCGAGCGTCACCAAAATGGCCAGCCGATGTTGGTGGGAACCATTTCCATTGACGATTCCGAGAAACTGAGCCAGATGCTGACGAAGAAAGGTGTTCGCCATGAAGTCCTCAACGCCAAGTTCCATGAGAAGGAAGCAGAAATTGTTGCCCAGGCAGGTCGAAAAGGTGCTTTGACTATCGCGACTAATATGGCCGGGCGGGGGACTGATATCGTTCTGGGTGGTAATGCTGAGATGCTGGCAAAGAAAAAAATAAAGGAGGATATGCCAGAAGTGGAGCGGGAACAGCTACTCAGCGAATTCCGGATCCAGTGTGAGCGTGAACGGGAAGAAGTTCTGGCTGCGGGTGGACTGCATATCCTGGGAACGGAACGTCATGAAAGTCGGCGGATTGATAATCAGCTTCGTGGTCGTTCTGGTCGCCAGGGGGACCCTGGTTCTACCCGTTTCTACCTGGCTTTAGATGATGATCTGATGCGTATTTTTGGTTCCGAGCGAATTTCAAAGGTCATGGATACCCTGGGTATTGAGGAAGATGAGCCGATCGAACATGGGATGATTTCCAAGGCCATTGAAAATGCCCAGCGTCGGGTTGAGGGCCACAACTTTGATATTCGGAAACAGCTGCTGGAATACGATGATGTCATGAATAAGCAGCGGGAAACCATTTATGCTTTGCGACGGGATATTCTCGGCCAGGATAATCTTCATGAACTGGTGCTGGAATATATGGATGAAGTGGCAACCAATTTTATCGAGACATTGGTAGCTGAAAAAGATCCTTTGTCAGGATGGGACCATGAAGCGCTGAACGCCGGATTCAGCCAGTATTTTGGTCTTACGATTGATTTTGCTGCTGATCCAATGATCAAGGAGCTTGCGAATAAAGATTCTTTTATTGAACTTTTTTCCCAGCGCTTGCATCGCTATTATGAACAGCGAGAACAGGAAATTGGCGTTGAGACCATGCGCCAGCTGGAAAAGATCGTTTTGCTGCATACTTTGGATACATTGTGGAAGGAGCACCTCTATAGCATTGATCAGTTGAAGGAAGGTATTGGCCTGCGAGGTTATGGTCAGAAGGACCCGTTGCGGGAATACCAGCGTGAAGGTTTTGACATGTTTGTTGATATGCTGGTTCGGGTGAAAGAGGATGCGGTTACCCAGCTTTGTCATATCCGGGTGACCCGGGATGAAGAGGTGGCAGAGCTTGATCGCCAGACAAGGAAAAACACGGATATGGTATTGAGCCGTGGTAAAGGAGTTGGTGAGTCGGGCAAAAAACAGCCGGTAAAAAATAAGGAGAAGAAAGTCGGTCGCAACGATCCCTGTCCCTGTGGCAGTGGAAAAAAATATAAGCGCTGCTGTGGCCGCTGATAAAGATATCTGGTATAAGGTGTACGGTTTAAGGTGTACGGTTTAAGGTGTACGGTTTAAGGTATGAGCTAAGGTCTTTGCATATAGACATTTCTGAGGAGAAAAGGGAAAAAACGGTTATGGGCTGTCCTGGTTATCGTTTCGCCGTCCTTCACTGCGGCCTGAAAAAAGGAGATCAACTCGATCTGGCCCTCATTGTTTCTGAAAAGCCGGCGGTTGCGGCGGCGGTTTTTACCACCAATAAATTTCCGGCGGCCCCGGTCATCTATGGCCGACGGCAGCTTGCTGTTGCGATGCCAATCAGTGCGGTGCTGGTGAACAGTGGTAATGCCAATGCCTGTACCGGTGATCAGGGGGTGGCTGATGTCAAACAGTTGGCCAAAGAACTTTCGTCTGTCCTCTCTGTTCCTGAAGAACAGATTTTTATCTCTTCCACCGGCGTGATCGGTGAACCCCTGCCGGTGGATATGATTGCTGCCTCTCTTCCGCGTTTCCCCGACCTTCTTTCAGCTTCCGGGCTGCCGGCTGCAGCTACGGCCATCATGACCACAGATTCACAATCTAAAACCTGCTCGGTTTCGCTGCAACTTTCAACCGGCGTTGTGCATCTTTGCGGATTTGCCAAAGGTGCCGGGATGATAGAACCCAATATGGCAACCATGCTGGCCTATCTGCTGACAGATGCTGCCATTGACTGCAGCAGGCTGCAGGAAATTTTGAAGAGAGTGGTGGATAAAACCTTTAATCGGATCAGTGTGGATGGGGATACCAGTACGAACGATACGGTTCTGCTCCTTGCTAACGGCGTCTCTGGTTGTTCCCTGGCATGCGATGCGGATGCAAAGGTTTTTGAAGCCGGTTTGTACCAGGTTGCCGATGAGCTTTCCCGGATGATCGTTAAAGATGGTGAAGGGGCGACCAAAATGGTGGAAATCCTGGTCAAGAATGCTCCTGATCGCCAGGCTGCGGAAAAGATCAGTCGAACCATTGCCCATTCCCTGCTGGTGAAAACCGCTTTTTATGGAGAGGATGCCAACTGGGGGAGGATTATCGCGGCTTTAGGGTATGCCGGTGTGGATCTGGATCCTGGGCGGGTGGATATCTGGCTTGACCGGATTCAAGTGGTAGCCGATGGCCAAAGGTGTCCTGACTACAGGGAAGCTGATGGTGCCAGGGTATTCCGGCAGGATAGCTTTACCATTACCATTGATCTGCATGCCGGAGATGGTAGTTTTTCCCTGCTGACGACCGACCTTTCCCATGAGTATGTTTCCATCAATGCCGATTACCGGACTTGAAGTTACTTTGAAAATGGCCTTTTTGCCCGATTATGGTGTTGGTCTTACATTTTAATCCTCCCGTACCTGTCACCCCGGCCATTCTGTCTGCCAAGCTCACGGCGGCGAACAAAGATTTTTTATGCTTGCCAGGGGGGAATATGAAAATATTCGTCAAAAAGGGTAGAAAAGTATCCGATTTGGGCATATTTTTACCACTTTTTAACGTTTTCTGAAGTTGTATACAATTTTTTTAAAAAAGGGGATATCTTAGAATTCAGAAGTTGCTGTTTTTGCTGTCTATTTTAATAACCGTATATTTTATAGTTGTATGGTGTGAATATTGCTAGTGTAGTCATACATAGTGTTATTCAGGAAAAAATAGTGGAAGTAATTTACCTAATTCAACGAAAAAGGAGGGAAAGTAAATGAAGAAAGTATTAACAGCGATAGTAGTAGGCCTGACCCTGTTATGCGTGACGGGCCTGGCCCAGGCGAGCTTGACCACCATCGGCACAGCCACCTATGGCGGCTTGGATTACAACCTGATCTGGGACAAGGACAACAACGGCAACTCCATAGTCTGGCTGGATTATACTAATGACGCAATTAACTGGTACAGTCAGAAAGCCTGGGCCGCCGGGCTTGACTCGTCTATAACCTACAATATCGATCCGGGCTGCTTTACCGTTGCCTGGGATGATGCTGCCTGGCGGCTGCCAAGCACCGGATCGTCTAATGCGGGCTACGACCAAACCACCTCTGAGATGGGTGATCTGTTTTACAATGATCTGGGATTAAGTGGGAGTTCTACTACTACTACTACTGCCGAACAATTAAACGCCACCAATTTTGACAATTTAATTGCGGGCCAGTACTGGTCCGGCACGGAGTATAGTTCGAACTCCGGCTGGGTCTTCATCATGAAAAACGGCTACCAGGGCGGTGACCCCAAGGACAACAGCCACTGCGGGTTGGCTGTTCGCGGCGGACAAGTTTCAGCGGTTCCCGTTCCCGGGGCCATCTGGTTGCTTGGCTCAGGGCTTCTTGGTCTGTTGGGCATTCGCAGGCGGAGAAAAGGGATGCGTGTATGATTATTTGGTTATTGGGGGGTGCGGGGGGCTTTTGCCCCTTGTCCGCCGCAAATTTTTTGTAACTATTAGGTTAACAACGAAAATAAAATAACGCTCACAGAGGCTCAGAGACACAGAGAAAAGCAAACTTCTTTTCCGCGTCTCTGAGTCTCTGGTGCCTCCGTGAGAAAATGCTTCGCCAGGGGTCACATCGTGACAAAGGCTATTGAAAATCACCAATAAAAGAAAATATCACGATACGCCTTTTCGCAACTCATGAAATAGATCGGTGGCTGTTCCTGAATTTCACCGAATTTCCTACTCAATTTCCCCTATTTTTTTTGATACCTGATTACCTTTTGTTTGCCTTTGATAATTTTAATCGGTAAATATTCGGCTACGTAAAAAAACACTATCTTACAGCGGGTAATTAAGTTGGTTCGCTTCGCCCTGCTTCGCCAGGGGTCACATCGTGACAAAGGCTATTGAAAATCACCAATAAAAGAAAATATCACGATACGCCTTCGTCAAGAAATGACCCCAATCCCGGTAGTTTGAAAACAATACCGAATATTTACTTCAATCGAGTTTGACCCTATTGGTTTCTATTGGTTTCTATTGGTTTGTGTTTTCCCCCAGGAAAGATGCTGGGTAGCATGAAAAGCATTGATTCCGAAACGGATGGATTTTACTTCTTGTTTTTTTCCGTAATATGATCTAGATATTCAATGTAAATACAAATGAATATTGTAGAAAAGGAGGGGTATATGAAGGCAACAACAATCCGCATGGAAGAAATGATGCTTGCACGAGTCGATTCCATGGCGAAAAATATTAACCGGTCACGAACTTGGCTTATCAATCAAGCTGTCGAGCGTTTTTTAAACTATGAGGAGTGGTTTATACAGGAAGTGAGAGCTGGGCTCGATGAAGTAGCAAATGGTGAAACTGCTACCCCTGAAGAGGTAGTAAAAGGTTTTGCCAAATGGGGTGTGCATGCAGATTAGGTGGACAAAGAAAGCCCTTAACAATCTGGATGCTGCCGTTAAGTATATCGCTAAAGAGAGTCCGACGAATGCTCAAATGGTTGCTCAAAAAATTTGGAACTCAATGCAACTTTTAACAACTCAGCCAGGTCTCGGTCGGCCCGGTCGAATTGATGGAACCAGGGAGTTAATTATCGGTGGGTTACCATACATTGTTCCCTACCTTGAACAAGAAGGTGTAATTGTTATTTTGCGAATCATGCACACTTCAATGAAATGGCCGGAGAGTTAGTCAATAAAAAGATATTATCTTCCCGTGAGCAGGCTGAAGGCGCTTTTTACGAGAACATCATCTCTCACTTCCCTGCTTTTCCCCTCCTCTTTTGAAAGCGGTTAACTGCTTGATTGTGTTCCCTCAGGGTAGATGAGAAGTGATGGCTGCCGTCGTTGCGGGAGACAAAGTAGAGATAATTAACCTTAGCCGGGAAATTAACCGCCCGCAGAGCACTGGCCCCCGGATTGCAGATGGGTCCTGGTGGCAGTCCCCGGTGTCGATAGGTGTTGTAAGGTGAGGAATCCCTCAAATCTTTTCTCCGTAGATTGCCGTCAAATTTCTCCCCCAGTCCGTAGATAACCGTAGGATCACACTCCAGTCGCATACCTTTGCGTAGCCGGTTGAAGATCACTGCGGCGATGAGCGGCATTTCCTCCTCATTGCCAGTCTCTTTCTGGACGATTGAAGCCAGGGTAACCAATTCATGACGGCTGTAGGATGATGGCTTAATGACCCCATCCGAGATCATTTGATACTGGTCAGTAAAAGTTTTGAGCATGAGAGACAGCAACTGCCAGCAGCGGGTGTTTCTGGTGTAATGGTAGGTGCTGGGGAACAGGTAGCCTTCGCAATTGGATGCCTTGATTCCCCATTTCTGGATGAATTTCAAGTCGATAATCAGTTGATTGAATTCATTTTTTTCACAGGTATCAGCCAGCAGATCGCCAATTTCCCTCATCGTAAAGCCTTCCGGAATGGTGATCTGGTAGGTTTTTACCCGGCCGGCAGTCAGTTGTTCGATGATGTTAGATGGAGTTTCCCCGGGTTGAAATTCATATTCTCCGGCTTGAATCCGGTTGCTCAGACCACGAATCCGGGCAGTAAGGGAAAATTTCCTGGAGGAAGAAACAAGACCTCTTTTCTCAAGATCTCGGCTGACTTTTTGTAGTGAATCTCCAGGCTTAACCTGAAAAACCGTGGTTTCCCGGACACATGGTCGCTGAGCGAATCGATAAAGTTCGATGCTTGCGACTGCCATGGCCAGGATAATGGCCATGATAGCGAGAAGAATAAATTTCCTGGCTGTAGAGTTTTTCATGGTATCTTTTTTCGAACCAGAGCGGCCACGGCAGCCATTTCCCGGCTTCCCAGGGCCAGGGAACTGACGGCATATATCAATCCACCGGCAATAACCAGGGCTATTAATTTCCCGGCATCTAGCAACTGGTGGCTATAGCTGATGGCAAACCAGGGAAATTTAGTCAGCAATAATAATGATGCAGTCATAATGCCTGATGCCGCCAGTGCCTGTATCAGGGGTTTCAGGATCCCCCTGATTTTCAGTTGTTGCTGTTTTTTCCTGAGCAGGAGAAAAAGTAGAATAAGAAAATTGGCAGCGCTTGATATGGCAGTCGCCAGGGCCAGGCCGATATGTTTGAGCGGGAACATTAATGCCAGGGCAACAATAATATTTATTACTAAGGCGATTCCCCCGACCTTCACCGGGGTAGCGGCATCCTGAAGCGAATAAAATGTTGGCACAATGATACGCAGGGCGGCGTAGGCCCATAACCCGCAGGTGTAGGCAATCAGTGTCTGGGAGACCATGATGGTTGAATTGGCATCGAAATGGCCCCGTTGAAAAAGGACGTAGATGATAGGTTTGCTCAAGACAATCAGCCCGGCCATGGCCGGCAGGGTGATGAACAACAATCCTCGGATGGCCAGGGAGAAGGTTTGGGAAAAGTCAGCCCATTGCTCGCCATGAGCCTGTTTGCTTAACGTTGGCAGAATTGCTGTTCCTAAAGCGACGGCAAAAATACCTAAGGGAAACTGGACCAGTCGGTCGGAATAGTAAAGATATGAAATACTGCCATCAACCAGAAATGAAGCCAGCAGCGTATTGACAAAAATGGTGATCTGGGTGATGGCCAGGCCCACGAGCGATGGTCCCATGAGTTTCATGATATTTTTGATTGCCGGATGACGGAAATGATATTTAGGGACCAGTGAAAATCCTGCCCGGTGTAGAAAAGGAACTTGGAAAGCCAGTTGGGTAATACCCCCCAGGATGACACCTATGCTAAGGGCCAGGGCCGGATTTCCCAGGGGTCGGCTGAACAGGCAGATGGCAGTGATCATGCAGATATTCAGTAATACCGGCGCCAGGGCCGGGGCAAAGAAATGTTCGACGGAATTTAAGATTCCCATGGACAGCGCCACCAGACTGATGAGCAGGATGTAAGGAAACATGATGCGACTGAGAAAAACAGTGAGCTGAAATTTATCGGGATTGTGCTGGAATCCGGGGGCGATCAATTTAACAATCAGTGGTGAAAAAATGATTCCGGCAATGGTTACCAGGACGAGGATGATAGAAACCAAGGTGAGTGCCGTCTGGGCAATGTCACGGGCTTCCTGTCGTTTATCTTCTGCCAGATAACGGCTGAAAACCGGGATGAAAGAAGCGGTCAGTGAGCCCTCGCCAAAAAGCCGGCGGAGCAAGTTGGGAATTCTGAAGGCGACAAAAAAGGCATCGGCGGTAAAACTGGTGCCCAGAAAACGAGCAATAACCATGTCTCGGACGAAACCAAGAATCCGACTGGCAAAAGTGGCGCTGCTGACGATTCCAGCGGCCCGGATAATTCGCTGTTTGCTATCACTCATGGTTTGATGGCAGCAGAAAATTGGTTAATTATCTTCAATGCCTGGGGACTCAAGGGAGCTAATCGACTATCTTCCTGTTTCCAGGAAAAAGGGGTAGTACTGGCAAAGATTTTTTGTTCTTGACGGTTGAAACTGAAAAGTGTGGTCTGACTGATGGCCTCCGGCGGCCGGGAAAAAGTTGCAAACTCTATCTGGCTTTCACCGTTACCATGATTGTTTACCACAACGAGCCCGTGGTTGTAGGACAGCTTGAGTTCGATGAGCTTCTGCTTAATAGCGGAAAACTCCTTGATAATGGCATCTTCGCTGATCTTTAGTTCGGCAATTTCCTGGGAGATCAAATGGTAGGTTTTAAGACGTTTTACCATGATTGCAGTTATGGAGATCTGCAGTCGTTCGCGGAGTTCATCGATTTGCCCATGGGAAATCAACTGCATAATTGCGGCTCTCTGCTGGTCGGTCAGACTCATGTTTTTCTGTTGTTCGATAGTTTGAAAAAGATGGGTGATTTCTTTTTCAAGTTGAGATTGGAGATGAACTTTTTTGGTCACTTGAGGGATGAAATGATCGAGTTTGGCTGACAACTTTTTCATTTCCAGGTTTATTTCTTCTTCCTGCTGCTGGTAAGCTGGTAAAGCCATAGGATCAATACCCAGGACTGATTTTCCACTGCCGAAAATACCATGGCAGTAAATAAAAGTGCCGGCGGTTACTGTTCCGGCATGCATGGCATCACTAATGATAACCTCAGAACCCTTCATGATTGAGGTTATGCAGGTTTCAACTATTATCTGCCGGCCGATGACGGTGCTATTTTCAACCACGGCGTTGATCTGGATATCATCTCCTTCAATGAAGGCCCCCACCACCTTGTTAATGGAGATATGCTTGCCGATGATCCTGGCACCCGGATCGACAATCCCCGAAATTTTGATATTTTCCCCTTTCAACACGGCGCCCCGGCCAACGTTGCCGTTGACCGTGATCTTCTTAGCCATCAGGGTGAATCCCGGTTTTACCGTATCCTGGAGAATATTATTGGACCCCTCAACCTTAATGGCGGTTGATACCTGGCTGAATTCTTTTATGGCAATGTTGCCGGTGGAAAAATCCACCTGGCTAACCAGAACATCAGGGTCAATGAAAAAACCTTTGGCGGGATCACGGTAGAGAAAACCGGTAATTAGTGCTTTGAGAATTGTCCGGTTTTTTTCCGGCTGTTCCTCGGCGGTGATTGATTTGTGGTCATAGGCAAGTTTAATTACTTCTTTACCCGGTTCAGCCGGAATGGGATCGCCATAAATGGTTGATCCATCAATGCCGGCAGTCGCATGGGTCAAAATAGCGATATCACTGTTCTTTTTAACCAATTTGTCACTGAATCCCAAATCATGATAATCTATTTTCCCCGTTTTTTCATCGCTGATTTTCCCCGGTTTTAGTTCCAGATCAATAAGTTCCTCCAGGAAACTGTTCTTTCCTGGTTGGGGTAGAGTTGGGGATGCCAGCTGGATGGTAAAATAATTCCGGTACCTTCCCTGCTTCTGGTATCCTTCCAGGTAGGTGGCGATATGATTTTTCAGCTTTTGTGTGTTTGGCAGGCCGTGGATAATTCTACTGCCAGCAATTACCTCTTGCATTTTGACCAGGATTTCACTCTTTACCGCCGCTGCGGACGGGTTCAGGATGCGTGAGTTGGGCCGGATAGAAAGGTAGGCATATTGTTCCCCATCCACTTCATCAAGGTGAATGAAAATATCCAGTTTTTCAATATGTTGTTCTGAATTATTCATAAAAATGGCTAATTCCTGCTCTTTCTGGCTATAACCTAGATTTTTCCCGTATGCTATTTCATATCTTGTGGTGATAAACAAGAGATTTTTTGTTCCAATAACGAATTCGCGGATGAGTTCTCTAATCAATGCTTGTTATCCACCGTCATCATTAAAATGATTTTTCCGCTTTACATAATTTATATATATTGATAATGATTAGGCAGACAGGGAAGTAAGGGTACTATTTTGTTCGTTATGTTGTTGATACTGGCAGGAGGTCGACCGTGAGTGATCAGGTATGTGTCCGGATAGCTGAGATTTTGAAGGTTTTGGGACATCCTATCCGCCTTCGCATTGTTCAGACTCTTTTAACCGAGGAGTCTTGTGTTAAAAATATATGGAGTTGTCTTAACTTGCCCCAAGCCACTGTTTCCCAGCACCTTTCCGTATTAAAAGGCAAAGGTATAGTTGCTTCCGCCAGAGAGGGGGTGTCCATGCGCTACTGGGTCAGCGATGAGATCAGTAAAATGATTGTCCATGCGCTTATGGATCATATGGGGATGGATTGCCGTACGGATTGCCAGGATAAATAAAATCATAAAGAAAGAGAAGAACTTATGCCTATTTATGAATATTGTTGCCAAAAATGTGGTCATTGCTTTGAAGTGCTTCAAAAAATGGGAGAGGGAAGTGACTTTTTGACCTGTCCTCAGTGTGGGGCTCCAAAACCGGTTAAGAAGGTGGCCGCCTGCGCCATTTCCCGCAGTTCATCTTCGACGGGCTCTTGTGCGGCTAAAAGTGGTTTCTCATGAGCATCCTAATTCCGGGACGGGTTCCCGCCACATGTTTTGCTTGTTATTGAAAGGACTGGGATTGCTGCCAATTCGGTCTTTTTCTATTTCTGCCTGCTGGACTCATTGATATCCAGTATTTTTGTTCCGGTGATATAGTCTTTGGTTTGATATGATATCAGTTCTTCCATCTTTTTAATAATGTCTGCCATCCGCAAAGATTGCTGGTAAATTATGTTGAGCTTTCGCTCCTGCCTGTCATCCAGGGTTTTGGTGGGATTATCAGCTAGCAGCTCTGAGGCACCGATAATGGCCGTTAATGGTTGCCTCAATTCATGGGCGATGCCTCCCGCCGTGCCGATCATTGCGGCGGCCCGTTCAGCTTCAATAATTTTAACCTGCATGGCTTGAATTTCTTTGGTTTTGCTCTTGACCATGGATTCCAGGTTCTCGGTGTAGCATTCTATTGCATCTGACAGGGTGGTTTTTCCGGTTAAATCCTCAATGAAAATGGAAAACTGCTGTTGACTGTTATCAGCATCCAGGTACGGTATCATGGTAAAAGAAAGGGTGATGGAGCCATCTTTGTCAGGTAAGGAAACAGTTATCCGTTGTGGTTGTAATCCGGGGTTTCCATCAATGATCAGGTGAAGATTTTTGGTGTCAGCTTTTCTTTCTGCCAGGACTTCAATGAGATTTAAGCCGTTCAGTGATTTGTTTGACTCAACGAGCAGAAAATCAGCCAGCCGATTGCTGAAATGTACGTCCCCTTGGGCATCGATATTGACGATTCCATAGGGGGCATTCTCCAGGATTACCGCTAATAACGGGTTTTCAAGGTTTTTTGTAACGGCCGGGGCTGAAAGTCGTTCAAGGAATTGATTAATTCGGGTGCACAAAAGGTAGAGTGGGTCATCTGGAGGTGGAATTTCCAGTGGTTGAAAAAGATTTCCTGAATCTTTCTGTTGGAAAAATTCTTCCAGTTTGTTCAATGTGGTTTTGAGCGTATTCATAATTTTAATTGTTGATATCCGGTGAGTTTATGTTTCAGATTACACTTACTTTCGGCAGGTCCAGCGGATTATTTAACGGTTTTTAGTAAGCCAAGGTGACCATTGAGAATTTTTTTTGGTTACCAGGGCTTAAAAAAATATTATTATTGCCGAAATAGGGAAAATAGCTGGATATATTTGGTGTTGAGTTGAAATGGTGATTATGTTTATTGTTCCGGCGGGATGGATTTTCAATCGTTGTTTATAAGGAGCTTAATTTGATGGCTGAAGCCGACAAAATTGATGGATATTACAGTGAACAGGTAAAAATATCTTTGGGAACCGGGGCGACTAAACGTCAGACCACCGGGGAAAATATTTTTCTGGCGAAAGAACGTCCGGACGGGACCGTGGAAATGTGCTTATTAAATATGAAGGGGGAGCCGACCAACATTAGGGAAGTGGTGGAAAGGGAGGAGTTCCTTCGTCGCTGCAAACCCAAAAAAGATTATCTGCTGCCGTCAAAAAAGCTTGATGATGGTCACTTGCAGAAAAAAGCGGAAGCGGACAAACGTGCATCCCGAGGCAATCTGCATCTTAAACGCAAGGAATATAACAGTGCTGAGTTTGAGTATGATTCAGCCTTGAAAATTGATGAGGAAAACGTCAGAGCCCATTATGGCTTGGGAAAGATGCATCTGGAAAAAGGTGAGAAGGAAAAGGCCCAGGAGATATTTCGCCAGCTGTCACAGATAGATGCCCTTTTTGAAGAGGACAATAGCCATATTTTTAACGATTTTGGGATAGATTTGCGCCAGAATAAAATGTATGATGAAGCCATTGCCAATTATAGCAAGGCTCTGAAAATAAGTACCCATGATCCCATCCTTCATTTTAATCTCGCCAGAGCATATATTGGCAAGGAAATGTGGTCGGAAGCGTTGACGTATTTGGAAAAAGCCCTGGTCTTGAAAAATGATTTTCCGGAGGCGGAAAAACTGATAAAAATGGTTTCTGTAAAAACTTCTGCGAAATAATTCATCCCCTGAATTTCCTTGAAAAATGAAGCGATTCTATGAGTGAACCGGTTGTATCCCAGAATGTGCTTACCTACACGTATGCCGGTGACGGCAAAAAAAGGTTGGATATCTTTCTCCATGAGGCAGCAGCTGAATTTTCCCGGAGTCGACTGCAGACGCTGATCAGGGACGGACTTGTGCTGGTGGATGGCCAAGCCAGAAAAACCTCGTTCATGTTGATGGGAGGTGAGGAGATCAGGCTTAATAATCCTGTCCCGACAAAACCCATACGGGTACTTCCCGAAGCCATCCCCCTGGATATTATTTATGAAGATCAAAGTTTGCTGGTGCTTGATAAACCGGCGGGATTGGTGGTTCATCCTGCAGCCGGCAACTGGGATGGTACCTTGGTTAATGCGCTTTTGCATCATTGCCATGATCTGGCTGGAATCGGAGGAGAGTTGCGCCCGGGCATTGTTCATCGACTTGATCGGGATACCTCCGGCGTGCTGGTGGTGGCCAAGGATGATTTTTCGCATCGGCATTTATCCCTGCAGTTTAAACAGCATACCATCGCCAGGGAATATGTGGCCCTGGTTTACGGTCGGATAAAACAGACAAAAGGAAGTTTTGCCTCCAATTTGGGACGTAATCCTCGGGATCGTAAAAAAATGGCTTCAGTTATGCGAGGCGGGCGGCGGGCAGTCACTCACTATGAAGTGCTTGAACGGTTGCCAGCGACAACCTTTTTACGTCTCAAGCTGGAAACAGGCCGTACCCATCAAATTCGTGTTCACCTGAGCGAAGCATCTTATCCTCTGGTGGGAGACCAGATTTATGGGAAAAAAGGTATTGAACGCCAGTATGCCGGCGATGGCCAGCTGGCTTTTTTAAGGAATTTCCCCCGACAAGTTTTGCATGCCAGACTCTTAGGGTTTGTCCATCCACGATCCGGGGAATACCTGGAATTCACTGCTCCGGCTCCTGATGATATGGAAGATTTACTGCACCGCCTCCGGCAGCTTGACCAGAACGGGAATTAAATGAAGCACAATTCGCCTTTTGACCTTGACGAATCAGGCCCCATTTCCTATCTTAGCATCGATACCGGACTGCCGGTTTGGGCTGCGTTTTCTACCCGGAAGGGTGGGATAAGTGATCCGCCCTATGCGACTGCCAATATGGCTTATCATGTGGGTGATGATCCCCGGATGGTGGAGGAGAATCGTCTTTTGCTGTCTGCCGCGGTGACCGGGCGTGAAGGGGTGCCGGTTTGTACTGCTTCCCAGGTTCATGGCAACCGCTTTTTGCTTTTGGACAGTAGTACTCCGATGGCGATCAATGAATTGGAAAATCAGCCGGCAGATTCACTGATAACCGCTGCCCGGGGAATCCTGCTTGGCATTATGACTGCTGACTGCCTGCCAGTTTTACTCATTGACCGGCAGGCTCGGGCAGTGGCGGCTGTCCACGCCGGCTGGCGGGGACTTTTGGCCCGGGTTGTTCCCCGGACAATGAAAGCCATGGAAATAAATTATGGGGTTGCCCCAGCTGATTTGCTGGTTTTACTGGGTCCCTGTATCGGCCGTTGCTGTTATCAGGTAGGAGAAGAACTTATAAGGAAATTTGCGGCAGAGCTTCCTTTTGCTGTTGACCATACGTGGTATGATGAGTTGTCCGGCGATTATTATCTGGATCTGGTGCGGCTACAGGTTTTGCAACTCCAGGAAATGGGGGTTCTGCCAACCGCAGTGAAGGTGGCAGACCTGTGTACGGCTTGCAAAAATTTTTTCTTTTCCTATCGCCGAGAGCATGGTATAATGGGCCGGCAAATTGCCGTTGTTGGTTTGGTGGATTGATGCAGAATATGCGATTTAAACCGTTTTGGGGAAGGATATATGTTTGTTTTGAGTAATTTACTGATAGGTTTTGCCAAGATTCTGGATGTTGTCCTTTCCATCTATATGTGGCTTATTATTGCCCGGGCAATACTGTCCTGGGTGAATCCTGATCCCTACAATGCGATTGTCAGGTTCCTCTACCGGGTGACGGAGCCGGTATTATATAAAATCAGGAGCATGATTCCCAGTTATGGTATGGGAATTGATTTTTCTCCCATGGTTGTTTTTCTGATTATTATTTTTCTCCGATCTTTTCTCGTTCAGTCATTAATTGATCTTGCTTACCGTCTTTCCGGCTGATTGCTGGATTATGTCGGCGGGCAGTTGGTATTCTGCTGATGAGCTTGTGGTATCGCGAAAGCAAGGGTCGGCTGTTGTTTCGGGTACAGCTCCAACCGCGGGCGTCCGCGAATCGTGTTCTCGGCATCCATGGGGAGGCGGTAAAGATCAGTCTGACAGCCCCGCCGGTAGAAGGTGCAGCCAACAAAATGTGCCGCGAATTTCTGGCTCGGTTGCTTGGCTTGCCAAAATCCCAGGTGGAGCAGGTCGGTGGGCTCAAGTCGAGGTTGAAAACCTTTGCAATTCCGGAGATGGACCCGGCGCTTTTGCGGCAGAAACTGGGGGTATAAGGAATTATATAGCCTGTTTTTCCCGGGTGAAAGTACAACTTAGACGAATGGAAAAGTAATTAATTCCATGTGGTTACATGATACTATTTAGTTATTGTAGGGAGTTTGTCAAATGCCGATATATGAATACCGCTGTGAAAAATGCCAGCACCAGTTTGATCTCTTGCAGAAAATAACCGATGAGCCGGTAAAGGAATGTCCTGAATGTGGCGGGCCGGTGAGTAAATTAATTTCATCGACCAGTTTTATTTTGAAAGGATCAGGCTGGTATGTGACCGATTATGGCAAGGGCAAAGGGAAGGGGCATACCGGGGAAGCAGGAATCAAAAACGAAGCTAAAAACGAAAAGAAAAAAGAGAGCAAACCAGCCGCCAAAGATAAAGCTGCAGCGGCATAGTTCTGAATTAAGATTTTAGCTACGAGTTTAATGGTTACAGGATGTTTACTATTGTAAACTGTCACTTGTTGGGTGTTATTAATATAATGTCTTGGTTTTGAAAAGCTAAACGCTGATGGCTAACTGCTCATCGCTTAACGTAGGTTAGTGAATAGTTTTGTAACCCAGTATATATTCAAAGGTAGCATTGATAACCAGACGTTCCGTCTCCATTCGTGCCGGTAATGGCGGGAATGGGGAGGCATCATGCACCGCCCTGATAGCTTCCTGATCCAGTAGTGCAAATCCCGATGATCGTAGGACCTTAGCTTCCGCCAGGCTTCCATCCCGGTTGATCACAAATCTCATCAGTAGTCTGCCCTGCAGGCCGGATGCCCTGGCCAGATACGGGTACTCCCAGACCAGCTCAATTTTCCGCTTTAGATTGATGTAATAGGAATGGAACTTGAACTGTTCCGTATTCAGCTGAATATTTTTGCCACTGTCAATATCTTCCGGTAGTTTGCTTGCCCGTTGTTTTTTGGCACTCTCCCGGGATATTTGGGTCAATTCATCATAGCTGGGGAACAGTTTTTTTGCTGCCTTTGATTGTGACTTGACTTCTGCTGTTTCTTTTTTGCTGACCGAACGCCTGGCTTTTTGTAAGGCTTTTGATTGCCTGTTTATGGGGATTTTACCCATTGGCTGCCGTTGTTTGCTTTCTGCGGTTTTTTGCGGCTTTTTTGGCACTTGTTTTTGCGCCTTTGGTACTGGTTTTACTGCTGGTTTCGGGCGCGAAATCACCGATTTTTTCGGGGCCGGAGGTGGTGTTGCCGGACGGCTTATTTGGTCAGGACCGGAATCAGGAATTTGTTTTTTAAGTCTTGTTTCATGCTCTGCCCGGCGGTTTTTTTCGGTCAGGAAGCGGGGATTGATTGGTTTTTTTTTAAGTTTTTTTGGAGATTCTTTCTCCGGTGGCAGTTCTATGATGCTTATGGGAGTTGGTTCTTTATTAGTTGAAGCAAAAAGTTTTTGCAGGTCTGCCTCAGGTGACCAGCTGCGGTAATGGTAGAAAAGCCATAGATGTGCCAGCAGGGAGAGCAGCAGGAAAAAATAAATGGCGTGTTTTTTTTCAATCAAAATTTTTCACTTATTCAGCTGGTTGATCCATTGAAATTATAAATTTTACGGCCCTATTTTTAGCCCATTGCCCGGCCATAGTCAAGAAAGCATCCCAATACTTATAAGACTTTAATAGTTGATAAATTGGCCATTATGGTCTAATAAATGTCTTTAGGAGGTTCTGTTTTTATGCTTGGGGAAAGAATTTGTCCGCGGGCGGATTTTATCCGCTATCTGTCCGTGGAAAGGCGTTATTCTGAGCATACCGTCAGAGCTTATCGTTCCGATCTTGATAGCCTTTACCGATTTCTTATGAATCGTTTTCAGCTGAGTAAAAAATCGGACCAGTGCTGGCGTGAAGTAGAGGAACAGCATTTAAGGACTTTTTTGCGGGAGCAGCTGCAAAAAACAAGCCGGGCGACGGTCAGCCGGCGCTTGGCAACCATCAGATCATTTTTTTCTTTTTTGAGGAAGCGTGGATGGAGGCTTGATAATCCGGCTGATTTACTGGTAACTCCCCGGCAGGGTCAGCATCTGCCGGCCTATCTGGAAGTTGACGAAATGAAGGCGTTGCTGGAAACCATTTCCCCTGATACGGTTTCAGGAAAACGTGATCGGGGGATTATGGAGCTTCTCTATGCTTCCGGGATGCGGGTAGCGGAACTGACTGCCCTGAATATATCCCAGGTTGATTTTATTTCCCAGGTTGTCAGAGTTATTGGTAAAGGGCGGAAAGAACGGATCATCCCTTTGGGAAGTATGGCTGAACATTGGCTGAAGGAATATATTGCCGTCAGGATCCCTGCCAGGGAAGGGGATGACGCCCTGTTTCTGAATGTTCGTGGCCGCCGCCTTACCTCCCGTTCGGTAGCCCGGATGCTGGAAAAATATCTGCGGCAGGCTAAAATTTTCAAACCGTTTTCACCGCATTCTATCCGTCATTCATTTGCAACGCACCTGATGCAGAATGGGGCGGATTTGAGAAGCATTCAGGAGCTTCTTGGCCATAGCAGCCTTTCCTCTACCCAGAGATATACTCATCTGGATATTAAACGATTGGTGGAAGTTTATGACCAGGCGCATCCCCTGGCAATGAAGCGGGAATGATCGTGGTGATTCGTTCGGCGCCCAATGCCGCTATGAGCCAAGCCCGAACATCCTGATAATGTATTCGGGTAACAGAAGTCAGAAAGTTGAGTTAACATGAAAAGGAGAATCTTTTATGTTTAAAGGAACAACAATTCTTGCCGTTCGTACTGGCAAGGAACTGGCGATTGGTGGCGATGGCCAGGTCACCATGGGTGACACAGTGATGAAACATAGAGCCAGAAAAGTCCGCTGGCTTTTTGACCATCAGGTTCTGGCCGGTTTTGCTGGTTCCACTGCCGATGCTTTTACTCTTTTTGAGCGGTTTGAAGAAAAATTGAACCAGTATAACGGTAATCTGATGCGGGCAGCGGTGGAAATGGCCAAGGACTGGCGGATGGATAAGATGCTTCGTCGCTTGGAAGCGTTGTTGATTGTTGGCAATGAGGAGTATACCTTGGTATTGTCAGGAAATGGTGATGTCATTGAGCCGGATGATCATGTGGTGGGTATTGGTTCAGGCGCACCCTACGCGGAGGCCGCTGCCAAAGCCCTGGTCAAACATACAGAGCTTCCCGCTACTGAAATCGTTAAAGAAGCGCTGTCCATAGCTTCAACAATTTGTATCTATACCAATAACCAATTTACCATTGAAAAATTGGTTGATGGTGAGGAGGAGAAATAATTCATGTCAACGTTAACACCCCGTGAAATTGTCGCCGAGTTGGATAAATACGTGGTTGGTCAGAATGATGCCAAACGGGCGGTGGCTATAGCCCTGCGCAATCGCTGGCGGCGCCAGCAGGTCCCGGGCGAGCTGCGTGATGAGATAGCCCCGAAAAATATTATCATGATTGGTCCCACCGGGGTCGGTAAGACCGAAATTGCCCGCCGGTTGGCAAAACTGGCCCATTCACCGTTCATTAAAGTGGAGGCTTCGAAATTTACTGAAGTTGGTTATGTGGGCCGCGACGTGGAATCCATGGTCAGGGATTTGACGGAACTGGCAGTCACCATGGTCAGGGCTGAGGAGGCTGAAAATGTCCAGGGCAAGGCCCGGATGGTTGCCGAAGAGCGTCTTCTTGATATCCTCCTGCCGGCGCCGGTGCAATCTCCTCCTGTTTCTGAACCTGCAGCTAGTGATGATGTTAGTGAAATTGAAACTGCTGAAGTTATTATTCTGCCGCCGGAAGCCGAACCACAAAAAAAGACCCGGGAAAAACTGCGGCAGCTTTTCCGTTCTGGTAAACTGGATGAACGCCTGGTGGACATAGAAATAACCGAGCGTTCGACTCCGGTGGTGGAAATTTTTTCTGCTGCCGGGATGGAGGAAATGGATATTAATCTGCGGGATATGTTTGAAAATATCATGCCGCAGAAAACCCGGAAGAAAAAGATGAAGGTCCCTGAGGCTTATGAATTCCTGGTGGAGCAGGAAGCCCAGCGGATGGTTGATATGGATAAAGTGGTGACCGAAGCCAAGCGGCGGGTGGCCCAACACGGGATTGTTTTTCTCGATGAGATAGATAAGGTAGTTGGCCGTGAAAGCAGTACTGGTCCCGATGTTTCCCGTGAGGGGGTCCAGCGGGATTTATTGCCCATTGTTGAAGGATCATCGGTGAATACCAAATATGGGATTATTAAAACCGATCATATTCTTTTTGTGGCAGCCGGGGCTTTTCACGCCGTTAAGCCTTCTGATTTGATTCCCGAGTTGCAGGGTCGGTTTCCGATCCGGGTAGAGCTGGATTCATTGGGAAAGGAGGATTTTGTCAAAATCCTTAAAGAACCGCGTAATGCCCTGATTACCCAGTATGTGGAATTAATGAAAACCGAAGGTGTGCAGCTGAAAATTGCCGATGATGCCATTGAAGAAATTGCTGAAATTGCCTGTTATGTCAATGAACACCATGAAAATATCGGTGCCCGGCGACTGCATACTATCTTGGAACGTCTTCTGGATGAAGTATCGTTCAATGCTTCTGAAATGAAAGGTGTCAAGGTTTCTATCGATGCCAAGGAGGTTAAACGAAAGCTTGAAGATATAGCTGAGGATGAGGATCTCAGTCGCTATATTCTTTAAAAAGCGCTTTCACCCCGTATACTGTGGGCACACATCTGGAAAACTAAGTAATTGTTCCAGGTGATATCTTTAGGCATTTGCTCCATAAGCCTGAGATATCGATAAACAAAAAACCTATCATTTCAATATGTTGCAATTACTTACTCAGAAGCATTCAGCAGTCAGCAATCAGCTGAAAAACGGCCAATGGCCTTTCAAATGTCCAATATGGTGAAAGTTGCAAAGATGGAGAAACTGATCCAGAAAGCCCAGACCCTGATCGAGTCCCTGCCGTTTATCCGTACCTTCTACGGCAAAACGTTTGTGATTAAATATGGCGGCCACGCCATGGTGGATGAGCAGTTGCGCTTGTCATTTGCCGAAGATGTGGTGCTGCTGAAATTTATCGGCATTAACCCGGTTATTGTTCATGGTGGCGGCCCGCAGATTGGTGAAGTCCTGGCAAAAATGGGCATGGAAAGTTTATTTGTTCAGGGGATGCGAGTGACTGATCAGGAAACCATGGATGTGGTGGAAATGGTTCTGGTGGGAAAAGTTAACAAGATGATTGTCAATTTTATCAACCGGCAGGGTGGCAAAGCAGTGGGCCTCAGTGGCAAGGATGGCAATCTGCTGGAAGCGGAAAAGTTGCTGATGTATGATACTCCCCAGGCTGATCGGCCCCCGGAGATTATTGATGTGGGCAAGGTTGGGGTTGTCAGGAAGGTTGATCCTGAAGTTCTCCGTTCCCTGGATAATACCGGTTTCATCCCGGTTATTGCCCCGGTGGGCGTTGATGAAAACGGCGAAACCTATAATATTAATGCTGATCTGGTGGCTGGATCAGTGGCGGCTGCCCTCCAGGCGGAAAAATTGATTCTGCTGACGGATGTTCCCGGTGTCCTGGATAAAAATGGGGAGCTCTTGTCCTCACTGCCACATGAAGAGGTTCAAACCATGATTGCCAGCGGCGAGATCGTCGGGGGAATGCTGCCGAAGATTAACTGTTGCCTGGATGCTATGCGAGGCGGGGTAAAAAAGACCCATATCGTCGATGGCCGTCTGTCCCATTGCCTGCTGCTGGAAATTTTTACCGAAAAAGGGGTGGGGACGGAAATCCTTTTCTGAGGTCCCTTGCATTATGTCTGTTTTTTCCCAATCCGGCACGTTGCTCATTCCCTGTGCCAAAGGTATTCCACCATTTTTATCCGCGGAGCTGAAACAGCTTGGATTTCCGGTTGTGGCTGAATCCGTTGCCAGTGTTTCGACCCGGGGTACGCTGGTGGATGCCATGCGCCTCAATCTCCATTGCCGTACTGGCCAGCGGGTTCTTTTCCAGCTTGAATCATTGGAATGTCCAACTCAGAACGAACTCTTTTCATTGCTTGCCCGCATTCCGTGGGAGATATATATCCCCGCTGACGGCTACCTGTCGGTTACCTCGGTAGTGGAGCATCCGTCTGTGCGCGACCGGCGTTTTATCAACCAGAAAACCAAGGATGTTATTGTTGATCGGATTCGCCGGTTGATGGGGCGCCGTCCGGATTCCGGTCCTCGGCGGCATGGGGTAGTTGTCCATGTTTTCTGGAAGCAAAACCAGTGTGGGATTTATTTGGATACGTCTGGTGAATCCCTGGCGCGCCGGGGTTATCGCCAGGAAGGGGGATCTGCACCTTTGCAGGAAACCCTGGCGGCGGTAGTGGTTCAGGAAGTTGATTGGGATGGGACCGGTTCTTTCCTGAATCCCATGTGTGGCAGTGGGACGCTGGCCATCGAAGCGGCATTGAAAACTCTTAATGCCCCTCCAGGCCTGCAGCGTCAGAATTTTGCTTTCATGCATCTTTTGGATTTTCCCCGGTCGACCTGGCAGCGATTGAAACAGGAAGCCCGCATGCAGGTGAAGCATTCACTGCCTGGACGCATCATTGCCTCGGATCGTAATCCGGCGGTGGTAAAAATGGCCAGAAATAATGCTAAACGGGCCGGGGTTGAGTCTTTGATTGAATTCGGGGTGGGTGACTTTGCTCAAATTTTGGTTCCGGCGGGGGGTGGGGTTGTTGTCCTTAATCCGGAATATGGCGAACGCCTGGGTGAGTTGCATGAATTAACCGCCACGTATCATCGTATTGGTGACTTTTTTAAACAGCAATGTACCGGTTTCCGGGGTTTTATTCTTACCGGTAACCGGGAGCTGGCTAAAAAAGTGGGGTTGAAAGCCTCCCGAAAAATTCCATTGTATAACGGACCAATTGAGTGCCGTTTGCTGGAGTATGAAATATACGCCGGCAGTCAGCGGAAAACCGTCTGATTCTCTTCTCCTTTCCTCCCCATCATCTTTCAAATTCTCTTAAACTTTACCTCTTTTTAGCCGAATAGGGAAAAATAAGCTTTGTTCTTGATGATGCCGGGACATCACCTGTAATCGTCACAAAATATGGAAGCGCTGGAAAAGAGATCACTTCCAGCGGTGAAAGGAAGAGAGAACATGGGAACTGACAATCTGATTTTTCTGGAAGTTATAGAGTGGTTTGATGACAGTGGCCAGGAACTGGTCCATCGTATTCCTGAACAGGGTTCGGGGGAGTTGAAATTTGGCTCCCAGCTCATTGTCCGCGATAGCCAGGCCGCCGTCTTCTTCTACCAGGGCAAAGCCTATGACGCCATTGGCCCGGGCCGTCATACCCTGTCAACCCACAATCTGCCAGTGTTGACTAAGGTCTTGAGTCTGCCATGGGGCTTCAGCAGTCCGTTTCGGGCTGAAGTCTATTTTGTCAATCTGAAAGTTTTTCCCAATCTGAAATGGGGTACCCGGGATCCGGTGGCCTTCAAGGATTCCAGCCTTGGGTTGGTGCGCCTGCGGGCCTTCGGGGTCTTCAATATCCAGGTTGTCCAGCCGATTTTGTTTATCAACCGTCTGGTGGGAACCCAGGGAGTTTATACCACCGAAAGCATCGAGGAATATTTGAACCGGGTTATTGTTTCGCGATTTAATGATTTGTTGGGAGAGGAGCTGGACAGTATCCTCGATCTGCCCGGCTGCTACGAATCCCTCTCGGAAAAACTGCGGCAGCGTCTTGAAGATGATTTCGGCCGTTTTGGCCTTGGTCTGACTGCTCTTTATACTAATGCCATCACGCCGCCTCCTGAAGTACAGCAGGCTATTGATGACCGGGGGCGCTTGTCCATGTTCAATGATATGAACCGGTTGATGCAGATGAAGGCGGCCATGGCCATGGAGAAGATGCCCGAGTCTGGCGGCGATGCCGGTTCCGGGATGGGTGTCGGTCTGGGGCTGATGATGCCGGCCATGTTCAGCAACCTGATGAAACCTGCTGGAAATGAAAGCCAGGTTGATGCATCATTATCGTATCACTGTCCTGAGTGCCATGTTCCGGTGGCAAAAGATGCTCGTTTCTGCCCGGCTTGCGGTCACCAGCTGCTGGTTATCAGCCAGTGTGTTCATTGCGGTAAAAACCTGCCGCCGAATGCCAAATTCTGTCCCCGGTGTGGAACCCCGGTGGAACAGAAATCAGAAAGCATTATTTGTCCTTCCTGTGGGACGGAGAATCTCCCTGATGCCCATTTCTGCAACCAGTGTGGTGGAAAACTCTAAATGACTGGCTTGCGGGTTGAACACCAGTGCCCCCAGTGTGGAGCACCGGTAACCCTGGAAGAAAGTGACCGTCTTTTTATCTGTCCTTATTGCCGGGTGCGTCTTTACCTGACAACGTCGGGAGCCTGCCGTTATTACCTTCCTCCTGCTGACCGGGATAAAGATGAAATCTTTTATGTTCCCTACTGGCGGGCAAAGGGCATGTTGTTTTCTTCCCGGGGGCATCAGATAGCTAAACGTCTTCTGGATACCAGTATCCGCGCTGTTGAGATTCAGGGATTTCCCCAAAGTCTGGGATTTCGTCCCCAAAGTCTTCCCCTTCATTTTGTTACCCCTGAAGTTTCCGGCCGTTTCCTGGCGGTGGAAAATCCTTTAAAAACCTCTGTGCAGGCCCTTTATCAGCGACGCCTGGCTGCCGGGTCTGAGGAAATGGATTTCAGCGCCTTTATCGGTGAGGAATGTTCGCTGATTTACGCGCCGGTAAAACGGGTTGGTGAAAATTACTTTCAGGATGCTATTGATAACAAGAAACTGCCGGGAATATCAGCTGCCATATTGGATGACCGCCTGCAAAAGGAGCCGCTTGCAGACAGTGAGCTTTCCTTTGTTCCTGCCCTTTGTCCTGCCTGCGGCTGGGATTTGAAAGGTGAGCGCGACAGCCTGGTGCTTCTTTGCGCCAATTGCCATACAGCCTGGAAAGCTTCACTTGCAGGGTTGCAACCGGTTTTAGCATCGGTATTCCCCCCAGAGGACAAACAGGAGATATTGCAGATTCCTTTCTGGCGGCTGCAGGTGGAAATCGATGGGTTGGAGATTCATTCCTATGCTGATCTTGTTCGCCAGGCTAACCTGCCGAAAATGATTGAACCGGCCTGGAATAAGCAGCCGGCTTCTTTCTGGGTGCCGGCCTTCAAGATTCAGCCCCGTCTCTTCCTGCGTCTGGCTAAAAATATGACAATTATTCAGCCTTCGGAAGAGCCTGAATGCCATATTGATGCTTCGACTTTTTATCCGGTGACCATGACCGCAAACGAGGCGGGCGAAAGCCTGGCTGTTTTGCTGGCCACCATGATCCTGCCACGGCAGCGGATTTTCCCCTTGCTGCCGCATCTTCATATCACTCTCCGGGATGCCCGGCTTATGTTCTGGCCCTTCAAGTTGCAGGGACCGGACATTATTGAGCCCCACAGCGGCATGGCTTTGAACCGTAATGCCCTGCGTTGGGGTCGTTCCATCTGAAACACACGGTATTTTTCTTCCTCGGCCAGGGAATAATCTTAGGGTTTGCTCAAAAATAAATTTGTAGAATTGGCGTTCAGATTTGAATTGGATTTGTGCGATTCGATTGAACAAAATCGCAGGAATAGCAAGCTATTTTGAGGATTTTATGAATGAGGATCGTGCATAGACAGCCTGAAGATGAGATGCCAAAATGTGAAGTTGTTTTTGAGCAAACCTTTAATCCAGTTGTACGGTTTCTACCCGGACCCGGGCGGTTCCTTTAACATAAAACCCCAGTTGTTTGCTGGCACTGGTGCTTAAATCAATGATCCGACCTTTGACAAATGGTCCCCGGTCGTTGACCCGGACAATCATCGACCGGCCGTTTTCCAGGTTGGTAACCCGGACATGGGTAGGCAATGGAAGCAGTTTATGGGCGGCAGTAGGCTTCCCGGGATCAAAGGCTTCCCCGTTGGCGGTCATGTGACCACCCTTTTGCCGGCGGGTTTCATTGCCGTACCAGGAAGCGGTCCCTTCTTCCCTGTAGGATTGTGCTGCTTTCACCGACATGGGATGATAACGATGACCGTAGACGGTGTAGGATGAATTTTTGACCCGTCCCTGGCGAATAGCTTCCTTGGGGGAAAGGCCGTCGATGGTTTCCAGATCGTGGGTCATGGGCCAGTTGCCGGGGGCGCTGACCACATTGAAAGTGTATTTCCCCAGCCGATAGGTTGTTCTGATGGTTCCTCCGGCCAGGTCAGCGGCCAGATCGACCGCCTTGCAGGTCGTGCGGATGGTCCCTTTGGTGATATGATAGGTGTTGTGCACTGGGCTGCAGGCAGAACACAGGAGACTAAAAAGTATAAAGATAAAAATAAAAAATTTCATGTGCCAGTGTTTACCGTGGGGGGAAAAGGAAGTGTTGCTCTACCAATTTTTGTCTTCAAAAGCTTCATTTTTCCCCTCTGGAATCAACATCACTTGCCATTGACTAGACATTCTGTTATGGCAGGATACCATAATGACTTTGTCTCTGTCCAGTCTGGTTTGACTGTTCTGTCATGATCTGGGATGTCCTAAAGGCCAGATCTGGCCGCCATGCAGCCTGAAGAGGTTACGGCCCAAGGTAAGTGATTAGCCATTAACGTTTAGCCTTGTAAAATCAAGATGTTTCGTCAAATATAAGCAACATCCAACGGGAAAAGTTTGCAATAATTTCATCCTCTCATTATTAAGCTAAGAGCTGACAGCTGATAGCTAACAGCTCAATTCAGGTATTATTATGATTAGTGTTACTAATTTGTCCAAATCCTATGGCAGCCAGCTGCTTTTTGCCGGGGTGAATCTCCGTTTTGATCCAGGGAAACGCTACGGGATTGTCGGGGGTAACGGTTCCGGAAAATCCACCTTTCTGCGTCTTTTGAGTGGCCTGGAAACCGCCGATCAGGGCGATATATCCCTGCCCGGCCGGGTAGTTGTCGGCTCTGTCAACCAGGATCATTTTGCTTTTGAGACGATGCCAATCCTGAAAGTGGTGTTGGACGGTCGTCCCGATCTAGCCGCCGCCCTGGCTGAAAAAGAAGATTTGCTGCAGCAAAAAGAACCCTCGGCTGAGCGCCTGATTGAAGTGGAAGAACTTATTGCCCACCATGACGGTTATCAGGCGGAAAGCCGGATTGCCGCTATGCTTGAAGGCTTGGGGATCCCGGCTGAAAAACATTTTCAGCCCATGAGGGTTCTGTCCGGGGGTTATAAACTGCGGGTGCTGCTGGCCCAGTGTCTTTTCGGTGAACCTGATGTCCTCCTGTTGGATGAACCCACCAACCATTTGGATATCCTTTCCATCCGCTGGCTGGAAGAATATCTTGCTACCTATCGGGGTGTGACGCTGGTGGTTTCCCATGATCGGCGGTTCCTCAATACAATCAGTACGCACATTGTTGATATTGATTACGGAACCATGAAAATGTATGTGGGTAATTACGATCGTTTCCTGGAAGCCAAGGAACAAGAGGATGTCATGCGTCGCCAGGAAGCAGCCCGGGCGGAAAAGCGCATTGGCGAGCTGCAGCATTTTGTTACCCGGTTCAAGGGCAAGGCCACCAAGGCCCGTCAGGCCCAGAGCAAGGTCAAACAGATTGAACGACTGGGGAAAAACCTTGAAGCGCCGGTCTATAGTTCCCGTGCCTGGCCAACCATTGCCTTCAGCAGCCGGAGGCCATCGGGTAAGACTGTTCTGGAAGTCAATGGACTTAGCAAATCATTTGGTCCTGTATCGGTGCTTGACAAGGTCAATTTCACCGTCTATCGCCAAGATAAAATTGCCATCATCGGTCCAAACGGGGTTGGAAAGTCAACTTTGCTGAAAATCCTGATGGGCGAACTGGAAGCGGATGCCGGTTCCTTTGCGTGGGGTTATGAAACCTACCCGGAGTATTTTTCCCAGGATCATCATGAATCAATTCCGGCCAATACCACTCCCTACGAGTTCTTGTACAGCGTTGATCCCGGGGCTTCCATCGGCACCATTAGAGGATTGCTGGGCAACTTTCTTTTTTCTGGTGACGATGTGCATAAAAATACTGCCGCCCTTTCCGGTGGTGAAGCTGCCCGCCTGCTGTTGGCTAAAATGGTATTGCAGAAGCCGAACGTGATGGTCTTGGATGAACCCAGCAATCATCTGGATATGGAATCCATCGAATCTTTTACCCGGGCACTGGAGAATTATGATGGCAGCGTCCTGCTGGTCAGTCATAATCGTTATCTGGTTGGCCGGGTTGCTACCAGGGTGCTGGAACTAAAACCTCGGAGTATGGAGATGTTTGATGGCAGCTACCGGGAATTTCTGGAAAAAGTAGGTGTTGATCACCTGTCCTCCCGGGTTGATCTGGCCGGAGGTAAAGCAAAGAAGGTAAAGTCAACTCCAAGCTATCGTGAGGCTAAGGAGCAAAAGAAAATCGCTGCGGCCAAACGTCAGGCCTACAGCCGGGAAGTTAAACCTTTGCTGTTGGAAAGCCGCCAGCTGGAGGAGAAAATTTCCCAGCTTGAAGGTGAAATTACCGCGATTAAAAACATTTTTGCCGATCCCGATTATTTTCAGCAGACCAGTGCGGAGGAAGTGTGGCGGCAGGAAAGCAAGAAGCAGAAGCTGGAAGCCCAGTTGGCGGACTTCTATGAGCAATGGGAAAAATACAGTCTGGAGATTGAGGCCCTGGAGGAAGAGCGTGGGTTGACGGTGGAGAAGTCAGCGGCCGGAAGCTGATTGTCCGGCTACGCTCACCTTCCGTCTGGCTTCATAGAGAATAATGCCGGCGGAATTGGAGAGATTTAAACTGCGGACTATCCCTTCTTCTATGGGAATCCTGATTGTCCAAGCTTTCTGCTCGATCAGCAGTGTTTCCGGCAGGCCCATGGTTTCTTTGCCAAAAACCAGGAAATCTCCCGGTTTAAAATCCGCATCGATATAGCTTTTTTGAGCTTTTTTGGACGTGTACCAATATCGTCCGTTGGGATAGGTCTGCTGTAGGTCCGAAAGGGTTTCCCATTGCCTGATATCCACTGCCGGCCAATAGTCCAGCCCGGCTCGTTTCAGCTGTCGATTATCCAGGGAAAAACCCAGCTTCCCCACCAAATGCAAAGTGGTGCCGGTGGCGGCACATAAACGGGCGATATTGCCGGTATTGGGGGGGATTTCCGGCTCCACCAGGACAATATGAAAGGGAGTGGCAGTCTTTGCCGGGTGATCTTCAGTTTCCATTGCAGCTGTCCGCCGGGCTTGAGTCGTTGGTGAACGGAGCGAACTGAACTCGGTTTCTTCCTGTTTCCTTGGCTTGGTAAAGACCTTGATCCGCGCAGGTAAGCAGTTGCTCCGGAGTGTAGTCGGGAACGGGTACTACGGTTGATATCCCGAGACTGATAGTAACAACTGGCGTCACGGGAGAGTTCTTATGGGGTATGTTGAGTAAATGAACTTGCTTTCGCATTTGTTCTGCCAGGTGTGTCGCTCCCTTGGTATCAGTATTGGGGAGGACAACCACAAACTCTTCCCCGCCATAGCGGGCCACCAGGTCAGCCGGTCGTTTGCTCTGTTGGGAGATACTCCTGGCTACGGATTGCAAACAGTCATCACCCTGTTGGTGACCATAGGTATCATTATAAATCTTGAAACAGTCAATGTCGATCATGATCAGTGAAAGAGGGAGCCCTTCACGCTGCATCCGGCACCATTCCAGTGCCAGGACTTCATCAAACTGACGGCGGTTGGCAATCTGGGTCAAACCGTCAATAGAAGCCAGCCGCTGCAACTCCATGTTCGCCTGCTGCAGGGCTTTTTCGGCCTTTTTACGGGCGGAAATATCCTTGAAATCAGCAACAATCCCGATAAGTTCATGGTCCAGACCTCGCAATGGGGTGGCAGACATGATAAAGGAGATTGATTCTTCCTGGCCGAAATGGTGTTCAAAGTCATATTCGACCACCTTTGCCCCCTTTTGGATACGCCGGAGTGGACACTTATCTCCTTTACACATGGAGTGAGAAAAAATCTCATGACATAATGTGCCGGTTAATTCTTTTTCTGATCGGTCGGTAAACAGCTGCAGTCTTTTGTTAGCCCGCATAATGTGGTGATCCGACCCGATAACCCACATGGCATTGGCAGAGGTGTTGAAAATCTGGCCTAACTCGATATTGGCAATTTCCGCCTCGATGGCCATGGTGTTTGCCTGGGCAAGGACATATTCCATTTGCTCGTTGGTCTGCAGCAGCTCTTCATGGAGCTCGGCAAATTTATTCCGGCTTTTCTTCTGCTCAATGAGCCTGCCCAGTCGTTCGACAGTTTCTGCCAATAATATGGAAGAATCATTGCCGGTTTCCGGCTCGTGGGTTAAAAAGATTTCAATTGTTCCCCCTTTGGTGCCGCTGACGGAAAAATCGCTGGATTTTATCTGTTCGGTTTCCCGACCGTGAAAGAAGGTTTCATCCAGGGAGTCGATCCTGATGCGGCAGCCGACCGCCGTGTCAGCCGGCCAGGAGCTGGGAATGATCCTGGCGGCTTCCTGGAGGACTTGTTGAATGGGGGTTTCTTTATTTTCAGCCAGCAGGGTGAGGGCGTAGAGGCATTTTAATTCAGTCAGGCTGGGATTTAAGGAAACAAATTTTTTCATCCGGTAAAGGTCTCCATGGTTGCTGCCTTACGGTTTTGAATTAGGGGGACAGGATACTTAATTATTGGGAATCCATTAATAATTCAGGTCATGTCTCCACAATTCGCCCAGATTTTAAATTTGTCCCCGAAAGGAGCTTGGTAATTAACATTACCATTCCTCATCGTATGTTTTTTCCGTTTCTTTACTTTTTTCTGTTGGTTGGATAGTTGCCATACGGCCATGGGGGAAAATTTTGGCCAGCAGCCGCTGGTAGGTGTCGAGTTGTATGCGGTTGATTTCTCCGGTTTTAAAATCCAGCCCCGTTGCCCGGTTATCGTTTATTTGCAGGACATCCAGCCGGCCGAGGATATACTGACCGGTTTCGGTCCAGCCGGCAATGGCGCTTTCGGCATGGACAGCTGTTTTTTTAAGTTGCCGGTAGCTGGGTGTCTGCCGGAGTTGGGCCAGCATTTTTTCAGCTCTGGAAAAATATTTTTCATAGCTTTCCGGCGGGCTCCAGCCCCGGCAGATATCCGCCAGTGACGGCTCCAGCCCTTTCAGCTCTTCTTCCAATACCCGGTGAACGATGAGACCGAGCATTCGATCTGATGAGCTATCAGCGGCTGATGATGTTGCCGGAAAACTTTCGCTGCTGCTGGGTGCCAAGCGGCCCTGCCGCCGGAATGACTGCAGCAATGCCGGATCAAGATGGAGCATCTCCCGCCGATTTTCTGTCACTGATGCAGCAGGGGATGTAAGGGTGACATCAACCTGCTCATGGGGCCGTTGAATGCCGGCCAGGCATGGTGTGCCGATCAGGTCTTTATTTCCTGCTGCCATCTCCCCCAGGGCTTGTTCCATGATGGTGATGGTTTCCGGCATCTCATCTGCTTTTTTCGTATTGCCAGTGATGAAAAGATGTTGGGTAGCCCGGGTGAGGGCAACATACAGGATGCGAATTTCTTCGCGGAAACTTTCCTGCTGGTTGATGGTTTTCATTTCTTCGAGAAAATCCACCGGCGGCAGGTCCTCCTTGCCCCGGGGCAGGAAAAGGAGGGGATAGCGATCCCGTGAACTGCTCCGATTGATGATAATGCCGGCATCTTGTTGCATTCCAGCGCCGGTATTGAAGAGAAAAATTATTTCGCTTTGCAGCCCTTTGGCCCGATGAATGGTCATCAAGCGCACCGCATTTTGCCGTTGTCCCAATGATCCGCTCAGCTCGTCTGCTTCGCTGAGTTTCTGTAAATGGGTCCGGGCTTCGATAGCCGAGCGATAACCGTTGTTACTGAGTAAAGAAAGAAAGCGGTCCAGGTTAGCGGCCGGGGTCTGGTCGTCTGCCCTGATCTGGTACATTTTATGAGCTGCAGTGATTTCCAGAAACAGGGAAAATCGCTGCCCCAGTGGCAGCCCCTGGTTTTGAATGACAGTGGCGGTCAGGGCCTTGGCCAGCGATGAATCATCACTACCGGCCAGGTATCGATCAAGAAAGTTGCCCTTTTGGTTTATCAGCCGTTGTTCAAGCAGTGCATAGAAAGCAGCAGCCGGCAGTTGGCTCAAGGGAGAGCGCAGCAGACGCAGCAGGGCCAGTTCATCTCCCTGGTCGGCTAGCAGGGAAACCAGGGCCAGACAGTCACGAATTTCCGGTTGTTGAAAAAAACCACCTTCATCATCCCTGACCACCGGTATTTGCCGTTGACATAATTCATCCAGCAACAGGCTGATGCCTTTGCGCTTGCGGTAGAGGACGGTAATATCTTCAGGCCGTACCCGTCGCTGAATAATACTGCCATTTTCCATCGTTCGGATCAGTGGCCGTGGATCATCCAGCAATCGGGAGATGGTCTCGGCCACGAACCTGGCTTCATCGACCAGACCGTGGGTGGCGGCTTCTTCCCCTTCTTCCTTGCGGTCGCAAAACGGTGGATAAAGATTGATGGAGCCGCCGTCCAGAGGCCAGGCTTTTGGGTGGCGGCTATGGGTTTGAAAAGGAATGACTTCTTCCTGATGGACCTCATTGAGGTGGCCAAAGACCCGGTTGACAAAATCGAGGATCAGGGTTGAGGAACGGAATGATTCATTCAAGGGGTGGCTGATCACCCGGGGGTGCCGGGTGACCAGGCTTCCCGCATCGGCAAGGACCCGGTAATCGGCATTGCGAAAGCCGTAAATCGATTGTTTCTCATCCCCGACCATGAACAGTGAAAAATCAGCAAAAATGCTTTCCCCGGCCAGCAGGGCATCCCCAAGCAAGAGGCGGAAGACCTCCCACTGGAGGCGGGAGGTATCCTGGAATTCATCCAGCAGCAGGTGGCGGATCCCCGAAAGCAGGTGAAAGCGGATGCCGCTCCAGCGTTGATCCCGCCACAGACGCAGGGCAGCCAGTCCCAGATCAGTAAATTCCAGCAGTTTCAGCCGTTGTTTCAAACCTTCGTAAATGCCAGCGTAGTGACGGTAGATGGTGGTCACCATGGTGATGGTGCGATTGTAGCCGGGAATCAGTAATGCCTGTCGATAAGGTCTTAGTGCGGCGGCCAGCTGTTCGTTGAGCTCATCAATAAGGGTTTTTATGTTTGCCCGGGCCATTTTCTGCTTGCCGATGGCGAAATTGTCAGGGCAGTGATAGCTGCCAAAATCAATCTTTTTCAGCAACTTATCCTGGTGAAGTTGAGCGACAATTTCAACCAGCGGCCGGTTATGCCGTAATGATTCAATGGCTGTCGTCAGCGGCCCGCCAAATTTTTCCTGATAGGGTGAAAAAGCCGGGTCTTCCTGCAGAGTGGTCAGGGCGATGATGACCTCCCGGTAAAAATCTCTGGTGGCGGCTTCAATGGAAGGCTCCTGCAGCTTGAGCTTTTCCAGTGCCCGGTCCGGGGTGAAATTATAAGCCTCAAGTTCAGCCCGCTGGCGGTGCAGCTGTTCGATATACCCGCGGATTAGCCAGGCGCCACGCCCCTTGCTGAACCGCAGGTAGTCCTCAAATTCTTTTTGCAGGGCTGCATTCTGGTAGATATTCCGGTTAAGCTCATGCCAGGCGTGTTGTTTCAGCTCCCTGACCGTCAGCTGATCGGCAATGGTTGCTTCCGGGGAGATTTTAAGCTCTGGAGCGTACTGGCGAGCCAGGGAGGAAAAAAAAGCGTCAATGGTTTCCACCCGCACCGTTTCGCTGGATTCCAGGATCAGGCGGGCAGTTTCAGTTGCTGAACGGGGTTTTCTAGCTGCCACTGTTGTCTTTTCAGCCCATTCCTGCAGGTCATGGTCAAAGTCCTGCCTGGCGGTTGGATCGGTAAATAATTGAAAGGCATTGTCAATAATCCGGTTCTTCATTTCTTCGGCGGCCTTGTTGGTAAAGGTACAGCACAATATCTCTTCGGGCCGGGAACCGGCTGCCACCAGGTGCAGATAGCGGCCGGACAGCTGGTGGGTTTTGCCGCTGCCGGCTGCCGCTGAGATGGTGAAGGACAGGTAGGGATTAAAGGGATTATTTTCAGCCATTGATGAGCCTCAATGCTTTCATGAAAATTGTTTTACTAACCTAAGTTAAGCGATTGGCAGTTAGCTATCAGCGTTTAGCTTTAAAAAATCAAGACATTACGTTTATGAGCAATAAGACCTGACGGGTGACAGTTTATAATAGTAAAAATCCTGTAATCATTGAACTAATAGCTAATGGCTAAAAGCTAATAGCTCAATTTAGGACTAAGTATCGATAATAAGCTTTTCCGCGAGATGTTTCGGCATGGCTCTCGCTCATTCTCGCTGCACATTGTGTGCAGCTCCGAGGTGTGCGCCGCGAATCACATCCGTGTGATTCGTACGGCGCCCAAAACCGCCGTGCCTGTCGCCGTGCCTGCCGGCAGGCACGGCAGACACGGCTATGAACCAAGCCTGGACATCCTGGGTAGTTGATGGAGTTTTTACCAAGCCATCGACCTCAATTGGGATTCATCCAGACAAATTTCTTTATAAGGACAGCGGGCGCAATGTTCGGCAATAATTTTCCGGTAGCCGCCGCTATCCAAAATGCCATGCAACTGCTGCCTGAGGATGTCGCGGAAAGTCGCAAGTAAAGGTTCAACTTCCGCCTTGGAACAATTTCGCTGCCGCTGGCGAATGGAGTAATAGGCTATGGTATCAACTTTTTCACCGTTCAGGGTTTTCAACAAAGCATAGAAAAGCAGTTGGACATCGGCAAAACCGTTGATCGCTTTTTTGGAAGGAATTTTGCTGCGTTTGTAGTCCACCAGCCGTTCTCCAGTCGTTCCCCGGTCCCGGCGGTCAATCTTTCCCACCCCTTGGATCGGTAGGCCGGTAACCGGCTCCAGATCAGCCGCAATCCATTCTTCCACTGCCAGGGTTTCACCGCGGTCTTCCAGCAGGAAATCCGCCAGCCTTTCCCAGCAGCCGCTGTGGTCGAGAAATGAAAAAAGCATCCTTTCTTCCCAGGTGATTTCCAGCTGACGGCTGATGTCCCGGATTTTATCAATAATTTCGGATTTGTCTTTGGGCTTTGGCAGGCTTTTTCCTAAAATTTCAGCCACCTGGTGCAAAATGGCGCCTTCTCCCAGGGGGTCAAGGCGTTCTTCGCGCATTGCCGGGGCCTGAATTCTCAGGGCTTCAAAAAGGTAACGAGCCGGACATTGGAGCAGGTGGGTGGCCTGGTGACCGCTGAGGCGCTGGGGCAGTTTTTGGATCGGCAGCAGCACTTCCCCTGCTTGATTTTCTCCGGCTGGCTTTTTTTCTGTTTTTTGATCGGTCCAGACAATTTCCACCATCGGTATGAGCGGCTCCATCCCGGCCCAGAGCAGCTCTTTGAAAAAAATATTGGCCTCCCTGGTCCGGCCCTCAATTTCCAGCGCCCGGGTACACCAGACTTGTTCGCTATTGTTGATGAGTGAATAAACCGTAAAACGCTGGAGGATTTCCTGGCGGTCCGGGGTGATCAGGCCCAGCAGCTCCTGCTGCCTGGGTGAAAAACAGCGGTTTTGATGTCCCTGGCCAAGGAAAGAACCTGAGGAGTTTCCGGTGAGGAACAAGGCTTTGGCAGCGATCCCTTTGGCATCCCGGGGATCAAGGATCTGGATGCCGGAAAGGTAGTCGTAATTTAATCCCGTTTCTTCGCTGGAGATGGCGGCCAGGAAAAAGGCGTGGAAGGAAGACAGCTGGAAAGGAATGTTGAGCTCCATCTGTCTGAGTTCTTCCACCACCGCTGCCAGGTGGTCGCGGACGGTATTTTCGTAGAGATCGCCGATTATGCCGGTACTTTGTTCAATCAGCCCGGCAATGATTTCCAGGTAGTCGGAAAGTAAAGCATGAGTCGGGAAATATTTTCCGGCGGCAATCAAGGCATTGATTCCCCGCTGCAGACCGGGATCAGAACTCCGCTTTGCCATGATTTTCAAGGTTTCAGTGGCGGTTATGACTTGGTCGGTAAGTTCCTGGCGCAGAGTGGTCACTATCGCCTTTTCGGCACTTTCATTTTTTTCAGATTCCGGGCTGTCAGACTCCGGGGTGTTGCCATCTCTGCCCAGCCTGCCGGCAGGCACGGCGACAGGCAGGAGGAAAAAGTGGCTGAAAAAAGGTGATTCGATGGCTTCCAGGAGCAGCTGGGTGGACAAAGGCGCGCCGCCCGCCAGCCTGATCAAGGTTTCGATAAAAATGGCCAGGGCTGAGTGTTCTATCTGACGCTTGAGATTGAAGGAAAAAATATCCAGCGGCATGCGACTGGCCGGCAGGGCGTGAATCAGACTGTACAATATTTCCCGATAATGGCGCTGGTCGGTGACCACGATGGCTATCTCATCTGCCGGGATGCCATCACAAACCAGGGTCAGAGCTTGGTGGATAACATAACGGCATTCGGCGGCCACCGAGGGAAAAACCCGGCCGGGGACCGATTCGGCCACCGGCAGCGGTGAGAACTTTTGCAGATCGGGTGCAGCTGCCCGCCGGAGAATTTCTTTTGCCGTTGGAGAACACCAGGTTATTTGCTCCGGGGGTAGGTGTTTGATCAGCTCAGGCCAGCGCCGTGGTTCATCGAAATAGTAGCCACTGAAAACAAATGCGGCTCCCAACCGAGACAGGGCTTCCAGCAGCTGCAGCTGGATGGGGGGGGCGTCATAGAGATCGGCAACCAGCAGCTGAAAACGCCTGGCAATTTCAGGCAGGTGCCCGATGGTAGTGGTGATTTGCCGGTGGTTGACGAGCAGCGGTTCTTCCAGCTGCATCCCGGCCAGCAGCTCAAGATAAGCTTTGAAAATATCATTGAATTCTTCCAAGTAGCTTTCCATGAACTGTTGGTAGGTTGCTGAACGGTTGATGGTTGGGGCCAGAGAGCTCAGGGTTTCCTTCAGGAATTTTCCGGAATTGAGCTCATCAGCAGCGGCAATCCGGCCGGTGAAGACAAAATCCTCCCAGAGAGAAAACAACGTTGCCTCACTGCCACCGGCAAAATGGATGAACTTTTTGCTGCTTATCGCCTGGTGCATAACCGCCCGGCGGGCGGCGTTACTGATCGGCCTGGTATATTCCTGTCCATAATCCTGGATGAAAGTGGAAATGGTATAACAGCAGGGCAATAGGGTGGTGCCGCAGGTTTGCGTCAGCCGGTACTGGAATTGCTCGATGAGATTCTTGGTGGGTAGCAGCAGCAGGTATCCCGGCCGCTCGGCTACGGGAAGGCGCTGAAAAAAATCTACCAGGTAAGAAATGATTCCCATGGCCATTCATCTGACAGAAAAACAACCGAAAGTCAATGGACTCTACTTTCCGGGACCAGGAGAGCCTAAAGTTATGGTTCAATCATGACGATATCTGGGAAAGGCAGGTTTTTATGGCCGGGGGCTGCCAGTCCTCAGCTTTCAGCATGACCAATGCTTTGCCCCGCACGGTGCCAAAATGCTGATGGCTGATCGCTGAAGGGGTTTATCCTTAGAGTGAGAATCAGCGGACAAAAATGGCAGCCAGGCGTTGACGGGGGGGACATTGTTGCGGCAATCGGAATCAGGCTGGTCGGCGGTGGCCGGGATTACCCTCATTGAGCTGCTCGTCACCCTGACCATCGGGGCGATCATCTTCGCCGCCCTTACCGGGGTGGTTTTCCAGGGGCTGCAGTATCATGCCGCCGTCACTGAAAGAAACGAGCTTTCCCGGCAGGCTCACTTTGCCATGGAACGGATGGTTTCGGCCCTGCGGAATACCAGGCTGCTGCTGCTGCCTTTTAGTGACAATGATTCCACCAACTGGCCTGAAAACATTCGTGAAGAAACGGTGCCTGCCTCGCCGCCCATTGGGGATAGCACCAAGGCCACCGCCGTACTGGCCGTTACCCTACCGCTGACGTATGATCTGGACCATGATGGTTTTTCCGATGCCGACGACGACCGAGACGGCAAAATAGACGAAGATCTGCCGGCCGGTAAAACTCACGATTCTGCCTCTGGCATCTACCTTATTGATGACGATGGTGATGGTTGGGTCGATGAAAGTTTTAATATCGCTGATGATGACGAGTACATTTCCTGGCCCGACGAAGATCCCATCGACGGTATTGACAACGACGGCGACAATAATATCGATGAGGACCCCGGCGCCGACATGAACAGTGACGGTTGTCCCGGGATATGTTACGTGGATGATGATGGTGACGGCCAGGTCGACGAGGGAAATGTGGCGGATGACGATGAGGATGGGCTGGTGGATGAAGACTGGTACAATGCCCTGGTTTTTTATCTGGACAATTCAACCATGAAAGAACGCACCCCGGTGCCGTGGGACGAGGATGGCAACGGCAACGTGGGCGGCCGGGATTTTGTCATCTCGGATATTGCCGATAATGTCACTCTTTTTCGCATTGAGCGTCTTCCCCGGGCCGGCGGCCGGGCAACCCTGGTGGATATTACCTTGGAACTCACCGGCCCTGGCGACGACACCGTGACTCTCCACTGCCGGACCAGGGTGGGAGCGGCACAGTGAAAAAATCAGCACTCACCAATAACCACGGCTATATTCTGCTGCCGGTGATCATGATGTTCAGCCTGCTGGCGGCCATCGCTTTCCTGGTGAACCGGAACAATAGCGTCCCCTTGCGGATGATTGTTAATGATGCCCAGGTGGACCAGGCCCTGGCCGTTGCCGGGGCCGGCCTGGAGCATGCCAAATGGCTGGTCCAGGACAATGTCTGCGGTGGTGATTTGATTCTTGGGGCCACCGCTCTTGGCGATCACAGCTATACGGCCACGGTGGATGCCGCTGCCACCACCACCAACCATTACACTTTGCAGCCGGACCGGGATGCCGCGATCCAGGAAACGGCCCCGGGTCAAAACTTTGGAAACAGCACCGCCATGGCGGTGAAAACTCAGGCGGGAGATAGTCGGCGGGCCCTTTATCATTTTGTCCTCTCGATCATCCCGGAGCAAACCCGGGTAACCTCGGCGACCCTGTGGCTCCATGTTATCGATAATGATTCTCTGGGCACCATCAACCTCCACCCGGTCAATGATACCTGGATAGAAAATTGGGTAACCTGGAACAACATTGCTGCAAGTTATGATGACCAGGTTCTGGGCCGTATTTCCCCGCAGTTGAGCGGCAACTCTTGGGTGGCGATCAACTTGACGGCTATGACCCAGTTTTGGGTCAACAATCCTTCTGCCAACCATGGAATGATGTTGATCTCGGCGCTGGAAGACAGCCTGGAATCCACCTATACAAGCGACGATTCCGGCAGCCTGTGCCCGTACCTGGAGATCAGCACTGCGGTTGGTGCCACTTCACCGGTCACCATCACTGCCAGCGCCACTCTTGATTCCGGGGTGATCCGCACCCTGAGCCGGGTGGCATACAAGGCCTATCAGCGGAGTACTACTATTATCTTGCAGCCGGATGCGGCGGCGGGCAAGGATGCCTATGTATCTATTTTTTGGTCCAGCGGGAACTACGGCGCCAGCGATGATCTCTGGGTGCAAGATTGGGATAATGACGTTGATAAAGTTCATTATAAAAGCCTGCTCTGGTTTGATATCAGCCCTATCCCCATCGGCTCCAGGGTGCTGAGCGCTGTCCTTTCCCTTTACCAGAACACCCCCAGTACCAACGGCGGACTGGTGGAAGTGCACCGGGTGACCAGTGACTGGGTCGAAGGTGATGAAAACGGATCTTCAGGTGCGGGTGCCACCTGGGATGACCGCGATACAGGCCTGCCGTGGAACACCAACGGCGGGGACTATGATTTAATTCCAATTGCCAGCACCCAACTTCCTGCTGGGATCAAGGATTGGTTTGATTGGGATATTACTGAACTGGTGAATGGCTGGATCAACGGTGCCTATGACAACAACGGTCTGATCCTGCTGCCCGGGGCCTATGGCACCGCCGTCTGTTTCAACAGCAGTGATGAGGGTAAGAAAGATGCTCCCCTGTTGACCATCACCTATGCCTGTGAATGCGGTGACGCCGGGGTTGCGCCCCAAGGCTCCGGCAGGGTGTTGCTGGTGGTGGACAGGCCCTACAATCTTACCGCGAATGAAGTGATTAAAAAATCCTTGTTTGAGGCCTGGGGTTATACCGTCACCTTGATTAATGATGATGACGATTTCGAAGATGAGTTGGCTGCCAACGATGTGGTCTATGTTTCTGAGAGTGTCAATTCGTCTGATATCGATACCAAGCTCACCAATGCCACCATCGGCGTGGTAAATGAAGAAGGCTATTTAAATGATGAGTTAGGGATCGAGTCCGACAATTCCAGCAATTGGCCGGTGGGCGATAGCCTTGAGATCACAGACAATAGCCATTATATCACGGTGCTCTTTCCTCATGGGGTGCTGCCTATCTACCGTGCTGATATGCAGGGACTGGCGGTAGGGAGCACTCCGGCGCCGGATTTACAGACCTTGGCCAACTGGAGTTCCTGGCCGACCATCGCGACGCTGGATGCCGGGGCTGCCAAGGCCGGCGGCGGTACTGCTGCCGGACGCCGGGTCATGCTGCCCATCGGCCGTGATGGTTCTGTCCACTGGCGCTATATCAACAATAACGGTCTCCTGATTGTCCAGCGGGCCCTCCAGTGGGCGGCTGGCGGTGAACTATCGTTTGATCCTGGTTTAATCGCCCACTGGAAGCTTGATGACGGCAGTGGAACAACCGCCGTGGATTCAGTGGGTGGACATGACGGAACTCTTGCAGGTGATCCGAACTGGGTGGCAGGTGCGTTTGGGGGTGCCCTGGATTTTGACGGCAGTGGCGATTATGTGGATGTTGGCCATGTGTTGGATGGTGGTGTCCAGCAAATCTCGGTGACCGCCTGGATCTTTAAACGTGATTCTGGGGACGACCGCGTTATCTGCAAGTCTTCAGGTACCGCGATTGTCGATCATATCTTTTCGCTTGGGGTGGCAGATACCACGATCCGTGTTAGGCTGGGAACAACAGACAACGGAGGAACGGACAATTATGATGGCGGATTAATTCCCTTGAATGCGTGGGTTCACCTGGCGTTCACATACGATGGCGCCATGCTGAGAATATATAAGAATGGGACGGAAACGGCGTCTTATGCGGTTACGGGAGATATGATTGCTTCCACGCTGGCTGTTGCCATTGGTAATGTGAATGCCACCGATGATCGTTACTGGAACGGTCTGCTTGACGATGTCCGTATCTATGACCGGGCGATGACCGCCGGCGAAGTTGTTGCTCTGACGGTTGGCACCTTCCTGGATGAATTTAATAATCAGAGCTATGGCAATAATGACGGCAGTCTGTCGTGGGCTGCCGGCTGGGTCGAGGGCGGAGAAACAACCGATCCCATTGATGGGGATCTCCAGGTTGTCGCCGATATCAGCAACTACCAGCTGCGGCTCAGGGATAACGGTCGAAACGTCATGCGCGAAGCCAACCTCAGCGCCTTTACGTTCGCGACCCTCAGTTTCGAGTACCGGCGTGACAGTCTGGACAAAACGGGTGAGTTTTACGATATCCAGGTTTCCGGGGACGGTGGCACCACCTGGCATGATTTGGATCGTTTTGCCGGCCCGGCCACTGATGGGGCTTATACCCTGGTCAGTTACGATATTTCCGCCTACTGTGCCTCGAATACCCAGATTCGATTCATCTCTTCGACAGCGAATATGTCAGATGGAGACCTTGTCTGGATCGACAACGTCGAGATTTCCTGCAGCCCATGAGGCAACGCCAGAATAAAGAGGTGCTTTCTGTAGTGCGTATGTTGTTTTGATGAAGTCGGTTATAACTTTTTTGGTTCCGGCTATGCCGGGTTAGGGATTAAGTATTTTCAATTTTGTTCGATAGGTAATAATGAACCTTTATGCAGGTGGTATTGTAAGTGGCTAAAGCCGTAAAAAAACAGATGCCCTCCAACCAGCGGCTGGGCCTGATGGTGCTGCTGGCTTCCGTGGTCGCCGCCGGTCTGGTAATATTTTTTTTCCTCAACCAGAACCGGCAGCTCAACACAGACCAGCTTCATCGCCAGGGTTATCAGCTGGTTCGCCTGCTGGCGAAAATCATTCCCGCCGAGCCGGAGAGTTCCACCTCGCGGTTGGCGGAAGTGCGGCATACCCTGGCCGGGGTTGAAGACATGCCGTCTTTCGCCTTTCTGGCAATTCTTGATCAAAAGGGGGTGGTGCTGGAACGTCTGGCGCCGCCGGGGGGCACTCTGCCCTCCTTCAGTCCTGATCCTGATCCGGCTTCCTGGTATTATGAACGGATCGGCAGAAAGATGCCCGGCAGTGGCAAGCTGATGGAGTTTGGAGCGCCGCTGCTTCGTAGTGGTGAGTTGTACGGTCACCTGACCCTGGGCTTTTATGAGCCGACGATCAATGTTATCGGCCATTATCGGGGTCTGCTGGCTGATATGTTTCTGCCCATCTTCCTGCTCGGGACCATCTTCTACCTGCTGTTAAAACAGGAAACCAAGGTGATTTCTACCCTGAGCGGTGAGATCAGGAAGCTGATTGATAACGATAAGCTGCCTTCAGGGGTCAGCTTCAAAGCTTCTGGGGAAGTAAGGGAACTGGCTGACGACTTAAACCAGCTGCTGCAGAAAAATATTTCGCGCCTCAAGGAGATGGAGGATGAGTATTCCCGGGTGCTGGATTCCAGCAAGGTGGTCCAGTATAAGAAAAACCGACTGGAAGCAATTTTCGAGCTGATGCCCGACGGCTTTTTAATCATGGATGATGCCTGCAGTCCTACCTATGTCAACCGCAGGTTCGCCGCCCTCCTGGGCCTGGAGCCCAAGGATATCATTGGCAGTCATTATCACCTCTGGTGCCATAACGAGCGGCTGTCGGCGCTTTTTTCCCGCTACCAGAGCGGCGGCAAGGAATGCCTTCGCCGGTCTGAGGAGATCTCTTTCGTGCCTGAACATGCTCCGGGGACAACCATCCTGGTCCGTTTCATTCCCTTTTCCCAGCGGGACAAAGGTGCCGTTTCCGGCATCCTGGTGCTGGCCCATGATGTGACCGCCGAAGTCATGGCCGAGAAGGCCCGGGATGAATTTATCGCCCAGGTTTCCCATGAATTGAAGGCGCCGCTCAATGTGATTAAAATCTATAATGAGATGCTGATGGGCGAGGACGGAAAGCAGGAATCATTTCGCCTGGAGGCGGTGAACACCATCAATGACGCGGTTGAGCGCCTGACGATGCTGATTAAAAATCTGCTCTCCATTTCCCAGATTGAAATGGGTAGTATCGTGGTTGAGCGGCAGCGGATCAAGCTGCTTGAGCTGGTGCAGGATGTCTTTTCGCTGATATCCAAGACCGGGGGGAGGGATGAACTTGAATTCCATCTCGATCTGCCCCGGAAAATGAGTCATGTGAATGTGGACAAGGACCTGATGAGTGTGGCACTCAACAACCTGTTGACCAACGCGGTCAAATACAACCGGCCGGGGGGCAGGGTGGACGTGGCCGTTGAGGAAAACAGCGAAGAGATTCTCATCAGGGTCCGGGATACGGGCATCGGCATTGCCGCCGGGGACCAGAAAAATATTTTTGACAAGTTTTATCGCTCTGCTGACGAAAAGGTACGAGGCAGGGAAGGTCACGGACTGGGCCTGTCTCTGGCCAAGGCCATCGTCGAGCTGCATAATGGCAGGCTGCTGGTGGACAGTACCCCGGGTGAGGGGACTGAATTTACCATTGTTCTGCGAAAAACGGAAGGCCTGGTGAAGGAATCTCTATGAGTAAAAAAAAGATTATGCTGGTGGAGGATGATGTAAGCGTCTCCCGGATACTGCAGCTGACCATTGAACGTCAGGGGCATGAAGTGCACTGCGCCGGCAACGGGGAAGTGGCCCTTAAGGTCATGGAGGAATACTGGCCTGAGGTGCTGATCACCGATATCAATATGCCCCGTATGTCCGGCCGGGATCTGTGCCTGCAGCTCAACGAGCGCTATCCGGATCGTAAGTTGATGATTGTGATCATGACCTCGATGACCGAGCGGCAGGAAAAGGAATGGATTGGTCAATTTCCCCGCATCCACTTTATGGAGAAACCGTTGAGCCCGAAACGCCTGCTGGCCCTGATTGAAACCACAGGTGATCCAACTGCTGAGAACGGCTGAAGGGATTCCCATGAAAAATCTGCTGCAAAAAATAGATTTTCCCTATTATCACCGGCTTTTTCACCGGCTCTATTCCACCGGGCTGAAGATGGCTTTCTGCGATCTCGAGGGCAAAGTGCTCTGGCCGGAGGATGGGAAAGTGGATGATGCCATGGAGTCAGCCCTGGCGGCGCTCTGCCCCGAGGACGATCTTTCCACCCTGTCTCCAGCTGCCGGAGGCGGCTGTTGGACAAGGGAATTGTCAGGCGGTCTGTATGTCTGCCCGGTACAGCTTATCGGTGAGCACCTGATCGGCTGGCTGGCAATCCTGGTTGATGAAATCCTCGGGGAAGACGAGGCCCAAAAGCTTAAGGGACTGGTGGATGATGTGGCTGCCGGCATCACCAGGGACTGTCGCTATGAACATGATCTTGATAATTTGGTTGATGAAGTGGCAAAGCGCTACGAGGAACTGCATCTTGTCTACGGTATGCGCGACCTGATCAAGGAATACCATTACAGCCAGGATATCTTCGAGCCTTTGCTTGAAAAATGTCATCTTGCTCTGGATACTTCTTTGACCGCTTTCATCTTTCCGGACCGGGATCTGCAGTTGTATCGGCAGGACCCGGCAAAAGATATAGATAACCTCGACCTTCTCCTGACCAGGATGAACAGTGAAATCTGCCGGTTTATTGCCAGCAGCAAGGAACCCCTGGTGCTCAATCGTGAGGATGATTCCCGCCGGAAGTACTTATGGTCCGGGGTGCCCTGGAAGATTATGGCTATCCCGATCATGGTTGAACGGAAGATGGTTGCCGCCATTATGATGCTGAGGGCGGCTGATCAGCCGGATTTCAGCAACAGTGACCGGAATATCAGCGAGGCAATTGCCGAACAGCTGGGCATTATTATCCTCAATCAGGTTATCTACGGCAAGCTGGAGAGTTTTTCCGAGGAGATGGCCGCCACCATGATAGAATCCATTGATGCCAAGGATCCCTACACCCGGGGCCATTCAGACCGGGTGAACAGGTATTCCATGGCCATCGGCGAAGCCTTGAACTTCCCTGAACAGGACATGAAAAACCTCTACTGGTCTTCGCTGCTCCATGACCTGGGAAAGCTCGGGATTCCTGACCAGGTTCTGGGCAAGGTGGGAAAGCTGGATGAGGATGAATATACCATGATCAAGTCCCATTCCCAGTGCAGCCATGATATCATTGCCCACGTGAAGCGCCTGGCCCCGTCGCTGCGGGCCATTCTCCATCACCATGAGCGATATGACGGCACCGGTTATCCTGATGAACTGGCCGGGTTGGCTATCCCCCTGCATGCCCGGATTATTGCCGTGGCGGATACTTTTGATGCCATTACCAGTTCCCGTTCATATCGGCCCTCCCGTTTAGTCAGCGAAGCGATGGTGGAACTGCAGCGGGTCAAAGGCACCCAGCTTGATCCGGAACTGGTTGATTTGTGGCTGGATGTCTATACAACAAAATTTGCGCCGGCAGCCGGAACCCGGACCGGGGAGAAAGAGTAGATGATGGAGTTCAGCCGGACGGAAATCGGAATGATGACCTACCTTACCCCCAGCGGTTTATTCGCGGACAAACCGGGCCTGGAGGCTTTGAGAGAAACGGTCAAGTCATGCATTCAGGAGCACCAGTTTCACCTGGTTCTGGACTTGGCCGATGTGTCGACTCTGAATGGGATGATGGTTGATGCCCTGCTCGACATCCAGGATGAACTGGTGCGGCTCGGCGGCAGCCTGAAGCTGGTCAATGCCAGTCAGGTGATCAGGGAAATTTGTCAGTTTACCGGATTGAACAATTATGTGAACCTGGTGGAGTGAAAAATGCCGGCAGTTGTGAGCGCCATTTATAAACCCCAGAAGAGAATTGGTGATATTCTCCTGGAACGGGAGCTGGTTACCGAGGAGCAGCTCGCTGAGGTTTTCGTTCTGCAGAAAAAACTTGGCCGGCAGATCGGACAGATCCTGGTTGAGCAGGGGATGGTCGCCGATAAAGATCTGATGCGGGCCTTGGCCGAACAGTACAACCTGTCCTATGTCTGGCTTCGTCCCGGGATTTATGATCCCGAAGCCCTGGCGCTGCTGGGCAAGAGAACTGCCCTGCGCCTGGAAATGATGCCGATCATCAAGGTTCGCTCTCACCTGTACGTGGCTACCAATACCCCCCAGGCAATTCCCGAACTGGATGAAATTGAGAGCCGAACCGGCCTGAAAGTTAAACCGGTGCTGGCCTGTCGTGCTGATATTATCAAGGCGATAAACGAGTCGTTCTCGGAGTTGAGCCATATATCTGACTTTGTCGGCGATCTGGAAGATGATTTTGAAGTGCTGGAAAATCAGAACCCTGATGATTTCACCGCTATTGATGAAATGGCCGAAGGCAGTCCGATTGTCAACCTGGTTAACTCGATTATCCAGCGGGCGGTGAAGGACAAGGCCAGTGATATCCACATCGAACCTTCACGGACCAAGTGCCGGGTGCGCATGCGGATAGACGGCGTCCTCTACGAGATCATGTCGCCGAAAATCAAGATGCACGCGGCGCTGGTTTCACGGCTGAAGGTGATGGCAAATCTTGACATCGCCGAACGGCGGCTGCCCCAGGACGGCAGGATCCAGGTGAATACCCGGGGCCGGGTTGTTGACCTCAGGTTCAGCTCCCTGCCCGGCATCTTCGGGGAAAAGGTTGTCCTGCGGGTGCTCGACAAGGACCAGTCCATTCTTGAGATTGATAAACTGGGCATGAGCGAGCTGAATGAGCAGGAGTTTCGCCGGCTCCTCCAGCGCAGCAGCGGTCTTCTCCTGGTGACCGGGCCCACCGGCAGCGGCAAAACCACCACCCTCTACGCGGCTATTAATCACCTCAACAGCCTGGAAAAAAATATTGTTACCATCGAAGACCCGGTGGAATATCAACTGGATATTGTCAACCAGAATCAGGTAAAGGAAAGCATTGGTCTCGGATTCGCGATGATGCTCAAGCATATCCTCAGGCAGGATCCGGATATCATTATGGTGGGTGAAATTCGTGATCGGGAAACTGCCGAAATTGCCGTCCAGGCATCCCTGACCGGACACCTGGTCCTTTCCACCCTGCATACCAACAGCTGTGTCGGGGCTATCAGCCGGCTGTTGGAAATGGGGGTGGAGCCCTTCCTGCTTTCTTCGGCGTTAAGCGGGGTCATTGGTCAGCGGCTGGTGCGTACCGTCTGCCCGGCCTGCAAAACCACCTATATCCCCGGCAATGAGATGGTTGAGAAAATGGGGATGGAAGCTGGTGGAGGTCTTAAATTTGCCCGGGGAAGAGGGTGCCCGGAATGCTATGATTCCGGCTACAAGGGGCGTATTGCCATCCATGAAATCCTGGCTACGGATAGCAACCTCCAGCGGCTGATGAACCGTAATCCGACCAATGATGATCTGGAACGCTATGTTACTGAACGGGAGCTGGTCACGATCTTCAAAGATGGTTATCAACGGGTGCGACAGGGCCTGACGACACCGGAGGAAATCAGCCGGATAGTGAACCTCTGAGAGATGGACAGGCGGGCAGATGGCGATTGACCTGGGCAAGAAAGCAGTTTCGGCCGGAAAGCAGGCAAAGTCTGGAAAGCCTTTATTTTCATTGCCACACCTCCGGGTTTCCAACAAGGCTCGCATCTTTTTTGTTCAGCGTCTGGCCCTGCTGCTCGAAACCGGAGGAGCTCTCTACCCAAGCCTTGAGTCCTTGCGGTCCCAAACCAGTGATGAATCCCTGGCGGCAGCCATCGGCGAGATGGCCGAGGATGTCAGGGAAGGCAAGGCGTTTTCCGAGGCGTTGCTTCATCATCCAGAGATATTTTCCCCGACCTATGTGAGCTTGATCGGGGCTGCAGAGCGCGGCGGCTACCTTCCCAAAATCCTCTACCAGCTGCTGGAGATGGAAGAAAAACAGGAAAAAATGCGTTCCACCATTTTTTCCGCCATCTCCTACCCGGCTTTTCTGCTGGTTTTTTCCACAGCGGTGGTGATTTTCATCCTGGCGGTGGTTTTCCCCAAGTTTGCCGATATGTTTGCGGCCATCCACGATCAGTTGCCGATAACCACCCTGTTCCTCATGGCCGTGAGTGAGGTGATGCGGAAATTCTGGTTTCTCATTATTCCTGGCTTCGTGGTTTTCCTGATGGCTGTTGTTTATTGGTATAGGTCGGCCGCCGGGAAAAGGCTGATAGACAGGGCGAAATTGCGTCTGCCGGTGATCCGGGATGTGTTTGTCCAGATTTATCTCGTTCAGTTTTTACGGATGATGAGCCTGTCGCTGTCGGGGGGGGTGCCCCTGCTTGATATCCTTTCGGTCAGTCGGGGGATGATCGAAAACCAGTTATTTGATACTTTTATTGACAGCCTTGCCGCCCGGGTGACCGAAGGCCAGGGCCTGGCCATCGGCTTTGAAACGGAACCATTTATTCCCGCCATCACCAGGCAGATGATCAGGACCGGCGAGGAAAGCGGCACCCTGGCAATGGTGATGAGCAAAATCGCTGATTTTTATGAACAGGAAATTGAAAAAAAGCTGAAAACCTTTGAAAAAATTATCGAACCGCTGATGCTGGTGGTTATGGGGGTGGTCGTGGGGGTGATCGTTGCCTCGCTTATCCTGCCGATCTTTAAACTGAGCCGGGCAGTGCGCTGAATAGTGGGTCGGGAAAACATTTTTTTGCCTCAGGAAAATATTTTCTAAAGTCTGATGTTCAGCCTGACGATACTAAAAGTATTGAAAATATTAGAAAAAGAGAAAAACCAGACAGGGATGTCAGTTTAAACCCAACAACAAGAGGATGGGAGTTATGAAAAATCGTATCGAATGGAATGAGAAAATGGGGAAAAGGGGTTTTACCCTGATTGAATTGTTGATCGTGGTGATTATCCTGGCCGTCCTGGCTGCGATTGTCATCCCACAGTTCAGCAGTTCCACCAAGGATGCCCAGGAATCGGCGCTGGATACCAACTTGACTGAAATGCGCAATGCGGTGGAATTGTACTATCACCAGCATGGCTCAGTCTATCCGGCTTTCGTTGGTGACGGGACCAATGCGGCGGAAACCGAGGCCACCCTCTTGAGCCAGCTTACTCGCTATACTGCTATGGACGGGGCTGTCAGTGATACGAAAGATGCCACCAACAAGTATGGTCCATACCTGAAAAAACAGGAATTGCCCACCAACCCCATCGATGGCAATACCAACTGGGTCTTCAATGCTACTAATAAGGGCAGCCTTGCTGAGCCTGCCGCCGCAACCGCAGCTGGCGGCTGGTGGTATGATACTACCTCGGGGAAACTCATCTGTAATATCGTCGGGTATGAAAGCCGCTAAGCGGATAGATGCCTGATGAGACGGGATGGATTTACCCTGATTGAGATTATGGTGGTCGTGGGGATCCTCAGTATTGTCGCAATGCTGACGATCCCCACTTTTCATTCTGCCGGGGATGAAAAGAAAGTTGCCGGGGCCGCCCAGGAGATTGCTGATGCCCTGTGCTATGCCAGGAGCGAGGCCATGAAAATTGGACGGGAGTACCGGGTTGAGCTGGTGACCGCGGCAGAGCAGGTTGAGGTTTTTGACCATCAGGCCGATACTGTGGTCTATCATCCAACCAGCAAGCAGCTCTATCGCCTTACCTTCGGTAGCGAGGGCATCTTTGCCGGCGTGGATCTCGAGTCGGTCAATGGCGGAACCGGCAACTTTCCGCTTGTTTTTACTGCCGACGGCAGGACTTCCACTGACTATGTTATTGCACTGGCCTACGCTGGCTACGAGGTGAAAGTTTTTGTCAACGCGCTTACCGGCCGGGTGACCACAGGCCCATGAGGAAATGGCAGGGAATGGATCATGGGGAAACTTCAGGGCTATAGCCGCCGGGGACTGGCATTGCCAGCCGGGGATCGGGGTTTTTCCTATGTGGAAATACTGGTGGCAATAGTTCTGATCGCTGTCTGCCTTATCCCCGCCCTGAAATCCCTGAGCCCGGCATTTTTTGGCATTATGGAACGGGAGAAACTGGGCAGTAATTACTTGGCTGTTCGTTCAAAGTTGGAGGAGGTTCTGGCAGCTTCCTATAGAGATTTGGAGATCGCCGCCCAGGACGCTGGTGGTCCACTGGTGCCGTCCAGTCTTTCTGAACCTGCCTATATGACTTCGGATGGCCGACAGATCGTCCTGCAGGTGTATCTCTCCGGCTATGATGCAGATAATGACGATGGGGACAATGATCATTTTACCGGCACCAATCAGGGCATCCTCTGGGTCAAGGTGCAGGTGGATGGTTCGCCCGAGAGCCTGGAAACTCTCACCAGCATGTACGAGCAGGAAGGAAGTTTTAAACCATGAGAGCGATCACTCATCTTTTCAGCAACTGGAATATTCTCCAGTATGGCAATCCCGAGATAGATGACTATGCCAAGGGTCTGCTGGTGCTGGAAACCCGCCAGGGACTGTTTTCCTTGAGTCTGATCCTGGTTTTTCTGCTTGGTAGCGCCGCTATCATAAGCATTGCCCTCCATATGGACAGCTTTTATCTGCTGACCTATACCCCGCTGGCAGCCCTCTGCCTGCATATTTTACTCTCTTCATATCGGATCGACAGCATCGAAGCCCAGCAGCTCCTGGCCATTGTTCTCCTGGTAGTCTGCAGCACAGCCTTTGTCCTCCTGGCCCACAAGACTGGCAAGTTCAGCCTGCCGGTGCTGGCTGGCATTGCCCTGCTTTTTACGGTTGTACCTCTTATGCCCTGGGGACTGCGGGAGGCCAGTGCGGCCTGCTCCCTTATTTATCTGGTGTTTACCTTGTCAACCTTAAGTGTCAGGGGACGTTTCGATTATGAAATTCTTTTGCTGCTGCAGTTTTTCATGATTAGTGCCGCTCTTATCTCCCTGACGGTTGTTTCCCGGAACAGCAGCGTTCGTCGCAAAGAAATTATCAGCATGTACAATCTCGAAAATGCCCATGCCAAGATGGCGAAACTTTCTTACCAGGATCCGCTGACCGGTGCCTGGAACCGCCGTTACCTGACGGAAAATTTTCGTTCCCAAGTGGCGAAATATCAGCGGGGTGGCAAACATTTTTCTTTCATCCTGGTTGATTTTAATAATTTTAAATTGCTCAATGATACCTATGGCCATGATTACGGGGATATGGTGCTGCGGCATTTTTGCCAGGCGATAATGGAGAACCTGGCCCCGGATGATGTGCTGGTCCGTATGGGTGGGGATGAATTTGCGCTTATGATTGCCGCCGAACCCCGAAAGCGCCTTGCCGACGGCATCGGGCTTTTCAAAAAACGTCTGCAGGGGGAAACCGCTACCGGTGTCAATGAAGTGACGGTAACCTGCGGCTTGTTGAGCGTCTCCCCTGAACCTGATTCGGTTTTTAAGGATATTTACCAGGCGGCGGATAAGGCTATGTATCAAGGCAAAGGGGTCAAAAAGAACCAGATTATTGAAGTAGACAAGACTACTTCCGGGAGCTACATTATCGTTGATCTTGATGCGGAAATGACAGGAACAGAGAAATGAAATTTTCGGGTAGTATTTTAAATGGGAGTCTTGCCCGGGGTCGCGGAAATGGTCCGGGTCCCATCGGTTTTGATCTGGCGGCGGAAAAACTGAACTTGCTGCAGGTTGAGCGAGATGATGGCGGAGTGTTTGTGCGGGCTGCGGCGTCTGTTCCCTATCCTGATACCTGTGAAGAACTGATTGCATCCCCCAAGGCCCTGCGCAAATTTGTTCTCGGCGCACTTAAATTAAAGCCTTTTAAAGGCAGGAACATTGTTACCTGCATGCCGAAAAACAGTACAAAAATTTTCAACCTTAAATACCATCACCATCCACATGAAGATAATCTTGGGGCCATTATCGCCGGGGTGAAGGAGAAAATAGTCGGCGAGGTGGAAGATTATGTGATTGATTATCTGCCGACCCGTTATGAGAAAAAAACGGCAGATGAGCACTCCATCCTGGTGGCGGCGGCCAGGCGGGATGAAATCATCTCCTACCTGGAGCTGCTGCATGGAATAAGCCTTCAGGTCGATGCCATAGATATCGGGCCTTCGGCCCTGCGGCGCCTGGTCGCTCTGATGAATCCCGGTGAAGACTATCCATATGTATTATTGATCAACTTTGGCAGAAAAAAGACTTATTTGACCGTGACCACCGGGCTGCGTCTGATGATGGACCGCGAGGTTGATTTTGGCGAGCAGCTGCTGGTAGCCGAGTTGTGCCGGGCCCTGGACATCCCCGAAGAAAAAGCGCTCCATTTTCTCTACCATTACGGCATTGATTGGGATGTCAACGCCAAGCAGGAGCAAAGGGATGATCAGAAGGCAAAAGAGATAATTTCGACGATTACCGAAATCCTGACTCCGGTTTTTATGAAGTTTGTTGTTGAGGTGAACAAGGTCCTTATCTACACGGCTTCTGAGACCAGGGGCGGGGCAATTAAAAAGATCTACCTGCTTGGCAGTGTAGCCCGTTATCCCATGGCGGCTTCATTCCTTGCCAAGATGTTTACCATTTCGGTTGAAGTCCTGAATCCATTTTCAGAATTTTCATCCCGCAGTGACAGTGCCATTCCTGCCGACCTGGATCCCATTGCCGGGATTGCTTTGGCCACCGGTTTTGCCCTGAGAGGGATGTATGACTATGCGTGAAATTGATCTGGTTCCTGATGACTATCGGCAGTCACTGGGCCTCCGGCGAGTGCTGACTCAGTTTATCGCTGTTTTTTTCTGTCTGGTCCTGATTGTTGCCGGTGGTCGTTTGTGGCTTGGACAATTGATGCGCTCAGAGAAAAGGATGGTTGAGAAACTGGGGGTTAGTGAGAGTGCCCTCCTGAACAAACAGAAAAGCATAGCCGATCTGCGGGAACAAAAAAGAGGTTTAACCGAACGGCTGGCGGTTCTGGATATGCTGCGTGGCGGCCCCCAGGCCGTCCGCTTATTTGAAGTTGTGGATCGATCTATCAACCCGTCAATCTGGTTTGACGACTGGAAGTTTGTCCGGGAAGCGAAAAAAACGGAAAAAAAACCGCATGGCCAGCTCCAGGCAGGATATTTTATCGTTATTCCGGCGGAAAAAAAACAGGGGAGTGGGGGTGAAGTCTGGCGGAAGAACATGCATATGGATATCTCCGGGCAGGCGCTCAACCATGCCTCACTGGCTGATTTCGTCCGCAAGCTGCTGGTCCAGCCGGAAATTGATGACGTCAAGGTGATTTCAACCTTAACCCGCCAGTATCAGGGGGCTGAAGTCATCAATTATGATCTGGTGGTGCTGGTCCATCCCAAAAGGAAGAAATTGTGATTGATCATCTGTTGAAACGGGGAATTCCTCCGAGGATCATGTATCTTGTTCTGGTTTCTATTGTCCTGCTTACCGGTTTGGCTTCCTATCTCTATCTCTATAAAAAACCCCTGGCCGAGTATGACAGGCTGAAACATAATCATATCCTCCTGCAGGGTAAGACGGGAAACAAGTCCCAGGTGCAGGCGGATCTTGATCGGCTTACAAAAGAAATACAGGGCATTCGGCAGGAGCTTCAGGGCGATACCCCTGCATTGTCAGTGAATGCCCTGGTTGCCTATGCCATTGAAAAGATTGACGTCATTTCCGACCGGCATCAGGTTCAATTTGTCAGTGTCAAACCCGGAACCGGCAATCGGGTGTTCCAGTTTGAAGAGATTCCTTTTGTGGTTGAAGTAGCCGGGGATTATTTCAGCCTCTACGGATGGCTGTATGATCTTGAGAAGGAATTGGGTCCCATGGTGGTAAAAGAGTATGAGCTGAAGCCAGATAACCGGACGAAAAAACTGACGATGAAACTGGAGATAGCTTCCTATCGACCGGTGGAGATGAAATGATGGCAAAACTTATCAGCAGTATCCTGCTGGCGGCCAGCCTTTTTATTGCCATACCGGCTTTTTCCACCGAGGTGGGGATGCCGTTGCACCTAAGCCGGGATCCTTTCGCCCACCCGGTGTTGGTACAAGTTTCTGCACCATCACCACCAACGGTGGTGAAGGTTGATGACGCAGATGTCTGGAAGGAGAAAATCCATCTGCAGGCCATTATGATTACCCGTAAGTGGACGATTGCCAACGTTAATGGGAAGCTGCTCACTCCCGGGGAGAGCGTTGAGGGGTATAAGCTGGTCAAGGTGATGGAACGAAAGGTTCTGTTCAGGAAGGATGGCAGAGATATCCTGGTGAGGATGGATAATGAGTGAATAAAAACAGTGAAAAAATGGTGCGAGGTTTGGGGGGAAATCATCAATAGACTTTTTGTCTGAATCTGGCAAGCTTGTCATTATCAGGATGAATCCGGCAATCGGGTAAAAAATGCTAAACATAGTCCGGTTTATGCCGATGAGATTGTTATGGTATGTGAAAAAGTATCAGAATTACTAAACTTTTCACTCAATTGCTTTTCCGGATGGTTTCATGTGCCGGCTGAATGGTGTCCGGAATAAAAAGTTGTTTTGTTACTGTGGACTGAGATGAAACTGAAATTGACACTAAGATTTGTGCTGTTGACCATCTGTATCTGGGGATGTATTGATTCCCTGGTGATTTCGGCTGGCTATGCCCGAGCCGATGACCAGGTGATCGGGGCCCAGATTTCAGTGCTTGAACAGAAGACGCCGGCAGAGCTGCAGAGCTTTTTTGCTCGGCTGCGGAACAGCGGTTTCAATACCGTCGTTCTGAGGGTGTTTCACAACCGCTGTGACCGCTATCACCGGTTTGATCATTCAACGAGCACAACACCGCCGAAAGAAGGGGTCTATTTCCAAACCTCCCAGGTGCCGGTGGTCAACAACCTGCTGCCTGATGTCTGTCGTGCGGCCCATGCCGAAGGATTGCGGATTTTCGCCTGGATGACGACCCTGCAGGCTAATTACAGTTACCGTGATTTGCCCCGGGTCTACGCTTACGATTTTCTCCACAACCGTTATCAGCAAACCGGTGCTCTTGATCCAGCGGCTGAAAAAAACCGGCAGTTTCTGACGGCGTTATACCGTGACCTGGCTGCCAATCCCATTGACGGCATTCTCTTCCAGGATGACCTCCAGCTCAAACATGCCGAGGGGTTCCATCGCGATCCAGCTGGCAAGTCATTTGTCCCCAACGGGGAAACGCTGTATCGTTATGGTGAGGAGGGGAAGCGGATTACTGATTATCGACCGGCCTTCTGGAAGTGGAATGAACAAAAAGCATCTTCTCTCCAGTGCCTGGCTAATTCCATTATGGAGGCCTGCCGGCAGGTGAAACCTGGCTTGCGGTTTGCTCAGAATATTCATTATGAACTTTTGCTGAAACCGCGCTGGGGTCGGGCTTGGTTCTCCCAGACGCCTGAGTCGCTGGTTTCTTCAGCCGCCAATTATTTTTTTGTCATGTCTTTTCAGCGGCAAATCCGTCAGGAACTTGACGTTGTTTCGGATAAGGAACTTGATGAAGTCATGAACCGGATGTTTTGTTCCAACCCGCTTTTGGACCAGAACCAGCATCAGCTGATTTTCAAACTTCAGGTGACAGACTGGCAGAGCGGTGAACCTGAATCACCCAAACGAATGGCCCGGATGCTCCGCCTGTTGAAACAGTCAAATCATCTATCGGCGATCATGACCCCCTATAATAAAAATTATTTTGCCCGGGAAATAGGAAGTTTTGCCGCTCGGAAAGAGGTTGTCGTTACTCCCGCAGCAATGCCGGCGGCAGACGTTCATCCCGTCGTTGTCAAGCCTTCCCGGAAACCTGCTAAAGCCAGTTCTGCTCCGGCAAAAGAGAAGAAGAACCTGGTTACCATGACTTTTCGTGATACTGATATAGCTGAAGTTTTTGAGATGTTGGCAAAAGGATATCGGGTTAACATCCTTATGGGTAAAGGGGTGGATGGTGATGTCTCATGCAGCCTTTATGATATGAAACTGGATGATGCCATCTACACCATTGCCGAGGCGGTGGGCTGTGGGGTTGAAATGGTAGAGGGTAGCTATCTGATTCTTCCCAAGGATCAGCTCAGCGGCTTGGGCGAGGGCCGTCGGGGTGTTGAACTATTGACCTATAAATCGCAATTCGTGGCTCCTGACAATCTCAAGGAGGCACTCACTGATCATGTTACCAAAAATGCTAAAATTACCATTGTTAAAGAAAACAATATGCTGGTAGTTCAGGATACCAAAGAATCCATTTCCCGCATTAAACAACTTTTGAAAGACCTTGACCGGCAGCCGGCCCAGGTCCTGATCGAGGCTAAAATTCTGGAGATAACTCTTGATAATTCCGAGACGTTCGGCTTAGATTGGAAACGGTTGTTTACCGTGGGAGGAGCTGATGCCACTATTGGCCTCCAGGGGTTTGCCAACCGGACTGCGACCGGTTTTGTGGCCAGCCTGTTTGACAGTAAAAAAATTGATATTGTTCTGAATGCCCTGAGCACCAAGGGCAGGTTGCAGACCCTTTCCACCCCAACACTTCTGGCGTTGGAAAACCAGGAAGCTGAAGTGATGATTGGCGGCCGGCAGGGTTACAAAGTAACCACTACCATAAATCAGGTAACCTCGGAAAGTATTGAATTCCTTGATTCCGGCGTCATCCTCAAGGTAACGTCATCCATCGATAACCAGGGACGAGTACAGATGCACATTCATCCGGAGGTGAGCACTGGTTCCTTCCAGGATGGCATTCCTTCCCAGAACACCACCCTGGTGACCACCGATCTCCTGGCTGATGATGGCCAGACAATCTTTATCGGCGGCTTGATCAGAGAAAAGACTTATCATTCAAAACAGGGGATTCCAATACTTGGTGATATCCCCCTGGTGGGCAGGGTATTTTCCAGTACTGAAGAGACCCTTGGCAAAAGTGAAACCATTATCCTGATTACTCCTCATGTTATCAGCAATGGATATGCTGGAGCCAATCAGAATGAAGTGCGAAAGGCGGCTGAAGTGGAAGATGAGATAGCGATGAGAAGCCCGAAGAGATGAAGATTCTCTGCCTGAAATATGTCTTTTGTTCAAAAATCCATCCCGGTTCAAGAAAAAATCATTAGCGATTATCCAAAAAGTGTACCGGACATTAGTATCCAGGCATAGCAAGATGACGACCGGGCAATGTCTGGAAGCCGACGAAATCAGACTGAAAAGCTGCTTGACAGCTTTGTGGTTTTATTGCTAATAGCAGTTGCAGAAAATTATCGCCGGAGTGGTGAAATTGGTAGACGCACGGGACTCAAAATCCCGCGGGGGCGACCCCGTCTCGGTTCGATTCCGAGCTTCGGCACCATTAATATCAAGGGGTTACAGTGTGATATCTGTAACCCCTTTTTTAATATTTTCTTTGCCTGTGTAATTACGGCAAAAAATATCAATTTCTTATCAGTTGATTGACCGGTACCTTTATACCTTTTTCCCAGTACATCCATTGCCGATTGAATATGTTTTCCGTTCTGGTGGCTGTATCGTGCAACCATTTGCAAAGTTTTGTGACCTGAAATTCTTTGCACTGTTGGGAGGTCAATACCAGCCTGGACAAGATGAGTGATGGCTGTATGTCGTAAAGTGTGCGGGACAATTTGCTTCGGATCAAGATCGGCAGCCTTAACCACTTCCCTGAAGGCGTATTCTGGCCATTTGATATGACCACATCTTGATCGAGATGATGGCAACAGCCACTCTTGCTTGGCATCTGCTGCCTTGAGATATTCTGCAAGATATTCAGCCAGATTTTTTTATTGGTTGCTCGTGTGTTCCTGCCTTGGCATGTGGGATGTAAATAACTCGACGCTGTAAATCAATATTTTCAATCCTAACGGAAAGGATCTCAAACTTTCGCATGGATGTTGCCAGGGCGATTTTGATAAAGGGGTAAATGAAAGGGGCTTGATGTTCTGATGCTGCCCTCAGTAGTTTTGACACTTGGGGAGTTGTGAGATAAATAATCCTTCCACTATCTTCTTTCAGCCTATTAATTTTGGCTGGATGGTGATTGATCCACTTCCATTCTACAGACTTAGAAAAGAGATGTGACAGCGCGGCCAACTCTCTGTTGACCGTACTGTTTGTGGGCCTTCTTCCTTATGCAGAAAAAATATGGTGTCTCTTTTAATGTTTTCCAAAGCCGTTCTTCGTCAAAATTTAATAACTCTGGACAGCTTTCTGCAAACTTTATAAAACGATCAGCTTCATCAACACCCCAAACCTTTGCTGTAACTTCAAGTGCGGTGATTTCGTAACTTCCCTCATTGTCATGATCCCAAAATTGAACCTTCTCTCATGAGACCGCTTGTGCGATAGCCCACTCGACGAAACTTGAAAGTGTTCTCCGTTGTCTCCGGGTTATCAATCGTCACAGTGAGCCGACGGTCGATGCCGCTGCAAAGGCCTTGAACCGCTTTGATATTTATTCAAAGTTCCGTGATTTCAACACGTTTCATTACCTGCCCTACACTAATTTTTCACGGGGTAGGTGTTTCACCTTCATTGACACAGAGGGCTTGTGGTTTATACGGGTTGTTGCTATATGAATATTTTAATTAAGTTTTTATTTAGTAACAAAAAAGATTCGGGTACGCAATGTCTGACCTGAAATCAAGTCTACCCACGGTCGCTGTAGCGCCTTCGCAGTATTTAATAGGAACCTTATATGACAACCAACTTCTCCCAGACTGCGGCCTATATCTGGTCGATGGCCGATCTGCTGCGCGGTGATTTTAAGCAGTCCCAACAGATGCATACAGACTTTCAGGCTTTTGTCCGTGTGTGTCTGTGGCAAAAAATATTTTGCCGATTTTGAGTTAAACCTCATTTTAAAGTCCCGGAGACGACAATGAGTGCGGTCGCCAAAGAGACCGCTTTTCAGCAGGACATTATCAACCAGATGAGAAATTGAAGGACAGACCACAATTTTGTTCTTAATGTTCGAAAAATTGCTGAAAATAAAGAGTTAATAATCCAAAATGAAATGTCCAATTTTTCCCTATGACAATATCCTGATGCGGGCGCTGCCCGCAAAGAAGTGTCATTATCAGAATGTTTCTTGTTTTTTTTGAACAAGAAATATTCTAAGGCACTGATCGTAATATTGGAAAAAATCGGGCACTGATCTCTGTTTGAGAGGGGTTGTATGCCGGAAAACCAGAATATCGAATGGAAAGAATCTTGGCGTAGCGAGTATCTGAAGTGGATTTGCGGTTTCGCCAATGCCCAGGGGGGTGAACTGGTGATCGGCAAGAACAACCGGGGCGAGGTTGTCGGTATCGATAACGCCCGCAAACTGCTGGAGGATATTCCCAATCAGGTGCGCGATCTGATGGGGATTCTGGTTGATATTGATCTCCACCAACTAGACGACCTTGATTATCTGGAGATCAAGGTGGAACCCTACCCCTATCCGGTCAGCCTCAAGGGGGCCTATCATTACCGCAGTGGCAGCACCAAACAGGAGATGAAAGGAGCGGCACTGGACCGTTTTCTGTTGAGAAAGCAGGGGAAACACTGGGACGGCGTGCCGGTGCCCCATGTTGAAGTGACGGATCTGGATGAAAAGGCCTTGCGGTGGTTCCGGAGCTTGGCGCTTAACAGTAAACGATTGTCTAAAGCGATTCTTGATGAAAACGATTCCGTCCTAATTGAAAAGCTCCATTTGACGGACGGCGATTACCTTAAGAGGGCCGCGATTCTGCTGTTTCATCCTGATCCGGAAAAATATGTCACCGGCGCTTATGTCAAAATCGGTTTTTTCCGTACCGATTCCGATTTACTCTACCATGATGAAGTCCACGGCGATCTTTTTGCGCAAGTCAACCGGACCATTGATCTGTTGTTGACTAAATATTTCCGGGCGATGATCTCCTATGAAGGTTTGCAGCGGATTGAAACCTGGCCGATTCCAGAAGCCGCCCTGCGCGAGGCGGTGCTGAATGCGATCATCCATAAAGATTATGCCGCTGGTACGCCAATTCAGATCAGTGTTTACGAAGATCGGTTGATGATTTGGGACAGTGGCCGGTTGCCGGAAAACTGGACAATTGAGAATCTGATGCAAAAGCATTCATCCGAGCCGTATAATCCTGATATCGCCAATGCGTTCTTCCGTGCGGGTAGTGTGGAAACATGGGGGCGGGGTATTGAACGGATAATGGACTCCTGCCGGGAAGTGGGATTACCGGCACCAGAATTTAAATATGAGCATACCGGATTGTGGGTGATTTTTTCTTTTTTCGGCCAATGTGACGAAAGTTCGGAGAAAACGTCGGAGAAAACGTCGGAGAAAACGTCGGAAAAAATATTAAGGGCGATTGAAAAAAACAGGGATATTACAATTGCGGAGCTGGCTGAAATTGCCAGGGTCAGCACTAGATCCATCGAACGAAATATTAAAAAACTTCAGGAACGCGGAGAGTTGAAGCGAATCGGGGCCGATAAAGGTGGTCATTGGGAGATGTCGAAGTGAGCGTTATGGCAAGCAGAGCAAATGAGCAAGCTTTCCAGCAGGACATCATCAACCAGATGATCGAAGGCGGCTGGAAGCTTGGCGATCCCGCCAAATATAATCGCGAGCTTGCGCTCTATCCGTCGGACTCTCTCGACTACGTCCAGACGACCCAGTCGCAGGCTTGGGAGAAGTACAAGAAACTCTATTCGAGCAATCCCGAACAGGCCTTTATTGATAAACTTGCGGCGCAGTTGGGTAAGGCCGACCCTTAAGCTTCCGATAAGAGTCTGTGCACGTTCGGGACGCTGGGTGTGCTGCGCCATGAATTGCGCGATAAATCGGTCTCGTTTAAGTTCTGTCAGTTTAAACCCGAGCATGGTCTGAACCCGGCGACGCAGGCGATGTATAAGGGTAATATCCTGCGGGTTGTGCCTGAGCTCGTCTACAGTTCCTATGCCACCAAAGCCCACTTTGAGGCGACCGGCGGATTAGATCTAAAAAAGCGGGCCAAGGCCTGGCGCATCGACCTCGTGCTCTTCCTGAACGGTATCCCGATCGTGACGATGGAGCTTAAAAGCGAGTTTAAGCAGGCGGTCGATGCGCCAGGTGATTGAAGAGGGCTACATTCTTGATGTGCTCAAAAACTATACCAGCTATAAGGTGGCTTACAATCTGGCGCAGAAGGTCGCCAGCGCCGATGTCGAGGTCGACAGCAAGAAGGCCAGGGTCAAGCTTAACCAGTGGGTGCGCCTGCACGACTACAATATCGCCCAGAAGGTGATGGTGATCGTCGAGCACTTCCGGGATACAGTGATGGGGCTTCTCAATGGTCACGCTAAAGCGATGATCGTGACCGGCTCGCGCAAAGAGGCGGTACGCTACAAACTGGAGTTCGATAAATACATCAAAAAGAGGGACTATAGCCAGCTTAAGGCGCTGGTTGCTTTTTCCGGGCAGGTGAGTTTCAGTGCCGGTGATCCGCACTGTGAAGGGCTGCTCGGGGAGAAGTTTACCGAGCTTGGTATGAACCCCGGCCTTAAAGGGCGGGACCTGCGCGAGGCCTTTGCTGCCAATGACTATCATGTCATGATCGTCGCCCAGAAGTTTCAGACTGGTTTCGACCAGCCCAAGCTCTGCGCCATGTATGTCGACAAAAAGCTCGGTGGTCTCGACTGTGTGCAGACCCTCTCGCGCCTGAATCGGATCTACCCGGGCAAGGAGGAGACCTATGTCTTGGATTTCTTCAACGAGCCCGAGGAGGTGCTGGCGGCGTTCCAGGAGTACTACCAGACGGCGGCTTTGCTTGATGTCTCCGACCCGAACCTTATCTGGGACCTGTTCGAGAAGCTCCGGGCAGCGGGGATATTTCTTTGGACGGAGGTTGTACAGTTCAGTGAGATCTACTTTATCAAGAGTAAGAGCAACTCTGCCATCAGTAACGTCTGCAAACCGGCGGTCGAGCGCTGGCAGAAGCGCTACGAAGAGGTCCGGGTTGATTTCGCAAAGCACAAGAAGCTCTTCGCTCACGCTAAATCCCTGGGTGATGCGACTTTTATCGCCAATGCCGAAACCGAGATGAAGGGGGCCAAGCGCGAGCTTGATGGGCTTGGTATCTTCAAGGCGGATCTTATGTCGTTTAGGCGCTACTACGAGTTCATGTCGCAGATTGTCGACTACGAGAGTTGCGACCTGGAGAAGCTCAACCTTTACGCCCGTCACCTGGCCCCGTTGCTGCGCGAGAAGGTACCGGATGACGACCCCATCGATTTAAGCTCGGTCGAATTGAGCCATTACCGTCTCTCAAAAATCAAACGGCAGGACCTGTTGCTGGTCAAGGAGGAGGCGGAGACCGGCCTCTACCCGACAACGGATCTCGGTACCGGCAAGGCCAAAAACAAGGAAGAGGAGTGGCTCTCGCAGATTATCACCCGATTGAACGAGCTTTTCGTCACTGATGGGCTCACCGACCGTGATCTGATCAACTACGCCTACACCATCCGCGACAAGATCAGCGAGAACGAAAATGTTATGCAGCAGATCGCCAATAACTCCGCCGAGCAGGCCCTGCTCGGAGATTTCGCGGGGGCCCTGGATGAGGCGGTGATGGAGAGCAGTGAAGCCCATCAGAACCAGATGATGCAGTACCTAAACAGCAAAGAGCTCCAGGTCGGATTTCAGCGCGTGGTTTTTGATATGCTGCGGACGCAGAGAGCTGCGGGGGTGGGAGTTCAATGAGTTGTTTGCTAGTATGGAGAGGTTGACAACGGGTCATAAATAGGTTAGTTTGTTGACACAAAAAAGGGCATATATTTGTGTCAGGTATCCCATGAGTGAAAGTATGAAAAGTATAGATAAACAAATACTTAGCAGAATGTATGGCCATGGTAGGGGTTGGGTGTTTACTCCAAATGACTTCAAGGACCTTGGCAGCCGTAATGCAATTGCTTCGGCTCTTAAGCGCTATAAGCAATCGGGGCAGATACGTCAACTAGCTCGGGGGCTCTATGACTATCCCAAAAGTGATCCGCAGTTGGGCCCATTGTTGCCTTCCGCAGACGACATTGCTAAGGCGCTGGTCGGACGGGATGCCTCACGGTCGCAGCCGACCGGGGCTTATGCCGCAAACTTGCTAGGGCTCTCAACTCAGGTGCCCATGAAGGTTACTTATCTCACTGACAGCCTCCCTCGCATTGTAGAGGTCGGCAATCGACAGATTATTTTGAAACGGACGACGCCACGTAATATGGCAACAGCGGGCAGGGTCAGCGGTTTGGTGATTCAGGCACTACGGCATCTCGGTAAAAAAAATGTAGATGATCAGGTCATTGCTCAACTTGACCGGTGTCTTGATGCCCAGGCCAGACTTCAACTGCTGAAAGATATTCGCTACGCGCCCGACTGGATTGCAGATATATTCCGTGATTTGGTGGCCAAGGAGGCTTCTGCGTGAGAGAGTTTATAGAGATGGCGGAGGATCGCCGTAATCTAGTTTGTACGCAAGCGGGCGCATGTAATGGTTCACCGTGAATTGGAATTTTTCTCAGTTTGAGTTAACATACTCAAA
>CAYZIS010000014.1:0-64451 GCA_964478545.1 uncultured Thermodesulfobacteriota bacterium
ACGTTGCAAGGATGGTAGGTCATTTTTACTCTGAGTGTCAAACCATAATATCTAATAGCTCAATTTTGATATTAATTTATGCCGGCACAAAATTTTGAAGCTTTAGTAAAAAATCGCATTTTCAGAAAAACAGCCCAACCCCATAAAAGAGTATATTCGCCCTTCGGCATTGAAGCTTTCAAGCAATTGGGACAGGATCACATATTGCCCGTTCGGCACCAGGCAGCATACCAGACCCTGGGAAGCATTAAGGGTAGTCAGGGTGGTCAAACCATCATATCCTTCCAGCAAAAATCGCAGTATGCCAATTTTGCGGGAATCCAGATGACAAAGAAAAAATAAGGCTGGACTTCCGGCGGAAGCTTCCACCTCAGAGTCATTCATAAATCCAGGGAATTGCGAACCTGAAGGCATGCCAACCCTCTACAATCGGCCACTTGAGTCAAAGATGTCAATGTCTTGACCAGACACTGGCAGTGAATGAAAATAACTATCATTTATAGTAAAAAAACACAACCGTGAATAACAGCTTGATCAAAACGCTGCATTCCTCATTTTTCCCTAAATATTTATCGATTTTCTTCCGAATGAAAAGCATGAGTCCGTTACAACCCCACCCAGATATCAGGCCTGAATCCCTGAGTAAATTTCGAACCTATATCACTGGAAGTGCAGAAGTCCCGAAACTCCCCATAGTGCTCCAGGAAGTTCTTGATTGCAGCCAGGATTCAAACGCCAATGCCGAAAAGCTGTCGGTTATTATTGCTACGGATACAATGATTTCAGCCCAATTGCTGAAAACAGTTAATTCTGCTTATTATGGTTTCCCCCAGCAGATTGCCTCCATTAAACATGCCATTGTCCTTCTTGGTTTCAGTGAAGTCTCCAACCTGGCAGTAGGGCTGGCGCTTATGGGGCTGATGAAGCCAAAAAATGCTGATCCCTTCTATCATCAATTCAGGAATCACTCACTGGCAACTGCCCAACTCGCCCTCTGTCTGGCGGAGAAAGTGGCCTTTAAAGATAAATCAACAGTTTATACCGGCGGACTTTTACACGATTTCGGACTTTTAATGCTTTACTCCTGGCAACCGGAAAAATACCGGCAGGTCTTATCCAAATGCCAGGTTGAAAGAGTACCCATTTTTCAAATTGAAAGGGAACTTTTAGGTCTTGATCACATGCTGGCCGGAGATCTGATTGGCCATTTGTGGCATCTTCCAACCCCGCTGATACTCAGCATGCAATGCCACCACGATAAAAACATTACTGAAAAATCAGAAGCCGTTTTCATCGCCATTATCCAGCTGGCTCATGTTCTGGGCTACCAGATGGGATTTCCACTCATCCGAGATATAGCCACGCCAAAACTGCCCAAGGCAGTTTGTCAGCTTTTAAAAAAGGTCCAGCCAGAACTCAACTTGGCGAATATTAAACTATGGCTGACAGAGATAAAACCGCAGCTGGCACAGCTCCCCTCACGGGCACGCTGATTCATCAAAAGAATGAAAGATATGGATAAAGTTTTCACTGAGCATTTCGCACGTTTACACCGGCAAGCTGAACGACAAGTTGGGCAATTATCAGCGATTTGTGAGATGCTTGATCTGGTAGCCGTTGAATTGGGAGGAGATACTAGCCAGCTACTGACCAAGCTTTTTGAAATCATTCTCCGCCACCTGGGAACTGATAGCCTGTATTTCAAAGCAGAAATGCCAAAATGGGAGGGAAGTTTTTCTCTCCCATTGAACCTACATGCATGTGCGGCTGGGATTCCGCCGCTCAGCCCTGGTGAAATACAGCAAATTGATACATTGATCAATAAGCAGCCCGATAGCCCCATGCCTGCCAAAACATATATTCTGGGGAAACAAACCCTTGCCATCATACCCCTTGAAGCAGGCAAATATCGGGCTGGTTTTCTGGCCATCCTGCACCATAATATCGACTTTTTCACCCCTGAGCAATTCCGCTTCTTGAAACTCCTGGCAAATGAACTGACAAGCATATTGCACCTGCTTGAAAAACAGCAGCAGTTGATAGAAGAAACCCGAGACAAAGAACGACTATGCCGTTTTTTTTCTCCTGAAATAAGCCAGGAAATTTTTGCAGCAGATGGCCCACAATACTGTGGCAGAGAAAACCTGGCCACCATTCTCTTTGCTGACATCAGAGGGTTTTCCCATCTGACAGAAATCCTCAAACCCCATCAGATTGTCAAAATATTAAATCATTTTTACCAAACCATGACCCGGATCATTTTTAAACATCTGGGAACCCTTGACAAGTTTGCCGGCGACGGGTTATTAGCCCTGTTTGGAGCTCCTCTCAGCCGGGAAGATGACCCTTTCAGGGCCGTCAAAGCCGCTATCGAGATGCAGCAGGAATGGCAAAAACACCCCCCCCTTCTGCATCAGGAAAACCTTGAAATCAACGTTCAGCCAGCCTTTGCCGTTGGGATACACACCGGCAAAGTGATATCAGGTTTTTTGGGAAATGATGAGTTATTGACCTTTACGGTCATCGGTGATGCGGTAAACACCTGCCATCGAATTGTATCACTGGCAGAAGCCAGGCAAATTATTATCAGCAGCCAAACCAAGGTAGCCATGGACCAACAGGGTGACAATACATCCTCATTGTCAGCAGCAATTGTTCCCTACCGGTCAGCCCACCACTTGCGCGGTATGGATAAGGTTATTGACTTATATCAGGTTGAAAAATTCAGGTCATAAACCGGGCATGAACATGTAGTACGAAAAAATACCACTCAAGAAATCGGCAGAAATACCGAAAGTATAATTATGGATGAACGTCGAATTTTCAAACGGCAGGACAAGCCCTTGAGTGTGGAATTTGGCTTGATTGGCGAGAAACCCTCCCTTTCCAATCGAGCCAGCTTTCAGGGTTTCATTGAAGATATCTCTCTGGGAGGGTTGCGTCTCCAACTGAGGGAGAGATACGGCAAGCTGTATAAAATAAAGCTTCAGGGTAAGCGGGTCAAACTGGCAATAGCGTTTCCACAATTCAGTTATACGGTCTATGCTCTTGGAGAAATTCAGTGGTCCAATGATTTCCAGGAACATGCTGAGCACGTCATTACCATGGGGATTAAATTTATCAACCTGTCGCCCACCGATTGCCAGTATCTGGAAAACTATATGGGCAGCAATAAAGGCGACCATAATCTGCTTTGGGAACTATGGAACAAGGAAGTCAAGCCATGAGTGTCTTACAACTCTCCCCGGATACCAAGCAGCAATCACCCGAGGAATTCAATACCAGACTCTGGGCTGTTGGCGGTGGCAAGGGTGGGGTGGGTAAAAGCATCATTTCCCTGAACCTGGCATACTGGCTGGCCAAACTGGGACACAAGGTTGTCCTGGTGGATGCAGATCTGGGAGGTGCCAACCTGCATACCCTGCTGGGCATGAAGTTTGTCCAGCATACCCTGTCGGATTACCTGAGTAAAAGGGTTGATTCGCTGGATAAAATTGCCATTGATACCCCGGTACCCGGATTGCGACTGATCTGCGGGGCCAGCGATATTGTTGGCCTGGCCAACCCCAAGTATGCCCAGAAAATGAAACTGATGCGGGCCATGACCCTGCTCAAGGCCGATCACCTGATTCTTGATCTCGGGGCCGGAACCGACTACAACACCCTGGATTTTTTTCTTTACTGCACCTACAAGGTTGCGGTCATCACCCCCCAGCCAACAGCGCTGCAAAACGGCTATGGCTTCATCAAAAGTGCTCTCTACCGGGCAATCAACCGGGCGTTTGAACGCAACCTGCGCCTGGAACCATTGATTAAACGGGCGACAGGCCAGGAGCTCAATAATCCAATTACGACCATGGAGGAACTGACTGAAGCCTTTGCCGAAGTTGACGAGGGCTACGCCAAACAGCTGAAAGAGATCATCAGCAATTTTCACCTCTACCTGATCAGCAATATGGTTAAAAAAGATAAGGACCACAAGGCTTCGGAAATTATCAGAACCGTATGCCAGAAATATTTAAACCTGGACCAGGTAACCGTGCTGGGGAACATCCCCTACGATAGCCAGATTGAAGAGTGTGTCGCCCGCATGAACCCGGCATTCATGACCAATACCAAAAGCCAGTCTGCCCTGGAGTTTTACCAGCTGGTCAATTCTGTCATCAAGGAAAGTAATGACTCTGAAAGAGGAAACCTCATCATGCCCACAGCTTAGTGCCACATCAATTCAATAATAACGCCATCACATCCTTGACGTAACACTTGATTTTCACCAAACTGACCCGCCTTTTGTTTTATCTCTCCGGCGCTTTAGCAGCAGAAACACTGATAACTGACCAAAAAGAAAACCGCCGATATGAGCCCACCAGGCAATACCACCATAAACCGGAGCATGGGATGCCAGGGTACTGAAGCCCTGAACAAGCTGCAAAAGAAACCAGAATCCCAGGAAAAAAAATGCCGGAATTTCAACTATGTAAAAGAAAAAGAAAATCGGTAGCAGGGTCACAACCCGTGCCCGGGGATAAAGCATAAGATAAGCTCCCATCACCCCGGCAATCGCCCCGCTGGCGCCAATGGTAGGCACCACCGAATTGGTATTGGTCAGCAGGTGCACCACTGCCGCCGCCAGGCCACAAACCAGGTAGAAAATGAGATAACATCCATGTCCTAGTCGATCTTCGATATTATCCCCGAAGATCCATAGATAAAGCATATTCCCCAACAGATGCAGCCAGCCCCCATGAAAAAACATGTAGGAAATAAAAGGCAGGTAAACAATAACCGGACTTACCTTATGACTTGCATGAAGGACAAAAAATCGGGCCGGAATCAGACCGTACCCCCCAAGTAAGCGGGGAAGTTGCCCACCCCAACTCAATTCATAGATGAAAACCAGGACATTAACGACAATCAGCAGGTAGTTGACGTAAGGGATGGTACGGGAAGGGATGGTATCGCGTAAAGGAATCATGGCAAAAAATCAGCTAAGGGTTCGCTCAAAAATAAATTCGCAGAATTGGCGCTCAGATTTGGGTTGGATTTGTGCGATCCGATTGAGCAAAGCCGCAGGAATAGTAAGCTATTTTGAGGACTTTGTGAATGAGGATCGTGCACAGACAGCCTGAAGATGAGATGCCAAAATGTGAAGTTATTTTTGAAAACGCCTTAAGGATAAATAACGGAAGTCCCGGGCACCATGAGGTTATTTCTAACGGCTACCCCGGCCAAAAAGAACAACCTTAATGGTTTCCATAATAATCAACAGATCAAACACGGAGGAAAGATATTTAATATAGTACAATTCATACTGCAGTTTTTCTTTGGCATCTTCCACCGAGGCTCCGTAGGGGAAACGAACCTGGGCCCAGCCGGTCACTCCCGGCCTCACCGAAAAGCGCTGGTCATAAAAAGGAATTTCCTTTTTCAGCTGATCAACAAAATATTTTCTCTCGGGGCGAGGACCAACAAAGCTCATATCACCTTTAAAAATATTGATCAGCTGGGGGATCTCGTCCAGACGGGTCTTACGGATAAAGTTACCAACCCGGGTTACCCGATCATCATCTTCTTTCGCCCACACCGGACCATCTTTTTCCGCATCAGTACGCATGGAACGAAACTTGAATAGCAAAAAAGGGTTTTCATCCTCACCTAACCGCTCCTGAACAAAAAAAATCGGACCTGGGGAATCAATCTTGACAGCTAGGGCAACAAGCATCATTACTGGTGCAGCCAGTACCAAAACAGCACCAGCCAGAATCATACCGATAAAGCGTTTGAACATCCTGGTTTGGCGTGGTTTTCTAAACCCGGGGGTAAATATCAGCCAGCTGGGACGTAAGTTATCAACCAGGATCTTGCCTTCCAGTTGCTCATAGAAATCCACATCTTCCATCACTATGATGCCAGCCATCTTGCAGCGTAAAAGTTCGGCAACCGGGAAAAGACCGCGTCGTTGCCCCATGGAGACAATAATGCGATTCACATTCTCAGCTAAGGCAATGGAATAAAGCTGAGAATAATCGGTGCCCAAAAGCTTGCAGCCGACACAACCATTCTCTCCTTCTTCCGCTTCACCCATAATACCAACAATCTGGTAGCCGGAATTCTTGCGACCGGAAATACATTCACAGATCTTCCCGGCTACGGGACCATTGCCAACGATCATAATCAGCTCGTTGAACCGGTCATGTCTGGTCAGCCAGTCATAGAAAAGCCGCCAGCCCAAAATTAATAAAAAATCACTCAGAAGAACAAAATAAATATAGGGATTGGGGAAAACAACCAGGGGAAGGAAATAGGAAAAAAAAGCCAGGAACAGGCATAGCAACCCGGTGGCCTGAACCAGACGCAAGCTATAGGCAGAAAAAGTAACCCTGGTTTTAATATCGTAGAGATCAAAATAAAAAAGGGAGAAATGATAAAAAACAGCAAAGCTGATGATATGGGGGACAAATAACTGAAGATCATAGCTTCCTGATCCCAGCCAGTATATCCCACTGTAAACGCTCAACAAACCACCAGCGACAATCAGTGACAGTTCGATGAGAAAAAAAATAATAGTTCGCAAGCTAAATTGTCGCACAATACCTCATCAGGCTAAACTCCCTGGTTAAGAATCTCATAAAAATACCCAGTGGTGTCCGGTTAGGTTCTTGCAATTGTTAACCGGAGCTGATTTCAGCGCTTTTTTGCGCTCGATTGCCTGCATTTCCAACGGCTCATGGCGCTAAAATTGCCAAACTCGCCCTTCCAGGGCTCAAACAGGGCAATTTTCACACTCTATTCGCCGGGAAAAGCAACGTCATCTCATGATGTCTCGCTGTAACAGCACCAGTTAACGACATTGTAGACAACACAAAAAGCATACCGGACACTGCTGAATAAGACCAGAAATATCAACGGGTTTCCTGGTAATAAAAGCTGGAAGAACGGTAATCAGCACCATTAAAAACTATACCGATAATTTTTTCCCGGTCTATACTCTTCAGCGCCTGTTTCACTACCTCCCGATCTGTTTCGCCATATCTCACCACGATAATGATACCATCCACCTGGTTGGCTAGAATATCGGCTTCGGTCGTCGACATCAGCGAAGTGGTATCAAAAATAATATAGCGATCCTGATAACGGGACTGCAAATCCTCGATCAGGTGTTTCATCCGATCAGAGGCCAGCAATTCAGATGGCTTTGCCGGGGCAATGCCCATGGGCAGGATAGTCAACCGGGACAAATCCGTTTTCACCAGCACCGATGACAGATCCATATCTGAAGTCAGGTAGTTGGAAAGCCCGCGATTAAATTCCATTCCCAGATATTTGCTGATTTCCGGTTTACGGAAATCACAATCCACCAGCAGCACGTACTCATCCAGACCCTGGGCCAGGGAAAGCGCCAGGTTAAGGGCAATGGTGGTTTTCCCCTCCCGGGGGATGGCACTGGTTACCAGGATGGTTTTGTTGGGCAAGCGTTCCGGAGCGCTGAGAACAATTTTTGTCCGCAGCTTTTTCACCTGTTCCGAAGCCAGGGAAAAAGGCTTGGTTAATGAAACTAGGTGTTCATCCAGAAGTGCCGGATTCAGATCAATCTTTTGCGAAGTTTTCCGCCTTGAGGCCACAGAAGTGCGAGTCGGTTTTTGAATCGCCAGAGTATCCGGCTGCGGCCCAACTCTTTCACGCTCCAGTGGCTCATCTGCAATTTCCGCCTCTCTTACCACACTAGACTCTACAACCGAAGTTACCGGTCGTGATTGCGGCTCAGGCTTGGCAATCGGAGCTGCCGGTCGTGGCTCTTCAGCCACGGTATTATCCCGAACAGTTGCATTTGTTGCCAGACTTTCCTGCTCAGCTTTTTTTAAAGCATCCTGAATTCTACTCATAATACGGACTCCAAAAATCGTTCCCGGCTACAACAGAGAGCGAATAAATGCCATCCCACGATCCAATTCCTGGTGAAAGAAAACCATTAACAAAACTAAGATAGCAAGTAATACAACAATCCACAGCATACCTTGCCAGCGGGAAAGATACCTTTTCATGAATACCCCATTTGCCACAACCGCCGGAGTATTCTCCCTTTTGAGGGCCAGATCTGTCACCACTTCCCGAATAATTCCCTCATCAATGCCCCTGACCCCTAGGGCATAGCCAATAAGCAGGGCATTATCGCCTATGACGTTAATCAACCGGGGAATACCGCCACTATACCGGGCTATCGTTTCCAGTGCCCGGTTACTGAAAAGGTTTACATCGGCAGTCCCGGCCACCAGCAGCCTTTTCCTGACATAGTCTTTAACTTCCAACAGGTTCAGGGGTGGCAGATGATAACGGATGACCACCCGCTGATTCAGCTGCCGCAATTCACTGCGGCCCAGTTTTTCCCTCAATTCCGGTTGTCCCACAAGAATCATCTGCAAGAGCTTGCTTTTCTGGGTTTCAAGGTTGGACAGCAGGCGAATTTCTTCAAGAACTTTGCGACTCAGGTTCTGGGCCTCATCAATAACCAAAACCGGAATTTTCCGCTCTTTCAGACATTTTAACAAAAAGTCGTTAAATATGCGCAAATTTACATGTTTATCCTGGCTATGCGGATGGATTCCAAATTCATCAAAAATGGCGGCAAAAAATTCCGTTATACTCAAAATAGGGTTAAAGATATAGGCTATTTCAACATTTTCATCCAAATTGTTCAACAGGTTCTGGATAAGGGTGGTTTTGCCAATCCCCACCTCACCGGTAACCACCACAAATCCCCGCCGCTCACGAATACCATACACCAGATGGGCATAGGCTTCCCGATAATGGCTATTCAAGTAGAGAAAATGGGGGTCAGGGGTTAAATTAAACGGCCGCTCCTGAAAACCGTAAAAGGCACAATACATGATCATCCATGGTTACAAATGAAAGAAGGTTTGTTGAAACCAGCCTGGGAGGGAAAAGGTCAATTTTAAATACATATATCCCAGTCCACCGGCAGCCAGCATGACCATAAGTACCACCAATGCCCCTCCGACATTTTTGATTTTGCGCCATTTCAACTCTTTCCCGGTCAGAATCTTCGGGATGGTAACCAGTACCGGAACCCCGAGGTCTTCTTCGATATCGGGAACATAGCGATATGATTTACCAAGAAAATCCAACAACAAAGCCAGTCCGACGCCAATACCCAAACCCAAAACCATGCCGGCCAAAAGGATTTTTCTCCGATCCGGCTTAAAGGGTTTCACCGGCGGCAGGGCGGGATCCAGGACTTTAAACTGTTCACCCTGCTGCTGCATTTCCAGGTTTTCAGCCAGTTGGGCTTCAATCTTGCGATCCAGAAGATTCTGATAATTCTGGTGAAGGTTGCCATAATCACGGGTCAGGGCCACCAGCTCCGCTTCCCGTTTGGGAGCATTTTGCACCTTGGCATTGATCACATCAATTTCAGCCCGCAACCGCTTAAGTTCATGCTGCAATTGGCTTATTTCACGTTTTACCGAGGAAATCTGATTGTTGATTTCAACCGCTGCCGGGCTGTTCGCCCGGCTGGTAGCCATCTGACCGTTTAGATGTTCAGTCTCAGGCTGTTTTTTCACCGCCAGTTTTTTCTCCAGCTTTTTGATTTTTGCCACCAAGCTGATGACATCCGGATGCTCTTCAGTATAGCGACTGCGCAAAAATGACAGATAACTTTTCATCTTCTCCAAGCGGGTGGCATCCGGATCAACCGCTACAACCTGGCCTTCCACCACCATTGTGTTACTGCTGGTAGAACTCAATTGATTCAGCTGCTGCTGCAGCTGAATCTGACGATCCTTGGCCGCGGCCAGAGCCGAACTGGATGTCTGATACTGGACTTCCAACCGGTCGAGCATCCTCAGGTTGGAATCCTGCTGGTCCGGCAATTCGCCCATATATTTTTGTTTAAAGGCACTGAGCAGCTGCTCCTTTTCACTCAGTTGTTTTTCCAGCTTTCCCAGTTCCCGATCAAGGAAATTGGCGGTCTCCCTTGCCTGACGTTCACGCAGTTTCAAGTTTTCCTCAATGTACAAAGAGGCCAACCCATTAGCCACCTGCATGGCAATGCGGGGATCCGGATTCTGAAAAGTGAGGGTAAATGAATTAACTCCGGTACGGGTGCGCTGATTGACCGAGACATCAATTTTTTGGCGCATCAGTTCAATAATCTCTTCCGGGGCCATCTTCTTGCTTAATTCCCGGTAAAGACCATAACGTTCAATAACCTGCTGCAACCGGGTCCGGCTCATGATCTGCTGGTTGAGGGTTTGCAGGCGGTCAGCCACCGCCGCGGGAACCGTCGACCGGACGTAATTTTCCGGCACCTTCTGGGGCACCACCAGAATCGTCGTTGAAGCCTGGTAGATGTTGGGAATCGCCAGGGCGAAAATAAAGCTGCCCAGGGTTATCAGGATAAACGGCAGGGTTATCAGCCATTTGTTCCGTAAAAACAGATCAACATACTGTTGCAGCTGCATCTGTTGACGGTTATTATTCAAAGCCATTTTCGAAACTCCTGCTCATGGACATATATCAACTCACTAAGCTTCATAACTTCTTCGACAACCGGAAGAAAAAAATTAAGCAAAAAGGCAATGGTCAAACAACATAAAACGAGAGCGGCAAGTTTTGCAATCAAGCCGCTCAATAACAATCCACATTTATCCAGGGAAACTCTTCAGGCTGTCTTGAAAAATTAGAATTTTTGTTTGAGTACAAGGCAGGCGAAAATTATAACCGCAGGAATATATTTCATATTTTGAGGATTATAATTTGAGTCTAACACAGTAATCGGGCAAAAAGGCCATTTGTCAAGGTAGCCTTCAGCTAGAAGATATCCCAATGACCGGTAGCCCGAAAGGCAATCCGGTTGTCGGTATAATCATCCTCATTAATGCTGGAATCATTTTCATCATATGTATATTCAGCGGTCAAAGAAAGCCAGGATAAAATTGCGTAGGAAACACTGACATTAACCTGGTAACTGTCCTCATCATGGGAATCCAGGGCATCCGTATAGTCATCATTACCCAAAAGTCCGCTGCCGGTTAAAGTCCAGCGATCGGCAAAATCATAGGTAAATGAAGCCTGGGCTCGCCAGAATTCCGTATAACCGTTATCGCTGCCGTCAAAATTATCAACATCAGTACCCTGGTCAAAAGACAGGGTAAAGGACTGGCGTTCAAAATCCCGGACCAAGCTGGCATGGTAGTTATCTCCGGTGGCATCATCGCTGGCGCCATCAGTATTCCGGTCATAACGGCCATAACTCAAATCAAGGGTATAGTGTTCCCAGAAACGATAAACAAGACCTAAGTTGCCATCATATTCCTGCCAGTCTTCTTCCAGACTGCTATGATCATACTGATAATCGGTGTAACCAATTTCACCATAAACATCGAGGGCGGGAGAAAAAGTATGGGTATAGCGGGTCGTGGCATCATGGCTGTAAAAATCATCGGGACCTTCATACAGTCCCCGGGTAAAAACATAATCGAGATCAATCAGGTTTTGCTCGTCAAAGCGAAATCCAAAGTGACCGGTCACCGCATGTTCCTTGCTGTCCTCCTGTTCCGGGTCCTCGTTCTGTAGCAAACCGAAACGATAACCGGCTTCAATGAGGCGGTCGGTACCAAAAGTATAGGTTGCCCTGACACTGCTGTCATTACGGTAAAAAACGTTGCGTCCCTGTCGTTCATCATAACCCCTGGCAACCCCTTCGCGGGCATCATGGGTTGTATCGTCAAGAGGATCTTCACTGTGCAGGTAATGATTCTCCAGTTCCAGTCCCAGATATTCCCAGGGCTGATAACTGGCCAGGGCGGTCAGGACATGGGAGATGTAGTTCAGGGAACTGTCATCCAGATAAAAATTCATCCCCGGTCGATAGACAATTTCCAGCCCGGCATGTTCGGCCTGTGCCTGCCACGAAATCTCAGGCTCCACCATGATATTCCAATCATCCACTTCATGATCGGGATCAAGATAGACATTGTCATCATACTCCAGACCGGTAGAAAGGCTGGTGCCCAGATGATATTGAACCCCGGCAAAAACCGGCTGAATGAAAAAAAACAGTGCCAGGATAACCAGCAAAATTTTTTGCTTATTTTTCATCAATCTCCCTTTCATTACTTCAATCTCAACTTTCTGACTTGCATTGCCAAAAACTTAACAGGATGTTCGGGCTTGGCTCAAAGCGGTTTTGGCCGCCGGCAGGCAGGGCTGTTTTTAGAACAGCTCAGAAAGTTGAGTTAAATGCAGCAGATTTTCAACGACCGATTTACTGGACAATCAGCCGGTCATTTTTATGAAGATAAACATCAGGAGCTGTCCCGGAAACTATTTTATCATAGTTGATACGATAATGTTTTTCCTGCCCGGCCTCCTGGCGTACCAGAACAATCTTATCCGGGGTGGCCCATTCAGCAAAGCCGCCGGCCATGGAAATTGCCTGCAAAACCGTGGTATTGCTGCGAATAGGAAAAGCTCCGGGAGCATTGACCTTGCCAACAATAAAAACCTTGAAACTGTTAATGGCATTCAGGGAAACTGAGACATTCGGCGTTTCGATATACTTGGCATAACGTTTGGTCAAAACCTCTGTCAACTGCTTGACATTTAAACCTTCAGTCTTAACATCTCCCACCAGAGGCAGGGAAATCAGTCCATCAGGCCTAACCGTTACATCCCGGGAAAGATCCTGATCTTTCCATACCTCCACATGCAGAACGTCTTCAGGACCGATGACGAATTGATCCTTGGTGAAACTCATGGGAGCTTCCGATGAAGTTATCTCGGGGAAATCAGCGGTCACACACCCCAGCAAACAAACAACCAACAAAATATTCGATACAACCAAGAGCGTTCTTTTCATCTTTCCAGCACTCCTTTCCACCGCCTACAGCTTAGACTCATCATGAATCATTGGCTCTGCTTCTCTTTCAGGATGCAAACCACATTCTTTAATTTTTGTCAACAAACTCTTGTAACTGATTTTAAGATACGCGGCAGTTTTAACCCGGTTCCAACCAGTTTTTACCAACGCTTTTTCAATAATTAACCGTTCTGCCCGGCGGGTTGTTTCCTTCTCAAAAGATTTCAACTCCTGAACATCATTAATGGAAGCCATTCCCACCAGATTATGACTCAGGCCAACCCGCTTTTTAGCAGTAATCTCGGAAATTGCCGGCGTTTCATCACCAAAAATAACTACTCTTTTAATCATGTTTTCCAGTTCGCGCACATTCCCTGGCCATTGATAATTAAGCATCAGTCGCAACAACTTCCGACTGAAGCTCATGGGTTCCCGATTATACTGCCGGGAGAACTGTTCAAGGAAATATTCCGCGATATGGGGAATGTCATCCAACCGATCCCGCAGGGGAGGTAAAAATATTTCCACCACTTTTAACCGGTAATAAAGATCTCGGCGGAACCGGCCCTCGTTCACTGCCTGTTCAATATCCAGGTTTGTAGCCGAAACAACCCGCATATTAACCTGAATATCACGATCAGATCCCAATGGAGAGAAACTGCCATCCTGCAGAACCTGTAATAATTTGGACTGGAGAATCGGATTAATTTCGCCAACTTCATCAAGATATATTGTCCCACCGCTCGCAGCTTCAAACTTACCGGTTTTACGCTCCCCGGCTCCAGTGAAAGCACCTTTTTCATAACCAAAAAGCTCGCTTTCAATCAATTCAAGGGGAATTGCCGCACAATTGACTTTGACAAAGGGACTGTTAGCCTGCAGTGAGTGGGAAGCAATAACTTTTGCCAGCAGGTCTTTCCCTGTTCCACTTTCACCCCGAAGCAGGATCGGAACATCCGTATCAGCCACTTGATCAATAATAGAGCGGATCGGCATCATCATTCTGGAACAGCCAAAAATAAGGTCATAAAGATCATATTCTTTCAGTTGTTGCCTTTTGTTCTTTACCTCACGAGCTAAAGCCTTGCGCTGCAGCACCTTCCGTATCCTGATTTTGAGCTCCAGGGCATCAAAAGGTTTACTGATAAAATCATCAGCCCCCGACTTCATCGCTCTCACCACCACATCAATGGAATCATGCACCGACAGGACAATAATGGGTACTTCCTGATTAATACTGCGGCAGGTATCTATGATATCCACCCCATCTTTGCGGGCAGAGATATCAAGAATAACCAAGTCAGTCTTTAACCGACGCAGTTGATCCAGGGCCTCACCGACATTACGGAAAGTGGAAACCAGAAACTCCGGTTGCTCAAGAATAGTCTCTATCAATCCCTGAACCACCGGATCATCAACCAGCAACAGCAGATGGCAGAAATCAGAACCCATTGCGATCTCTCATGTTTACCTTTTCAATACCGCAGGCTTTTAACTTTGACAAAAAAGTTTTATAGCTCACCTGCAAAAGGCGGGCGGCTTTTTTCTTATTATAATTAACCTTTCCCAGCACCTGCAAAAAGTAGGAACGGTCTTCTGCGATCACAATTTGTTTTATCATCTGCCGCAGAGGTAGAGACTTGTTTTGCGCCATCAGCAATGCTATTTCCTGCAGATAGACTGCCTCATGAGGTGCTGATGGTTTGGCTTTTTCATTCAACTGAACTTCGGCATTCTGCCAGCCGCTGCCGCTTCCCAGGATCACAAATCTTCTGGTCCAGTTTTCCAGCTCCCGGACATTCCCCGGCCATTCCCTGCTCAGCAGTCCATCAATAATTTTGCGGGAAATTTTCCTTCTACGACCATAACGTTTGTTGTAAATCTGCAAAAAATGATCAAGCAACAGTGGAATATCATCTTTTCTCTTGTCCAGAGAGGAAACATAAATATTAACCACATTGAGCCGGTAATAAAGGTCTGAGCGGAAAAAACCTTTTTGAATTTCCTCCTCGAGATTACGGTTTGTTGCCGCCAGGATACGATAATGGATAGAAACTTCCTTCACCCCCCCCAAGCGGGTACAAACCTTATCCTGCAGAACCTGTAAAATTTTGGCCTGCAGGGGCAGGCCCATTTCTCCAATTTCGTCAAGAAATATGGTTCCTTTACCAGCCTGCTCAAACTTTCCCAGCTTGCTCCGCAAGGCCCCGGTAAATGCTCCCCGGTCAAAACCAAACAACTCACTTTCAAGCAGGTTTTCCGGTAGTGCCGCACAGTTTATTTTTATGAATGGCTCCTCAGCCCGCCGAGATAAAAAATGGAGCCGATTGGCAACCAGTTCCTTGCCAACACCGGTGTCCCCATGGATCAACACCGTGACATCCGTATCGGCTATTTGTTCGATAATCTCCTTAACCATTTTCATGGAATCACTCTGGGAGATAATTTTACGAATACTTCTGTTGGGCAACCGCGAAGAAAGTTGTTCCTTTTCCTCTTTCAACCGCTTTTCTGTTAGAACATTATTAATGGTCAGGAGCAATTCGGTATTGTCAAAGGGTTTTCTGGCATAATCCCAGGCACCGGCCTGCATGGCCTCCACGACGATATCTGAACAGTCAATGGCTGAAAGCATCAGTACCGGTAATGCAGGAAAACGTTGATGAATCTTTCGCAACAAAGCAATACCACTCATCCCCGGCAACATAATATCCAGAATCACCAGATCAAAACTATTTTGCAACAGCTTTTCCCATGCTGTTTCCGCATCATATGCCATCTCGGCAGCATAGCCATTCTCGCTCAGTAAACTGGCCAGGCAAGAACAGATTATCTCTTCATCATCAACCACCAAGATGGCTATTTTATCGGCAATATCCATAGTTCATCGTTTTATCTGGCTAAAAAATTAAACAACATATTTATGAAGCTCTCATGCGCAAAGGAAGGATAAAACTAAACCGGCTTCCCTGAGTTTTTCTTTCAGCAGAGATACATCCACCATGACATTGAACTATTTTACGACAGATTGACAACCCCAGCCCGCTGCCTTCACTCTCATGGCTGGTATAAAATTCACTAAAAACCTTCTGGCCGTCAACTTCCGGAATCCCACGCCCGGTATCCTCTATTGATATACTGACCCCTTTCTCCATTTTTGGCCAAGGCCCACCGTGTCCTTGGTCCTCTGAGGATTCAAGCTCATCGGCACGAAGGGAATCATCAAATGTCACCTCTTGACTGCACCAGATAATTTTACCACCTGAGCCGGTAAATTTAATCGCATTATCCATCAGATTTACCAGAACCTGGCCAATTTTCTCCCGATCAAACAAGAAAGGTTGCAAACCAGCCTGCAGCTCACTGGTCACCATAATACCTTTTTTTTCCAGAAGAGGACGAAAGTAGTCAATCGTATTAAAAATTTCATCATTTATGAGACAGCGACGCATATTCAGCTGCTGTCCGGCGTAATTTAACCGGCTGTAAGCCAGAATATCATTCAACAAATGAACAAGTCATCTTGACGCTTTATCCAGATCAACAAAAACTTTTTGCCGTTTCTCCCCATGTTTCACCATATCGTCAACCAACTGCTGCAAATAACTATTGATTACCGTAATGGGAGTTTTAAGCTCATGAACCAGAGAAGCAAAGAAGGTATCTTTCATTTTATCCAGATGTACCCGATCACTGATGTCACGAACATAAAACTGATGGATGAATCCGTGGTCATCAGGTACCTGGCAACCGGTCACTTCAACTTTCACCTGGTGTCCATGGGAATGCTTCAAATCTGTTTCAAAATGAAATTCCGGCTTATAGCAATCTGTTTCCTGGGCTATACATTCCTGATATTGACAGGGAGTCATCATTTGCTGCCGGTTGGCAAGGTCAAGGATATCATTTAAAGCTGTGCCGGAAACTTTTTCATCATAACCAGCCATCTTCCAGAATTGGGGATTTGCATAAAGAATAATTCCATCCTTGGTTGTCACAATCCCTTCAGCAGCCTGTTCCACCAGAAAACGGTATTTCCTTTCGGAATCGGCTAGTTTGCGATAGCCTTTTACGACTTCCTGCTCCAGATGTTTATTGACTTGCTGCAACTGGGTAATCAACAACGCATTTTTCAGGGCTTTGGCAGTCTGATCCGCAATGATTTCCAGGGAAACCAACAGTGGTTGCCCCAAAGCACCGGATTCAGAGTGGCTCAGGTTGATGCCGCCCAACAGCTCATCTCCATCAATAACCGGTACACATAAAAGGGATTTAACCGCTACAGGAGATGCATCAAGCAGGGCAAACTCCGGACTTTGAGCAACATCATCAATAAAAAATGGACGTCTTTGCAATGCCACCTGTCCCAGAATCCCCTCACCGAGACGGAATTGAACCAGACCATCGGTATTATTATCATGAAAAAAAACCGGAACCTGGTCCTGTTTACCCATGGCAGCCCGTAGAAACAGGCACTGCTGTCTGCTGTCCATAACATATAAAGAACAGTTTTCAGCATTGGTTTCAGCTATTATAGCATTAACAATGGTTTTGCAGACCTGAGGAAAGTCATTGGTATGGCGCAAGGAGCTGCCGACCCGGTTCAATAACAAAAGTTGTTTTTGAAGATCACCAGCTGACTGCAAGAGCTCACCCCCCTTGGGGAAATAAAAGGGTAAAAAGATATCCAAAACAAAGGTTTAGGTACCATATTGCCGGGGAAATAGCAAAATTTTTTCACGCTCCGCCAAAAACAATGCTTTGATAAAAGACCGAAAATAGTTGCAGGACGATGGACGAAAGAACTCTGAAACCAACATAAGGACGCCGCCATAGCAATTTATAGAAATGCATTCATCGGCCTGGAGAGATTATTGATCAGCCGAAAAGATGGTGGAAAGGCAGACGACCACAGGGTTTTTTTAATTGCATTACCACGTCGATTACGTTATGTAATTTAGCTTGCAACTCAACTTTCCGAGTTGATCTAAAAACAGCTGAAAGAAATTTCCAAGGATGTCCCGGCATGGCTCTCGCTCATTCTCGGAAGCCGTCCATGGCCGGCTTCCGAGGCGTCCGCCGCGAATCACCATCACGGTGATTCGTCCGGCGGCCAATACCGCTACGAGCCAAGCCCGAACATCCTGTAATGTATCCAGATAAATCCAAGGAGTAAAAAATGGCCACCATTAAAAAAGCACTAATCAGTGTTTCCGACAAAGAAGGGATTGTTGAGTTTGCCCGAGAATTGACAACCTTCGGCGTTGAGATTCTCTCCACCGGCGGCACGGCGAAGCTGTTGCGCAGCCAGGGAATATCGGTTACCGATGTTTCCGATTATACCGGTTTTCCTGAAATGCTCGATGGACGGGTGAAAACCCTGCACCCGAAGATTCATGGCGGTCTGCTTGGCCGACGTGACTTACCTGAGCATAGGGAAAAAATGGCAGAGTATGGCATCGACCCCATTGATCTGGTCATTGTCAATCTCTACCCTTTTGAAACCACAATCAGCAAACCTGAGTGTTCTTTCGCTGAAGCCATCGAAAATATCGATATAGGTGGCCCGACCATGCTGCGCTCGGCAGCCAAAAATTTCCGGGATGTCACCGTTATCATTGATCCGCTGGATTATCGACCACTGCTGGACGAAATGAAAAATGCTAAAGGTACCGTCAGCCCCGCAACAAATTTCAGGCTGGCCAAAAAAGTTTTCCAGGCCACAGCCCGTTATGATGCTGCCATTTCAAACTACCTTGGCACCTACCCTGAACTTGACTGCAATCAGGATCAGTGTCTGACATTTCCGGAAACATTCAGCTACCAGGGCATCAAGGCCCAGGATTTACGCTATGGTGAAAACCCCCATCAGAAGGCTGCTTTCTATCGGGATCTCACCATCAATGAACCCTGCATCGGCAGTGCCATCCAGTTGCAGGGAAAGGACCTTTCCTTTAACAATATCCTGGACAGCAATGCCGCTTTTGAGCTGGTAAAAGAATTTTCCACCACTGCTGCCGTTGTCATTAAACACAATAATCCCTGTGGCGCCGCCCAATCCCCGGTTAACAATCTGGTGGAAGCCTATCGCCAGGCCCGGGCCGGCGACCCCATATCAGCTTTTGGCGGCATTGTTGCTGTCAATGTACCGGTTGATGCAGAGACTGCCAGGGAAATTGCCACGACATTCATAGAAGCTGTCATTGCCCCTGATTTCACCGATGAAGCCCGAAAAATACTGGCAGAAAAAAGTTCCCTGCGACTACTGCAGGCTCCCTTGGGAGAAGAATCCAGCCAGCCGGGAGTGGAATTCAAAAAAGTCGTCGGCGGCCTGCTGCTTCAGGATCGCGACTTGCTGCTAACCCCTCCATCTGAGTGGCGCTGTGCAACTGAAAAACGGCCAGGAGAGCAAGAAATGGTTGACCTGATGTTTGCCTGGAAGCTTTGCAAACATGTAAAATCCAATGCCATTGTCCTGGCCCGCGACAACCAGTTGGTGGGTGTTGGTGCCGGCCAGATGAGCCGGGTTGATTCAGTCAATATTGCGGTAATGAAAGCCCTGAGTCCAACCGCTGGAACCGTCCTGGGATCAGATGCCTTTTTCCCTTTTCGGGACGGAATCGATATGGCTGCCAAAGCAGGAGTCACCGCCATTATTCAACCCGGGGGATCAAATCGTGACGAAGAAACTATCGCGGCAGCCAATGAACATAATATGGCCATGGTATTTACCGGAGCCCGCCATTTCAAACATTAAGAACTGCTGAGATTCTGTCATCTTTAAACTGCATGCTGATGAGACAACCGGAAGATTTTCAGTCTCCGGACGGATATCAGTCTGAAACAGCTGTAAGTGAAAGGAAATAGCGATGAAAATTCTTGTAGTTGGTGGTGGTGGACGAGAGCATTCACTGATCTGGAAAATTGCCCAAAGCAACAAGGTCTCATGTATCTTCTGCGCCCCGGGAAACGCGGGAATTGCTAAAATGGCAACCTGTATCCCCATTGAAGCCGGTGACATCGAAGGACTGCTGGATTTTGCCTTGGAAAAACAGATTAATCTGACAGTGGTGGGGCCGGAAGGCCCACTGACCGCCGGAATTGTTGACCGATTTAATGATAATGAACTCAAAATTTTCGGCCCGAACAAACTTGCGGCTGAGATTGAAGGCAGCAAAAAATTCTGCAAGGAACTGCTGAAAAAATGTAAAATACCCACCGGTGATTACGCCAGCTTTGACAACCCTGACGATGCGATAGAATATATCTACAATCATGGGGCCCCTATCGTCGTCAAAGCTAACGGACTGGCAGCCGGCAAAGGGGTTATCGTCGCTCAGACCGTCGAGGAAGCTGAAGACGCCGTCCATACCATCATGCGCAAAAAAGCTTTTGGCAACGCCGGCGACACCGTTATCATTGAAGAATTCCTTGAAGGGGAAGAAGCTTCCTTCTTGGTTTTCACTGACGGCGACATTGTCATCCCCATGGTCACTTCCCAGGATCACAAACCTATTTTTGACGGTGACCAGGGACCCAATACCGGTGGCATGGGAGCCTATTCCCCGGCCCCGGTTATTACCGACGGTCTCTTCCGGCGAATTATGAATGATATCATGATCCCCGCAGTTAAAGGAATGTCAGCCGATGGGAGAAAATACCGCGGTATTCTCTACGCTGGGCTGATAATTAAAGAAGGGGTTCCCAAAGTGCTGGAATTCAACGCCCGTTTTGGCGATCCGGAAACCCAACCCATATTGATGCGGCTAAAAAGTGACATTGTTCCCATCCTGGAAGCCTGCATCAGCGGCCACCTGGCCAAAGCCATGGTCACCTGGGATGACAGACCATCAGTCTGCGTGGTCATGGCTTCCGGTGGATATCCCGGCCCCTATGAGAAAGGTAAAGTAATTTCCGGCCTGGCAGTCGCTGCCAGGCAGGAAGATGTCATGGTGTTCCATGCTGGGACCGCCACCAATAAGGACGGAGAAGTGGTTACCAACGGTGGCCGGGTCTTAGGGGTCACGGCTATAGATTCAAGCATTCCTGCCGCCATTGAAAGATGTTATCGGGCTGTCAAGCTGATTTCCTGGCCCGGGGCTCAATACCGAACTGATATAGGTGAAAAAGCCCTTAAACGGTTACGATAGCCATATCTTCAGCGGTTAGCCTTTAGCTTTAAAAAATCAGGGCATTAGTTAATTAGCGTTCATCCGGAAACCTTGATTTCCGGATGAACGCTTTCGGCAATCAGCAGTCAGCTTTCAGTATAATATTGAAAAAACAAGTGGTTAAGCTGAGAGCTAACGGCTAAAAGTTAATCACTCGACTTTAAATCTGTCCCCACTCCGAAAATTTGGCAGAAATTAGAACTATGACCGAAGCCATTGATGTACTACTGCTTATGGGCAGTGATTCTGACTGGGAAGTCATGGCAGAAGCGTCCCGGATCTTGCAGCAATTCGCCATTGCTCACGAAACCAGGGTCACTTCAGCCCACCGCACTCCTGAGCGAACCGTTAGCCTGATCAGGAACGCTGAGGAAAAAGGTGGCAAAGTCATCATAGCCGGGGCAGGGGCGGCAGCTCATCTTGCCGGTGTTGTTGCGGCCCATACTATTCTCCCGGTTATCGGCGTTCCCCTCAATGCCACTTCCCTCCAGGGAGTTGATGCCCTGTTGGCCACCGTACAGATGCCAGCAGGAATACCGGTAGCTACCATGGCAATCGGCAAAGCCGGGGCCGCGAATGCCGCCTTGTTTGCCATTCAGATTCTAGCACTCTCTGATGAAAAACTGGCTGATAAATTACGGCAATACCGCCGGCAAATGGTTGAAAAAATTGAAGCCAAAGATGAGCGGTTGCAGCAGAAACGAGAACAAACATAAATCATCAACATCCTTATCTAACATTGATGTAACTCAACTTTCCGACTTGCATCACCAGAAATATATTACAGGATGTTCGAGCTTGGCTCATAAATGAGCGAGAGCCATGCCGGAAGATCTTATTATTTTTATTTAGAACTTAACGACTCATGAAAACACTCACCTATCCCTTCCCTGCCAGTCAGGAAGGGGTTTTTATTCAGCAAATCATTAATGCCATCCACACAGAGAAAGTTTTTATTTTTCCCACTGAAACCTTCTATGGACTGGGTGGAAATGCCTTGAGTCAACGGGTAGTTGCAAGAGTGGGAAAGCTGAAAAATCGCCCACAGAATAAAGCGTTCCCCATCCTGGTCAGCAACTGCCAGATGCTCGAATCCCTGGTGGAGGGCATTCCGGATATAGCCAGGAGACTCATGAATCGTCACTGGCCTGGACCATTAACTATTATTTTTTCAGCCAGGCAGGGACTACCAGCCGGAACCGTCAGTCCAGAACAAAAAATAGCGGTGCGCATTTCCTCCCATCCTTTCCTCCGGCTGCTCAGCAAAAATCTGTCACTGCCCCTTATTGCCACCAGTGCAAATCTAAGCTCTGCGCCAGCGGCTAAATCCTGGGCTGAACTTGACCGGGAGCTGCTTCAAAAGGTAGATTTCTGTGTTGATGGGGGTAATTGTCCTCCAGGACTGGCTTCAACGGTAGTTGACATTACCGAATCACCCGCAAGGGTGATTCGTCCCGGTGATATTTCCCTTGAGCAGGAGTAAGAGTAATGGCTGAAACGTTTTTTGGCAATCCCATCAATCAGCCCCAGGCAATAGCCTTGTTCTCACGGGGGCTGGACAGTATTCTGGCAATAAAAGTCCTGCAGCAGCAACAGCTTGCCATCCAGGGAATCTTGTTCACTACTCCTTTTTTCAATGCCGGAATCAGGAGACAGGAAAATGAATTCATTGCCAATGTTAAAAAAGACTATGACATCCCCTTATGTGTCATTGATATCAGCACGGAATTTCTCGAGCTGCTTGCAGTTCCGGCCCATGGATACGGAAAAAATTTCAATCCCTGCATAGACTGCAAACTGCTTATGGTCCGCAGTGCAAAGACGTATGCCGCCAAGTGGGGAGCAAATTTCATCATTACCGGTGAGGTTCTTGGCCAGCGTCCGTTTTCGCAAAGGCGGGATACCATGCGCATCATTGAAAGGGATTCAGAGACTACCGGCATACTACTCCGCCCCCTGTCAGCCAAACTGCTGCAGGAAACCATTCCAGAGCGGGAAGGTCTGGTTAACCGGGAAAAACTCTTTGATTTTTCCGGCAGAGGACGCAAACCACAGCTGCAGTTGGCAGCCGAACTGGGAATTACTAATTTTCCCACCCCGGCAGGAGGCTGTCTGCTTACCGATCCCGCCTATGCCAAACGGATCAAAACCCTCTATGGCCTTGAACGACGTCCAGGCACCCGGGAAGCCGAGATGCTGAAATATGGTCGTTTTTACCACTTTCCTCTGGCGGGATTTCTGGTAGTCGGCAGAAACCAGAGTGAAAATCAACAACTGCTGCAACTGGTTGACAAAAAAAGCATCATTATGCGTCTGGGGAAAATGCCCGGTCCGATCGGTATTTTCACCGGCTCAGAGGAACAAATGCCGGCAGCGGCATCATTGCTGATCAACCACAGCAAGGCTAGAAACAAACCCGATGTCTTAATTTCCTGGAAACAGGGAGATCATTCAGGTTCTTTCAGACAAACCGGTGTTCATCAGAAAACAAATTTTTCCTGATGAACGCTTTCAGCAATCAGCCAGCAGCATTAAAAAAAATGTTCATGACCCTTGTAAACAGTTCCTTTCTAATGGAAGCAAACTAAAAAAAAATTATTGAGTGTATTCTGATGCCGGCTAAAAAAGATTCATCTGCTGAAAAATTGCCCAAGCTGACCCCCATGCTGCAGCAATACCAGGCGATCAAAAAAAAACATCCGGACAAGATCCTTTTCTACCGCATGGGGGATTTCTATGAAATGTTTTTTGACGATGCCATCAAAGCGGCCAAACTACTGAAGATCACCCTGACCAGCCGCAATAAAAAAGATGATCAGCCCATTCCCATGTGCGGCATCCCCCACCATGCCGCCGGGGGATATTTATCCACCCTGATCACTGCCGGCTGCAAGGTAGCTATCTGTGACCAGGTGGAAGATCCAAAAACGGCAAAAGGTCTGGTAAAACGTGAAGTTACAAGAATAGTTACGCCGGGGATAACTTTTGAAGAAGGAACTATCACCACCAGTCAGAGTAACTTTTTGGCTGCTGTTTACCAACATAACAAACGTTTTGGTTTGGCATGGCTGGAAATTACCACCGGAGAATTCCGGCTTACAGAGTTGGCAACCCTGACGGAATTGATTGATGAGCTGGCAAAGATTGTCCCGAAAGAATTGCTGCTTTCAGAAAAACAGCAAGGTCAACCCTGGCAGCAAGAATTGCTCAGCGAGTTTCCCGGTGTTCACCTGACCTGGAAAAAGGAATACCCCACCTTCACCCTTAACCTGGCCAGGGAACGGCTATGCCGACATTTCTCCACCCTGACCCTGGACGGCTTCGGCTGCCAGGATATGGAAGCTGCGACAGCTGCTGCCGGAGCGGCACTTGGCTACGTTCAGGAAACCCAGAGTGAAAAACCCCTGAAGCACCTAAATCGTTTGCAGGTATATTACAGCAGTCGTTATATGCAGCTTAACAAGCAGACAGTGGTCAACCTGGAACTGCTGCAGACCATCCACGACCGACAGAAAAATGGCAGTCTGTATGGACTTCTCGACTGCTGCCAAACAGCCATGGGCAGCCGGTTACTTAAACAATGGATTCTTTACCCGTTACTTGAACAGAAAGAGATTGAAAACCGGCTGGATGCCGTGCAGCTGCTGCTGGAAGAAAAGAATATTCGCCAGCAATTGCAGGATAAACTCCGCCAGGTCTATGACCTGGAACGTCTGGCAGGCAAACTGGCATCCCTGAATGCCAATGGCCGTGACCTGCTCAGCCTGAAAAACTCCTTACAGATTATTCCACCCATTAAAGATCTCCTGGCCGGACAAACAGCAAATCCAGCATTATTGGCTGAAATAGGTGCCAAACTTAACCCAATGGCCCCACTGGTTGAAATCATTGAAACAACCCTGCTCGATGAACAGCCACCCGGCATCAAGGAAGGAAACCTCATTCGTCCGGGAGTTAACCCTGACCTTGATGAACTGAAAAGCATCAGCCACCTGGGTCGGGAGTGGATTTTAGCCCTGGAAAAAAGTGAAAAGGAACGTACCGGCATTAACGGGCTTAAGATCCGCTACAATCGGGTATTTGGCTATTACATCGAGGTAACCCACCGTAACCGCGATCTGGTCCCGGATGATTACCTGCGCAAACAGACCCTTGCCAACGCCGATCGTTATATCACCCCAACCCTGAAGGAATATGAAGAGAAGATTATTGGGGCTGATGAAAAAATCATCGCCCTGGAGTATGAACTTTTTTGTGATCTGCGCCGCCGATCGGCAGCTGAGGTGGAACAGCTTCAGCATAACGCCCGGCAACTGGCATTTCTGGATACCCTGCTGAGTCTGGCTGCAGTGGCCGACAAGCAGAATTATTGCCGGCCGGCCATTGATGATTCCCGGCAATCCCTACAGATTGCCGATGGCCGTCATCCGACCATCGAAGCCCTCAACCCCCAGGAGCGTTTCATTCCTAACGATTGCAGCCTCAATGAAGACCAGGAACAAATTTGGATCATTACCGGACCGAACATGGCGGGAAAATCGACTTTCCTGCGGCAAAATGGCATGATCGCCCTCTTGGCCCAGATGGGAAGTTTTGTCCCTGCTTCCAGCGCCACCCTGCCGATATTTGACCAAATTTTTACCAGGGTCGGAGCAGCGGATAATCTCAGTCGCGGGCTGTCAACATTTATGGTGGAAATGACCGAAACCGCCCAGATTCTTCATAATGCCAGCAAAAAGAGCCTGATTATTCTGGATGAGATCGGACGGGGAACCAGTACCTTTGACGGGGTCAGTATTGCCTGGGCCGTGGCTGAGCATATCCATGACCAATCATCCGGTCTCACCCTGTTTGCCACCCACTACCATGAGCTGACAGAACTGGCACTGACCAAAGAAAGAATAAAAAATTATAATGTCGCAATCAAACAGGAAAATGATGGTATCGTTTTCCTGCGCCAGATATTACCAGGAGCCACCAACCGCAGCTATGGTATCGAAGTGGCAAAACTGGCCGGCCTGCCGGCAACCTTAATCAGCCGGGCGCAGGAAATTCTCGGCAACCTTGAGCAGGCTGAGTTCTCCACCGAAGGGCAACCCCGCCCTGCCGGCACCACCGGCACACAATCATTATCAACCAACTCCGGCAATCCCTACCTGCCCATGCTGGAGCCTTTCACGGTTGAAATACCGCTGGACCTGGAAGCCATTGAACAGGTTAAAAAGATGCTGAGAAAGACCGATATCAACCGGACAACACCCCTCAGAGCCCTGTCTCTGCTTGATAAAATCAAGCAGTTACTCTGACGATTAATAAAAGAGGAATAGGAAGAAAGAGGGTTGGTAAAAAATAAGGGGAGTATTTACGACAGGCCCTGGGCTTTACGGTTGGCCTTTTCTTCTTCTGCCAGGGTGGCAAAATCATATTTTTCTAAATTTTCTACCAGAACCCGTTGAATGTCTGCCAGATGGACCCGGGTAGGACAATAGGCCATGCGATCACATTTGCTATAGCCATCCAAACAAATATTCAGCGAAATATTTCCTTCAACCGCCTCAATAATATCCTTCAAAGTCAGGAAAGCCGGTTCCCTGGTAAGGGAATATCCTCCCTTCTTGCCCCGATGGGAAATAACCACACCTGCCCGACTGAGGCTCTGAAAAATCCTGGCCAGGAAACCCACCGGGATACCCATCTCCCGGGCAATCTCGGGAATAACAACGATGGCACCCGCCGGCTGCATGGCCATGTAGATAACCCCTCTGATAGCATAATCCGCCGCTCTGGTAAGCTTCATCTTATCAATACCTTTTTAACTTCATTTATTTTATTTATTATATTACATTACTAAAAGTCAAGCAAAAAATCTACAACCGGAATTCAATCTAGCTTCTGTGGTAATCCTCCCTATTCAGTTCATACAAATGCAAAAGCCCTTTCAGGGTCAGCAATTCATCTACATGATCAATGGCCTCGGTTTCTTTGGCAATAAGAGGGGCGAGACCACCAGTTGCAATCACCAGAGGTTTGGCATCCAGTTCCCTGCCCAACCGGTCAATAAGACCTTCAACCAGGGACATATAGCCATAAATAATGCCGGACTGCATGCTGTGAACAGTATTTTTACCCACCACATAACGGGGCCGAACCAATTCAACCCGGGGCAACTTTGAAGCTTTTTGAAACAAAGCCTCTATGGATATCTGCAGACCGGGAGCTATAACCCCCCCTAAGTATTCACCCCGGGCGGAAACACAATCAAAGGTGGTGGCGGTGCCAAAATCAATCACCACCAGTGCCTGTCGGTAGTGGCTGTAGGCCGCCACTGAGTTAACGACCCGGTCAGCACCAACTTCCCGGGGATTATCCAAAAGGATGGGTAACCCGGTTTTAATGCCCGGCCCGACCACCAACGGTTTCAAACCTAAATATTTTTCAGCCATCCCTACCATGACCTTTAACATCGGTGGAACGACACAGGAGATAATCATACCCCTGATTTTATCCGCCCTGATTTTACTGAAGGAAAAAAGGTTATGAAGCGTCATCCCATACTCATCTTCAGTACGGGAAAAATGGGTGGCAATACGCCAGCTTTCCAACAAAACCCGTTCCTGGAACAAGCCCAACACCGTATGGGTATTACCAACATCAACCACAAAAATCATTATCATCTCCTCTGTATTCAGGATCTCCCATTTCCATCACTGTTGCCTCGCCGGCAACCACCGGCCAGCAGATTTCCCGGTCATCATAAACAAACAACCGGCCATATTCATCAATATTTCCGGCCCTCCCCTGAATGGTCCGACCATTGATGGCAATGGTGACCCGTTTTCCGAACAGATATGAATTTTTTGCCAGGATTTGAGGTATCTGTCCATGAAAGCCATGGCTAAGATAGCATTCATACCAGGAATGAAAGGAAGATAAAAATTTCTGCAATAGTTCGCTCAGATCAAAGATTTCATCAACTGCCTGGCGCATGGAGATGGCTGTAGAACGTAACTCCAGCGGCCAGTCATCCGACATAGTATTAACATTCACCCCAATGCCAACGATAACAAAATCCGTCTCCCGACCTTTCAATCTCATCTCGGACAAAATTCCAGCCAGTTTACGATCGCCACAATAAAGATCATTGGGCCATTTGATCGTAAGATGGGGAATTTCCGTTTTCAGGCAGGAGAATAAGGCAACCGCGGTAACCAGAGATAATAGTGGAATATCCCCGGGCGGCAGGGATGGTCTCAGTACCAGCGAAAAGGCCAGATTCATTCCCGGAGGAGACATCCATGAACGTCCAAGCCGGCCTCGACCACCAGTCTGCTGGTCGGCAACTACGACCAGGCCGTGTTTTGCTCCTTCAAGGGCCAGATTCCAGGCATAATCATTGGTGGAGGAAACAGACTTCAAATAGATAATCCGCCCACCTATAGGACAGAATTCGTCAGACAAAGAATACCCGGAATCATTCATTAAACATTTCCATCAAAATAACACCTCTGCTCCAAGAGATGTTCCGGCATGGCTCTCGCTCATTCTCACCGGCCGTCCATGGCCTGCCTGTCGGCAGACACGGCTATGAACCAAGCCCGAACATCCAGCGCAATTGCTTTATAAACGTGAGATATTGATAAATAAAAGATTAATGATTTCAATATATTATAATTACTTACTCAGAAGCTATCAACCGTTCACTTTGTCTACATAATATTCATACTGATATCAATAGCCCGGGCCGAATGGGTCAATGCGCCGACGGAAATGAAGTCAACCCCGGTAGCCGCCACTTCCGCAATGCGCTTCCGGGTAATTCCGCCTGAAGCCTCCAACAGGACATGTGGAAAAGACTGCCTGGTTTTCTCCACTGCCTGGTTCATCAACGAGGTCTCCATATTATCCAACATCACCACGTCCGCCCCGGCCTGACAGGCTTCATGCAACTGTTCCAGGGTTTCAACCTCCACCTCAATCTTCAGGGTATGGGGAGCCAGCAGGCGGGCCTGCTGCACCGCCTGAGTGATTGATCCCGCGGCCTTGATATGGTTGTCTTTGATCAATACCCCATCAAAAAGCCCCATCCGGTGATTTTTTCCGCCGCCCACTTGAACTGCGTATTTTTCCAGCGAACGCCAGCCGGGAGTGGTTTTACGGGTATCAACAATCTTTGCCCGACTATCTGCCGGCAGTTCCCTGACATAACTGCGGGTCAGGGTGGCAATTCCACTCAAATGCTGGAGAAAATTAAGCGCCACCCGCTCCCCCATTAAGAGGGAAAGGCTGGAACCAGTCACATAAGCCACCCCTGCCCCAGACTCCACCTCAGCACCATCGTAGGTTTGAAATTCAATCTTCAGTGAAGCATCAAGTGTACGGTAAACCAGGGCGAAGATATCAAGCCCGGCAACCACACCGGCTTCCTTAAATGTTACGGTAGCAGTGGAGATCGATTCCGATGCTATCGTCGCCATGGTAGTAATATCACCGGTACCCAGATCTTCGGTTAAAGCCATTTTAATCAATTGTTCAGTACTGAACATGGGAAACCTCTTTCGTCTAAATCCATTACTTTTTGCTCAACTTTCTGAGTAATGAAAAAACAGCCGTACCTGCCGGCAGGCTGGGCAGGGACGGCTATGAGCCAAGCCCAAACATCCTGATAATGTATTCTGGTAACACAAGTAAGAAAGTTGAGTTTTTTCTTGCGAAACGGCTTGCTATATATCATAATGCTATATTCAACGCAAGGAACCACCAGACAAATAGCAGGGCAACTAAACTTATGAAAAAACCATCATACCCCCGTTCAAAAAAGGCCTTGGGCATGAAACCATTTCTCGCCATGGATGTCCTTGAAAGAGCCCAGGAGCTTGAACGGCAGGAACGGACAATCATTCATCTGGAAGTGGGTGAACCGGATTTCCCGACTCCGGAGCCGGTCAAAATGGCAGCCATCCAGGCTCTGAACCAGGATAAAACCCATTATACCCACAGCATGGGATTACTGGAACTGCGCCAGGCGGTGGCTGATCACTACCACAAAAAATACGGTGTCAGTTTCAGCCCCGAGCAGGTACTGATCACTTCAGGAACCTCACCAGCCCTGCTGCTGGTCTGTGCCGCCCTGCTCAATCCCGGGGATCGGATCCTGCTTACTAACCCCGGCTATGCCTGCTACGCCAATTTCATCTCCTACTGCGACGGCATCCCGGACCTGGTTGAAGTTAATGAGGATAATGGCTTCCAGTATGACCCAAAAACCCTGCAAAAACGTATCAACCCGGCAACCCGGGGAATATTGATTAATTCACCGGCCAACCCCACCGGCACTCTGCTGGCCGCTGAACGAATGCAGCAAATTGCTCAACTTGGCATTCCGGTTATTTCAGATGAAATCTACCACGGCCTGGTTTACGAAGGCCAGGCCCATTCCATCCTTGAATATACCGATCAGGCTTTTGTCCTCAATGGCTTTTCCAAGCTCTATGCCATGACCGGCTGGCGGCTGGGCTATCTCATCGCCCCCAAACCATATATCCGTACCCTGCAGACCATCCAGCAGAATTTTTTTATTGCCGCCAGTCATTTCGGCCAGGAGGCAGCAATCGTCGCCCTGGAATCTACTGAAGTTGAACGAAAAGTTGAAAAAATGAAGGGAATTTATAACCAACGGCGCCAATACATGCTGAAACGGGTACGCGGCATGGGTTTAACGGTCAAAACCGAACCCACTGGAGCTTTTTACGTTTTCGCCAACGCTAAAGAATTCTGTGATAATTCCTATGAATTTGCTTTTGAGATTCTGGAAAAGGCCGGGGTGGGAGTAACACCGGGGATTGATTTCGGCAGCAACGGTGAGGGATTTATCCGCTTCACCTATGCCAATTCGATGGAAAACATCAGGGAGGGAATGGACCGGCTGGAGGAGTTTTTGCACCACCACCATAAGATTTAATTTTCGGGATGTTCCGGCATGGCTCTCGCTCATTCTCGCCGGCCGTCCATGGTGATATAAATCTTATCTCCCCGGCAGCGGAAAGGACAGCAGGTAACTGTCACCGCTGATCTTCAGCACATCATCCCCCCGCTTGACCATGGTAACAAACAATTCTTTTCCAAGAACATTGAGGCTCTGGATGGGACCATCCAGCTTACCGGTCAAAGGTCGTAAAGTAAAACCAACATTGGACTGTTTGAGCAGCATCACCGAACCTTTATTCAAAAAACCATATTCACCCAGACCAGTAGACATGGATGAGGTGTTTTTCACCAACAGCATCTCTTTTTCCCCATCACCATCCAGATCAAAAGCTCTTAACGGTAAATCAATCTGCTTTTTATCGGTATAGGAAACCTTGGCGGTACCAACCTCTACTTGAATACTATTCAAGGATCCACCGACCCGCTCCTTGCTGATCCAGATTCTCCGGCTCCCTTGATAAATCTCCAAGAAACTTTGCTCATTAATAAAACATAATTCCCGCCGACCATCACCATTAATATCATCGTATAAAGCTCCGGGAATCCGGAACCCATGAGGAACGGCAAAAACCTTACCACTCTTGATCTGGCCGTTTTTCAGCGAAAGCCGATAAACCTGCGAGCCGAACACCGACTCCATGGTAAATACCTGCCCCAGAAAATATCCTCCCCGGGCGATGGAATGCCCGCTTATCACCCCCATGGCAAAGGGGACATTACTGGCAACAACCTGGAATTTCCCCTGGCGGTAGCCAATAATGAACGAGGAGAAACCATCTTCAGACTCTTTCACCGTGTTGACAATCAGCTCATCCCTCTGGTCACCATCAATATCAGCCACCTGGAGGTTCATAATCGCCCCCCATTTGTCAAAGTGATAGCGATAACGGAATTTCAGTCCTTTTGCCGTTAATGTATAGACATAAATTTTTTCATTATCAGTAAATACCACTTCCGTTTGCCGATCACCGGTCAAATCCCCCATATCCATGCTTTTGACCACCAGGTTTATGGTATCAACTTTTCTATACCGGGGAATCAATACTCTTTCATTGTCGGCGGTAGAAAGTGAGTACAAACCATCCCCCGAAGCTCCACCACCAGCGGCACCCGCCGGCAACAGACTCTGCTGCCGGTTCAACTCAGCCAGTGGCACAGAAGTAATCAATTCATAATCGGCATTGTAAAGGTAGGCCACTTGTCGATCGGCAACCAGATACAAATCATTACCGGTTTTTATCAATTCTGCCGGCCGGTTCAGAAGCGGTCGATACGGCAACCCACGGTTATACTCTTCCCAGACAACTTGGGAGCTTGATTCCTTCAGACGGGAATATAAGGTCGCGTTGGTACCACTGGCATCAATAAACATAAGTTTCTGGCCGCTGGCCCGTTTCACCTGCTGGCCACGCAGCAACCGCGCAGCCCGGTAGCGACTAAGCGGAACAGTAACGGAATAAACTCCATCCACCCGAATCACTTTCAGCAAGGATATTTTCTGATCCTGCCGGCCGATAACCTTCCCGGTCCGGGGATGAATCAGGGGGGGGCCAGCAATAACAACGGAAAAAACATCCCCGGGAAGAGTCCCTTTATCTTGGCCGCAGTCAATCACCACCCCCTGGGGGGTAAGCTGGACAATATAGCCATTAAGTGGCTGCAGATGGCTGATAAATTCGTTCGTTGACTGCCCCCAGGCCATGTCACAAATTATGATCATCAAGGCACATACAATCGACAGTCCAACATATTTTCTCATCACACCTCTCCTGACAAACAAGGCGGGGAAATCTTCTTTCCCGCAATTAGATGGTAAAAAACTGTTCTTCCATCTAGCAGAAAAGCAAAAAAAAGGGAAGCGCTTTAGCGCTTCCCTTTTTTTACTCATGATATCAATTACCCTAGAATTTATAGCGAACCCTGGCGGTGGAGATGAAGATATCTTCATCGGAGTCGCCATCCCGTTCAACCTCATAGTAATCCATTGCATCATCGGCAAACAGGTAGCCAGCATTGACAGCAAATTCGAGGTTATCATATATTTTATATTTCAAATAAGCATCAACCTCAAAGCCAATACTGTCATCATCACAGCTCTTCCCATCATTATCAATGTATTCAACATCTTCAGCTGTCATCATATACATAAAGGAAGCACCCATGGTGGTCTTTTTATTGGCTTTATAATCTACTGCCAACTTATTCATGATAAACCCTTTGTCAAGCAGATAGGGTTTCTCAGTGAAGTAGTCATCATCGGTGAAGCCACCCTCGAAGATACAGATATTGTCCATCCGGTCCAGATCAACCGCCATGAACCCTTCCAAATCATCATCGTCAGCATCATCGTCCCCGGAGGCATACCAGAAGGTATAGGTGAATTTCCAGGCATCCATTTTGTAGCCCAGATCAGCATGGAGAAAATAGGCATCCAAATCAAAGTCTTCACTAGCAACTACAGGACCGGCATAATCAATAAATTGAGGTCCAAGATCCGCATTAAAATCATAGGCATCCTGGAAATTAGCGTCATCAATGCTGCCGGTCTGGTACATGAAATCCCATTTGGCAAAGAAAGCATCCTTAGCCCAGGAACCATCGGTACCGATGGTGAAAATCTGGGTTTCAAAATCATTCTGCAGCCCTTTGATCTCATAGTTTTGTGAGGTAATGGTGGCACCTGTACCTGGATTATCAGAATCACCAGTATGATAAACCGCAAAAACACCCATTTTCAGGCCGTCAGCTGGTTTGAAGTTCACCCGGCCGTAGAAGGCATCCATATCTTCGGCATCATCATCTTCATTATAGACCTGATCCTCCCAGGGTCGCAGCCAGGCCAGCTCATAGTCAACGTTATTGACAGAACCGGAGAATTTAACCCCCATGACGGTTTCCTGCCAGTAGAAACTATTGGCTGAAAAAGGCTGCAGACCCATTCTGATCATGGCCTTATTTTCACACCAAGGCAACTGGAAGTCCGTGTACATCCAACGGTTTTCGATCACAACACCATCACCGGAATAACCACCGGCACCTTCGCCCCTATAACTCTCATTACCATAATGAAGAGCTCCGACCTCTATGGCCCAGACGCCTTTTACCTTGCCGTCATTGGTTGAGGCTTCGACCCACATGCGGTACTTGGCCTCACCCCATGACTCGTCAACGCTACCATCATCAAGACCACCATCTTCCATGGTCAACCAATCGTTATGATCGGTATAGACCATGAAACGGTTGTTAAAATCACCCTTGATTTTAACATCGGCAGCCATAGCCGGCAGGGCCAGGGCCAGAGCGGCGAATATCGCCAGCACCATTACAAATCTTTTCATCATTTTTCCCCTCCTCTATCTGGTTAAAATACCTCTGTCTTTCTCTCTTACATCACAAATTAATAAAATTTAATTCGCAACACGTTGTAGAAACTTTAGCAAAATTTCTAGCTTTTTTCGGCGCACCACCCCCTTTTCGTTACCATTTTAAAATGAATTAACAAACTCTAATCTTAATTGCAAGGAAAAAATACAATAATTTTATTAATTTTTGGTTAAAAAAAGCGGCTATGTTCATTATTTACACCTAAATTAAGCGATTAGCTTTTAGCAGTTAGCTATTAGTTTAGTAATTACAAGATGTTTAATTCTTACAGATCCTCACCCGTTGGGTGTTGTTACTAATCAACGTAAAGCCCTGATTTTTAAAAGCTAAATGCTAATGGCTCAGCTTAGTTTACACTAACCTTGTTCCTTTAATCTTTAGCCTGAATCGTCAGGGACACCATTTTAACTTTAATGACAAATTTCAATCCGCTTTTTTTCTGGTAATATCTTCCTGGTTTACAGCCTGGTTTAGATAGGGTCCCCACGATTTAAATCCCGAGAAACGCCTCCTTGACCTGTTCGTTGTTCAACAATTCATCCCCGGTTCCTTCCAGGACAATGCGGCCGTTTTCCAGCACATAGGCCCGATTGCACATCTTCAGGCTCTGGATAACATTTTGTTCCGAGAGCAGGATGGTCACCCCTTCGTCATTGATTTTTCTCACCAGCTTAAAAACATCCTGAACCAGAATCGGGGCCAGGCCTAAGGAAGGCTCGTCAAACATCATCAGGGTGGGCAGCGACATAAGTCCGCGACCAATGGCCGCCATCTGCTGTTCACCACCGGAAAGGGTACCAGCCAGCTGTTTGCGCCGCTCTTTCAGCCGGGGGAAGAGGTCGTAAACGTGTTCAATGGTCTGGCTGCGTTTGAACTTCGCCTCCTCACCTAAAGAACCCATAATCAGATTTTCCTCAACCGTCATCTCCGGAAAAAGCCGCCGGCCCTCGGGCACATGAACAATACCCTCATTAATAATCATACTCGGTGGCAGATGATCAACTCGCCGGCTATCAAATTCAATGGTTCCTTTGCGGGGGGAGAGCATGGAGGAAATGGTCCTGATCACCGTGGATTTACCGGCACCGTTGGCCCCCACCAGCACCACAATCTCCCCTTCATGGACCTGGAAGGAAACATCCCAGAGCACCTGCAGATCGTCATAGAAAACATCAATACCATTAACCTTTAGCATAGTCTTCTCCCAGGTACGCTTCAATGACCGCCGGGTTGTTAGCTACTTCTTCCGGGGTGCCGGCAGCAATGGTCTGGCCGAAATTGATGGCGTGGATGCGATCCGACATGGTCATAATCACTTTCATAATATGTTCTATAATCAGGATGCTGACACCATTCTCGCGGATTTTCTTGATGAGTTCAATGGCTTCATCAACTTCCGTCGGGGTCAAACCGGCAGCCGTCTCATCCAAAAGCAGAAGATCCGGTTTAGTGGCCAAAGCCCGGGCAATTTCCAGCCGTTTTCGACCACCGATGGGCAAACTCTTGGCCGTTTTATCCTTCTCCGAAAGCAGGTCACAGAATTCCATGATTTCATGGGCGACATCCCGGGCTTCAAGAATGGAATTCACCCGGCAAAAAGCCGCGGCAGTCACATTATCAAGTACCGAAAGCCGGGCCAGAGGTTTGACCACCTGGAAGGTACGGCCAATCCCCAGCTGGCAGATTTTATGGGTCTTCATTCCTTTGATACTCTGCCCCTTGAAAAGGACATCACCCGAAGTAATGGGGTAAAATTGATTGATACAGTTAAAGATCGTAGTTTTCCCCGAACCGTTGGGGCCAATCAAACCGAAGATCTCCCCCTCATGAACCTGGAAGGAAATATCATTGACCGCCACCAGGCCGCCAAATTTTTTCGTCAGGTTTTTCACTTCAAATAGAGCCATTCCACTCTCCATACATTGAGCAATTAACTTTTAGCGATTAGCTATGAGTTTAACGATCACAGGATATTTTCCATGACAAGCCTTCACCTAATTAAGTGTCATATTCTGTTAACGTAACATCTTGATTTTCAAAGGCTAAATGCTAATAGCTAACGGCTAATCGCTTAACTTGAGCCTCCTTACACCCTGAATGCTTTGCGGCGAAAGACATACCGCTTTATTTTACCCCAGTCACCAACAATACCATTGGCCAGAAACATAATGACAAAAATAACCAGCAGGCCGAAAACCAAGGCATGTCCCTGGCTCACCCACGAAGGGGCAAGACCGAAAAATGAACTGCGGAACGTCTCCTGCAGGCCAACCATCACCAGGGCTCCCACAGCCGGACCCATAATGGTCGCCACCCCGCCGACAATCCCCACCAGAATCGCCATAATCGAGATATAATGGAGGGAAAAAACCACTTCAGGATCAATAAAACCCATATAATTCATGTAAAAAGCACCTGCCAGACCGGTAAAAAAGGCACTGACCAGCAGGGAAATATTTTTATACAAAGCCGTATTAATTCCCAGGGACTCAGCCGCGTCCTGGTCTTCACGGATGGAAACAAAATAATAGCCCCACTTGGACTTCATAATCAGGTGGATAGCAAAGATGCAAGCCGCGGCCAGACCCAGGGCCAGGTAGTAGTAAGGCAACTTGCTCCTGAAGGTAGTAATAATCAAAATCCCCACCATGCCATCTGTCAAACTCTCCCAGTTGGTGGCAATCAAGCGGAAGATCTCCCCACCGGCCAAGGTGGCCAAGGCAAAATAAGGGCCACGGAGACGAAAACATACCCAGCCGACAAACAGGGCTATGGCCATGGAAACAAAACCACCTAAAAGCATGCCCCACCAAGCAGATATCCCCAGTTTGGTGGCCAGAATACCGGCGGTATAGGCACCAACACCGAAAAAAATGGCATGCCCAAAAGAAACCTGCCCGGTATAACCAGCCAGCAGATTCCATGATGAACCGATAATCACCCAGATAAAGGTAATGATCAGCAGATGCTGGTAGTAGCTGGAATGAACAACAGCGGGGAAAAAAAGCAGGAGCAGACCGAAAATCAACAACGCACTATATTTTTTTTTCATAATTGCCCCCTACACTTTCGTCAGGCGTTTTAAACCGCCGGGGAGAAAGACCAGAACCAGGACGAAAATGATAAAACCAACCATTTCCTTATAGCCCATGCCGATATAGGTCGCCCCCATGGATTCCGCAATCCCGAGAACCAAACCACCGACCAGCGCTCCCACCGTGCTGCCCAAACCACCGAGAATGGTAATCACAAAGGCCTTCAGGGTGAAAGGACCACCAAGGTCAGGAAACAGATAAAAAATCGGCACCAGCAGACAACCGGCAGAAGCCACCAGTGCCGAGCCAATCCCGAAGGTAATAATCGTGATCCGTTCACTGTCGATACCCATCAGGGTAGCAGCTTCTTTATCCTGGGCCGTAGCCCTGATTGAGCGCCCGATATCGGTCTTCAACAAAAACCAGAAGAGGGCGACGGTAAAAAAAACCGAAAGACAAAAAGCGACGCACATGGGAACATTGAAAGAAATATTGCCGATAAAAAAAGCCGACGAGCTGTAGGGAGTCTGCACCGTCTTATAATCAGATGAAAAAATAAAGCGGGCAATTTCCGTCAGTACCATGCCAATCCCCACAGTCATCAGCACCTGATTTTCCGGCAGTACTGAATCAATTTTGATCAGGGGATTGAGCAAATATTTCTGCAGGAAGCAGCCCAGCAAAAAGAGGGCCGGCATAGCCACCAGCAGGGATATATAGGGATCAATATGAAAATAGTGCGATAAAACAAAGGTAATATACATGGCCACCATCATCAACTGGCCATGGGCCAAATTAATGATGCCCATCACTCCCATGATCAGGGTCATGCCAATGCCAATCAGGCTGTACACCCCACCGATGAGAATTCCGGCAACCAGAGTCTGGAGGAAGACATCCATTTTGATGTTCCTTTCTGCATACTCTTGCAGACAAAAAACTATCAGGACGGCACTTTTAAGTACCGTCCTGATAACAACAAAAGATTAATAACCCCAGGTTTTCAGCCAGTCAACCGGGTATACCAATGATTTGGTGGCCAAATTGGCCGGCCATACCAGCTCAAGATTCCCGTCAAGCCACTGGACCACATAGGTGTCAGCCTTATTCTGGTTTTTGAGTTCACCCCAGGTACCGAATTTAACCGGCCCAAAAACCGTCATCATATCCGTATCATCCAGGGCCGCCTTGATATCGGTATTTTTGTATGATTTTGCCCGTTTCAGCACATCGGCAATAACGTAACAGGCAGCATAGGCTTCAGCCCCATGATAATCAACCGATTTATGGTAACGGACCTTGAATTTATTATAATAATCCATGGCTCCGGGAAAAGGCAGAACCTGGTGCCAGAGGGTGGCGGAAACAACATTCTCGGAAGCCACACCGGCATTCGTTTTAAATTCAGGCAGGGTAAAGCCAGCAGCACCGCCAACAAATAATTTCGGCGTCAACTTCATTTCTTTGGCTTGTTTCATCAGCAAAGAAGCATCCATGATGTAGGAAATCATGTAAACAACATCAGGATTGAGCTGCTTGATTTTACTCAGCACTGGCTTGTAATCGATGCCACCATGTTCATAACCTTCCTGAAGGACGACTTTAATGCCCAGTTTGCCACAGGTTTTACTGAATGACTTAGCCCCTTTGCTGCCGAAAAGAGAATTTTCATAGAAGATAGCCACAGTTTTCGGTTTCACCACCTCAGTCATCAGAGATTCAACCGCGCTGGCATATTTACTCACCGGGGGATTGAGACGATAGACATAATCCCAACCGGAAGAGGTGATTTTATCAGCTGAACCGGTATTAACCAGAAACGGCATCTGATTCTGCTGGCAGACTCCGGCAGTCGCATAGGTAACTGAGCTGCTGTAACCGCCACCGATCATGACAACCTTGTCCTTGGTAATCAGTTTTTCTGCCACTGAACGACCCACGTCAGGACGACCGGTGGTATCTTCAATCAATAACTCCAGTTTTTTCCCATTGATGCCGCCGGCAGCATTGATCTCTTCCAGCGCCATTTTAAAGGATTGATTTTCAATTTCACCAAATTTGGCCATCGAACCGGTCAATGGCAAAACAATACCAACCTTGACCGAACCGGCCGCCATGGTCTGAGAAGGACCAAAGGCAAAGCAAAGCATTAAAAGACAAGCAAACCCCAACAGAATTTTTGACTTTTTCATCACTGACCTCCTTAATATGTTGTTTTCCCTGCCCGGTGCAGGCGTTATAAAACCTGGTTTTACTATGCCAGGTAAGACTAACAGGTGGGGAAGAAGGTGTCAAGTAGACCTTTTTGATTCTCCTGTAAGAAATTTTCTTACAGGAAAGACAAGCAGCAAAGAATTATGGCTCTATCAAACGATTCTGAATGGCAAAAAGGGATAGTTCAGCATTATTACGCAGGTTAAGCTTTTTCAGCAGGCGAAAATTATAACCGCAGGAATATTACCCATATTTTGAGGATTATAATTTGAGCCTAACGCGGTAATCGAGCAAAAAGGCCATTTTTCAAGGTAGCCTGTAACCGTTCCCGCAAAAAAGGGTTCACCACCATGCCCAACTGCTACCGTCTACCATGCACATTCAGAACTGTCAACCATCTCAGCACAACAACCATGCCATATTATTAGGAAAAACATTCATCTGAGAAAAAGAAGATCTGGGCCTGCAAAAAGTCTTTACAAAAATCTTTCACCTTATTATCATGGCGCCTTACAAGCAGTCAGCTTTTAGCAGTCAGCTGTTAGCTAAAGGAAAGTCAGTACTTTCCGATATGCTTTTTGCGTCGTGTTCAATGTCGGCAACCGGTGCTGTTTCAAGCGCGACATCGTGAGATGCCGTTGCTTTTCCCGGCGATTGGAGCGTGAAAGTTGCCATGTTTGAGCCCTACAGGGCGAGTTTGGCAACTTTAGCGTAATGAGCCGCTGGAAAAGCAGGCAATCGAGCGCCAAAAAGCGCTGAAATCAGCTCCGGTTGACAGTATGCAACTTTCTAACCGGACACTGCTGAAGGAAGGTAGATATAAATATGTCACAGATAAAAAAAATTCCCCTGGCGGAGGCCATCGACCTACCATTGGCCCACGATATTACCGAAGTCAACCCGGAAAAGGGATTTAAAGAACGGGCCTTCAAAAAAGGCCATATTATCAACAAAAACGACCTGGAAAAGCTGGCGGAAATTGGCAAAAATGAAATTTTCATCCTTGACCTTGAGGCCAATCAAATCCATGAAGATGATGCCGCCATCATGATGGCCGGAGCTTTTTCCGGTCGCTATGTAGCCCATGACCTGGAGCCAAAAGAGGGAAAGATTAACTTCCAGGCCCAGAGGGATGGCCTGCTGAAAATCGAGGTTGAAAAATTACTGGCAATCAACCTGCTGGGAGATCCCTCCTGCACAACCAAGCCCACCCATCTGCCAGTCAAGAAAGGTGAACTTATCGCTTCAACCCGCATTATTCCCCTGTTCACCAGGCGACAGATCATTGAACAGGCCCTTGACATTGCCGGTCCGGAAGGGATCATCCGGATCATTCCCTTTACCCCCAAAAAAGCAGCAGTCATCGTTACTGGCAATGAAGTCTACAACGGCCTGATTGAAGACCGTTTCTTGCCGGTTATCCGGCGCAAACTGGCCCAGTACCAAGCTGAAGTTCAGCGAAACACCCTGCTGCCTGATAACAAGGATGAAATAGCTGACACCATCAAGCAGTTCATGGCTGAAGGATGCGAGATTATTATCCTTACCGGTGGCACCTCGGTAGATCCCAATGATGTCACCCCTCTGGCTATTACCGAAGCCGGCGGTCGCCATTTCATTCACGGCGTTCCCCTGCAACCGGGAAATATGTTCTGCATGGCCTGGATCGATTATGACGGCAGGGAAATCCCTGTCTGCGCAGTCCCAGCGGCAGCATTATTTTACCCCCATACTGCCTTTGACGTCTTCCTGCCCCGGCTGCTTACCGGCCAGCAGCCGGACCAAAAGGAGGTCGCATCGCTTGGGCATGGCGGCCTGTGTCATTTCTGCCAACAGTGTGTCTACCCTATATGCTCCTTCGGCAGGGGGTAAAAAATCATGGTTATACAAGCACTCCCGGCCGTCTGTCTGGTTGGAACCAGCAACAGCGGCAAAACCACACTGCTCACCCAATTAATCGGTATTTTAAAACAGCGAGGATTCAGGGTCGGAACCATAAAACATCATCACCATCCCTTTGATATCGACCATGAAGGTAAAGACAGCTGGCAGCACCAACAAGCAGGTGCGGATGCAACCATTATTACCGCCCCCAGTCAGACAGCTTTGATCAAGAAAACTAAAAGCCAGATGGACCCCTGGGAAATTATCAGCCATTATCTGAACGATATGGACCTGGTACTCATTGAAGGATTCAAGCACAGCAGCTTTCCCAAAATTGAGGTCCACCGGCAAGCTCAATGTTCGGATCTTATCTGTCGAGGAGAAAAATTTGACTCCCAGCTGATAGCCGTTGCCAGCGACCAGCAATGGGATATCGATGTTCCGGTCTTCCCCCTGGATGCAGACAACAGGCTGGCTGATTTCATCATCAACTACTTCAAAATCGCCAATCCATCCAAGCCTCGGCCATGATTTCCATACCAGAAAAAACCGAAAAACGACTACCGTTGACTGCCGTCATCATGTCCGGCGGCAAAGGCAGACGTCTTGGGGGAATTGACAAACCCCTGATTACCATAGGCGGCCAGCGCCTTATTGACCGGACTTTCCAGATTGTCTCACACTGCTGCCAGGAAGTCCTGATCAGCAGCAATAATCCTCAACCATACAGAGAATTTCCAGTTAGCACTATACCCGACCTTTACCCACACCATGGAGCATTGGGAGGAATGTACAGCTGTCTGCGCCAGGCATCCTTTCCCTATTCACTGATGCTGGCAGGCGACATGCCTTTTATTTCAGCCACGGCAATCCGCTATCTTTGGTCCCAGCACGAAGGGTATGATGTCATTATCCCAAAAAGCAGTGATGGTCATCAACCATTACATGCGATCTATAGCAAAAACTGTTTGGGGGCGATCAAAAAACAGCTTGATTGCGGCAAACTGAAAATTTCAGGCTTTTTTCCGGAAGTCAGGGTTCTTGAAATCCCAACTGAACAACATCCATCCTGTTTTGGGCCTTGGTATTTTTTCAACCTTAACACCCCGGAGGATATCAACCAGGCCCGACAGCTTCACCGCTGACTCATACAAACACTTTTCGATAGATTCCTGTAGTCATAAACTTCATTAATCAGTTGAATTTTGGCAGTTTATCTGTTAATGAGGGCTCCAAAGATAGTGAATGGATCCCCTGATGAATCCTGATTCCAACCAAAACTCTCAAATCAACAGTATCATTATTCGCTCCGGCACCCATCCACCTCCCAGTCAAGACAGGATTTCATCAATCCTGCACCGCTGACAATTTTTTTACCAGGTTGTCAGAATGGTCCACCCGGTAATTTTCAGGAGTGTATTTTTGCAACAGGTTTTCAGCCAAACGACTTTCTCCCAGATGGACATTGATCCATTGATTCAACAAGGTATCCAGGATGCTGATTTCAATAGCTGCACCCCGGTCCAGGAAAAGATCCTGCCCATCGCTCTGGCCGGTAAAAATATTGCCGCTCAATCACAAACCGGAACCGGGAAAACAGCCACCTTCCTGGTTGCGATGTTTAATCGGCTTTTGCACTCTGGGGGGACATCTCAGAAGGGGAAAAAACAGCCCCGGGCCCTGATCATGGCCCCCACCCGGGAATTGGTCGTCCAAATCTATCAGGAAGCAAAACTACTCGGGGACCATACAGACTTGGTGGTTCAAGCAATTTTTGGCGGCATTGATTATGACAAACAACGGGAGGCGCTCCGGCAGCATAATATTGACATTATCATTGCCACTCCCGGACGGTTGATCGATTACCTCAAACAAAAGATTTTCAATCTTAAATCCATAGAAGTCCTGATCATTGACGAAGCCGACCGCATGTTCGATCTTGGATTTATTCCCGATCTCCGTTTCATTTTACGCCGCTGTTCCCCCTATAACAAAAGACAGTCCCTGCTCTTTTCCGCCACCCTTTCCTACCGGGTGATGGAACTGGCCTACGAACATCTTGATATTACTGAATCCATTGTCATTACCCCTAATCAGCTGGCTGCCAAAAACATCCAGCAGGTTCTTTATCATGTGGGCAAAAAGGAAAAAATAGCTCTTTTCTTCGGCCTGCTGATCAAAGAAAAGCCTGAAAGATCTCTGGTTTTTTGCAACACAAAAAGGATGTCGGAAATCCTGGTGGATTATCTGAAAACCAACAACTATCAGGCAGCCGCTTTAACCGGGGATGTCCCCCAGAAAAAAAGATTGGCCATCCTTGAACGGTTCAAGAGGAAAGAAATTACCACACTGGTGGCCACGGACGTGGCATCCCGGGGTCTGCACATTGACAACGTCACCCATGTTTTTAATTTTGACCTGCCCCAGGATGCAGAAGACTACGTCCATCGAATAGGTCGAACAGCCCGGGTGGGGGCCAGTGGCAAGGCCATTTCCCTGGCTAGTGAAGATGATGCCTTTTACCTTGATCCCATTGAAACTTTGGTGGGGAAAATTGATATTATCTGGGCTGATGATGATGATTTCCGTAGCGATATCAGACGACCACGAAGGCGCCAGCCAACAGGCAGAAAGCCCATGGGCAAAAAACCGACAACAAGACCGACTGAAAAAAATCGCAACCACAACCGGAATAAAAATCGTTGAAAACCCGCCTGATCTCGTAATATGCTCTATTCTCAATCACTTAAAACAGCATGCAGCCCTCGGGGATTTATCCCTTTTAGATTGTGACTGAATTCCGATATAAGGAAACTTTTACAGGATGTCCAAGTTAAGTTTCTTCCGGCGCGACATCGTGAGATGACGTTGTTTTTTCCGGCGAATGGAGCGTAGAAATTGACCTGTCTGAGACCTGAAAGGGCGAGTTTGGCAATTTCAGCGTAATGAGCCGTTGAAAAAATAGGCAATCGAGCGCAAAAAAGCGTCTGAAGAAACTTCAGTTGACAAAATATAAGACCTTATATCGGAATTCCAGAATTGTGAGGAAGCACTTGCAATTCTTGGCATTTACTGATAACCAGGGGAGCTGTAAAATACTCCGGCTGAAAACCGGCTTTATATCATCTATAAGATCCTCCATACAAAATGCCGATTGATATCCCCATGAGTACTAAAACAAACCATATTTATCGCGTCCAATTCAAAACCGGAAACCGAAATTATTCCCTTTTAGCCCACAGCATTGGCGAATCTGAAATGTTTGGTTTTATTAAGGTTTCTGATTTTATTTTCGAGGATAAAAAACGCCTGATTATTTCCCCGGAAGATGATGCTTTACGGAAAGAATTTTCCAAGGTCAATTTTATCTGTATTCCCCATCAGTATATTTTGCGGATAGACAGTCTCAATGATGAACAGGACATCGGGGTATCCTACCTAAAAATCGCCGATAACCAGAAAAAAACAAAGGAGTAAACCATGCACGAACACCATGACCATGACAATCCCAGCGGCGAACACCAGAGCATGAGTTTTAATGAAAAAATCGATTTGCTACTGGCCCACTGGATAGATCACAATGAAAGTCACCAGGAAGACTATAAGAAATGGGCCGCCCAGGCAAAAAAAGAGGGTAAAGATGAAATTGTTGAATTAATCCTGGCGGCCATGTCACAATTCAAGGAGGGAAATAACCGCCTGCGCCAGGCTAAGCAGATTGTGGAGATGGATTGAGCGGCACTATAGAGAAGCTGACGGCATACCGGCAACTGGAAGATCGAGGTTTTATCTACCAGTCAACCCATGAACAGGAGTTGCAGGATAAACTGGCGTCAGAACCCCAGACTTTTTATATCGGTTTTGATCCCACAGCCGACAGCCTCCATGTGGGCAGTCTCATCCCCATTGTTGCCATGATGCACCTGCAGCGGGCCGGACATCGGCCCATTGCCGTTTTAGGTGGGGGCACAGCCATGGTTGGAGACCCCAGCGGCAAAACCGAGATGCGCCAAATGCTAACCCGTGAGGATATTGACCTGAACGGGGTTGGCATCCGCCGACAACTGGAACGATTTCTCAAACTGGATTCCGAACAGGGTTTTTTGATAAACAATGCCGACTGGCTGGAGAAACTGAGTTACATCGATTTCCTCAGGGACGTTGGCTGTCACTTCAGCGTCAACCGGATGTTAACCGCTGAATCCTACCGCCAACGGCTGGAAACAGGCCTCTCATTCATTGAGTTTAATTACATGCTGCTGCAGGCATATGATTTCTATATTCTCAACCATGATTATCAATGTAGCATCCAGATGGGAGGACAGGATCAATGGGGCAATATAGTTGCCGGAGTTGATTTAATCCGCCGCATGGGGGGAAAAGAAGCATATGGCATCACTTTTCCGCTATTAACCACTACCAGCGGGGAAAAGTTTGGCAAAACGGCTGCCGGTGCTGTCTGGCTGGATGAACAACGTACCTCTATCTATGATTTCTATCAGTTCTGGCGTAATTGTGAAGATGGAGAGACGGGACGGCTTTTACGGCTCTTCACTTTCCTGCCGCTTGAGGAAATCAGCGAACTGGAACAACTAAAAGATCAAGCCATCAACCGGGTTAAGGAAATTCTGGCCTTTGAAGTTACTTCCCTGGTCCATGGCCAACAAAAGGCTGCCGAAGCATACCGGACAGCGATGAGGCAGTTTGGTTCCGCTGACCCTGACAACCAGGTCAAAACATCATCGGCCATTACTTCCATTAATCCTTCGAAATCCTCTGTTTCCTTACCTCAGAGTGCAGTAACAAAACAGGAGCTGGAAATGGGAATAACTCTGGTAGAGCTTTTTGTAAAAACCGAACTCTGTTCTTCCAGGGGGCAGGCCAGGCGCCTACTGCAGCAGGGTGGCGGCTACTGCAATGACAATCGGGTTACAGAAGATCGCAAAATCACTCAAAGCAATTTCAATGATGGGCAGATAATGCTGCGGGCCGGGAAAAAACGTTATCACCGGATTGTTCTCCAATAACCCCCCGCACACACACAATCCTGAGGTTTGAAAACACAAAAAGGATACCAGCCAAGCTGGTATCCTTTTTTAACGCCATTCAAATAAAATCTCTAACCAATCAGGCCTGAGCCACCTCAGTTTCCCCGACCCGGTTACACAACTGCGTTAACCTGGAAATTTTCCGGGAAGCGTTATTCCGATGGATAACCCCTTTACTGGCTGCCTTATCAATAATGACAGAAACTTGCTGCAAACTTTCCTGCAGAGTTTCCGGACTTTTCCCTTCCTCTGTCTCCAAACGAAACTTTTTAATCGAAGTTCTCATGTGGGATACCACCTGCCGATTCCGCAACCGGCGTTTTTCACTCTGTCGCATCCGCTTTAATGCTGATTTATGATTTGCCAAGGGTCAACCTCCTCTTGATTAAAAACCCATATAATTCAAAAACAAACATCGAAGTGTGCAGCTATCAAAATACTGCATTTTTGTCAAGCTTTTTATCCCTATCACTTCATCAGAAACGCCTTCAGTCTGCTTACTGCAGCCGGGCATCCAAGACAATTGCTCTATAAACATTAAAAAATAAAGAGCATTCAAACTATCTTAATCAATATACTTGCTCAAGGAAAATTCGACTATACTTTTAACACCTAGTACTTTCAGCTCAGGAATGATATCTCTCACCACCGACTGTCTGAGGACGACAAAGACATCCACCCATTCTTCATCAACCAACTGGGATATGGTCGGCACCTTTTCAGCGGGCAGAGCGGCAATGGCTTCTTCCAGTTGCTGGCGTTTGACATTGAACATAAAGCCAACCCGAGTGCGGGCTTCCAGCGCCCCTTGCAGCAGCATAATTAAACGATTAACTTTTTCCTTTTTCCAGGAGTCGTCATAGGCTTGCTGGTTGGCGATAAATACCGTTGAAGTCTCCAGGACTGTATCGAGAATTTCCAGATTATTGGCCCTCAATGATGAACCGGTTTCGGTAATTTCGATGATGGCATCGGCAAGATGGGGGACCTTCACCTCCGTTGCCCCATAGGAATATTCAACCTTGGCCTTTACGCCTTTATCCTGCAGGTATCTGGTGGCCAGATTTACCACTTCAGTGGCCACGGTCTTACCCTCCAGATCGCTGACTGAACTGATGGGACCGCCTTTTTTAGCCGCCAAAACCCAACGGACTTTATTGAGCGTCGCCTTGGCATACTGCAGCTCTGTCAGTTCCAATACTTTGGCATCATTTTCCACCACCCAGTCATGGCCGGTAATCCCGGCATCAAGAACACCGCTTTCAACATAACGGGCCATTTCCTGGGCCCGGATCAACATACACTCAATTTCGGGATCATTAATCGTGGGGAAATATGACCGGGAGCTGGTACGGATCTTGTACCCGGCATTTTTAAACAAATCGATGGTCGCATCCTGGAGCGAACCTTTCGGAATACCCAAACGTAGCTTCATAACATCTTCCTTTATTTTTTCCCGTAGACAACATCGGGATCAAAAACCTTGGCATCCTTGGTGATGGTTTCCGAACCATCGGGGTTGATTCTGGTATAAAAACAGCTATTATATCCTGTATGGCAGGCAGCCCCACCAACCTGTTCAACCTTCATCACCACGGCATCCTGGTCACAATCAACCAGAATCTCCTTAACCAACTGCACATTTCCCGACTCCTCACCTTTACGCCAGAGTCGATTTCTTGAACGGCTGAAATAGCAGGCCCTTCTGGTCGCCAGGGTTTCCTCCCAGGCTTCCTGGTTCATAAAGGCTACCATCAGTACTTCAGCGGTTTCATAATCCTGAGCTATAACCGTAATCAGCCCGTTCATTTTAGCAAAATTCATCGATTTCATTATTTTTCCTTATTTTTCTGGGGATGTAAATAAGATTCAAGTTTTTTAATGGCACAAAATTCTCCACACATACTGCAGACCTGCTGGTCAGCCGGTGGGGCACTCTCGCGAAATTTCCTGGCTTTTTGCGGATCAATAGCCAGAGAAATCTGCCCCTCCCAATCGAGTTGTTTGCGCTTGGCAGCCATCTGATTATCCCACTCCAGGACACCTGGAAGACCATGGGCAATATCGGCAGCATGGGCGGCAATCCGGGAAGCAATAACTCCCTCTTTCACATCATCAGCATCCGGAAGTTTCAGATGTTCAGCCGGGGTTACATAGCAAAGAAAATCAGCTCCGGCTTTCGCAGCTATCGCCCCACCGATGGCCCCCACCAAGTGATCATAGCCAGGAGCCACATCAGTTACCAAAGGTCCCAGCACATAAAATGGCGCTCCCTTGCACAACTTTTTTTCCAGCAGGACGTTGGCCTCGATCTGGTCAAGGGGAACATGACCAGGTCCTTCAATCATCACCTGAACGTCCGCCTCCCAGGCCCGTTCAGTCAGCTCGCCAAGGTAAATCAGCTCCTGAACCTGGGGTCGATCCGTAGCATCAGCCAGGCAGCCGGGACGCAAACCATCACCCAGACTCAGGGTAACATCATATTCACGGACCAGTTCCAGCAAGCGGTCATAATGTTCATAAAAAGGATTTTCACGATTATTATAGATCATCCATTCGATCAGAAAAGCACCACCCCGACTGACCACATCCATAACTCGGCCACTCCGCCGCAACGCTTCCAGTGTCCGCAGGGTAACCCCGCAATGAATGGTCATAAAATCAACCCCATCTTCTGCCTGGGTTTCCACTGCTGAGAAAAAATCATCAACGGTTATTTTACCCAGAAATCCACGCTTTTTCACCCCTTCAGTAACCGCTTGATAAATAGGAACCGTTCCCAAAGGAACAGGGCAACGAGACAGGATTTCACGACGTACATGGTTAATTTCACCACCGGTGCTGAGATCCATCACCGCATGAGCGCCACTGTCAATGGCAACCTGCAGTTTTTCCAGTTCACTATCCAGGTTTTGAAGATCGGATGATGTACCGATATTGGCATTCACCTTCACCCGCAAGCCCCGACCGATACCATAAGGGGTAAGATGATGATGATTGCGATTTGCCGGGATAACAATACTGCCTTCAGCAATTCCGGCTTGCAATGCCATGGCTGAGATCGGCTCAGCGGCCAGAACATGTTCCATCTGCGGCGTCAGTTTGCCCTGACGGGCGGCTGTCAATTGAGTCATAATAATTTCCCTTTATGGTTTTTCCCACTGTTGTCCGGCATGATCTTTGCATAGAACACAATGTTATTAACCAGTGCTGTTTCTGGCGCGACATCGCGAAATGCCGTTGCTTTTTCCGGCAAGTGGAGCGTAAAAATTACCATAATGTGGGACAGTTTTTAAAACTGTCCCGACAGGCGAGTTTGGCAATTTTAGCGCAAGGAGCCGTTGAAAAAACAGGCAATTGAGCGCCAAAAGCACGAAATCAGCATCGGTTAGTAAGAATGCAAGATTCTAACCGGACATTAATAGGTTTTTCTGCAAAAATCAATATTTCAGGCCAAACACTTCCCTGTTCAAACCAGCAGGTTGCGGGTCGCCCACCTAAAATCATCTCTATCCAGAATTGCCCGGATAACCCCGATACCGGCTGTCCCTGTAGCCCTTACCAAAGCGATATTCTCATGATTGATGCCGCCGATAGCCACCACCGGAATAGAAACCTGGCGAACTACCTTCCGCAATCCATCAATTCCCACCACCGGATCAGGATTTTCTTTGCTTGGAGTTTTAAACACCGGTCCAAAACCAATATAATCGGCACCTTCAGCTTCAGCCGCCAAGGCCTGTTCCAGGAAGTGGGTAGAACGACCGATGGGCATTTCTTCACCGACAATTTTGCGGGCTGCATCAATATCCAGATCATCCTGCCCCAAATGCAGGCCATCAGCAGCCGATAAAAAGGCAATATCAGGGCGATCATTGACAATAAATGGTACCTGATATTCTGCACACAGGCTTTTCAACTGACGGGCCCGTGACAGAAAATGCTGATCGCCGGATCGCTTTTGCCGCAGTTGCAGCAGGTGAACACCCGCAATTAAAGCCATTTCCAGATCAGTCAGCAGGTCTTGGCCATGATAAAAAGCTTCATCAACCACCAGGTAAAGCGAATAATCCCGATTCCCATCAAACCATGAAGTAACCTTGTCTTTCCGGGATATGAGCAGCTTTTTCTCCAGGGTATAAAGGGAGAAACGTAAGCTTTTAGCCTTCCGGGACACATCATCTTCATGAATTATCTTGGCATATTCCTCAATGACCCGGCTAGCTTCCTGGGATCGTTTCAATCCCGCCCGCAATACTGCCCGGGAATCATCACGGTTGGCCTCACTGGGATTGAAGGTCTTATTCCCCACATCATCGTCAGCCTGCCGGGCCTGCAGGCATAAGGTTTCCAACTTCGGAGGATAAAATTTTTGCAAAAGATGACGGATTTCTTTCAGCTGGCTAAATGATCTGTCATTTTTCACCAGCCGGCAGTGTTCCTCCACCACCCGCAGACCTTCCCGCAAACGATTCAGGTTCGCGTCAAGAACACGGAAAACAGACGATTTATTCCCCGGCATCCAAAAGTCCGATAATGGTTTTCGCCACTCGTTCCCCGGAGAGCAGCATACCACCAAACACCGGCCCCATGCGGTTGGCACCAAAGGTAGCATTGGCAGCCATTCCCGCCACAAAAGTTCCGGGATACACCTCCTTGGTATTATCCACCGTAGCCTGTTCAGCAACTTCGGCCCACAGGGATTTTTCTCCCATAATCTTCCCGGTTTCCGTCAACAGGTTAAATCCGGCTTTACGCTGGATAATATCAATCACTTCAGCATCATGACCGGTGGCATCAATAACATATTTCGCTCTGACCACCAATGGATCAACATGAAGGCCTGCCATTTCCACCGGAGACCAGTTCAAAACCAGGCCACAGACTCGTTTATCCCGAACCATAACATCTTCAACTGAAAACAGGTTAAAGATCGTCGCCCCTGCCTGGCAGGTTTTTGCCAGCAACACCGCTACCGATTCAATCGAACTTGCAGTATAATATCCTGGTGCATATTCCTGATATTGGACCCCAAATTCATCCAATATCCTCAAGCCCTCTTCCTGAACGACGATTTCATTAAACATCATCCCGCCACCCCACATACCGCCACCGATGCTGAGTTTACGTTCATACATGGCAACTTTTTTACCGGCTTTTGCCAGATAATAGGCTGCGACCAGACCAGCAGGGCCACCCCCGACAATAGCAACGTCAAGGTTCAAATGATCCACCAGTTTCTGGTGATAGCGGTCAATAATTGCTCGGGAAATCAATACTTCATCAAGATCCATAATACCTTTCCTTCCTCTTCAATCAAAAACTTCACCATGAGTTGGTTTAAGCAAAGCATCCATCCCCAAACCAACCATGGGGTAAGGGGGAGGGTCTCCCCTCCCCCAATTCATTTTTACAATAAAACCATTAGGACACCGATACGTTACACTCGCCTCCTTGCAGACAGTGCTATGCCCCATTTTTCCCAACATTCCCAGGAGAAACGCCGGCATCAACCTCTGCAGTCATCAGAATATCACTATCCATTTCATCAATCTCACCCTCAGGAACCTCAGGCTGATCAATGCCTACCTTCATCTTATCAAACTGCCGACTGCCAGTACCCGCTGGAATCAAACGACCCATAATAACATTTTCTTTCAATCCAATCAGGTGATCAGACTTCCCTTCAAGACTGGCCTGAGTCAGCACCTTGGTAGTTTCCTGGAATGACGCGGCTGAAATAAAGCTCTCCGTACTTAAAGAAGCCTTGGTAATTCCCAAGAATAGCGGTTCACCAACTGCTGCCTGTTTTCCTGCGGCAACAACCTCTTCATTTTCTTCTTGAAATAGGATCCTTTCGACATTTTCATCCACCAGAAAACGAGTATCTCCCGGATCAACAATTTTTACCCGCCGTAGCATCTGCCGGACAATTACCTCAATGTGCTTATCGTTAATCCGTACTCCCTGCAGCCGGTAAACCTCCTGGACTTCATTAACCAGGTATTTGGCCAATTCTTTCACCCCAAGAGCTTTAAGAATATCATGGGGGTTCGTCGGACCATCAACCAGCGCTTCACCCGCCATCACCTTATCTCCTTCATGAACTATAACATATTTCCCCTTAGGAATAAGGTAATCTGCCGGCTCGCCAACTTCCGGGGTCACCACTACTTTACGTTTCCCTTTGGTAACCTTTCCAAAGGAAACAATCCCTTCAACTTCAGAGATTATGGCAAATTCTTTCGGTTTTCGGGCCTCGAACAACTCTACCACCCGGGGGAGACCACCGGTAATATCTTTGGTTTTTGTTGTTGCCCGGGGAATATTAGCAATAATATCACCAGCAAGAACTTCCTCTCCCTCATTCCTAAGGATGTGAACCCCATCTGACAGCAAGTAGCGGGCAACACCTTTACCACCCTTCATTTTGATGGTTCGATTATTCTCATCCTTAATGGAAATCCGGGGACGCAAGGTAGCATCTTTAGGCTCAACTACCACCCGGCGAGACAACCCTGTCAAGTTATCAATAAGCTCCTTGACTGTTACCCCCTCCGTAATATCCCCAAATTTTACTTTACCGGCAACGGCAGTAATTATGGGAAGAGTAAAAGGATCCCATTCGGCCAGCATTTGCCCCACTTTTACCTTATCACCATCATTAACAGACAACCGGGCCCCCAAGGTGATTTTGGTCCGCTCTTTCTTTCGACCATCCTGATCAACAATTGCCAACTCACCATTGCGATTCAAAACCACCAGCAAACCATCCCGATTTCTCACTGTCTCAACATTAATAAAGCTCATTACACCGTCAGTTTTAGCTTCAAGCATTGACTTTTCTGCCCGCCCACTCGCGGTGCCACCAATGTGGAAAGTTCTCATGGTCAGCTGAGTTCCAGGTTCACCAATGGATTGGGCGGCAATAACCCCGACGGCTTCTCCCTGAATAACAGTGTGACCACGTGCCAGATCCCGACCATAACAAAGCGCACAAATACCCCGTTTTGCCTGGCAGGTAAGTACAGAACGAATTTTTACCCGGTCAATACCCGCATCTTCAATTTTCTGGGCAAGTTCTTCAGTAATTTCCTGGTTGGCCTCCACTATCACTTCATCAGTATAAGGGGAAACGATATCATCAAGAGCTACCCGCCCCAAAACCCGGTCAACCATTCGCTCGATCACTTCACCACCCTCGGTAAGCGAGTTCACATAAATGCCATCCAGGGTTCCACAGTCTTCCTCGGCAATAATCGCATCCTGAGCTACATCCACCAGTCTTCTGGTGAGATAACCGGAGTTCGCCGTCTTCAGGGCCGTATCAGCCAGCCCTTTACGAGCTCCATGGGTTGAAATAAAATACTGGAGAACGTTCAAACCTTCACGAAAGTTAGCAACAATAGGATTTTCAATGATGTCGCCGGAGGGTTTGGCCATCAGGCCCCGCATGCCGGCCAACTGCCGAATCTGCTGTTGATTACCCCTGGCCCCGGAATCGGCCATCATAAAAATGGAATTAAATGATTTGATTTCCTGTTCATGACCATCTTCATCAAGAACTATCTCTTTGCTCAGCTTATCCATCATCTCAGTAGCAAGCTGATCCGTCGTTGTTGACCAAAGGTCAACAACTTTATTATATCTTTCACCGGAAGTAATCAGACCATTAGTATACTGGTTATCAATCTCCCGGACCCGGGCATAGGCTGCCGCAATCATTTCATCCTTCTTAGCCGGAATTTTCAGGTCATCAATACAAATGGAAATTGCGGCCTTTGTTGCCGTACGAAAACCAAGATCTTTAGCCCGGTCGGCAAATATAACCGTTTTTTTATCCGCAACAGTCAGATATATATGCTCAAAAAGATCGGATAAAGATTTTTTATCAAGGGTCTTGTTATAATGACTGAAAGCGATTTCAACAGGAACAATTTCCTTGAAGATGATGCGACCTACTGTGGTATCCACCAATTCACCATCAAGCATTACTTTAATCGGCGCCTGCATATGGACCGCACCGGCATCATAGGCAATCCTGACCTCCTCCTCCGTGGCAAAAATCTTACCAGCCCCCTTGGAAAAAGGACGATCCCGGGTCAACCAGTACAAACCAAGAACAATATCCTGGGTTGGGACAATAATAGGCTTACCGTTCGCCGGTGAAAGAATATTATTGGTAGACATCATCAAAACCCGGGCTTCCACCTGGGCATCAACAGAAAGAGGAACGTGGACTGCCATCTGGTCCCCATCGAAATCAGCATTAAATGCGGTACAAACCAACGGATGCAGCCGAATGGCCTTTCCTTCCGTCAATACCGGTTCAAAAGCCTGAATCCCCAACCGATGCAGCGTTGGAGCCCGGTTCAACATTACCGGATGTTCGGTAACCACCTCTTCAAGAAGATCCCAAACCTCATATTTCTCCTGTTCCACCATTTTTTTAGCACTTTTTATAGTGGAGACATACCCCCGTTCCAGCAGTTTGCTGTAGATAAACGGCTTAAATAATTCCAAAGCCATCTTCTTTGGCAGGCCACATTGATGCAGGCGTAGCTCGGGACCAACGACAATGACAGAACGACCGGAATAGTCGACCCGTTTACCTAACAGGTTCTGCCGGAAGCGTCCCTGTTTCCCTTTCAACATATCACTAAGGGATTTCAACGGCCGCTTATTGGCCCCGGTAATGGCCCGTCCCCGACGCCCGTTATCAAATAGGGCATCCACCGCCTCCTGCAACATCCGTTTTTCATTACAGATTATAATCCAGGGAGCTTTCAAATCAATCAATCGTTTCAAGCGATTATTACGATTAATAACCCGGCGATACAAATCGTTCAAATCTGAAGTGGCAAAACGACCGCCATCCAGAGGAACCAGGGGACGCAAATCGGGTGGTAGAACCGGAATAACATCGAGGACCATCCATTCCGGCCGATTATTCGACTTACGGAAATCCTCCAGCACTTTAAGCCGCTTGGCAATCTTCTTTTTCTTGGCTTCTGAACCGGTTTCAGACATTTCCTGACGAAGTGAAACACATACCTCATCTATCTGCACAGAGGACAGCATGGTTTTGACAGCTTCTGCACCAATACCACAAACAAATTCATCATTAAATTCCTCCTGCAAATGGCGGAATTTATCTTCAGTAATCAGTTCCCCATAATTTAGCGGAGTTTTCCCCGGATCCAGCACCACATAATTTTCAAAATAAAGCACTTTCTCCACATCTTTCTGTGTCATATCAAGCACTTGGCCAATACGACATGGCAAACTCTTGAGAAACCAGATGTGAGCCACCGGCGACGCCAATTCAATATGCCCCATTCTGGACCGGCGAACCTTAGACTGAATAACTTCCACTCCACATTTTTCACAAACAATACCACGGTGTTTCATCCGTTTATATTTACCGCAGTTGCATTCAAAATCTTTTACCGGACCAAAAATCTTGGCACAGAACAATCCATCCCGTTCCGGCTTAAAAGTTCGGTAGTTAACGGTTTCCGGCTTTTTAACCTCACCGTAAGACCACTCGCGGATTTTCTCTGGTGAAGCCAGGCCAATACGAATGGCTGAAAAGTTCAGCGAATCCTTTGGCTTTTCAAAAAAACTCAGAATATCTCTCATTAGTCCTCCAGGCATGCAGGATAATTACTCGTGAGTTAAGCGTTTAGCTGTTACTTTCTTTTTTCTTCCAGTTTAACATCCAGGCATAGGCTCTCCAGCTCCTTAACCAGAACATTAAATGATTCAGGGATACCGGATTCCAACACATTACGACCCTTGACTATCGCCTCATACATTCTTGTTCGGCCGGCGACATCATCTGATTTTACGGTCAGAAACTCCTGCAGGGTATAGGCAGCGCCATATGCTTCCAGGGCCCAAACTTCCATTTCTCCCAGACGCTGTCCACCAAACTGGGCTTTACCACCCAGAGGTTGCTGAGTAACCAGTGAATAGGGGCCGATGGAACGGGCATGCATTTTATCATCAACCAGATGATGCAGCTTAAGCATATACATATAGCCAACCGTTACCTCCCGATCAAAACGTTCCCCGGTCCGACCATCGTATAATGTAATCTGACCACGTTCAGGCAGACCTGCCTCCCGCAGACAGTATTTGATCTGTTCCTCACTGGTTCCATCAAAAACTGGGGTTGCCATCGGGACAAACTCTGCCACTTTGGCCGCCAACCGCCGGATATCATCATCATCCATCCCGGCAATACTTTCGCTGACATTATGATCATAACGGTATATCTTCTCTAATTTCTGCCGCAATTTATCAGATGCATAGTTTTCCCGCAAAAAGGTATTTATCTGCTTTCCCAAACCCCTGGCAGCCCATCCAAGGTGGGTTTCCAGAATCTGACCAACATTCATCCGGGAAGGAACACCAAGAGGATTCAAGACTATATCGACACTGGTACCATCAGCCATATAGGGCATATCTTCCGTGGGCACAATGCGAGAAAGCACTCCTTTATTCCCATGCCGTCCTGACATTTTATCACCCACCGACAGTTTTCGTTTTATGGCCACATAAACCTTGACCATCTTATTGACCCCCGGCGGCAGTTCATCACCTCGCTTGATATTCTCTATTTTGTCTTCCAGCGACAGGTTCAATTGCTCAAGCCGTTCTTCAAAAAAATCAATCAATCGATTAATTTTATCTTCAACGTCCGTTCCAGCCTTAATGGCCAGATTCCGACAGAGATCATAGCTAACCATTGCCACCATTTCGGCAGTCAGTTTTTTCTTGCGGGGCAGCACAACGTCCCCTTTATGCCCCAGCAAGTCGGCCATCAATGTCTGGCCAACCAGTAATTCCCTGATTTTTTTATTGACACTGTTACGAACAATCTGGATCTCTTCCTGAATCTCCTTGCGGACCAGTACCGTTTCCTTTTCCCGATCTTCGGCTCCATGATCTTTGATCCCATATCCTTTGCGGGAAAAGGTCTTTGTATCAATAACAACACCTTTCACTCCCGGAGGCACCCGCAATGAAGTATCACGAACTTCACCAGCTTTTTCACCAAATATTGCCCTTAAAAGCTTCTCCTCAGGAGACAACTGGGTTTCTCCCTTGGGAGTAATTTTCCCCACCAGGATATCACCTGGATCCACATGAGCCCCTACATGAATAATGCCTTCAGCATCCAGGCTTCCCAATGCTTCATCCCCGACATTGGGAATATCTTTGGTTATTTCCTCAGGTCCCAATTTGGTATCCCGGGAAACAACCTCAAAAACATCAATGTGAATGGAGGTAAATTTATCTTCACGTATCATCCGCTCATTGATAAGGATAGAATCCTCGTAATTATATCCACCCCAAGGCATGAAGGCCACCATGACATTCTGCCCCAAAGCCAATTCACCCTGATCCATAGCCGGACCGTCAGCAAGAATATCGCCAGCCTTAACAAGGTCTCCATTCCTGACCAGTGGGGTGTGATTAAAACAGGTATTCTGGTTTGAATGCCAGAATTTAATCAAAGGATAGATGTCGACTCCGACATCCTGCAGTTCTTGCTCACTTTCACAACGGATAACTATTTTACTGCCATCCACGTATTCAACAATACCATCACGTTTGGCAACCACTGCAATACCTGAATCCTGAGCCACCCGTTTTTCCATCCCGGTTCCCACCATCGGAGCTTCAGCCCGCAACAATGGTACTGCCTGACGCTGCATATTAGAACCCATGAGCGCCCGGTTGGCATCATCATGCTCCAAGAAAGGAATCAGGGCGGCAGCCACACTTACCAACTGTTTTGGCGACACATCCATGTAATCAATGTTTTCGGGGCTGACCATCAGAAAATCGCCGGTATTCCGGGCGGAAACCAGCTCATTGACAAATTCACCATTTTCCTTAAGTGGAGCATTAGCCTGAGCAATAGTCTTCCCATCTTCATCCATGGCATAAAGGTAACGAATTTTGCTGGTTACCTTCCCATCTTTCACCACCCGGTAAGGAGTTTCGACAAAACCGAACTCATTCACCCGGGCATAAGTACTGAGAGAGGAAATCAAGCCAATATTGGGCCCTTCAGGGGTTTCAATGGGACAGATACGACCATAGTGAGTATGATGAACATCCCGCACTTCAAACCCGGCTCGCTCACGGGTCAGACCACCCGGACCCAAGGCACTTAACCGACGCTTATGGGTGATTTCAGACAATGGATTCGTCTGATCCATAAACTGTGACAACTGGCTGCTGCCAAAAAATTCCTTAATGGCCGCCGCCACCGGTTTTGAATTAATCAGGTCATGTGGCATAGCCGTTTCTATTTCCTGGAGACTCATCCGCTCCCGGATTGATTTTTCCATCCGTACCAGGCCAATACGATACTGGTTTTCCACCAGTTCACCCACCGTCCGTACCCGGCGATTACCAAGATGATCAATATCATCCACCATACCTTTACCATTGCGTAGTGAAATAAGGTAACGGACAAGGGCAAGAATGTCTTCCTTGGTCAGGGTTTTACAGTCCAGCGGCTCATCAGTTTCCAGTTTGTGATTAATTTTTAACCGCCCAACCCGGGAAAGGTCATAGCGTTCCGGATTGAAAAACAGGTTATGAAAAAGTGAAGCTGCTGTTTCAACAGTCGGGGGTTCCCCCGGACGCAGCCGGCGATATATCTCCAGCATCGCCTTCTCTATTTCCATCTCCTTTTCACTTTTGCCCTCTTTAGCCGCCTGTTCCCGCTCTTCAGTGGAAAGCAGCATTTTATCCATCAACAGGGTATCCCGGAGAAAAGAACCTACATTGATATTATCAATAAAGAGTACTTTGAACTCGGTTACCGAAGAAACACATAGGCCATCCAGCAAATCCTCGGTAATCTCCCGGTTACATTCAACCAATATTTCTCCAGTATTCTGATCAACAATGTCATGGGAAGCAAAAGTCCCCATTACTTCTTCTTTAGGAATGGTAATCCTTTTCAATTCCGCCGCCTTTATCCGCTTAAAGGCTGTTTTATTTACCTTGCGTCCTTTTTTCAGCAAAACTTCACCCGTCTCAGGATGAACAATATCTACGGAGCATTTATAACTGCCAATCAAATCATAGTTATCATAGTCAATAAGGCGAAAGAAGTCTTTACCTTCACGGATGATGCTTAAGCTATCATAAAAAAAGTTCAGCAATTCCTCAGTAGAATACCCCAATGCCCGCAACAGAATGGTAGCAGGCAATTTCCGCCGCCGGTCAATACGTACGTGGATGATATCTTTGCTGTCAAATTCAAAATCTATCCATGATCCACGATAGGGTATTACCCGAGCACTGTAAAGCGGCATGGAACTGGAGATAGTTTTAGGCTCTTCCTGAGCAAAAAACACCCCGGGAGATCGGTGGAGTTGGCTGACAATTATCCGCTCTGTCCCGTTGACAATAAATGTTCCTCTACCGGTCATCAACGGAATTTCACCAAAATAAACCTCTTGTTCTTTGATGTCCCGGATTGAACGTGTTTCACCTTCCTCATCGAGATCCCAGATTATCAGTCTCACCGTAACCCGGATTGGCATCGCATACGTCAACCCTTTTAGCATGCATTCCTTCTCGCCGTACCGCGGCTTACCCAAACGATAGCTGACAAATTCAATTGATGAGGTACCGTAAAAATCTTTAATGGGAAACACACTTTTAAAAACACCTTGCAAACCAGTGTCCTGACGCTGATCTGCAGCAGTATCTGCCTGGAGAAACCGCTGATATGCTACCAGCTGAATGTCCAACAGAAAGGGAAGATCAACCACTTCTTTAATTGAAGCAAAATTGTTTCGGTAACGGGGTATATTAGTTCTGGGAGATACCATAGAACACCAACCTCTTCTTGGTAGGTTATTGGCAGGTTAACAATCAACTGCCTTATTGTAGGGTAAGATACAAAGCAGAGCAAAGCAGCGGCCACTTTGTCAAAGGTTCTTGCCTGCCAACTGAGGGCTGCAAGGATATGGACTGTCTGACGCTTAACAATTATTTCATGAACACAACAGTCATGATATTTTTATCACTATGGACAAAAAGCATGTTTATTATACCTTGATAAACCCAATAATGATGTCTTCGTGAAAGCTCCAGATCCTTCGTCATGCTGCACCGCCTTTGCAGTACACGAAGAAAGGCCATTCCGGAGTATGGTAAGTACTTCTCATGACTGAGTTTTTTGTACCTAATACATAAAGATTTCACTATGCTATCAGCTTTACGACTTTCAAGATTAGCATTACTAATAACTCAGGAGAAAAAACAATCGAATAAAACAGCATAAGGGATAGGGGGAAAAGCCCCCTATCCCTTACCTCTGCATCAAAAAGCTTGTGTGTCGTTTATTTAATTTCAGCGGAACCGCCAACTGCCTCAATTTTCTCAACAAGCTGTGCGGCTTCATCTTTAGAAACCCCCTCTTTAATCGCTTTAGGGGCCTCTTCAACCAGAGACTTGGCTTCCTTAAGTCCCAAGCTGGTAATCTCACGAACTACTTTAATAACCTGGATCTTCTTTTCGCCAAAGTTAGTCAGTATCACATCAAATTCAGTCTGTTCTTCTGCCGCTGCTGCTCCAGCATCTCCAGCAACAGGCATGGCTGCCATTGCCATCGGGGCAGCCGCTGAAACGCCGAATTTCTCTTCCAGTTCTTTCACCAGCTCGGAAAGCTCAATGACAGTCATATTTTCAATAAATTTTATTACATCTTCCTTGGTAATTTCAGCCATGATTTACTCCTCTTCGGTTTCTAAAATAACGCTCTGAATGGTTTCATTGTAAACCATCCCTGCACGATTAATTAAATTTATTTTTACTCCTTGGCTTCCTGAATTGCATTCAGAACTTGCACAAAAGATCGAATAACACCACTCAAGACGTTAACCAGACCACCTGGAACAGCATTCATAGTTCCCAACACCTGAGCCCTCAAAACATCTTTACTGGGTAATGAGGCCAAATGGATAATATCTGCAGCAGAAAGTACTGAATCCCCCAGGACACCACCTTTCACTTCCAGCTTATCTTCTTGTTTGGCAAAATCAACCAAGGCTTTGGCTGCGGCCGCCGGATCATCATAAACCAAGGCTATCGCATTGGGACCCTGTAAATACTCGCTGCAGGCCTCAACAATAGTTCCCTTTGCGGCAATTTTAGCCAGGGTATTTTTTACCACCCGATACTCAGCACCCTGTTCTTCCAACTTATTACGTAAGCCAGAAAGTTTTTCAACATCCAGACCTCGGTAATCAGTCAGAAAAGCCGCCTGAGCTTTAGAAAACTGGGTCGATAAATACTCGACCATAGCTTTTTTTTCCGATTTTTCCACGCTCTCACCTCCTTCTATTAAAATATTTAGCTAGCCAAAAGAGTGGAAAACCCATTGATGATTCTTCTGATCTGAATGGATAATAAACAGAAGGTACGATCGGATGGCCTCGGCAGGATTTTATATGCCAGTTTACAATTTCCGGCAACACCTACGGTCTTTGGCTAATGTTAACAGGTTATGTTAGATGCATCAGTCTTTAAAACTGGCAATATCTAAATCAATACCAGGTCCCATAGTAGAAGATACTGTCATGGTCCTCATATAAATGCCCTTACTTGAAGACGGCTTCATCCGGTTCAGCAATTCAACCAAAGCCCGAATATTATCTCTCAGTTTTTCAACATCAAAAGACGTCTTCCCCACAGAAGCATGGATAATTCCCACCTTCTCGACGCGAAAATCGACTTTACCTGCTTTAATATCCTGCACTGCCTTGCCGATGTCAAAGGTAACAGTTCCAACTTTCGGGTTTGGCATTAATCCTCGAGGCCCGAGAACTCTCCCCAATTTACCGACAACACCCATCATGTCCGGGGTCGCCACGGCTTTATCAAAATCCAGCCAGCCATCACTGATCTTTTTGGCCAAGTCTTCGGCTCCCACCTCGTCTGCACCAGCATCACGGGCTTCCTTCTCTTTTTCCCCCTTGGCAAAGACCACAACCCGCACCTTTTTCCCCGTTCCATGAGGCAAAAGAACGGCGCCCCTTACATTCTGATCCGCCTGCCGGGGATCAACACCGAGCCGGATAGCAACATCCACCGACTCATCAAATTTGGCCGGCATCAATTCCTTCACCAAGGATAAACCATCCATCAACGGATATTTCTTCAAAGATTCAACCCTGGCTTTGTTTGCCAGGTATTTCTTTCCTTTTTTAGCCATTTTTATATACCTTTTATCGTCAGATCACCCGGAAAATATTGTAAAAAATCCACCTATCCTTCAACGACAATCCCCATGCTACGAGCTGACCCCTCGATGATTTTAGCTGCGGCTTCCGGGGTTTTAGCATTCAAATCAGGCATTTTCAGCTGGGCTATTTCCTGCACCTGGGCAGCCGTTACTTTACCAATTTTATTTTTGTTTGGCTCACCTGAGCCCTTCTCAAGTTTAGCAGCTTTTTTCAGCAGATCAGATGCAGGTGGTGTTTTAGTAATAAAACTGAAAGATCGATCAGCATATACCGTTATAACCACCGGGATAATCATCCCCTGTTGCTGCTGGGTTTTAGCATTAAAGGATTTACAAAACTCCATAATGTTAACCCCTTGTTGACCAAGAGCCGGACCCACCGGTGGAGATGGGTTTGCCTGGCCAGCCGGTATCTGCAATTTTATCATCCCTATAACTTTCTTAGCCATACTTTTCCTCCCAAGCAAAAAAACGGCTGTAACCATTCAGGCCAGCTGCTATATATCCTCATTAACGAAGCAAACCCTAACTATTGCAAATTTTCTGGAAGGGGCAGGAAAGCTGCACTCCTCCAAGCATTTTACCTGTCAAATTTTTTCAATCTGACTAAATTCTATTTCTATCGGCGTCGGTCGGCCAAAAATACTGACCAAGACTCTGACCTTCCCCTTATCAAGAAGAATTTCATCGACTGTGCCGGTAAAATTCGCAAATGCCCCTTCGGTAACCCTGACATTTTCTCCGACCTCAAAAGCTATTTTTGGTTTGGGCTTCATCTCCCCTTCAGCAATGCGATTCAAAAGAGACTGCGCTTCTTCCTCTGAGATCGAGCGGGGGGACTGCCCTCCGCCGACAAAACCCGTCACCTTAGAAGTATCCTTCACTACATGCCAGGTCTCATCATTAAGTTCCATCTTAACCAGCACATAACCGGGGAAGAACTTACGTTGAGTTGTTCTTTTTTTACCCCTGACCATCTCAAGGACTTGCTCAGTGGGGACCACCACCTCATCAAAACAGTCTTCCACATTAAAGAGTTTAATCCGCTCTTCAAGGGACTGTTTCACCTTATTCTCATACCCTGAATAGGCGTGTATCACATACCACTTCTTTGCCATGAATTCCCTAACCCGGCAAAACCGGAACAATAAAGTCTTCGGTCAAAACTATCGCATACATCCAACCAGGGGAAGTGCTAATGATCTGCCTCCACCGCAGAAAGCAGAGTGAAGAAAACAGCTGTTAGGCTCCCAGAACTAATTTGACCAGCTTTGAAAGCCCCAGATCTGAAACACCAAGAAAAAGAGAAATAATAATAACAAAAATCAGGACCACCCACGTTAAACCTAAGGTTTCTTTACGACTCGGCCAGGTTACCTTTTTCAGTTCCACTTTAGAGTCCTGAAAATATTGAACCAGGTTCCCCACCCCTTCTTTTATATCAGCCAACTGTAACCCCCTGAAAACCCATACTCTACAACATCATATTGCGAAGCGGTTTTTTATATATTCTGGCAGGCCAGGAGGGATTCGAACCCCCAACACCCGGATTTGGAGTCCGGTGCT
>CAYZIS010000015.1:0-63433 GCA_964478545.1 uncultured Thermodesulfobacteriota bacterium
ATCAGCAACATCCTGGAAATTGCCGGAGAAAAAACGTGGTCTGTCCCCTATTTTCGGTCAGGCATAGACGGAGAAAGCAGCTGTTGGCGATGAGGGGAAATGAGAGGAAAAAAGTAAAAGCAGGGATGGAATTTTAATGATATCCCAGAATAGGAGGGTGAAACTTTTCCCGGTGTTTCAACAGGTTGAGGACTTGTATGTTGTGGAGAATGAAATCCTGCTCACCGTTGTACAGTATTGCTCCTGATGGATGGCAGTGAGGACTTAGCTGACGGAAGTAGTCGATGCCTTTGAAAAAGTTTTTCGAAAAGGTGGCGGCGGATTTTATTTCGATGGGAAACAGGCTGCCCTCCTGGCGAATGAGGAGATCTATTTCATTGCCGTGACTGTCACGGAAAAAGTAAAATTCCGGCCGTCGGCCTTGGTTGAGGATGGATTTCATGATGTCAAGGATGATAAAATTTTCATAGAGGCTGCCGCGCAAGGGATCCCTGGCCGCTTGTTCGGCAGTGCGAATGTTGAGGAGGAAGGCGGCTAACCCGGTATCAGTAAAGTAAAGTTTTGGTGACTTGACCACTCGTTTCCGGATGTTTTCAAAAAATGGCGGCAGTTCAAAAACGACATAAGATGCTTTCAGGACACTGATCCAGTTTTTGATGGTCGTTGAGGAGACGCCGATATCATTGGCAAGCGAGGTATAATTTATGAGTTGACCGATTCGGCCGGCCAACAGGGTGAGGAATAGTTGAAAACGGCTGAGGTCATGGAGGTTGATTAAAGCCCTGACATCACGCTCGATGTAGGTTTGCAGGTAACTGTTAAAAAATCGTTCGGGTTTCAGGTTGTCTTTGTGGAGCCGGGGAAAGGAGCCTTTGACAATAAGATCAAAGGTTTCGGCCCGACGATGGAATGACTGCAGCTCCGCCAGGGAAAAAGGGAACAGGGTCAGTAGTGCCGTGCGTCCGGCCAGGGATTGGCTGACTGCCTGGTGCAGGTCAGGTTGGTGGCTGCCAGTGAGGATAAACATGCCGGGCAATTGGGCTTTGTCGACAATACCCTGAAGATAGGAAAGCAAAAGAGGCAGCCGTTGTATCTCGTCAAGGACTGCTCCTGCTTTCATTTGATCAAGGAATCCCCGGGGATCCAACTCGGCGGCCATCTGGATATCAGGATCTTCGAGGGAATAATAAGGTTTGTCGGGAAAGGTGCTTTGCACCAAAACAGTTTTTCCGGCCTGGCGGGGGCCAAACACCGTAACCACCGGGTATTCAGCGCTGCAACTTCTCAGTTCATTGGCAATAGTGCGGAGAATCATGGGGGGATAGTATGGTAGTTTTGTGTAAATGTCAAGTTGTACTTTGTTTTTGCCCAAAAGAATGCGGAAAATAGGGGACAGACCACGTTTTTTTTCGAGAAGCAGGAAACAAGCGGCAAGAAACGCTGATCAACTAATCAGCAACATCCTGGAAATTGCCGGAGAAAAAACGTGGTCTGTCCCCTATTTTCGAGGGCTGAGGAGGAATTGTCAAATGATTAACGGCGCAACATATCTTTATGTTCTTCTGAAACTTGTCTGCTGGCAATTGCTGCGGTTCTTAATTGTTTGATAATGGAAATGTCCATGACCGGATGGGCACGAAGATTTCTTTCTGACAGCTTTTCAGTCAATTCACCAATCGATTTAGAGAATATGTAGTTGCAGTTGACAATGGATTCATAGGTGAAAGTGGGATACACGGCTGGAGATATCTGGACCACAGTTTCTGGTATATGCTTATTTCTTCTGAGAACCTGTTTAACCTGAGAAGAGGCAACAGCCATCAGCAAGCACGGGTCATTGAGCGGGTCAAGGTTGATAACAATAAAGTAGTGTGGTTGGGCCGAAGTCAGGCTCCGGTCAATAAAATAGTAGACTGAACCAGGTTGAATGGTTGAAGTAATTTGAGTTTTGGGCGGGATGGTGATCAATCTTAATCCCAGAGTTGTTCGATATGGGAGAGCTCTCGTAATCTCTCCCTGCGATCTTGTTTCTCTTCTTCATTTAAAGAAAAACAGGGGTCGGAACCGTTTTCCGGATCGCCAAGAAAATCCTCATAATCCATCCTGACGCGGGTACGGAGAGAGTGGGGTTTGAGTTTTTCTTCGTGTTTTTTCCACTCTGGATAATTATGGGTCAATTCGGCAAGTTTGAATTGATCAAGTCCACCGAAGGTTTCCCAAGCGAATTCTAAGGCTTCAATGTCGCTTTCAGAGAAGACTTTTCGATTGTTAACTTGAATCGATTTAAAATAGTGGCTGCCCTCTTTTTTTATGAAAGCGGAAGCGTATTCTTTTTCTTCCTCACCGGCAAAATCGGAGAACTCGGCAATATCTTTAACCCCTGAATTAACCGGGCCAAACTTCATGGCGACATATTCATCATTTGAAATGGGCCTGCCATATTTGCGCAGATGATAGCGATCAGCAAAATATACCAGCTTAATCGCCTTCATCTTATTGATGATGCCGCCCTCCTTTTCAGCAAAGAAGTTAAGCGCTTGAGTTGCTTTGCGATGGTCGAAGTCTAGATGGATACACATAGTACCTACAAGCCTAGTTTAGCTTGTTGTTTCTGTCAAGATAAAAGAAAATAGGGGTCAGGTCCCCACAATTCAAAGCAATATTCTTGGTTTTGGCCACAGACGCACACAGACAAACACAGACAGGAGATAAAAAAAAGAGCAGGGAAAATAGGGGACAGACCACGTTTTTTTTCGAGAAGCAGGAAACAAGCGGCAAAAAACGCTGATCAACTAATTAGCAACATCCTGGAAATTGTCGGAGAAAAAACGTGGTCTGTCCCCTATTTTCCCACAATTGACAGGCATTTGTCGCGGTCGATTTTGCCGCTGGTTTTTTTGGGCAGGGCACGCAGGAATTTGATTGTTGAAGGAAGCTTGTGTTTGGGAAGTATGGCGGCGCACCGGCGCAGTAAATCTTCGGTGCTGACATCGCCGGCAGCCGGGACGACCAGGGCCGTGAGGCGATTGCCCAGCAGGGGATCGGGAATGCCGAGGACTGTGGCTTCAATAAGTTGACCGTCGGCCAGCAGGATATCTTCGATCTCCTGGGTGTTGATCCGGTGGCCGCCGACTTTAAGTTGGTTGTCCCGGCGGCCGACCAGGAAAAAGAAACCGTCGGTATCAATGTAGCCCTGGTCGCCGGTGTGGTAGCCGTGTTCATCCAGTTTTTCCGCCGTTGATTCCGGATCCCGCCAGTAGCCGGCCATAATGTTGGGGCCGGTGGCTACCAGTTCCCCGATTTTGCCGGTTTTCCGCTTTCTGCCCTGTTCATCGAGAATTTTCAACTGGACGCCGGGGATGGCTTTGCCGATTGAATCAATTTTAGCGGCAAAGAAATCCGGTTCGAGGTAGCTCAGCCGGGCTGAGGCCTCGGTAGCCCCGTACATGACATAGATGTCGGAATGGGGTGGAAGGACGCGGCGCAGTTCTTCTTTCACCGTTTTTGCCATATGGCCGCCGGCCTGGGAGCAGTAGCGCAGGCTGGGAAGCTGATCCCGATATTTTTTCAGGGGCGAGCGATGCAGAAGATAGGCGTAGGTTGAAGGCACCCCGGAAAATCCGGTAATTTTTTCCGCGGCCATCTGCTGTAGGACGGTAGCCGGGAAGGCAAATTTATTATTGATGACCACCCGGCCGCCGACGGCGAAATGGGTATTGAGCAGGGATTTGCCCATGACGTAGAAAAAAGGTAGAACCACCATTTGGATATCGTCAGCGGTGAGCTGGAGATACTGGCAGATGGAGCAAGTGTTGCTGGTGATGTTGGCATGGGAAAGCATGACCCCTTTAGGTTTGCCGGTGGAGCCGGAGGTGTAGATGATCGAGGCCAGTTGGGTCTCGGGGAGAGTAAGATCCGGATTGGCGTCATTTTCGCCGGCCAGGATTTCATCCCAGGAGAAGAGGGGAGCGGCCGGGGACGATTGGAAAAGTTTCGGCTGTTTGAGCACCAGGGCAAGGCCGGTAGTAAGATTTGTGGCCTGCAGCAGTCGTTCAAAACGAAAATTAGAGATGAGGATTTTTGCTTCCAGCTCGGCCAGCAGCGGCTTCAGGGTATCCGGCTTCAGGTCGGTGCTTAAGGGGACGGCAACCGCCCCGGTTTTCAGGATGCCGTAGTAGCTGACCACGTATTCCAGCGAATTTTCCAGCAGGATGGCGACACGGTCGCCGGGAGCGATGCCCCGGGAGATGATCCAGTGGGCCAGGCGGTTGGCGGCGGCGTTGATCTGGGCGTAGGAAGCCCGGACGTCTTCGTGAACCAGGGCGATTTTATCGGGAAAGCTTTTGGTGCTGGATTCGAGGAAGTGATGGATGAGAATTGGGGAATTCATTGGGTATTATTTTCACCACAGAGACACAGAGAGCACAGAGAAAGATTTTAAAAGGGGTTCCTTATAAAACCATTCTTTTAATGCCATCTTTTAATACCGGAACATTAAAATTTATCAGCAGGCCAGTTTTGATGCCGGTCAATTTCATGTAAGTGAGTAGTTGAGCTTGATGGATTGGCAGCAGCATTTCACATGCTTTCAACTCAACAATTAACCCATCAGGGAACATCAAGTCTAAACGATAACCACAATTCAGTTTAACACCTTTGTATTCAATCGGTAGGTCTTTTTGACGTTCATAAATGATTTTTTGTCGATCCAGCTCAACACAAAGACAGGCTTCATAAGCAGATTCCAACAGCCCGGGGCCAAGAATTTTATGCACTTCAATCCCTGCCCCAATTACTTTCCCCGTCAGCTTATTTATATCTACCACTATGTTTTTCTCTGTGTTCTCAGTGTCTCTGTGGTACCGCAATACTAGAAGCAAAATGTGTTCAGGTCTTGCAATGCCACATTGCAGCCGCAGTCGTTAGATGTTAGCAAAGGTTAGGGATGGTTGTATAGCGGTTCAGGTTGCGGACAAATAACCCTTCGTAAGCAGATTCGTAGTTACTCACACCAGACCTCTTCGTGTGAATGCAGCTCTATTTGACCTTTCACTTTTCGGTGTTTTAGCTCCCGCATATCATTGTAAAGTGGCATTTCAGGGTCAAGGGAGAATATATTGGATTGCTTTTGGACAATTCTTGCCAGCTCTTCTCGAACAACCCGACGGATGAGAGGCTCAAGAATTTTGGAAATATCCTCAGTTTCGATGAGTTCTTGATGGTTTTTAGCCATAATGTAATCTCCTTTATTCCATGGCTGGCATTAGGTTGATTCTGTCACTATGGTGAAGTTTCGAATTCCATTCCAGCAGCCTTCTTCATTTCTTTTTCCTGTCAAATAGCATGATTAATCAAAATTGACAATTGACAAAGGTAGTGATGCGGATTCGGGAAAATAGGGGACAGACCACGTTTTTTTTCGAGAAGTAGGAAATAAGCGGCAAGAAACGCTGATCAACTAATCAGCAACATCCTGGAAATTGCCGGAGAAAAAACGTGGTCTGTCCCCTATTTTCCACACAGACACACATGGTCGGGATTGGGCAAAAATAAAACTTGATCCCAAAAAGGTAACAGGATATAGTGTATTTCATGAGGGTAATTTCAAAAAAGACATTGAGAGAGTTTTGGGAAATCCATGCAGATGCTGAACAACCCCTAAAATCATGGCATGCAAAAGTAAAATTAGCAGAATGGAAAACTTCAAACGACATAAAAATCGATTACAGAAATGCCAGTTTTGTTGCTAATAATCGAGTTATTTTTAACATAAAAGGCAACACGTATCGTCTGGTGGCAGCCATTAATTATGACTTCGGTATTATTTATATCCGCTTTGTTGGTGGCCATGAGGATTATGACAAAATTGATGCAACGACAATCTGAGGTGACATATGAATATCAAGCCTATTAAATCAGAAGCTGACTACAATGCAGCTTTGCAAGAAGTTGAGAATTTGATGAGTGCTCAAAAAGACACTCCTGAAGGAGACAAGCTTGATGTATTGGTTACCTTAATAGAGGCTTACGAAGAAAAGCATCACCCAATACTTCCACCTGAACCAGTAGAAGCCATCATTCATCAAATGGAAAGTCAGGGATTATCCCGTAAAGACTTAATACCACTTATTGGCTCAAGGGCACGAGTGTCAGAGATATTAAACAAAAAAAGGTCATTATCCATCACCATGATAAGAAAACTTCAAAATGGTTTAGGCATATCCGCTGAAATTCTTATAAAACCCTACAACTAGAGAAAAAAGGCCAGGGGGTCAGGTCTTGCAATGCCACATTTTAGTGGGGTTAGGGATTGGCCACAGAATCACACGGACCCGCACAGCGGGGGCGGACTTAGTTTCATCTCTTTGTTGTTCTGGGGGCATGCAGGACAAGAGGAATATATTTTTTGTAATGATTAAAATCGTTGTCGTTTGAAAATATTGGCAGATTATTTCTGGTTGAAACAGCGCAGATCAGGAAATCAGTATTTGAGCCTTGTATGCCATGACGACGCAGAGTGTTGAAATATTCTGCCGCCAATTCAAAATCCTCTGAGCCAAGCGTCAAGCCGGGAAAGGCCGCCAATATTTTTTTAAGTTTTATAAATTGTGCTTTTTCTTTTATTCCTGAAAGTATTTCTTGCCGAATGGGTCCAATCATCTGAACCCGCACTTCATTGATCAGTTCTTGGAGCTCAAAAATCTCGGCCTGTGGACGCCGCTGTTCATTCCTGCGGAGGGCCAGAGACCAGATAGACGTATCGACCAGAATTTTCATTTCAGCCGCTGTTTTTTGTAATCATAATCGGCATCATATTCTACCGTGCCGAAAAGTTTTATCGCTTCCACCTGTTTGCGCCGTTGTATGTATTCCTGCAGTGCTTCGGTGACGGCTTTTTTTTTCGTGCGATGCTGTCCAATTGTGCGAGCCTCTTCGATGAGCTTGTCATCAATTGCTAAATTAGTGGCCATGATTACCCCCTTTCCTCACTGTTACACATTAAAATATAGCTTATTATGTGTAGAATTGAAAGTCAAGCAATAAAAGGGGTCAGGTCTTGCAATGCCACATTGCAGAGGGGTTAGGGATTGGCCACAGACGTGAAAAATAGAATAGGGGACAGACCACGGTTTTTTATTTTTTACCACAGAGACTCAGAGGGCACAGAGGAAAAGAAGCGATTAGTTTTTAGCTGTCAGCGGTTAGCAAAAGAAGAGAAGCAAAAGAAGAGAAGCGGAAAAGGGATTTTATCAGCCACAGAAACCGTGCGGCCGGGGAAAGCAGTTGTTGGCGATGAGGGGAGAGAAAAAGGGAAAACCGTGGTCTGTCCCTTATTTCCTATGTTGATTACGTTTATGTTGATTATGTAGCCCAATCGTGCCATATTTAGGTCACAATATTTATTGTGGGGGGGGGGTAGCATGAGCAAAACAGCGACTATCAGAGCTCGTATTGATCCGGAGCTTAAAAATCATGTAGAGGATGTGTTCCGCCATCTTGGTATGAGTACAACTCAGGCAATTACCATTTTTTATAAACAGGTGGAGATGCGGGGTGGGTTGCCTTTTGATGTTGCAATTCCCAATGCGGTCACAAAACGCACTTTTGAAAAGACAGATGCGGGACGGGAATTAATCGTCTGTGAAAATGAAGACGAGATGTTTGATACATTGAATATCTGATGTATTCCCCAGTCTATACAAAACAGTTTGCCAAAGATGCTAAACGTTTGCAGCGCCGTGGAAAAAACATGGCTAAATTCAAGTACATTGCTCAAACCATTCTTGCTGGGAGAAAATAGGGGACAGACCCCAGTTTTTCACAATAAAAGCAGCTGTTAGCCATTAGCTGTCAGCGATTAGCGAAGATAGAAAAGAAAAAGACAATATGAAACCACAGAGCTCACAAAGTTCACAGAGAACACAGAGAAAAAATGAGGAAAAAGGGGGCAGGTTAGGGATTGGCCACAGACTCATACAGACACACACAGACGGGAAAAGAGTACCGGTTCAGGAAAAAGTGGGAGGGATTCAGGTGAGAAAAATATTACCGCTTTCCTGCCATCCGGTAATATGAGTATTATGATGCCGGTACGTTTCTTCTCCACCGTAAATGAGGGCGGCGGATATGTGGTTGCTTCCCGCCAGTGAGAGCCATTTTTTCAGGCCGGCGGTTGATTCTTTGTTCAGGGTTTTGCCGGACTTGATTTCCAGGGGCATCAGCTTTCCTTCCCGTTCCGCGATAACATCCACTTCATTGCCGTTGCTGTCCCGCCAGAAAAAGAGACCGGCCTGTTCTGCCTGGTTGTAGCGAGATTTCATTAATTCCCCAATGATAAAAGTTTCAAAAAGAGCCCCCCGCAATGGATGGTTGGTGATGTGTTCTGTTGTCCGAATGCCTAGCAGCCATGAGGCGAGCCCCACGTCATAAAAATAGAGTTTTGGCATTTTAACCAGGCGTTTTTTAAAGTTGGCATGGTGGGGGCGCAGCAGAAAAATAATGTAACTTGCTTCCAGTACCGATATCCAGGCCTTGACGGTGTTATGGGTAATGCCGCATTCAGTTCCCAAAGATGAGTAGTTCAATAATTGGCTGGTTCTGCCGGCACAGAGGCGAATAAATCGTTGAAACGTTTCAAGCTCCTGTATTTTCAGAAGTTGGCGAACATCCCGCTCAACGTAAGTGGTGATATAGGCACCAAACCAGGCCGATGGCGCGATATCCCGGTCATAAAGTGGGGGATAACATCCACGGAGCAGGATGGAGTTTGCCTGCGCCGGCAGCAATGCAGCCCTTTTGAGTTCAGGCAGCGAAAAAGGCAGGAGTTCCAGGAAGGCTGTCCTGCCGGCCAGTGACTGAGTAATATTGGATAAAAGTCCGAATTGCTGCGAGCCGGTCAGAATATAGAGGCCCATGCGCCCATCCGCGTCAACAACAGACTGGAGATAGGAGAAGATTTCCGGACAGCGTTGAATTTCATCAAGTACAGCGCCGTCTGGAAAGCGTTCAAGAAATGATCGAGAAAAAAATAGGGGACAGACCACGGTTTTTTATTTTTTACCACAGAGACTCAGAGGGCACAGAGAAAAGAAGCGATTAGCTTTTAGCTGTCAGCGGTTAGCAAAAGAAGAGAAGCGAAAGAAAAACGGAAAAGGGATTTTATTAGCCACAGACACACAGAGACGGACACGGACCAAAAACGAAAAAAGTGGAAAAAGGGGACATTTCTACGGTTTTCCCTATTTCCCCTATTTCCCCTATTTCCTTATGGTGTCCAATTTAGGGAAAGTTTTCTATTTGATTTTATGCAATCACGTAGATACAAATTGATTAAGTTTTGATATGGTATGCCCGTTTCCTCAGCTAAATTTTTAAAATATTCTATAATATCAACACCCATACGTATGGTCACCTGTTTTTTTAAATTTTTAGCATGGGGGTTTCTCCTCCCTGCCATTTTATCAAAATCATATTCTTTTCTCATGATAACCTCCTGAAATAAACAATTTGCTCCTTTTTAGTTGCTTTTCTTACTGAGATAATTCGAATTTCAGAATCATCTTTGCGGTAGCAGTGGCATACAACTAAAACTTTTAGGCTTTGATTTAAACCTAAAAGAATGAATCTCTCTTCATTAATAGAATGGTCAGGATCATCAAATTCAATAGCATTTTCATCAAAAAATACAGTTTGTGCATCTTCAAATGAAATGCCATGTTTGTGTTGGTTTGATATATTCTTATCATCATCCCAAGTGAAGATAAATTTATTCATAATTACAAAGTAAGTATATTGTAATTATTTGTCAAGTTGTATTTTGTTGGGGAAATGGGGACAGAGCCCGATTTTTGTTTGAAGCCACAGCGTTCACAGAGAACACAGAGAAAAAATGAGGGGGTAGCCACGGACCCACGCAGACACAGAGGGACGGGAAAAGAAGCGGTCAGCGATGAGCATGAAAATAGCGGAAAACCGTGGTCTGTCCCCTATTTTTTTATTATTTTTGAACGGACAGGTACCCACTCGGATTTGTTTAAAGCATAAAAAAGAAAGGGGTTAGGTTAGGGATTAGCCGCAGACACACTCGGACGTGCAGGGATGGGGGAAAGCAGTTGTTGGCGATGAGGGGAGAGAGAAAGCAAAAACCGTGGTCTGTCCCCTATTTCCACCCTACTCTTGACATCTGTTCCCGTTGTATGCATAATAGGAACAAATATCAAGGAGGTTTGTTATGCCCAAAACCCGTCTCAATGTAAGTCTTGACCAGGATCTTGCCGAGTTCGCCAAGATCTTTGCCTCTGAAAATCGCACATCGGTTGCGGATATGGTTACGCAATACCTGTTGGCCCTGAAGCGGCGTGTCGAAGGTGAACATATGGAAAAAATTTTCACCCACCCAGCCTTTCAGCAGGCCATGGAAGACGTTCAGGCCAAACTGCGTGCCGGAGACACACAGTGGCATTCATACGATGAGGTCTTCGGGGACTGATGGAAACCAGATTTGAAACCGCTTTCCTGAAGGCCGTTAAAAAGCACGCCTCGATCAAGAAACTGGTCAAGAAAAAGGTCGACATGATTATTGAAAACCCAATTGCTGTTGGCGAACCGTTGAAGGGTAACTGGCAGGGATTTTATTCATGTCCAGTGAAGCGTAATTTCATCATTATCTACCTGTATTGCGAATTGTGCCGGAAAAAAGGCGATGATGCCGTAGTGGCCTGCTCTGATTGTCGGGAAACGCTGGATGAGACCATTAAGTTCGTTCTGCTCGGACCCCATGACGATGCCTATGGAATATAGGCGGGATGAGAAAAAAGGGGTCAGGTCTTACAATGCCACATTACACCGGTGGTAGGGATTAACCCTGTGTGAAAAAAGGGGTTACAACTATTTTCACCATTTTTGTTATGTCTGGGTCCGGCAACTTAAGAGCGAACTCGACAATCTTTTTACCTATGGGGACTACGAGCCGAAAAGATGATAGACTGCAGAAAAGTGGCTTCCTGAAAAAAAATAATGAGAAACAAAATCAGAGTTAAAAAATAGTGATTGCTCACAGCTCTGAAAAACCGGACATCTATACAAACTACAGCTTGTATTAAGCATTGAAGCCAGGACGGAACCTGGCAGGAATTTGATTGGTATTTATAACGAATACCATTATAATATAACCCATGATACAATCTTTCAAAAACACAGGCACGGAAGACATTTTTGACGGTCTGTCATCCCAAACTGCCAGAAAATGTTGTCCACAATCACTTTGGCCTGTTGTACGCCGAAAGTTGGATCAAATCAACCGGGTTCAAGAACTCAGTGAACTCAAAGTACTTCCAGGAAACCGTCTGGAACCTTTGAAAGGTGATCGGAAAAATCAGTATAGTATTCGGGTTAACCAGTAATACCGAATTTGTTTTACATGGGAGGAAGGCCATGCCTACGAGATCGAAATCACAAATTACCTCTAATAGAACTATTGGTCGGTGACTTCCCCGAAAGTGTCCACCAACCCATCCTGGAGAGATGCTTTTAGAGGAGTTTGTGAAGCCACTGGGGTTAACTCAGACAGAGCTTGCCCGTCGTCTGGATGTTTCTGTACCCCCGCCTTAACGAAATCATCAAGGGGCGACGTTCAGTAACGCCAAATACCGCTTTGCGGTTGTCTCGCGTGTTAGGTATGTCGGCAGATTTTTGGTTGGGTTTGCAGCAGGACTGGGATCTTTGGCATGCCATGAATAGTAATGAGGCAAAAGGTATCTCCCGGCTCAAGCCAATTCTTCGGGACAAAAAAATTGTTTCATGATCGAGAAGGGGGGGGAGGGGTCGCAAGGAAAAAGGGCACACACCTATTTTTTATCATTTTCCCGCTGTGCTGTAATGTGTTATTGCAAGGCCTGACCCTCTTGTTCATCAAACGTTCCAGAATATGCTTGACAGGGGAAAGGCAATTTCCTATTAATTGTCAGTCCCTCAAGGATCGAAAATTTTACCCTTCCGGGTGGAGAGATGGAACACTATGGACAATGAAGATTTTTTGCAGGAAAATCAGGAAAAGCTAAACTCGATCGTGTGCCCTTTTCAACAAGAGTTAAATCGCCGTCAACGTCTGGCCGATTTTATCAAACAATGTATCCGCTGTGCCGGACGGGATGATTTTCTACGCCTGGATGAGCTACTTAATACAAAGCCGGCCACAGAAATGGTTCAAGAAGAGGCCTTGGAGGAGAGTGCCCCTATCCTCGAGAGCTTACGTGCCGATGCCAGGGAAAAGGTGGAAAAATATCGGCTTGAATTTATTGAAGACCTTACCCGACTCGGAAATGATGCCGGGTTGGCCATTGATATCGATTTCCCCCGTCTCAGTATCCTTAAAGGTATTGACGGTGAGATTGCTTTCAGTGAGCGTGCCACGACTATCAACAAGAAGGTGCTGAAATCGATTGATCCTCGCCGCATTGTTGCCGCTTTGGTACGGTTGAAAAAACAACTCTATGATCGGCCTTTCAATCCCCAGAAGTATATTGACGGCCTGTACGAAACGTATGCCGGCATCTGTAAAACCGACAACTTCGCTGTCGGCCAGCCGGTTCCCATTCAGCGATTTTATCTACAGTATGTCATCTCCCTGCAGAGCAAAACATTTTTTACTAATATGGACAAGACCAAATTCAGAGGCTACAGCCTCGAGCAGTTCAGCGTGGATCTCTGGCGATATTTCGAGTCCGGTATCGGTGGAACTTCGGATGGCATGCTTCTGGATCTGGATCCCGGGCGCAATTTTTCCCTCTGGCTTATCGACGGTGTTGGTGAACGCCGGCAAATCAGTTCCATTTCGTTCAAGGAGGATTAGAAGATGATGACCAGCGAAGAAATCGATGGGTTGAAACCGTTTCAGGCCCGCTCTATTATTGAAGCGCTGCGCAAGGGAAATGTGCCGGCTGACTATGTTCCCTTTTTTACGGTGGGCCGCGACAACTGGATTAAATTTATCGAGGATGATCTGGAGAATTATATTGCCAAAGGCGGGGCCAAAGTCCGTTTTATTCGTGGTGATTATGGCGATGGCAAGACCCATTTCATGTCCATTGTTCGTCACCTTGCCTTGCGGGAGGGGTTCGCGGTTTCTTTTGTGGTTTTGACCCGGGAGGTGCCCATCCACAAATTTGAGGCTGTGTATCAAGCCATTGTCCGTCAGCTGCGCGGCAATTTTGAGGGGGTTGGCATTCGTAATCTTCTGAATCAGTGGCTTGACGGCCTGGAGCAACAGCAGGCTTCCCCGTCCCCGGAATTTATTGCCGATTTGGGGGAAACCCTGCGCAATTTGCCGGGGATGAACGTGAATTTTGCCAATGCCCTGATATCCCTGGCGTATAACCGATTCCTGCCATTGATGGAGGGTGAGAGCAAAGAAGAGCGTACCGCTGGCCGGGAGATTATTCTTCATTGGTTTGAGGCCGGCAAATCGACCAAACGGGAGCTGAAGCCCTTTGGCATTTTTGAGGTGGTGAACAAGGCCAACAGTAAACAGATGCTCAATTCTTTGAATACTTTTTTGCGTTTTCTTGGGCACAAAGGACTTGTTTTGTTGCTCGATGAACTGGAGACCGTCATGGCCCAGTCCACCTCCATTCGCAACGCGGCCTACGAGAATGTACGGCTGCTGATTGATAATACCGAACAGGCGGAGTATTTCCATATTTTTTTCGCCATTATCCCGGACGTTTTACTGTCGGAAAAAGGTTTTAAATCCTACGATGCCCTCTGGAGTCGGGTGCGCTCCATCGGCGAACAGAAGCGACTGAATTATCGTGGTGTGCTGGTTGACCTCCACCAGACGCCTTTAAAAGCTGAAGAGCTGGTCAGCCTGGGGCAGTGTTTGCGGCATATTCACCAGATTGCCTATCGTTGGGATGCCGCGGCCGTGGTATCGGATAAAATTCTTCTGGATATTTGTCAAAATCAGAAGAAAATGGGGCTGTTGAGTGAGGTCCGACTTTTTGTAAAACAGGTTATCCGGCTGTTGGATATGACCGAGCAGGGCGAGATCCCGGCCGAGAACCTGGACCTTAGCGAACATATTATTGCCAGCCAGCAGGAGATGGAGCAGGAGAAGTTGGAACAGCTGCAGCCGAGCTGGGATAAGTAGTCAATGGCAATGGATCAGGGCGAGTTTCTTGAGTTGCTGGAAAGCGCCGATAATTTTATCCTCAGAAGAGCCGTGGAGCGGTTGCGGGACGGCCTTTTTGATTCCTTCGGGGTGCGGCTGTTAACCGCTCATGAGACGCGGCTACATCAGACCTTTGACCAGGGTGTTCAGGCCCTGGAACAGGGTGAATCCTCCCATCTTTGTCTCTGCGGTTCCTACGGCCAGGGGAAATCCCATAGCCTTACCTATCTTCGTCAGCGAGCCCTTGATCAGGGTTTTGTCACCAGTCAGATCAACCTTGATCCCCGGGAAATTCCTTTCCATGATTTCCGTCAGGTCTACCGGGCGCTGGTCAGTCAGATTCACTTTCCGGGCCGGGATAAGCTATCCCTGGTACAATGGTGGAAAGAATGGGCTGGAGCGCGGCAAAAAGAGCCCGAAAATGGTGGCAATGAGCCGCTGGCCATCATTCCGGAATCTATGCCTCATTTTTTCAAGTGTGTGTTAATCGCCTTGGCGCAGGAAAATATGATTCTTCCCCCGCGCTGGAGAGGAATGAAGAAGTATTCCACGTACCGGCCCCGGGAGTTTCCCTGGCTGTTGGCCAATGCTCTGAGCGGTTCCGCCTTGCCGGTAAATCGCCTGCGCCATGCCCTGAGATATCGCCAGGTTTCATTTTATAAAGACGCATCGCTGGTCTGTAGGGGTTGGGAGCCTTATTTTGAAGCGGTCTGCAGCCTGGCGTCCATGTTCAAAAACATGGGTCTTAAAGGTTGGGTACTGCTTTTTGACGAGGGAGAATCCATTGCCCAACGGTCGATTATCCAGCGCCGCAAAAGCTATGAGATTCTCCATCGTTTTTTTTCTCCGCCTTTTCCCCATCCTGGGCTCTATCCTATTTTTGCTTTTACCGATGATTTTTTCCTTCGGGTACGGGTGGAAGATTATGATCGGGTCACGGTTCGCGATGACCAGGAATTTTCCTACTTTAAACTGAACTATGGGGAATCCTGGCGGCAGCTGTGCCTCCATCGTCTCCATCGTCTCAGCGGGCCTGAATGGGAAGAGCTCATCGGCAAACTCATCCACTTGCATGCCAGGGCCTATGGCTGGCAGCCGCGAGTAGGCGAGACCCGACAGCAAATGGCAGAGGTGGTGGCGGCAACCGGCGGCCAGGAAGCGCGCCTGAAGATCAAGATCTTGATTAATCAACTGGACCTGCTGCACCAGCTTTCCCAGGATGTATGAATTCCCCCCTTTTGCAGCTCCCCAATACCTTTAGAACATTTTATGGTGCCTTTCCCGGTTTGTATCCTATCCAGGAGCAGGCCATCAGGCCGGTTCTGGATCATCTGGATTTGATTATCCAGTCCGCCACCGGTTCCGGCAAGACCGAGGCTGTGCTGGCCCCCTGTCTAGAGCGCATTATCAGCTCGGGGTTGGTCGAATCCGCCATCTATATTGTTCCCACCCGGGCCTTGGCCTTTGATATCCAGCGGCGGTTTGCCGCTATGCTGCGCGAACGTCTGGGGATTCATTTTGCCATCCGTACCGGCGATCTCAAGCGCAGTGGTGGTGGTCGCCCAGACCTGATGCTGACCACCCCGGAGTCGCTGGACGTGATGTTGGGTAGTGTCAATGCCGATCTGCGGGGTTTTCTCCGCCGGGTGCGCACGGTTATCATTGATGAAGTCCATCCGCTTATTCATCAGTACCGGGGTCGGCAGCTTGTCTATCTCCTGCATCGACTGGAGCGTCGGATTGGCAAGCCGTTGCAGAAAATTGCCCTGTCGGCGACCATTGCCGACCCTGCTGTCGTCGGCCGGTTTTTCCATTTCAGGCCGGATTTTGTCCTGCTGACCGAGAGCGTCAGCCGTCAGATTTTGCCCCGTCTGCTACAGCTGAAACATGATGAGAGTGAGCTGGTGAACCTGCTTGGGGATTTATCCCAGGAGTGGAAGTATCGCAAAATCCTGATCTTTGCCAACAGCCGCGGCCGTTGTGATAAAATTTTCGGTGTTTTGAATCACCAAGGGTTGTTCAAAGGAATGACAGAGCTGCATTATTCCAACCTTAAGGTTAGAGAACGGCAGGCGGTTGAAAAGAGGTTTCGCCGGCGTTCACGTTCGGTATGTATCGCCACCAGCACCCTGGAGCTGGGCATTGACGTTGGGGATGTTGATGCGGTTATTCTGTTTGAACCGCCGGACTCGGTTTCCGCTTTTCTGCAGCGGATTGGCCGGGCAAACCGGCGTCAGGATACGATTCACTTCTGGTGTATCTGCCGGGGCGAACGGGCCCCGGAACAGCTTTTGCGTTTTCTCGCTCTGCTGCATCTGGCTCGGGAAGGCCGGGTGGAGTCGCCGCTGCCCAAAAACCTTCCCAGCGTTTTGAGCCAGCAGGTTGTTTCCTGCCTGTATGAGAAAAAGCGGCTTTCTCTGAAGGCGTTGCAGGACCTTTTTTCCGGACCGACCGCCGGGGATGACGCCGTGAATCTGAAGGATGTTTTTACTTCTTTGCGGCAGAAAAGGTGGTTGAAAAAAACCGCGGTTCCCGGTCTTTTTGCCGGCGGTTGGTTCTATTGGGATGCCCTGGTTGAACATCGCATCTGGAGCAATTTCCCGGAAAGCGAGCAGGATTACAGCCTTGAGGTGGCGGGCGAAGCAGTGGCCGATATTCCCCGGTCTATCGTCAAACAGTTTGATCCTGGCGATCATGTCCTGCTGGCCGGGCGGCGATTGCATATTGTCTCGATAGATGAGGGGACGCGTAAGCGGGTGGTGGCTGAACCGTCCGCGCGGCTGGATGGGAAAGAGCTCTCTTGGTGGGGGCTTGGAAGTCATGTTTCCTATGAAGTTGCACAGGCGATGCGGGCGGTGCTTAAATCAACCCGGGCTGAGGATAATCAGGCTGCCCCAGGACTCTTTTCCCGGACCAGTCAACTTGTCCGGCAGGAGCTGGAAAAAGATAAAAGGGTGGTGATCCTGGCGAATGGTATTGAGGTGCGGCGCGCGGCCGATGGCTCCTATCAATACCGGACGTTTATTGGCTCGGTCGGCAACTTGGTGCTGGCCTGGAGCATCCGGGAAGCTTATGCCAACCAAGGTGAGAATTTTCAGGTAACATCTGATGAGATCGGCGTGTCATGTGCTACAATGATTGATTTCCAACAGCTCATACTGCCCTTGAGTGACGGGGATTTCAGCTGGTGGCTTGAACGCCATTTCAAGGTGCTGCGGGCCATGTTTTCGCTTAATTCTTTTTGTACCACGCTGCCGAAAAAATTGCTGCTGCGGGAACTTGCCAGTTTTATCCGGGATTCCCGGCTGATTGATTTTTTTAAGCGATGTCACCAGCAGTCGTCTGAAATCTCCCGAGGCGACCCTGCAAATCTGGTGATACGGCCCCAGCCGGCAAGCGCTGAACCAGTTTTGCGCGAAATTGCCGCTCAGGGGGAACCGTTGCTGTCCTGGGAGAAAAAACGCTGGGCTGGCCGCATGATGCCTGTTTGCCATTCCGAGGCCGGCTACCGGATGCGGGCGTTAACCGGCAGCCTCATTGGCGGCTATTTCCGTTACCATCAATGCCGCCGCTGGTTTTGTCTTAATTTTTTGCCGCCGGAAGCGCAGCCGTTGGGCGGATATTCCCGGGAGGAGGACGAGCTGGCGAGCAGGAGACGGACCAGAGGACGTGAATGGGCGGAAAAGATCCTCTCTCAGCTTAATAGTCACCACCAGGTTTTCAGCCGTATTACTGAAAAAGACGAGAATGGTCGGGCGAGGCCGCTCAAAGATCGCGCTGCCGAGACCGTCAGCAAATTGCAAAGGATGACTGAACAACATGTTGCCACTGATACCCACACCTATCTTGTCCAGCCGGTATTGCAGGCTGATAAGCTTTTATCACCATCGGCAGCCTTTTTTAACCGCCAGAACGACCAAAAAATTATCCTGCCCGGCGTGGGGATTCCTGGCCTGATCCAGATAGCCGCGGGGAAAAAAAATCTCCTGCAGGTTGGGGATATCAAAAGCAGGCAGCCCCGCTATGATCAGAAGTGGCAGGTGGCCTTTGGTGCGTTTCTGTTGCGGGAATTAGTTCAGTCTGATCCGCGGGTTTCTCGACTCACGGTAGCGGACAGCGGTTTTTTGCTGCTACCGGCCGCAGTTGATGAACAGCCCCGGTACCACAGCTTTGCCCTGCAGCCGTATTTCGCCTCGATGAGGACAACTTTTGCCAACCTCCAGGCCGCCCTGTGCGATTCGCCACTGCAAACCGATTGGCAGTTACAGAAACATTGTGTCGGCTGCCCTTATTTTGAATTTTGTTATGCGCAGGCCTTAAAAGATGAGGACGTGCAGTTTATCCCGCGGCTGACCAGCGGTATGCTGCAAAAAATCAGAGCTGGCGGGATGAAGAATTTGAATCCGGAGCTGTCGTTGGACTCTACGTTCAGCCCCGGGCAGAAAGAGTATCTTAAAGGGGCGATCAGTGCCCTGTGCCGGCATAAAATTATCATCCTCAAACAAAAAACCACCATGTTTCCCGCCAATATTTCAACCCGTTTTTTTGTCCAGCTGGTGAACGATCCCCTCTCCGGGCTGTCCCGGGGGTTGGGATTGGGGGTTCTGGAGCGAGGTAAGGTTTTAGAAACTATGACCTGGACTGTCTGTGGTGATGGAGCCGGTGGGGTCGATGGGAATGCAGGGTATGAAGAGGAGCGTCGGCGGATCTGGCAGGAATTTTCCGCTTGCTTGCTGGGGCGGTGGAAAGGCGCGGTTTTGGATGGCCGGGGGCCACACCTCTTTTTATTTGGCAGCAAAACCCGACAGGGAATGTTGGCTTGGGCCGAGATGATGGCCGACGCGCCGCTGCGGGCTCTTTTTCACCCCGGCATTGAGACTTATTGCACGGATCTTGAGGAGGTGTTGTCCAATCACTTTCTGCTGCCGCTTCCTGGTGCCATGAGCCTTTTCGCCCTGAATCGTCTCTTGGAGCTGGTGGACGAAACGGCAATTGAGATGATTCCCGAAAGCCTTTTTCATGGCGACCGGCGGTCGGAAAGATGGCGTGACGGCGATGAAAATTATCCTGGCAATGACAATCATGACCGGGTGAAAAGCCATTTGGCCGGCACCTTCCAATTGATTATGAAGCTAGAACAATGGTTTGAGGAGCGGTTGGAGAGCGAATGGCAAAGGGAGGAATGGTGCCTTATCCCTCCGGAAGAGCTTGACTGGAGTACCGCCTGCCAAAAATTTATCGAGGCCGAAAGGCTTCAGCAGGAACGGGATATAAGGGAGCTGCGGGAACTTTCACTGGCAGAACGGGTGGAGCGTTTTCGGGCTCTGGGGCCGCTTCGTTTTATTGGTACAATCCTTGATGACGAGGGGCGGTTTCTGTATCTGTTTTCCCTTGTTGATCGTCAGGCGGGGGTGACGAAATTTCGTCCGGGGGATTTTCTCAAGCTAGTTCCCTGCGGGGTTCATGACGTGCAAAGCGGCCTGCCGGTGATCATGGCCGGCTATGATGTTGAAGCCGGACAGGTGGCTCTTTCGCTCCGCCTTGGCAGGCGCAAGGGTGCGGTGAAAACATTTTCTTCTTCATTGATCTATTCCCTGGAAGAAGATGGGGAAAACTACCATTCCGCCAAGCTCCTTGAGGCAGTCAAGAAAGGGTTTGATGCCGGTGATCCTCAGCCTATAGTTGAGCTGTTTGCCGGGACCTTGAACGATGAACAGCCGCCCGCGTGGCAAAAATGGCTGTCGGATTGGTTGTCGTCGGCCGAAGGTAAGCTGGCCGGTCTGAATCATTCCCAGCAACAGGCGTTGGTATTGCCTTTTCGCTATGCCTTGAGTCTGATCAGCGGTCCGCCGGGAAGTGGCAAAACCAATGTTCTGGGCTGGATTCTGATTGTCCTGATTCGCCATGCTCAAGCAACCGGTACCGGTCTTAAAATTGTGGTGAGCGCGGTAACCCATCAGGCTATTGATCAGGTACTTAATAAGGTGGTAGGGCTGGTGAATGCCCTTAATCTGGCAGATTTCCCCGCCCGTTGCCTCAAATGGGGACGCTGGGAGGGGAAACCGTTTGCCGGCGAGAAGCAGCAACTGCAAGTGGAGGCGATCAGCAATGCCCGGGAAGCCCGGGAGGTTTTGAATTTTCCGTATCTTATTGTGGGTGCCACCGGCTACGGCATCCAGGCGATGATGCGCCATGGCCATAAGGGTGACGGTATTTTTTCCAAGTTGTTTGATTGGGTAATTTTTGATGAGGCCTCCCAAATGCTGACGCCCTTAGCCATGCTCAGTCTGATGTATGGGAAAGGTAATTTTGTTTTTCTGGGAGATGTCTGCCAGTTGCCACCGGTCATCAGTTCATCAATCTTTAAGGAAGAAATGGTGGGTGAGGATCAACAAGTTCCATCGGTTGCCGCTGAAAGCCGTTGTTCAGTGTTGGAGATTCTGCTGCGGCGGTATCCCCAGCGCCGCCGGCAGTTGGAGGTGACCTACCGTATGAATGCCGGGATCTGCCGGTTTCCCAGCCAAACATGGTATGGTGGCCGGTTGCATCCGGCAGCGGAAAATGCCTGGGCCAGGTTGTCGCTGACCGGCACGCTTGGCAATGACCTGCTTGATAGCATTATTGATCCTGAAAAGCCGGTGGTGCTGCTGGGGGTGAATCATCGGGGCTGTGGTCAGGAGTCAGTGGCAGAGGCAAATTTATTGTCACGCCTGGCCGGCCGATTCATGTGTCATTATGGGATATCAAAAGAGCAAATAGCGATTATTTCTCCGCATCGGGCTCAAAATAATGCGATTTCCCGTGCTTTGAGTTTATTGTTGGGTGGGGTGGGTGACCTGCCGGTTATCGATACGGTTGAGCGCCTGCAGGGCGCCGAGCGGGATGTGATTTTGTTCGGTTTTACCTGCTCTGATCTGGATTTGGTGCTGGCGGAATTTTTGAATAACCCCAATCGATTCAACGTGGCTATCACCAGGGCCCGCCGCAAGCTGGTGGTCGTTGGCAGCCAAATCTTCTTTGAGGCGGTGGCAAACTCGGAAAAGCAACTTCAGGCCAATGCCTGCTTCAAGGAGTTTTTTGAGTACTGCCGCGAAAATAATTGTTACTTTGAACTTTTTTAGGGGTCAGGTCTCAACTTTTGACACAATTTCATGTTTCCGGATTGCCATAATTTTCGTAGGTGTTGATGTAGTAATAGACAATTTGGTGTCAAGAGTTGAGACCTGACCCCTCTTCTCTAAGTGGTGATGAAGGAATCGTAGAGGATCTGGGCTGAGAGGATGCCCACCAGAGCCATGTTTTCCCGAAAGCCCTGGCGGACTTTTTTGCGGCATTTGCGCAACAGGGCGGCTACGGCTTCCGGCTTGAACAGGCCGGCGTCTTTAATTCTGCTAGCCGACAGGTAATAATCCAGGTAGTCCGCTTCGTGGTTGCCAAAGAAGCTTAAGATGTCCGGGGCCATATAAGGTTGTTTTTTTCGCCGGACTATGTCTGGCGGCAGGAGATCGGCCATGGCTTTTTTAAGGATGTTTTTCTCATTCAGGGCCTTCATCCGCAGGCGGGGCGGAATGGTGCAGGCAAAAGCCACCACTCGGTGATCAAGGAAAGGAAAACGCCCTTCCACCGAGTGGGCCATGATCATGCGGTCCCCCTGGGAGCTGAGTAAATAGTTTCCCATCAGCAACCGGCTTTCCAGAAATTGGGCCCGGGAAAAATAGTCCAGTCCTTTCAGCTTGTCTACCCACTGATCTTCCAGCTTTTGCATTGGTGTTGGTCCTGGTTGATTGACAATATCATCGACCAGGAAGCGCTGAATGCCACTGGTGGTTTTCCAGCGGGGGCGATGGGCGTAAAAGGGATCATCCAGGGTTGCATCGGTATCGAAAAATTTCCGGGCATATTCCGTTGATTTAGCCGGAGAAAGGGCCAGGTAGGGGTAGAGGCGTTTGAGTAGCATGGCCCGCATGGCGGAATTGGGATTTTTGGCGATAAACGCTCGGACCTTGGCTTCTTTGAAAAGATCATAACCGCCCAGTATCTCATCGGCGCCCTCGCCAGTGAGGACCACTTTATAATGGTGGTCGTGCACCAGGGAGGAAAGCAGATAGAGTGGGGTGGGGGCAGTGCGGAGAATCGGGATTTCTGTATGTCGAATCACCTCGGGAAAGGCCGCGGCGATGGAATTGTAGTCGCAGTTTATTTCATGGTGATCGGTGTGCAGGTAGTCGGCCATCAGCTGTTGCTGCGGCTGTTCATCATAGACCCGGTCGGTGAAAGTTACTGAGAAGGTTTTCAGGTCGTTACTGGTGTAATTCCTGATCAGGGATGTGATTGCCGAAGAATCCAGGCCGCCGCTTAGATAGGCGCCCACCGGTACATCGGCTCGCAGGCGCAGCCGCACTGCATCAATGAGCAGCTCGCGCAGTTCCTCCGCCAGGATGGTTTCATTTTTGGCGGAAATAGCATCAGGATGAAAGGGAATCTCCCAGTATTGTTCTTCGGTCATGCCGCCGTCGGCATTGATGCACAGGCGGCATCCGGGTCCCAGCTGCCGGACGCTCGAGAAAATTGTTTCGTTGGCTGCCGGGCTCCAGAAGGTGAAAATTTCCTGCAGCACTCCGGTATTGATGGCCCGGGGAAGATCGGGGTCGGCGGCGAAGATGGCTTTAACTTCAGAGCCGAAGTACAGGCGGCCGCCATGGATGGTATAAAACAGGGGTCGGATGCCCATGCGGTCGCGGGCCAGAAAAAGGGATTTTTTCCGTTCGTCATAAATGGCCAGGGCGAACTGACCATTCAGCTCATCCAGGCAGTCCTTGCCTTTCTCCTCATAGAGATGGACAATGATTTCGGTATCGGAATGGGTGTAAAAATGGTGACCACGACTGATTAATTCACGACGCAGCTCAGGGTAGTTGAAGATTTCGCCGTTGAAGACAATCGAAACAGTCTTATCCTCGTTGTAGATTGGTTGCCAGCCACCTTCAAGATCGATGATGCTCAGGCGGGCGTGGGCCAGCCCTACTTTTTCATTGTGAAAAAAACCGTAGCCGTCCGGCCCGCGGTGATGTAGAGTGCGGATCATGGTTTCCAACGTTTGGCGTTGGGGTGGCGGGTTGGAAGAAAGATTAAAAATACCGGCTATTCCACACATATTTGGGGGGGCCTTTGGTTGTTAGGTTTTAGCGGTTAGCTTTCAGCTTTCAGCGATCAGTTTTCAGCTGTGCCGGATCAGGGTTTCCATTGAGAATTCGTCATCAAAAGTACTTCTCAACTTTCTGACTTGTGTTACCAGGATACATTATTGGGATGTTCGGGCTTGGCTCGTAGCCGTGTCTGCCCAGCCTGCCGGCAGGAACGGCGACAGGCTGGCGGCATTGGGCGCCGAATGAATTACCACGATGGTGATTCGCGGCGCACACCTCGGAGCTGCACATGATGTGCAGCGAGAATGAGCGAGAGCCATGCCGGAACATCCTTTAATAAATGTTTTTTCATAACTCAGAAAATTGAGATACTCTTTATCTTTCCTAAAGGTCAAGCTTTTCCAGCCGGTAGCGAAAGGAACGGAAGGAAAGGCCGAGGAGCTTGGCGGCTTTGGTCTTGTTGTGGTCGCAGCGTTCCAGCGCCTGGTTTATGAGCTGGTGTTCTAATTCGGCCAGGGTTTTTTCCAGGTCAAGGCCTTCTGCTGGCAGCCGCAGGCCGACTCTGGTTCCGTTGATCGCCGGCCTGGTCAGGGATGGTGGCAGACTGGCCGGGGTGATGCTTTCGCCTGTTTCCATGATGACGCCGCGTTCAATGATATTTTCCAGCTCTCGGACATTGCCGGGGAAGCTATAGTTCAGCAGGATGTTGATGGCGTCCTGGCTGATATCGCCGATACTGTGTTCGTATTCCTGGTTGTATTTTTGGAGAAAATGTCTGGCCAACAGGGGGATATCGCTGTCCCGTTCCCGCAATGGCGGCAGGTCTATTTTGATGACATTCAGCCGGTAGAAAAGATCTTCCCGGAAACTTCCTTCGCTGACCGCGCTTTCCAGATCACGGTTGGTGGCCGAAAGCACCTGGACATCCACCGCTCGTTCCACCGTACTACCCACTCGCATGAAACTTTTTTCCTGAATCACCCGCAGCAGTTTTACCTGCAGGGCCGGGGGGATTTCACCGATTTCATCCAGGAAGATGGTGCCGCCGTCGGCAGCAGCAAAATAGCCGTCCCTGGTTTTGATCGCCCCGGTGAAGGAGCCCTTCTCATGGCCGAAAAACTCGCTTTCCATCAGTTGCTCGGGAATGGCGCCGCAATTGACGGTGACGAAGGGCTTATCCTTGCGGGGGCCGGTGTAATGGATGGCCCGGGCAACCAGTTCCTTGCCGGTGCCCGATTCGCCGGTGACCAGGATGTTAGCCCTGGTCTGGGCCACGCGCTGGATCAATTCGTAGACCTTGAGCATGGCCGGACTTTTGCCGATCAGGTTGCCGAAACCGTAGCGTTTTTCCAGTTCCTGTTGCAGTCGCTGGTTTTCCCGTTGCAGCTGCGAGTTTTTCAGCGCCTTTTTGATGGTCAGCAGGATTTCATCGTTGTTGAAGGGTTTAGTGATGTAGTCATAGGCGCCCCGCTTCATCGCCTGGATGGCGGTGTCGGTGGAGGCATAGGCGGTAATCATGATGACTTCGGTGCTCGGCGATTTTTGTTTAATCAGTTGCAAAAGTTCCAGCCCGGACATTTCAGGCATATTTATGTCGGATATTACCAGATCAAAAGTTCCGGTATCAATATCTTTGACGGCTGCCCGGGCTGATTGGCGGCTGCTGACCTGGTAACCGTTTTTCTCCAGGATGATTTCCAAAAATTCGCACATGCTGGCTTCATCATCAACAATGAGGAGCCGGGCGCGGGGATTTGAATTGCGGGGGGGAAGCATTATGATTTAGCCTGCTTTAAGGTTAAGGTTTCAGCGGTCAGCAAAGAGAGAAAGATTATTAGCCATGGACCCACACGGATAAACACAGACGAAAAAGTTCGAGGGAGGAAGTTTTATCATTCTCTTTTTATCTATCGGCAGTCATCGGCAAGTCTTCAGGATTTTTTTTGGGAAAGGTTGCCATTGTTCGGGTTCCTGGTCCCGGCTCCCGGTTACGGATGCTGATGGTGCCATTGTTGAGCTTCAGCAGCTGAAAGACGATGAACAGGCCAAGACCGGTTCCTTCCTTTTTAGTGGTAAAAAAGGGTTCGAAAATGTTGCCGGCTACTTCCTCCGGGATGCCAGGACCGTCGTCTTCAATGAGCACTTCAATGAATGATCCATTGCTTTTCCCGGTATCGTTGTCGTTTTCTTTTACTGTGCAGCTGACCTTGATGCTGCCCTGTTCTCCCACTGCTTCGATGGCATTCTTGTAGAGATTCCAGAAAACTTGTTTGATCTGATCAGGATTTCCGCTAACCAGCTGTTCTTCCGATTCAAAAGTTTCCGTAAAGCTGATCCGGGGAAACTGGTTGCGGAACAGGAAAGTTATATCTTTAAGCATAGCCGGCAGGTTAATGGTTTTCTGCTCCCGGCTGTCCTGGCGGGCGAAGGAGAGGAAATCACTGATCAGGCGGTTGAGTCGGTCAGACTCCCGCAAAATAATCTGCATCAGCTTGACATGGGTTGGATCTGCCAGCTTAAGTTCGCTGTGCAGCATTTCCACCGAGCCGCGGATGGCCGCCATTGGATTGCGGATTTCATGGGCCATGCTGGCTGACAGTCGTCCCAGGACGGCCAGCCGGTCGGCAATCTTCAACTGTTGCTCAATCTTTTTCAATTCCGTCAGGTCCTGAAACACCAGGATTTTTCCCAGTTGTTCGCCGGTTTCATTTTCCAGGTCGGTGATGGAATAGCCGAGGGTCAGCCGCCGCCCAGCCGGGTGGCGATAGTCAAGCTCACGGCGAAGTAGGGTCTTTCCTTCCTGTAATTCCGGCAATTTTGGCAGCAGCTCACCCAGCGGTTGTTTCATGATAGAACTGCGGGAACGTCCCAGGAGCTGTTCGCCGGCCTTGTTCAGGGAAACAATGGTCATCCGATTGTCAATAGTGAGCAGGCCGCTGTCAATGGATTGGATAATATGGTCACTGGTGCGCTTGACTTCCGCCAAATCGCTTTCTTTTTGTTTCAGTGTCTCTCGGGTTTTCTGGTGTTCGCGGGTGATCAGCCAGAGAATGAAGGCAAAGATGAGAAACGAGGCCAGCCGCAGAAAAAGGACGGAGGCGAAAGTGCCGCGGGCATTGGCTGCCAGCAGCGGCAGGGCCAGGATATTGCTTGCCGGGGGGGAAAAGTGACAAATGATGACTGCTGAATATGAAAGGCAGCAAAGGAGCAGTAATGCCAGGTTCTTCTGCCGCTCGAGAAAGAGTGAGCTGCCGAGAATGATGAAATAGTAGAGGGGAAAAAAGAGGCTGTAGAAGCCGCCGGTCAGCAGCAGCAGGATGCTGATAAGGATGGCATCAATGGCCAGCTGGGTGAAGAGAAAGCGTTGTTGGTTGATTTCTTTGTAGAGCAGAACTGCATAGATGATAGTGATGAAATAGACAAAGGCAATGTACAGGTAGAGGGAATAAGAAAGGGGAACGTTGTTGTCAGGCCAGGTGAAATCAAAAAGAATCAGGATTCCCAGCAGGATGGTGACCAGGAAAACTCGGAAGGCCAGGAGGATTTTGATTCTTCTTCTGCCGCTAAAATTGGGGATATTGTTATCGGGGCCAGCATTAAATGCTGTCCTCATCTTTTTTTCTGTCCCCATCTACAACCCTTTTTAATGCACTACTGAGCCCAGTTGGAAGATCGGCAGATACATGGCGACGATCATGGTTCCCAGTATCGTGCCCAGGAAAACCATCATCAGCGGTTCGATCATCGAAGTCAGGGTACCCACGGCGGCATCCACCTCATCATCGTAGAAATCGGCAATCTTGTTGAGCATGTCATCTAGGGCTCCGGTTGATTTCCCCACCGAAATCATCTGCACCACCATGGCCGGGAAAATACCGCTGTCCCCCAGCGGCTCGGCAATGGTTTTCCCCTGACTGATACTGTCTTTAGTGGCCAGGATGGCGTTTTCAATAATGATATTGCCTGCCGTCTTGGCAACAATTCCCAAGGATGTAAGGATAGGCACGCCACTGGAGATCATAGTTCCCAGGGTGCGGGTGAATTTAGCCACCGCCACCTTGCGCAGCAGGATGCCGAAAACCGGCAGCTTGAGAAATAGCCGGTCAAAGAAGGTTCGGCCTTTGGTAGTTTTATAGGTCTGCCTGAAAGCAATGACCACAATAATCAGGCCGATAATCATGAGTAAAACATTGGTGCGCATGAAGTGACTGATATTGACCACCACCTGAGTCAGCCAGGGCAGGTCGGCACCAAATCCGGAAAACATCTTCTGGAAGGACGGAATAACAAAAATCATCATGATGGCGACGACAATAACCGCAACTGTCATCACTGAGGCTGGATAGACCAGGGCGCCCTTGACCTTTTTCTTCAGTTTCATGTTTTTTTCCATGAAAAAGGCCAGGCGGTTAAGGATGACATCCAGGGCACCGCCCATTTCCCCGGCATCTACCATGTTGCAGTACAGGGGATCAAAAACCTTGGGATGATGACGCAGGGCCTCGGCCAGGGTTTCACCCTTTTCCACATTTTCCTTGATGGTGATCAATACCTGCTGGAATTCCTTGTGGTCCTGCTGTGATGACTGGATTTCCAGGCACTGTATGATCGGCAGTCCGGCATTAATCATGGTGGCAAACTGCCGGGTGAAAACAACCACGTTTTTTTCTGGTACCCGGCCTTTAAGAAAAGGCAGGGTAATCTGGATGTCCTTCGGTTTTTTCCTGACCTTAACCTGGGTTACTCCCTTTTTTCGCAGGCCGAGGATGACCATGCTGTCGGACAGGGCTTCGATTTCCCCCTTCACCTTTTTGCCTTGTCGGTCTTTGCCTTGCCATAAAAAAACAGTCATTCCTATTTCCTCCTCGATATGTATAGCTTTCAGTTTTCAGCGATCAGCTTTGCCATGTTATTTATCCCATGTTTTCTGAGCGCTGACAGCTGAAAGCGTCGACCTGGAATCTGTGAATTACAGGTCGATCTTAAATAGCCAGATTGCCAAGCATCTGGCGCAGTTCTGTCGGATCATTGCTTTTGCCCAGCGCATCGGTAAAGCTGATCAATCCCCGCTGGTACAGGTTAGCCAGGGACTGGTTCATGGTCTGCATGGCAAATTTTGCTTGTCCCACCTGCATCTGGGAATATATTTGGTGGACCTTGTCTTCCCTGATCAGGTTTCGGATCGCCGGATTGGGGATCATGATTTCCATGGCCAGGACCCGGCCCTTGCCGTTGCTGTGGGGTATCAGTTGCTGTGAGATGACCCCTTCCAGAACAAAGGAAAGCTGTGAGCGAATCTGCGGCTGCTGATGTGAAGGGAAAATATCGATGATCCGGTTGATGGTCTGGGAGCAGCTGTTGGTATGCAGGGTGGCCATGGTCAGATGGCCGGTTTCGGCCACCGTCAGCGATGAGGCCACCGTTTCCAGATCCCGTAATTCGCCAACCAGGACCACGTCTGGATCCTGCCGGAGAATGTAGCGCAGGGCTTTGGCAAAAGTTTCAGTATCTGATTTTATTTCCCGCTGGTTGACGATGCATTTTTTGTGCGGGTGGACGAACTCGATGGGGTCTTCAATGGTAATGATATGTTCGTGTCGTTCACGGTTTATCTGGTCGATCATTGCCGACAGGGTGGTGGTTTTACCGCTGCCGGTGGGGCCGGTTACCAGAACCAGTCCTGAAGGTTTTTTGGTCAGTTCTTTTATGATCGGCGGCAGGCCCAGATCTTCAAATGTCTTTATTTCAAAGGGGATGGCCCGAAAGGCCCCAGCTACCGTGCCACGCTGAACAAAGATGTTGGCCCGAAAGCGGCTTAAGCCCTTGATCCCGAATGACAGGTCCAGCTCATTTTCTTCTTCAAAACGATGTTTCTGGGTATCCGTGAGAACACTGTAACACATCTGTTTGGTATCTGTTGGCGTCAAAGGCGGCAAGTCCAAGGGGTAGAGTTTGCCGTCGATCCGTAGCTGCGGTGGCGTTCCCGTGGTAATGTGGAGGTCGGAAGCACCTTCATCGTACATGGTTTTGAGGAGTTGATGCAAAGTAGCCATGAAATTTTACTCCGTGAAATTTAGCTATTAGGAGTTAGCAGTTAGCTATTAGCTGTTAGCTTTTGGATGAAACTGTTTAACATTTTCTTTATCTCGTTAACCTGATGGTTAAGTTTTTTGTGTACTTCATCCTGAATATAATTGAGATCACAAGCGAGCAGTAGCTGATATTACACCTCACTTGCAGATCCGGCAGTGATACTCATAAACCTGGCAAGCTCTTGCTCACTATCCCTGCCACAACCTTCAGCGATGTTCGTCGGAACAGATGCCGCAGCCCTGCGCAATTGTGCTGTAAGTCCAAATTGTTTGTCAGCAGGGAAAATTTTGGTGATTTTATAGACCTGTACAGCGAGATGATGGGCTTTTTCCCATACTTTCAGTTCTCTAAAATTTCTCACTTCTCCTAGCTAATAGCTAACGGCTAAGATTAGAAAGCCTCCGGCTTTCTAATCTTTCGCTGTTACCCTCAATATTTCCTTTAAACTGGTAACCCCGTCCAGGACTTTGCTCAATCCGCTCTGTCGCAGGGTTTTCATCCCGTTTCTGATTGCCATTTCCTTGAGCTCGATGGTATTGGTCCCATTGACTACCTCACTTCTCAATTCGTCAGTTATGGGCATGACTTCATAGAGGGCAATCCGTCCTTTGTAGCCGGTATTGTTGCAGTTGTTGCAGCCTTTACCTATATAGCAGGTAGCTTCGGCCGCCACTTCCTCCGGCATGCCGCTCTGGACCAGGGCTTTAACCGGGATATCCACGGGTTCCCGGCAATTGGGGCAGATTTTCCGGGCCAGCCGTTGAGCCAGGACCAGGTTCAAGGAAGAAACGATCATGAAAGGTTCAACCCCCATATCAATCAGCCGAGTTATGGTGCTGGGTGCGTCATTGGTATGCAGGGTGGAAAGGACCAGGTGGCCGGTGAGGGCCGCTTTGATGCTGATTTCGGCTGTTTCCAGATCCCTCATTTCCCCCACCAGAATAATATCCGGATCCTGGCGTAAAAAAGACCGCAGGGCTGCAGCAAAGGTCAGGTTGATCTTCTCACGGATCTGCACCTGGTTAACTCCTTGCAAGTTGAATTCCACCGGATCTTCAGCGGTCATAATATTATCTGAGGTTTTATTGAGTTCACTGAGGGCGGAATAAAGGGTGGTGGTTTTGCCGCTGCCGGTGGGGCCGGTGACCAGAACCATGCCGAAGGGCTGATAGATGGCTTCCTTGACGTGTTTCAGAGGTGTTTCCTCAAACCCCAGTTTGGTCATATCCAGCTGCAGGTTGGATTGATCCAACAGTCGTAAAACAATCTTTTCGCCGAAGAGAGTTGGCAGTACCGAGACCCGAAAATCCATCGTTTTGCCCTTGCCGATTTTCATCTTGATCCTGCCGTCCTGGGGCAGCCTCCGTTCGGCAATGTCCAGTTCCGACATGATTTTGACTCGGGAGGTGATGGCATTTTTCAGCCTCATGGGCGGTTTCATCACTTCATAAAGCACTCCATCGATGCGGTAACGAACGCGAAATATTTTTTCGTAGGGCTCCAGATGGATATCGCTGGCGCCTTTGCGAATGGCATCCACCAAGATGTGGTTGACCAGGCGGATAACCGGCGCATCCTCGGTTTCTTTTTTCAGCTCCGAGACATTCAGGTTTTCCTCTTCCTGAATCAGCTCCATTTCGCTGTCGTCGAAGGTGGACATGACATCTTCAAGCATAGAGGATGAATCAAAGAGTTTCTCTATAGTCTCTTTGAGTACCGTTTCCGAGGCCACGACAATTTCAACATTGTAACCGGTGATGAACTTTATGTCATCGATGGCGGAAATATTGGTGGGGTCGCAGGTGGCGACAATCAGGGTTGATCCCACCCTGTTGATGGGTATGGTCATGTATTTGTTGACCAGGTCATTGGGAATCAGGGTGGCGACCTTTTCATCGATCTTGAAATCCCTCAGGTTGACTGCCGGGACGCCGTACTGGACACAAAGAAAATTGATCAAATCATTTTCACTGATATAGCCCAACTTGACCAGCTTGGAGCCCAGCCGGCCGCCGTTTATTTTCTGTTCCTGCAGAGCCTGGGATAGCTGGGCTTCGTTGATCAGTTTAGCGCTGACCAGCATTTCCCCCAGCCGTTTGTTTTTCAGATTCATATGCATGTGTCCAGATCTTGTTTTTTATTGCTGCCTAAATTGAGCGGTTAGCTGTTAGCTATTAGTTCAATGATTACAGGATTTTTACTATTACAAACTGTCACCCCTCAGGTCTTATTGCTCATAAACGTAATGTCTTGATTTTTTAAAACTAAACGCTGATAGCTAACGGCTAATCGCTTAACTTAGGTTGATGATTGCAGGTCACGGTAAACTCCTTCATAGAGTTTTTCCGCTTCGGCCAGGGAAAATCGATCTCCCATCCAGATACAAAAACTCCTCATAGCCTGGCGGATGAGCATTTCCAGGCCGTCAATTTTTGTCCAGCCGGCCGGCGCTTTTTTTTGCTTCGCCGCAGAGCCGTAATTGATGGTATAAAAAACAGCCGGTTTTTCACCCTGGTGCAGCCATTCGGGTGGATCAAAAGGTATGCTGCCCGGCAGGGTGTCAATGACCATGTCCGGGATTTTAATGGTTGATTGCCGCTGGCCATCCTGAAAAAAGTTCTCCAGCTTACTGGCTTTGAACCGGGTTTCGGGAAAAAGCCGGCTAAAACGGTCAGCCATTGCTACCGCTTTTTCAAATGTTCGGTTGAAGATCTCGATTTCTTTACAATTTTTTTGCCCCAAGGCATAAAGAATGGCTTTGGCGGAACCGCCGCTTCCAAGGACGGCAATACGCTGGCCGGCCGGATTCAGCTGGTGGCGTTCCAGAGAGTCGGCAAAACCGCTCCAGTCGGTGTTGGTTCCAAACAACTGCTCATCCCGGGTGGTGATGGTATTGACCGCCCCGATGTCGCGGGCAGCATCATCCAGCTGGTCCAGGCATTCAAAAACCGCTTCCTTGTGGGGAATGGTAACATTGACACCGCGGATATTAAGGGCCTGGAGGCCGGCAACTGCAGCCGCCACCTTGGACGGAGCCACCGGGAAGGACAGGTAGACGGCATCAATCCCAGCTTGACGAAAGACAGTGTTATGAATTTTTGGCGAGAGTGAATGGTTGAGTGGTTTTCCCATAATTCCATAAATTGCTGTTTCGTGGGAGATGTATTTTTCCATTTTTTAGCTCCCCCTTCCCATTTATTTAATGATATTAGGATATTACAATGATGCTGTTGTAAATATTCGGCGTTGTTTTCAAAAGTTCATTTTTTCAAAATTTTCCTAAATTGTTTGTCCAAAGGATAAACCAAAACATCTTTAATGGAAACATTTATTTTTCCTGCTGGCCCAAGTTTTCCCCGGCCTTTGGTTTGTCCGCATAATTGCCAGTTGGCGGCTTTGTAACAAGTACCGGCAAACCTCCGTGTTTCAACAAAGGTTTCCAATAATATGGGTATAGATGGGGGGAGGGGGGGACGTTCTTCACATTATAAGTTTCTTGCACTTTATGTTTCTTTTTGATAATAAAAGCGCATGCCACGTAAAGCAAGAATCGATGCCCCTGGGGCTCTTCATCATATTATTGTCAGGGGCATAGAGAGAAAAATAATTTTCAAAGATGATACCGACCGGGTAAAGCTTCTTGAACGTCTTGGGGTTATTCTCTCTGATACAGAAACAGACTGTTTTGCCTGGGCCCTTATCCCAAATCATTTCCATCTTCTTTTGCGAACCGGTACCACCTCAATCTCATCCGTCATGCGCCGGTTGTTGACGGGATATGCCATATACTTTAACCGGCGTTATCGTCGCAGTGGCCACCTTTTTCAGAATCGTTATAAATCCATACTCTGTCAGGAAGATACGTATCTTCTTGAGCTGGTTCGCTATATTCACCTTAATCCGCTACGCGCCAAACTGATCAAAGACTACAATGCGTTGCAAGGCTATCCGTTTTGTGGTCACAGTGTCATTATGGGCAGATTGGACCGGACATGGCAGAATTCGAATTATGTACTTCGTTTGTTTGCAGCTGAGGTGGCAGCAGCCCGGGAAGGTTACCATTCATATGTCCGGGACGGAATTGCTATGGGCAGGCGAAAAGATCTTGTTGGCGGAGGAGTAATTCGCAGTCATGGTGGCTGGACAGCAGTGAAGGAACTACGCAAGACCAAAGCGTATCAAAAGGGAGATGAACGAATTCTTGGTGATGGTGATTTTGTAGAGAAAGTTCTGCGAAAATCCGAGGAACAACTCGAAAGAAAATTTCGACTTGAAATTGAGGGCTTTGATTTTGACAGGATTGTGGACAGAGTAGCTGGCCTTTTGAAAATATCACCTGCCGAGGTGCTGGCTAAAAGCAAAAGAAGGCAAACCGTTGCAGCCCGGAGTTTATTATGCTTCTGGGTATCAAGAGAGTTGGGATTGAGCCAGGTCTGGTTGGCCCGGAGGCTTGAACTATCGCAACCGGCTATCAGTTCGGCAGTTGAACGTGGTAGCAAACTTGTTGAAAAAGAGGGTTACTCCCTTTTTCGATAAGAGGAAACTTATAATCTGAAGAACGTCCCCTTTTACGTCCCCTTTTACGTCCCGATCAGGTGGTTCATGACCTGGATACGGCCGGATTTGCCCTCTGCACGGGGAACATTATGCCTACCAATGATAATTGGCGGGGTTCCTATGCCCGTTGGCGGGAAGCCATGTAGGAGGTGTTCAATAATCAGGTTCAGGAAAATCTGCTGCGTATTATTATTCTCATGGATGTGGTCTATTGTGCCGGCTCCCCGGAAGTGGGTGAGCGTTTTATCAATAAAGTACACACCATGATTCACAATCATTTTGATGCCCTGATGACCATGGCCCGCAGTGCGGTGATGTCGTCGGTGGGATTAAACTTTTTTAAAAAATTCAGGTTGGAGCGCAGTGGCGAACATACCGGCAAATTCAATGTAAAGCTTTTCGGCTGGGCACTGTTGATAATGACCACCCGGGTTTTTGCGCTGAAATACGGAATACAGGTCACTAATACGGTAGCCCGCCTGCGGGAGCTTGAAGCCGGTAATCATTTTGATGATGTATTTTCCCGTTGCTTGCAGCAGGTCTACCTTGTTTTGACCCGGGCGAAGATGATCTTCCAGGTTGAGGCTATTGTTTCCGGCAGTAAGTATATTACTATCTTGATCCGGCGGTTCTGCCCGATGATGAGCGGGAAAAGTTGCAGGAGGCGTTGATCAGCGTTGAGGTTTTACAGAAGCTGGCTTACAACAGCTTTTTCGGGGGAATGTTATAAAAAAAGGGTGTAAGGCATAAGGAAAGGTGTCGGGGCGAGAGGGTAAAGGCTAAGTGCTTTAGGGTAAAGGCTAAGTGCTTTAAGGTAGACGCCAAATTGATGCACTCAATAAAAAAACCGCTGTTTCCAGTGGTTTTTTTACCTTCAGCCTTGTACCGTATACCTTAAACCATATACCGTTTTCTTTTTAAATCTCGCAGCAGCTGCAACTGGCCAAGGCCTTTAAAATATCACCCCGGGTGACGATGCCCAGCAGGCATCCGCCTTCCACCACCGGCAGGCGATTGATATTGTTATTGATCATTTTCATGGCGCAGGATTCAACAGGTTCCACCGGGGGAACGGAGACAACCTCTTTCTGCATGTAATCTTTCACCAGATAACTGCAGGTCTTTTTCAGCTTTTCCAGGGTTTCATAATCCACGTCAAAGGATGCGACCAGTGGCAAGATATCCTTTTTGGAGATCATGCCGACAACATTTTTGCCTTCGACTACCGGGACACCGGTAATATCTTTCTCCTGGAAGATTTCGATGATATCACATATCCGCTGATTTGGAGTGGCCGTGATCACCTGGGTATTCATCATTTCACTGACCTTCATAATCGCCTGCCCTCCACATATTTTACTTGAAAGAACATAATATATAGCCTCGGTTTTGTCAACATTTAACCGCCGTTCAGGGTAGATTTGTTCTAACTGGCAAATCTCTATAAATCGGTATCTTTCACATCGGTTTTTCCGCTAACCAACTGATATCGTGAGACCTTTTCAAGCCATTGTCGGCATATGAGTGAGACACGGGAATGATATTAATTGCCCTTTATAATCAACAGCTTTAACGGTAGAACAAAATACCCCTGAACCGCCGTTATTTTGTGGTTGACAAAACACAATTTACCATATATATCTCGCCTCCTTTTATCCGGCTGGGAACCGGATTGAACGGGGCTTTTGGGCCTCCTGGCATAGTGATCTGATTTTAAAGTAACTTGAATTGAGCGGTTAGTTTTTAGCCATTAGATCTTAGTTTAATGATTACAGGATGTTTATAATTACAAGCTGTCAGCCGTTAGGTTTTATTGCTAATGAACGTAATGGCTTGATTTTTTAAAGTTAAACGCTGATAGCTAACAGCTGATCGCTTAACTTAGTAGCATAAGAGTTTCTCAATAATGGGCTTTATCCGCAATCTCCTGCATTTTAATAAGACGATGAAGATCATCACCTTGGTGGTCGGTGTGGCCAGCGTGGTGGTGCTGGTCATGGTCTGTCGTTCCATTCAGTTTAGAAGCCTTGGCCAGGATGCCAATTATAAGGCCCCGATGCGCCATTACAGCCCCGATGCGCCATTACAGCTCCGGTGAGAAAAAGATGGTGCGGAGGAGATTGCGCGTTTAGAAGCTTCCCGTAAAGGCAAAAAGAAAGATGATATTGTTCCCGAAGTCTTTGAACGTTACCAGCAGGGTCTATCAGTGACCCTGTACAATCTGGGAATTGCCGCCCGCTATCTGGGGGATATTAAAGGGGCGATTGCCTATTATCAGGAAGCGCTTGCCTGCTGGCCGGGTCAGGAGACCGCCACTGATAACCTGGAAAAGCTGCAAAGTGGGGCGCCGGCGGTGGTCCCTGAAAAGGTTGAGAAATAGCTTGACTTCTTGAGTATTAGTTGATAGTTTGCTCGGGTTTTTCTCGAGGTTTTTTGCGTAAAATTATATCTGGAGTAATGCAGTATGCCCACATTAAATCAGTTGGTCCGAAAGGGCCGGGAAAAGATAAAAAAGAAGACCAAGGCAACGGCCTTGAAAGCATCTCCGCAGAAACGTGGGGTCTGTGTCCGAGTGTATACTACTACGCCGAAAAAGCCCAATTCCGCTTTACGGAAAGTAGCCAGGGTACGGTTGACAAATGGTTTTGAAGTGACGTCCTATATTCCTGGTGAAGGTCATAATCTGCAGGAGCATTCAGTGGTGATGATCAGGGGCGGCCGGGTCAAGGACTTGCCAGGTGTTCGCTACCATGTGATCAGGGGAACCCTGGACAGTGTTGGAGTGCAGGACCGTCGGCAGAGCCGGTCAAAATATGGAACCAAGCGTCCAAAATAAGTACCGTGAATTATGTATGCCCTGCTATGGGTGTTTTGATTGAGGTGTAAAAGATGTCCCGAAGGCGAGATATTCCTAAAAGAGAAGTCATTCCTGATCCCAAATACCGTGATGTGCTGGTGGCTAAGTTTGTTAACCGGCTGATGCTGGATGGCAAGAAAAGCGTAGCCCAGAATCTGTTTTATCAGGCCCTTGATATTGTTGGTGAACGTAGCAAGGATGAGCCTTTTGGGGTTTTTAAGAAAGCGGTGGAGAATGTGAAGCCGCTGTTAGAAGTGAAGTCACGCCGGGTTGGTGGGGCGACGTACCAGGTGCCGGTTGAGGTGCGGCCGGAACGCAAGGTTGCCTTGGCCATCCGTTGGCTGATTGGCTATGCCCGCTCCCGGGGCGAGAAAAGTATGGAACAAAAACTGGCGGCTGAGTTTATGGATGCTGCCAATAATCGGGGTGCCGCAGTCAAGAAGCGGGAAGATACTCATAAAATGGCTGAAGCCAATAAAGCTTTTGCCCATTACCGTTGGTAGGAGAGGCAGTGAACCGCCGTGGCTCGTCAATATCCTCTGGAGCGGCAGCGAAATATCGGCATTATGGCCCATATCGATGCCGGCAAAACCACGACCACCGAACGGATACTGTACTACACTGGTATTTCTCATAAAATCGGCGAAGTCCATGATGGTACGGCAACCATGGACTGGATGGAGCAGGAACAGGAACGAGGCATAACTATTACCTCGGCGGCGACCACCTGCTTTTGGCACGATCACCGAATCAACATTATCGATACTCCAGGTCATGTTGATTTTACCATAGAAGTTGAGCGATCCCTGCGGGTGCTGGATGGTGCCATAGCGGTGTTCTGCTCGGTTGGCGGTGTTGAACCTCAGTCAGAAACCGTCTGGCGCCAGGCAGATAAATACCAGGTGCCGCGGATTGCGTTTATTAATAAAATGGATCGTGTCGGGGCCGACTTTGGTCGGGGTATTACCATGATGCGTGACCGCCTGGGAGCCAATCCGCTTCCGGTACAGCTGCCCATTGGGGCGGAAGAGCGGTTCGCTGGGGTGATCGACCTGATTGAAGAAAAAGCCATTTATTACGATCCAGGCTCTTTGGGAGTAGAATACGAAATTAGGGAAATTCCTGCTGAGTTGCGGGAACAGGTTGGTGAATATCGGGAGGCCATGGGTGAAATTCTGGCTGATCTTGATGATGACTTTGCCTCCCGCTACCTGGAAGGAGAGAAGGTTTCTCCGGCAGAGATAAGACAGCTCATCAGGCGCCTAACCCTGGCCATTAAACTGACGCCGGTCTTATGCGGCTCGGCCTTCAAGAATAAGGGGGTGCAGCCGTTGATTGATGCAATCATTGATTATCTGCCATCCCCTCTCGATGTGGAAGCCATGACGGGTATGGATCCGGTCAGCGGACGTGAGGTAAGTCGGCCGGCGGATGATAAGGCTCCATTTGCTGCCTTGGTATTCAAAATTTTTACCGATCCCTTTGTTGGTCAGTTGACTTTTTTACGGATTTACTCCGGGTCACTTTCTTCGGGGATGGGCGTTTTGAATTCCAGCCGCTCCCGCAAGGAGCGAATCGGGCGACTGCTCAAAATGCATGCCAATAAGCGGGAAGATGTGAAAGAGGTTTATTCCGGCGATATTGTGGCGGCTATAGGTTTGAAAAGATCGAGTACCGGCGATACGCTCTGTGACGAAAAGAAGCCGGTAATCCTTGAGTCTATGGAGTTTCCCGAACCGGTAATTTCCATTGCCATTGAGCCGAAGAGTAAAACTGACCAGGATAAACTTGGGATTGCGCTGGGAAGGTTGGCAGCTGAAGATCCCTCCTTCAAGGTCCGAACCGATGAGGATACCGGGCAGACGATTATTTCCGGGATGGGCGAGTTGCACCTGGAAATTATTGTCGATCGTTTGCGGCGTGAGTTCAATGTTGATGCTAATGTCGGCAAACCTCAGGTTGCTTACCGGGAGGCCATCAGTGCCGCCGTCAGGAGTGAAGGACGCTTTGTCAGACAGTCTGGAGGGCGGGGTCAATATGGTCATGTATGGCTTCGACTGGAGCCCCTGTCTCCCGGTGAAGGTTTTGTTTTTGAAGATAAAGTAGTTGGCGGGGTGGTCCCCAGAGAGTATATCCCGGCGGTGAAGAACGGGGTTCAGGAGGCCATGAAGACCGGGGTGCTGGCCGGCTATCCGGTGGTGGATGTGAAGGTTACTCTGGTAGATGGTTCCCATCATGATGTTGATTCATCCGAGATAGCGTTTAAAATTGCCGGTTCAATGGGGTTTAAAGCCGGCTGTCGTCAGGCGAAACCGATAATTCTGGAGCCGATCATGGAAGTTGAGGTGGTCACTCCGGAAGGATTTCTTGGAGACATCATGGGCGATCTTAATTCTCGGCGCAGTCGGATTCTAGGGGTTGAAGCACGGGGGATGGCCCAGGTTGTTACCGCGCAAGTACCTCTGGGGGAGATGTTTGGTTACTCGACGGATCTGCGCTCCAAGAGCCAGGGAAGGGCAACCTACAGTATGCAGTTTTCCTGTTATGAGCCGGTTCCCAAGACAATTAGTGAAGTGATTATCGGGCATTCCAGCCCCTGAACATGAAGAGTTTTTCATTTCATGGATGAAATGGAGATAGCATAAGAAAGCGATAGCGAGGAGATCAAGACGATGGCTAAAGCGAAATATGAGCGGACGAAGCCGCACGTAAACATTGGAACCATAGGTCATGTTGATCATGGCAAAACGACCTTGACGGCAGCGATCACGAAGGTGCTGGCCCAGAAGGGTCAGGCGACCTATACGGCCTTTGATGAGATTGACAAGGCACCGGAAGAACGTGAACGTGGTATTACCATTGCTACGGCCCATGTTGAGTATGAGACGGATACCCGTCACTATGCGCATGTGGACTGTCCTGGTCATGCGGACTATGTGAAGAACATGATTACCGGCGCGGCGCAGATGGACGGCGCCGTTCTGGTGGTGAGTGCGGCTGATGGACCCATGCCGCAGACCCGGGAGCACATTCTGCTGGCCCGCCAGGTTGGGGTTCCTTATATAATTGTGTATCTGAATAAGTGTGACATGGTTGATGACGAAGAACTTCTGGAGCTGGTGGAGATGGAAGTTCGGGAGTTGTTGAGCAAATATGATTTTCCCGGTGACGATGTGCCGGTCATCAAGGGCAGCGCCCTGAAGGCCCTGGAGTGTGATGGTCCTCCAGACTGTGAGGAATGGAAGAGTATCATAGAGCTGATGGCTGCTATTGACAGCTATATCCCTGTTCCAGAGCGTGATATAGATAAACCGTTCCTGATGCCGGTAGAGGATGTGTTCAGCATATCCGGTCGTGGGACGGTAGCCACCGGTCGGGTTGAGCGTGGTATAATCAAGGTTGGCGAGGAAGTGGAGATCGTCGGGATCCGTGAGACGGAGAAGACGGTAGTAACCGGGGTCGAGATGTTCCGCAAAATTTTGGACCAGGGTCAGGCTGGTGATAATGTTGGCCTGTTGCTGCGTGGTAAGAAGCGTGATGAGATTGTCCGGGGTCAGGTAATAGCCGCACCGAAGAGCATTACTCCGCATACGAAGTTCGATGGTGAAGTTTATATTTTGACTAAAGAGGAAGGTGGTCGTCATACGCCATTTTTCAATGGTTACCGGCCGCAGTTTTATTTTAGGACTACGGATGTAACCGGGATTGTTGATCTTCCGGCGGGAGTTGAAATGGTTATGCCTGGTGATAATGTGACCATAGTGGGTAACCTGATCACTCCTATTGCCATGGAAGAAGGTTTGCGTTTTGCGATTCGTGAAGGCGGTCGGACGGTTGGTGCCGGGGTCGTCAGCAAAGTTATTGAGTAAAATTTCCACCGTGTCCTGAAATGATTTATCTCTGAATTAAGCGGTTAGCTTTTAGCCGTTAGCTATTAGTTCAATGATTACAGTATTTTTACTATTGCAAACTGTCACCTGTTAGGTTTTATTGCTAATGAATGTAATGCCTTGATTTTTTAAGCTAAATGCTGATAGCTAACAGCTGATTGCTTAACTTAGATTATCATAAATGGAGTAATTTATAATGACTGCAGCCAACCAGAAGTTTAGAATAAGATTAAAGGCCTATGATCATAAAATTCTTGATCAATCGGTCATTGAAATTGTCAATACAGCCAAGCGTACCGGGGCCAGAGTTGCCGGTCCTATTGTTTTGCCAACAAGAATTAATAAATATTGTGTTCTGCGCTCTCCTCACGTTAACAAAAAGTCACGGGAACAATTTGAGGTTCGCACTCACAAGCGGTTGATTGACATTCTTGATCCGACCCAGCAGACCGTTGATGCTCTGATGAAGTTGGATCTTTCCGCTGGCGTCGATGTGGAAATAAAACTGTAAGGGCGAGCATAAATAGCAGCAGATAGATTGAGGTTGAAACAATGGCCCAGATACAGGGATTGTTAGGAACGAAAATAGGTATGACCCAGATATTCAGTGAACTGGGTGACGAAATTCCGGTGACGGTTGTGAAGGTAGGACCATGTACGGTGGTTCAGGTTAAACGGGATAAAAGTGATGGCTATAACGCCGTTCAGCTTGGTTATGGTGAGAAAAAGCTGCAACTGGCGACCAAGCCAATGATTGGCCATTGTACCAAAGCCGGCAAGGGCGTTTTCCGGGTTCTGCAGGAGGTCAGAGTTGATAGTCCTGATGATTTCCAGGTGGGAGATCAACTGACTGCTGACATGTTTGCTACTGGAGATCTGATTGCTGTAACCGGCAGGAGTAAGGGTAAAGGTTTTGCCGGCCCGATGAAGCGTTGGGGTTTCAAAGGGGCGAGCGCCTCTCATGGGGTGCATAAGGTGCATCGTTCTGCCGGATCGGTTGGTACTTCAGCCTGGCCCGGCCGGGTTTGGAAGGGAAAGAAAATGGCTGGCCGTATGGGTAATCAGGCAGTTACGGTAAAAAATCTGATTGTGGTTGGGATACGCCCAGACCAGGGGACGCTGTTAATTAAAGGTGCTATTCCCGGCTGTAAAAATGGCGTAGTATTTCTCAAGAAGGTATAAGAAAGAGTATTCGTCGTGAAACGGGTGTTTCCGGATTGATACTTTAAAGATCGGCTGTCAGCTTAAAGTTGGTGGTTGATGTGAAAATGAATAGAGAACTTGAATAATTCGCTGGAGTGGCATCATGGCCGTGGTTGATTTGTATAGTATGAGCAAGGAAAAAGTTGGTGAGGTTGAATTGGCCGATGCAGTTTTCAATGCTGAGGTTAAAAGTCATCTTGTCAGCGAAATGGTGTTATGGCAGTTGGCCAAGCGACGCAGCGGTACCGCGGCGGTCAAAAACCGTTCGAAAGTACGTGGTGGTGGTAGTAAACCATGGAAGCAGAAAGGAACTGGGCGGGCCCGCAGCGGCACCAATTGTTCACCAATCTGGCGGGGTGGTGGGGTGATTTTTGGGCCACAGCCACACAGTTATGAGTTTAAACTGACCAAAAAAATAAAAAAACAGGCTTTGATTTCAGCCTTGAGCCAAAAATATCAGCAAGGCAAGCTGTTTGTGTTGGAAAATTTTGATCTTGAAGAGATTAAGACCAGGAAAGTGGCGGAAATGTTGGCAGCTTTTGAATGTGCAAGTGCCATGTTGGTTTGTGATGAAAATCGAAACCTGTTGTTGTCGGCCCGCAATCTGCCTAAAATCATGGCGGTTGGTTCTCCCGGGGTTAATGTCTATGATCTGCTCAAGCATGATCTGCTGATGATTTCAGCTGATGCTTTGGCCAGAATTCAAGGAGCATTGGAACAATGAATAAGTCATCTTATTATGATTTGATTCGCCATCCCCTGTTGACGGAAAAAACCACAGAGGCGAAAGAATCATACAACCAGTATGCTTTTGCCGTTGATCGTCAAGCGAATAAGGTTGAAATTAAAAAGGCAGTGGAGACACTTTTCAATGTTAAGGTCAAGGGCGTCAGGACTTTGAGTGTGAAAGGTAAAGAGAAGCGGGTGGGACGTAATGTCGGTAAACGTCCGGATTGGAAAAAAGCCATCGTTACCCTGAAGCCGGAACAGAAGATTGAATTTTTTGAGGGCATGTAGGCCGTCCAGCTGTCGCTGATATAAGGGAGATTTATCGATGCCATTAAAGAAATATAAACCAACCTCACCAGGAATGCGCTTTCAGACGGCATCCAGTTTTGAGGAAATAACCAAAAAATCACCAGAAAAGTCCCTCCTCGTTCCGTTGAAGAGCAATGGTGGACGAAATAATGCTGGTCGGATTACCGTTCGTCACCGGGGCGGCGGAGTGCAGCGGAAATATCGGCTGATAGATTTTAAACGGTCGAAAGATGGTATTTTGGCAACAGTTAAGGCCGTGGAATACGATCCGAATCGATCTGCTCGCCTGGCTTTGCTTCAGTATGCCGATGGGGAGAAGCGCTATATCCTGGCACCGCTCAAGGTTAAAGTGGGAGATCAGTTGGAATCTGGTGAAAATGTGGATATAAAACCCGGGAACTGCCTGCCTTTGAAGAATATTCCCCTGGGCAGCATCATCCATAATATTGAATTGAAAATCGGCAAGGGTGGTCAGATGGCTCGCAGTGGAGGAACCTATGCCCAGTTGATGGCCAAGGAGGGTAGTTATGTGCAGATAAAGTTGCCTTCCGGTGAAGTCCGTATAGTTCATAACCAGTGTCGGGCAACCTTGGGTCAGCTTGCTAATATCGAACATGAAAATATTTCCCTGGGCAAGGCCGGCCGTAGTCGCTGGCTGGGTCGTCGTCCTTCGGTACGTGGGGTGGCCATGAACCCGGTTGATCATCCCCATGGTGGTGGTGAAGGAAAATCATCTGGTGGACGACATCCGGTTACTCCTTGGGGTGTGCCGACCAAGGGTCGTAAAACCAGGAACAATAAAGCTACAGATAATCAAATTGTTAAACGCCGTAGGTAGCCTGTTTCACAATTATTTATGGCAGGTCAGGTTGTAAGGAGGAATTCGTGGCGCGTTCAGTACGTAAAGGACCTTTTGTTGATGATCATTTGTTAACTAAGGTTGATAAATTGGTTAACAGCAACAATAAAATGATAAAAACCTGGTCACGGCGATCGACAGTAATCCCGGAAATGGTTGGATATACTATCGCGGTTCATAATGGCCGCAAGTTCATCCCGGTTTTTATTACTGAGGATATGGTGGGACATAAATTGGGAGAGTTTTCTCCTACCAGAACCTATTACGGTCATGCTTCTGACCGAAAATCAAAAGTACGGCGCTAAATGGACGCCTGGATAAAGAAGGAGTAACCCATGCAAGTTCGAGCACGACTTCGCCATTTTCGGGTGGCACCCCGAAAGGCACGCCTGCTGACCGATATGATAAGTGGAATGGATGTAGCCAGGGCCATTGATACCTTGCGCTTTGCCAGGAAAAAATCTGCTCCGGTCATTATGAAATTATTGCAATCAGCAGTGGCCAATGCTGATCAGCAGGATAATATTGATGTGGATGCCCTTTATGTGCGGCAAGCTTTTGTTGATGAAGGCCCCACGTTGCGCCGTTTCAGACCTCGGGCTATGGGTCGGGCAACCAGGATTCGAAAGCGTTCCAGCCATATTACGGTGGTTTTGGATGATGAACGCTGAAATCAGGCTTAAAAGAAGAATTGTATGACTTTTTTGCGCATGAAGTTAGAAATCAGTAAAACCTGTAAAGAGGAGTGGCGATTTGGGACAGAAAGTTAACCCCATCGGCTTTCGCCTGGGTATTATCAAGACCTGGAGCTCACGCTGGTATGCCGACAAGGAATTTAAGAAATTTCTCCACGAAGATCTGCGGCTGAAAAAATATTTAAAAAAGAAGATGTATCATGCCGGGATTTCCAAAATTGAGATTGAGCGGGCTGCGAAGCGTATCCGGATTAATATCTATGCTGCCAGACCGGGGATTATTATCGGCAAAAAAGGGGCGGAAATTGAAACCCTGAAGAAGGATCTGCAGAAGTTTACCTCCGGTGAATTATTCATCAATATTAATGAGGTGAAGAGACCTGAAACCGATGCCCAGCTGATTGCTGAGAATGTCGCCTTGCAGCTTATTCGCCGGGTGGCTTTCAGGAGAGCTATTAAGCGCAGTGTCGGGATGGCGATGAAACTCGGGGCTAAAGGAGTAAAGGTTGCAGTATCCGGACGTCTGGGAGGGGCTGAGATTGCCCGTTCAGAGTGGTACCGGGATGGCCGTGTTCCCCTGCATACCCTGCGGGCTGATATTGATTATGGTTTTGCTGAAGCAAAAACCACTTATGGCATCATCGGGATCAAGGTTTGGGTATTCAAAGGTGAGATTGTGGCGCAGAAAGATGAACTGACTGCCGGGCTATAGACGTGATGATCCTGATTTGCGATAACCTAAGGTGAGCGATGAGCCATCAGCACTTAGCTTTGAAAAATCAGGATATTACCTTGATGAGCAAAAGCAGCCAATAAGAGAGTATTTGCAATACTAAAAATCTGGAAATCATCAAACTAATAGCTAATTACTGAAAGCTGATAGCTTAATTCAGTGATAAATAAAGACGGGAAGGGTGGATTGTCATCATGCTAATGCCTAGAAAGGTGAAATATAGAAAACAGCAGAAGGGAAGAATTAAGGGGCTGGCCCATCGTGGCTCCCAACTTTCCTTCGGTGATTATGGCCTTAAGGCGCTGGAAAATGGACGAATTACCAACCGTCAGATTGAAGCAGCCAGAATCGCCATTAACCGCTATATTAAGCGTGGCGGCAAGGTATGGATTCGTATTTTTCCTGACAAGCCTTTAACCAAAAAGCCGGCTGAAGTGAGAATGGGAAAGGGTAAGGGCTCCCCCGAAGAGTGGGTAGCAAGAGTGAAGGCCGGAAGAATACTCTATGAAATGGAGGGGGTTGATTCCGAACGGGCTGTGGAGGCCATGCGTTTGGCAGCGCATAAACTGCCGATCAGAACCAGAATGGTAAAGCGGGAGACTGGGATATGAAAGCTAAAGATGTTCGTTTATTGTCTCCGGAAGAGATGCGGCAAAAGGTGGATGCAATATCCGAAGAATTGTTTAACCTCCGTTTTCAAAAAGCCAGTGGGCAGCTTCAGAATACAGCTACGCTGAGAAATCTTAAGCTAGACCGGGCCCGGATTAAAACCATTCTCCGTGAACATGATATACAGGGATAAGGCAGGTATACAATGCAGGAGACTCAGAAGAAACGAATCAAACGATCGATGACCGGAGTGGTGGTCAGTGATAAGATGGATAAAACGGCGGTAGTGAAGGTTTCGACCAAAGTTAAACACTCCACCTATAAGAAATTCGTAAAAAAGAGTAAGAAATATAGGGTGCATGATGTCGAGAACCAGTGTTCTATTGGTGACCAGGTTCAGATAACGGAATGTCGGCCAATCAGTAAGGATAAATGCTGGCGGCTCAGTAAGGTATTGGATAAAGCTGTCGGCTAACGGCTGATTACTGCTCTCCAGCTGAAAGGCTGGGAAGGGGGAGATGAAATGATTCAAGTAGAAACGGTTCTGGATGCAGCCGATAATTCCGGAGCCAAGAAAATACAGTGCATTAAGGTCCTTGGCGGCTCAAGGAAACGGTATGCCAGTATCGGTGATATTATCAAAATAGCTGTCAAAGAGGCGATACCTAACTCAAAGGTCAAAAAAGGTGATGTTATGGAGGCGGTGGTGGTACGTACTGCCAAAGAAATACGTCGGCCTAATGGCAGTTATATAAAGTTTGATTGTAACTCGGCAGTCCTGATTAATAATCAGAATGAGCCCATTGGTACCCGGATATTTGGTCCCGTGGCTCGGGAGCTGAGAGCAAAACGTTTCATGAAAATTATTTCATTGGCCCCTGAGGTTTTATAAGACTGCGGGATCTGGAGAATTTGACGATGGCGAAAGCACGGGTAAAAAAAGGCGATAAAGTTATGGTTATCGCTGGTAAAGATAAAGAAAAAAGTGGCAAGATAAAGAAAGTTGACTTTGAGAAAAAACGGGTAATAGTGGAAAAGCTTAACATGATCAAGCGCCACACTAAACCCGGGATGGGCACTCAGGGCGGTATTCTGGAAAAAGAGGCCTCCATCCACTTGTCTAATATCATGCCGATCTGCAGTAAATGTGATAAGCCGGTACGGGTTGGATATAAGGTTTTAGCGGATCAGTCCAAGGTTAGAGTTTGCAAACGCTGTGATGAGCTGCTGGACAAGTAGCTGGAGGATGTGGAGGCGTATTGATAGATGGGTATTCTGAAAGATAAATATGTAAATGAGGTTGTGCCGGCCCTTACCAAGCAGTTTAGTTATACAAACTGCATGCAGGTTCCCCGGTTAGAGAAAGTCGTAGTGAATATGGGCTTGGGTAGTGCGGTGCAGAATGTTAAAATAATTGATTCTGCCGTAGAGGAGTTGACTGCCATTGCCGGCCAGAAAGTGGTAGTGACCAAAGCCCGTAAATCTATCGCATCTTTTAAACTGCGCGAGGGTATGCCAATCGGTTGCATGGTAACTTTGCGAAGAGATCGCATGTATGAATTTCTCGAACGACTCATTTCGGTGGTTTTACCCCGAATTCGGGATTTTAAGGGAATTTCGGGTAAGGCTTTTGATGGTCGGGGTAACTATACTCTTGGTCTTCGTGAGCAGATGATGTTTCCTGAAATTGATCTTGAAAAAGTTGATGTGGCTAAAGGGATGAATATAGTGGTGGTTAATAGTGCCAGAACTGATGAGGAGGGAAAAGCCATGTTGTCGTTGCTTGGCTTTCCATTCCGTAAATAAGATATAAGTGGATAGGCGGTCGGCATCCGGTTCTCAGCATTCAACCCAAGAGCTCGTTGTTCAGTTTTTACAGATGTTTGATTATGCCGGTAGAGTCCATCGAGAGACAGCAGGTTCCCGACCAGGAGTAATTAAATTTGTAGGGCTTTTATTGAAGGAGACTTAGATGGCAAAGAAGTCGATGATAGCCAAAGCGCGACGGCCGAAAAAATTTGAGGTCAGAGATTATAATCGCTGTCCTCTGTGCGGAAGACCACGGGGATATCTCCGCAAATTTGATATGTGTCGTATTTGTTTTCGCCTGTTGGCCTCAAGAGGGGACATCCCCGGGGTTATCAAATCGAGTTGGTAAAAGGAGCTTAGGGTTTTATGTCGCTTAATGATTTGATTGCCGATATGCTTACGAGAATACGTAATGCGCAGATGGCAAAGCATGAAAAGGTCGATATTGTCCTTTCGAAAATTAATCAGAGTATTGCTGATATTTTGAAAGAAGAGGGCTATGTCAAGAATTACAAGGTCATTAAAGATGGGGATAACCGTGGAGCTCTGCGGTTGTACCTGAAGTATGATGATCAGGGCAAACCGGTATTTTCCGGTTTAAAAAGGGAAAGTAAGCCCGGGTTGCGTAAATATGTTGGAGCTGATGCAATTCCCGTTATTCTTAATGGCCTTGGAATTACAATCCTGTCAACATCCAAAGGGGTTATCACCGGTGAGCAAGCCAAACGGCTGAACGTTGGTGGTGAATACCTTTGTTCAATCTGGTAAGGAGAAATTGCCATGTCCCGTATTGGGAAAAAACCGATCCCTCTGGCTAATAGTGTTGAAGCCCGAATTGATGCTGGGATTGTCAAGGTCAAGGGCCCCAAAGGGGAATTGAGTCAGGCCATTGTCGACCGGGTTTCTGTGGTTGTTGAGGATGGTAATATTTTGGTGATTCGAAAGGCAGATGATCGTCGTTCTCGTTCATTCCATGGTTTAATGCGGTCTCTGATTGCCAATATGGTTATTGGGGTCAGCGATGGATTCAGCAAATCCCTGGAAGTCAATGGGGTTGGTTATCGTGCCGAGGTGAGTGGTAAAACTCTTAACATGAGCCTGGGTTTTGCCCATCAAGTTAATTGTCCGATACCTGAAGGGATTGCAATTCAAGTTGAAAAAAATAAAATCACCGTACAGGGTATTGATAAACAATTGGTAGGGTCTATGGCCGCCAAGATCAGAAGCTATCGCCCGGTAGAGCCCTATAAAGGGAAAGGTATCAAGTATGCCGGTGAACATGTTTTGCGTAAGGCCGGTAAAGCCGGGAAATAGATGTATTGAGGTGCTAAAGTGAAAATTACAAAAAAAAGAAGCCAGGTGCGGGCAAAAAAGAAGCTAAAAATAAGGAGCCGGCTATCAGGGTCCAGCGAACGGCCGCGCTTAAGTGTTTATCGGACTGCCAGGCACATTTATGTTCAGGCTATTGATGATCAGTGTGGTGTTACCTTGGCATGTGCCGGGAGTACTGATCACGATTTCGATGAGGTCAATGGTGGAAATATTGAAGCTGCTAAGAAGGTAGGGAAAATAATTGCCTCGCGGTTGTTGGATAAGGGAGTAAAAGAAGCTGTTTTTGATCGGAATGCTTTTCTCTATCATGGAAGAATCAAGGCACTGGCAGATGCAGTCAGGGAAGCTGGACTGAAATTTTAACCGTATTCCCGGATAAACACTAAGTTTTCATTAACCCCAGGACACAAGATCTGGGATTACAGGAGGTAGATTGTTGGACGCTGCTAAAGTCGGAGAAAAGGAACTGATTGATCGAGTGGTCAAAATAAATCGGGTTGCCAAGGTTGTCAAAGGTGGTCGCCGCTTCAGTTTCAGTGCGCTGGTGGTGGTGGGTGATGGTAACGGCCGGGTTGGTTATGGCTTGGGGAAGGCGAATGAAGTTCCTGAAGCAGTTCGTAAAGGGGCGGAGAAAGCCAGAAGAAATATGGTAAAAGTTTCCCTTTTGGGCCCGACCATTCCCTTCCAGGTGACGGGTAACTATGGGGCCGGTAAGGTTTTATTGCGGCCCGCATCCCCGGGGACCGGTGTTATTGCTGGTGGCGCTGTCCGGGCAGTGCTTGAGTCTGCAGGGGTTAAGGATATTCTAACCAAGTGTCTTGGTTCTAACAATCCTCATAATGCTGTCCGGGCTACGGTTGCCGGTTTGTTGCAACTGAAAAGTGCCAATGAGGTTTCCCGCAATCGGAATAAACTGGTTACGGTAGCGTCCCTGGGTTAATCCTGAGAATGTTGTAGTCATAGCGTCAGCTTTCAGCTAGGAAAAATGATGGTATTACGTTTATTAACTACAGAGTACTCAGCTGATCGCTGATGGCTGAAAGCTAGAGCTTATTAAAAACAAGGTAGTAACAAATGCTGAAAATAACACTAAAGAAAAGTATTGTCGGGCGGCTGAAGAAGCATATCGCCACGGTTCAGGCCCTGGGTTTGCATCGCATCAGCCAATCGGTAGTCCACCGTGATACACCTCAGATTCAAGGGATGATTTCAAGAGTATCCTACATGGTGGACGTTGAACAGCTGCCTGATGATGAATAGTACGGATATTGGGATGAAACCAGCAGATTCAGCCGACAGTGCTTTCGTGAAGACCAAGGTAAGCGATTGGCAGTTAGCCCTTATCTTTCAGCTCTGAAACTGAAAAATCAGGATTTTACGTCAAGCAGAAACAATAGCTAACAGGGAATAGTTTGTAATACTAATCACCCTGTAATCATTAAACTAATAGCTAATCGCTAAAAGCTCAAATTAAGCGAGGATAAAATGGTTGATTTAGCGAGTTTGGAAAAAAATTCCGGCATTCGGAAAGAACGTCGACGCGTAGGTCGAGGTGTCGGTTCCGGTTACCATAAAACTGCGGGACGGGGCCATAAAGGCCAGAAATCGCGTTCTGGTGGTTCCATTCCTGTGTGGTTTGAGGGTGGGCAGATGCCCTTACAGCGCCGTTTGCCTAAACGGGGTTTTAAGAATATTTTTCGTACAGAGTATGAGGTGGTCAATGTTCATCAATTGAATCGGTTTGCCGAGGGGGAAACGGTTGATGTTGATGCATTGCGAACCAGCGGTCTTGTGGGTAGCAAAAATGCCCAGGTGAAGATTTTAGGTAATGGTCTGCTGTCAAAAAAAATAACGATCAAAGCGCATAAGTTCAGTGCTACTGCCCGGGAGAAGATAATCCAGGCCGGCGGGCAGGTGGAGGATATCACTCTTGCTTAAAGGTATTGAAAATATCGGCAGCATCCCTGAATTGCAGCGGAAAATTGGTTGGACATTATTTCTGTTGTTTATCTACCGTATAGGGATCCATGTGCCGACGCCTGGTATCGACGGGCAGGCCCTGGCGGCCTTTTTTACCGAGGCCAAGGGAACCTTGCTGGGTATGTTCGATATGTTTTCTGGTGGAGGCTTAAGCCGATTGTCGGTCTTTGCCCTGGGAATCATGCCCTACATCAGTGCTTCCATTATTCTGGAACTACTGGCCATGGTTGTTCCAACGCTGGAACGGCTGAAAAAAGAGGGTGATGCTGGACATCGTAAAATTGTTTCCTATACCCGTTATGGTACTATCCTGTTGAGTGTGGTGCAGAGTTTTGGTATTGCTGTTGGCTTGGAAAGCATGCAGGGCCCGGCCGGTGAAATGGTGGTCCTGGTTCCGGGCTGGAGTTTTCGCCTGCTGACGGTTATTACCCTGACCAGTGGTACTGCCTTTATCATGTGGCTTGGTGAGCAGATTACCGAACGTGGAATTGGCAATGGCATATCATTAATTATTTTTGCTGGGATTGTAGCACGTATGCCGGCGGCCATTATCAATTCCATCAGGTTGATTAAAACCGGTGAGATGAGCCTTTTTATCATGTTGGCCATGTTGGTGATGATGGCGGCTGTAGTGGCCATCATAGTCTTTGTAGAGACCGGCCAACGGCGGATTCCTATTCAATATGCCAAGAGAGTTGTGGGAAGGAAGATGTATGGTGGGCAGAGTACTCATCTGCCGATTAAGGTGAATACCGCAGGAGTTATTCCACCAATTTTCGCTTCTTCAATTATCATGTTTCCAGCGACTATTGCCAGTTTTATCGACCTGCCGATTATGAAAAAAATATCGGCGCTTTTTATCCCTTCAAGTATAACGTATAATCTTTTTTATGTTGCTCTCATTTTTGTCTTCTGTTACTTCTACACGGCTGTAACCTTCAAGCCTGATGATGTTGCGGATAACCTGAAAAAATACGGTGGCTATGTCCCTGGTATCAGGCCAGGCAAAAAAACGGCAGAATACATTGATCGCGTATTAACTCGGTTGACCTTTTGGGGTGCGGTTTATGTCAGTATCGTATGCGTTTTGCCGATGATTTTTATCGGTAAGTTTAATGTTCCATTCTATTTTGGTGGAACCGCGTTGCTGATTGTGGTTGGAGTTGGGATTGACACAATCCAGCAGATTCAATCGCATTTAATTGTGCGAAACTATGACGGATTGATGAAAAAGGGAGCCCGTGGCGGTCGGCATTAAAATTGATGGTGATGTTGCGGCTATTTCCCGGTTGATAAATTATCTTTTCTTTTTGCCATAAGGAGGATGAAAATGAATTCGATATTGTTGGGACCACCAGGGGCAGGTAAAGGGACTCAGGCCAAAAAAATGGTAGATAAACTGGGGATTCCCCAGATTTCCACTGGAGATATCCTGCGGGCTGCAGTTAAAGACGGGACTGCCATGGGCATTGAAGCCAAAAAATATATGGATGCCGGGAAACTGGTTCCCGATGAAGTGGTTATCGGTATTATTCGCGATCGGATTAAAGAAAAAGACTGTGATAAGGGATATATCCTTGATGGTTTTCCCAGGACAGTGGCTCAGGCGGAAGCGCTGGATGAGATGTTGAAGGGCATGGATCAGGATATTGACCATGTTATCAGCATAGAAGTTCCTGATAGTGCCTTGCTTGAGCGGTTGACCGGACGGCGCATGTGTTCGTGTGGTGCAAGTTTTCATGTTATGTTTAATAAGCCAAAGCAAGAAGGAATTTGTGATCTTTGCGGTGGAAAACTTTATCACCGGGATGATGACAGGGAAGAGGCTATTAAGGAACGCTTGATTAATTATCACGCACAGACTGCACCTCTTATTGAGTTCTACAGTGCTAAAGACAAGGTTCGTCCTATTCCAGGTACCGGCAGTGTTGATGTTATTTTCGCCTCAATAATGGATGCTGTGAAGGGATGATAACCCTACGTTCAAAGCGGGAGATAGAAAAAATCCGGGCGGCAAACCAGATTGTTTCAGAAGTACTGAAATATCTTCAGGAGGTGGTAAAGCCAGGGATTTCCACCATTGAATTGGATCATATTGCTGAGAAGCTGATTAAAAAGCGTGGTGCTATTCCCGCCTTTAAGGGGTATGCCGGATTCCCGTCAAGTTTGTGCGCCTCGGTTAATGAAGTTATTGTCCATGGTATCCCCAGCAAAGATATCATTTTAGTTGAAGGCGATATTATCAGTTTGGATGTCGGGGCAAAGCTTAATGGCTATTTTGGTGATGCAGCCTTGACGGTCCCGGTGGGAAAGGTAAGTTCTGAGGCCAAACGCCTGATGCAGGTTACCAGAGAATCACTTGAAGAGGGGATTCGTTCTGCCTGGCCCGATGAGCATTTATTTACACTCTCAAATAAAATTCAGCGATATGTGGAGTCACAAGGATACGCGGTTGTCCGTGACTTCGTCGGCCATGGCATTGGTACCCAGCTTCATGAGGAACCACAGGTGCCCAATTATGGTGTAGCCGGGACTGGTATGCGGTTGAAAGTCGGTTTGGTTATTGCTATAGAACCAATGGTGAATGTGGGGACCTATGAAGTGGATGTTCTGACTGATGGTTGGACTGCGGTAACCAGAGATCGGAAGCTGTCAGCGCATTTTGAACATACTATCGCGATTACAGATAACGGTCCGGATATTTTGAGTTTATAAGCACCTAAGTGAAGCGATTAGTTCTTAGCTATCAGCGATTAGCTTTAAAAAATCAAGGTATTACGTAGATGAGCAATAAAACCTGCCAGATGACAGCTTGTAATAAGAATCATGCTGTAATCACGGAACTAACAGCTAACCGCTAACGGCTAACAGCTAACTGCTCAAGTTAGATGATTGATTGGGCTGATTAAAGAGAAAGCAGCAAGGATACACATGGCCAAAAAAGAAGATGTGATAGAAGTGCAGGGTAAGGTGTTGGAAACGTTGCCTAACGCAATGTTTCGTGTAGAGTTGGAAAACGGCCACCGGGTTCTTGCCCATATATCCGGGAAAATGAGGATGCATTTCATTAAGATCCTACCCGGTGACACAGTAACTATGGAATTATCTCCTTATGATCTTACCAGGGGGAGAATTACTTACCGGGCTAAGTAGCGCCTGTAGGTATTGAAAAGTGGAGGGGGGACAGATAATGAAAGTCCGGGCATCAGTTAAGAAGATGTGTGACAAGTGTAAGATAGTTAAACGGCGTGGCGTCGTGAGGGTACTTTGTGTAAACCCAAAGCATAAACAGCGCCAGGGATAAACCCGATACGAGGAGGAGTGGGAATTGGCTAGAATTGCAGGGGTAGTATTACCGAATAAGCGGATCGTAATAGCACTTACCTATATTTATGGGGTCGGCAAAAGTAAGGCCCAGAAGATCCTTGAGGAAGCACAGATAAATCATGATATCCGTGCGGACCAGCTTCAGGACGATGAATTAGGTCGAATTCGGGAAATAATTGCTAAAGAGAACTATATTGAAGGCGATTTGCGCCGTGAGGTAAGTGCAAATATCAAAAGGCTGATGGATATTGGTTGCTACCGGGGATTGCGGCATCGTCGTTCACTGCCCGTAAGGGGGCAAAGAACCAAAACCAATGCCAGGACCAGAAAAGGGCCGGGTCGAAATCCAGTGGCTCGCAATCGTAAATAATAATATCATTACCTTGGGATGAAAATAAGATAGGCTATCTGCAGGAAGGTGACAATCCGGGATAGTGAGTTGTAGCATCTGATTGATAGAGAAATAGTGAATTAGCTGGTAGCTGACAGTTATATTGCCGGTTATTAGGTTTGTGGAGGGAAAATGGCCAAACCCAGAGGAAAAATTACAAAAGCAAAAGTAAAAAAGAATGTTCCGGTGGGAGTTGCCTGTATTCAGGCCACTTTCAATAATACTCAGGTTACTTTTACTGATCTTAATGGTAATGTGATTGCTTGGGCTAGTGCGGGAGTTGTTGGCTTTAAAGGGTCACGAAAAAGTACCCCATTTGCTGCCCGGCAAACAGCTGAAGAGGCAGCACGGCGGGCCATGGAGCATGGGATGCGGACCGTGGAAGTGCTGGTTAAAGGGCCGGGTGCAGGCCGTGAATCGGCCATTCGGGCGATTCAGGCTGCGGGGATGACCATCAAGGTTATTAAGGATATAACCCCTATTCCACATAACGGGTGTCGGCCACCCAAACGGAGAAGGGTCTAAAGGAGGCTGTTTTGGCAAGGTATAAAGATGCTGTTTGTCGACTTTGTCGGCGAGAAGGCGTGAAACTTTTTTTAAAGGGCGATCGATGCTATACGGATAAGTGCGCTGTGGACAGGCGGGCTTATGCCCCTGGACAGCATGGCCAACGGCGCTCTAAGTTTTCTGAATATGGTGTCCAGTTACGGGAAAAACAGAAGGTCCGTCGGATTTATGGATTGCTGGAAAAACAGTTTCGTAGTTACTTCCAGCGGGCTGACCGGCAGAAGGGAGTCACTGGCGAAAATCTTTTGGTTCTTGTTGAGCGGCGCCTTGATAACATTGTTTATCGGTTGGGATTTACCAATACCAGAAATGAAGCCAGGCAGCTTGTTCGTCATGGTCATTTTATGGTTAACGGGGCCAAAGTAAACATTCCTTCTTTTCAGGTTAAAGCCACGGATGTTATTGAGTTGCGTGAAAAAAGTCGGAAAGTTGGTCGGATTGTTGAGGCACTTGATGCTGCCGGACGGCGGGGCTTGCCGGCATTCCTTGATTTGGATAAGAATAACTTTAAAGGGACGGTTACGTCACTGCCCAAACGTGAGGATATTGCCCAGACAATCAATGAACAGCTGATTGTCGAATTCTATTCTCGTTAAGGAATGCTATGGATATATCAATGAAATATAAGAATTGGCGAGATTTGATTGCTCCTAAAGGCTTGCAAGTTGATCAGGAAACCCTGACTTCAGAATATGGCAAGTTTACGGTTGAGCCCCTGGAGATCGGCTATGGGGTTACCCTTGGGAATGCTTTGCGGCGGGTGCTGCTTTCTTCTCTGCAGGGTGCTGCGATCACTTCCTTGCATGCTGATGGTATTCAGCACGAATTTTCCACGATTCCCGGTGTTGTTGAGGACGTGACCCGGATTGTTCTTAATATGAAGGGTGTTCGTTTGAAGATGTTTGTTGACAAGCCAAAAACCTTGTCTCTTGATATTCGGGGAACGGATAAAAAGGAAGTTACTGCCGGTGATATTGTCACTGATCATAATGTGAAGATACTGAATCCTGATCATCATATTGCTACTCTTAATGAAGATGCTGTCTTGAAAATGACATTGACTGCAGAGACCGGGAAAGGATATGTCCCAGCGGGTCAAACAGAGGAAAATCGGAAATTTCCCCTGGGAACAATTGTTATTGATGGGGTCTTCTCACCAATTAAGAAAATGACCTATGTGGTTTCTAATGCCCGGGTTGGTCAGCAGACAGACTATGATAAGTTGACCATTGAAATTTGGACGGATGGTAGTATCACTTCTGATGATGCGTTAGCCTATGGAGCTAAAATTCTGAAGGAACAGTTGAATGTTTTTATAAACTTTGACGAGAGTTGTGAACCTCCGGTTGAAGAAGAAATAGTAGATGAAGTACAAAAACCAGTCATTAACGAGAATCTTTATCGCAGTGTTGATGAGCTGGAATTATCAGTACGTTCAGCTAATTGCCTGAAAAATGCCAACATCAGACTGATCGGAGAGCTGGTGCAGAAAACCGAAGCAGAGATGTTGACGACCAAGAACTTTGGTCGTAAATCCCTGAATGAAATCAAGGATATTCTCAGTCAGATGGGTTTGTCGCTGGGGGTGAAGGTAACGGATTTTGATCCTGAAAATGCCGAGATGATTAAAAAAGTCATGATCGACGATTATGAAGAATAAGAGTATGTAACTGATCTGCCGCTGTTACTGATTGTAGCCGGGCGGTTTTGCCAGTGGATAAAGGGAGAAAAAGGGGATGCGACATCAAGTTGTAGGCAGGAGACTGGGATATGGACCCAGCCATCAGAAAGCGATGATGCGGTCATTGGCTGGATCATTAATTAAGTATGAAACCATTGAAACGACGTTGCCCCGGGCCAAGGAGTTGAGAAGACTTTCCGATCGGCTCGTGACTTTGGGTAAGAAGAACAGCTTGCATGCCCGTCGTCAGGCATTTAAACTGTTGAATGATCATGTATTGGTCAAAAAGTTATTTGATGAAATCGCCCCCCGATTCCAGGATCGTCCCGGTGGTTATACAAGGGTGATCAAATCTCGGTTTCGTGCTGGTGATAATGCGCCCATGTCGGTGGTGACTTTTACTGCCCGTAAGATGGTGAAGAAGGAAAAACCGGTTGCTGAAAAGATTACTTCCATATCAGAAGAAGTTAAACAGGGAGTTGAGGCCGAAATCGCTGCCGGAATTGAAGAAATAAAGGCAGTTGAAGAGAATGTTGCTGAGGCTGAAAGTGAGGCTCAGGAAGTAGCCGAGGCTGAAAGTTCCGAATCTGAACCTGAAGCTGCGGTTGATGAAGAAGGTGAGACTAAGGAAGCAGAGCCCAAAGAATAAAAAACTGAATGAAAGCTGTTTTATCTGAAGAGCATGGTCATAATGGCCATGCTTTTTTTAGTTATGCAGGGCAATTGTTTTTCTCACGGAGGTACAGAGCCACGGAGATGGGTAAATGAAGTTTGGTTTCCCCTGTGTCTTTGTGACTTTGTGAGAGTTATCTCGTTTTCATTGTTAACTGAATATTTACAGTTACTCAGCAGCCGTCAAGGTTTGAAGGAGAGCTTTGAGATCAGCTGTCCAAGGGCAGGAATTTCAGCTGTTATCTGGGGATCTGCAGCGAAACGTTTTATATCATCCAATGCCTGGGGGATGTAAGTGCGGAAATGCAGTCGTTTTTTCTGGTCTGATAAAAAGCCGAAAGCACCTAAAACCTGCAGGCCGCGAATCAGGGAAAAAAGGGTGAAAAACTGGTTGAATCGCTGGCGCGGGGGCAGGGATAATGGCCTGGCGGCATGCTCGTAATAGTAATCAAGAAGTTTATTTCTGATTGGAAATGGCATGTTGACGTAGGGATCATTGATCAAAGAAGCAAGATCATAATAGGGAGGGCCCAGCCGGGCTCCCTGGAAATCAATCAACCAGATCCGTCCATTCTTGATCATCAGGTTTTTAGACTGGTAATCACGATAGAGAAAATAGCGGCAGGGAGCTTCTAACGCTTGGTCAGCAAGCTGGTTGAATTCTAGTAAAAGGATTTTTTGCTCAGCATTTGACAGGCTGATATTTCCAAAAGGGATGGCAAAAGATTTTACAAAATATTCCAGTTCGTGGGAAATGATCAGTTTCCGATCATAATATCCACCGGCATAGCACCATGAAGGTTTGAAGGTTATGCTGGTTTTGTGCTGCATTTTGATCAGCAGGATCAGAGCCTGGCGATAATAAAGGTGAATATCAGTGTCCCAATTTCCACCATTGATTAAGCCATAAAGAGTTGTGGTGCCAAGATCCTGCAAAAGATAATAACAGCTGTCCAGGCTGCTTGAAAAAACCTGGGGAACGGGAAATCCAAGTTGGGATAGATGCTGAGCCAAATACATGAATGAATGATTTTCGGTTACCCTGATGCTGTTTATTTGCCGGAATCTTCCCCAACCATGTGAAGCGTCAACGGCAATCAAATGTTTTTCATGAAGGCAGGTCTGAATCCGGTAATATTTGCGGTCAGAACCGTCACCGGCCAAGAGGCAGGACGAGAAAGGCACTGAATGATGCGCCTGTGAATTGAGGTAGGCTTCAATCAGGGTTCTTAAGGGGGGAGGAATTTTAGTCTGAGAGGTAGATACGCTCATAAATCGCTTCTATGGCAGGCAATAGGTCGTTGTTATCCATTTCAAGGTATAAAAATGCGGTCAGGGCAAGAGCTCCGGCTCCGACCCCTTCCTTGACGAATCCCTGTTCGTAAAGCTGCAGATTTTTGTGCCTGGAGGTTATGAAATTTAACCGGGCGGCATACATGGGGATCTTCGCCGGCAATTGGCCGGCAAGTCCCCTGATATCAGCATAATTATCTTCGGAAACCCAGGCAGTGGTGGCAATTCCTAAGTTTTCTAAACGGGCATCCTTGATGGCAGTTATGCAGCGTTCACGGTGCATTGCTGGCAGTCGGTCAAAGTTTTGCAGCTCGAGAAGTCTGCCGATGAGTACGGCAACCGCCAACATTTGAGTGCCACCTCCAAGGATTACCGGAGTATAGCGACTGGCTGCCAGTGCCATGCCTGCCTGTACAATCTGCATGGGGTCGCCCATCATGGAGACAGCAGCCAGAGGATCAGAAACCAGGGAAGCACGAACCAGACCTTTTTCTGTCATCGTTCCGGTGATGATCTTCTCTTTCAATGACGGGTTGTTTCCCGGCATACTTCCACTGATCTTGCCAAAAGCGTTTATTCCCAAAACCTCCATCAGAGCTAAAGCCGTGGTGGTTCCTCCCGGAACACTTTCTCCCATGACCAGCGTTTTCCCCAGCTGGCCAAGGTTTTCCCCAATCATAAGCCCTTGGGCCAGTAACTCCTGAGCGTTTGCTACCGGTAATGGGGTGATAATTGATTTTCCGGGTGTCTGTCCGGCTACCAGTAAGGGAATCTGTGGCCTGATGGAATTTCCGGCATCAACAATAACCATCGGGCAGTCCACTGCTTCCCTGGCTGCCATGGTGATGATGACAGGCGAAGGTGGTCCCTGGGGATTTTCCGGAATTTTATCGAGGCAACGGGCTTTACCATAGTAGAGGGCTTCTACATCCGCTGCTGCAGTGTAACAAATCAGCTCAGGGTTGGCGCCAGCTGCAGAGATGCCGGGAATGGCAGCTGTTTCCGTGGTCGCTATCGTGCAGATAAAAAGCGGCGGTTGTTTGACGCAGAGACGAAGAAAATTGTCAGCAACCTTTTTATTCTTGGTAATGGTAATAATATCAGGAGATGACATGAACGTCCTCTACGGTAAAGATTTCACTTATATCTACATCTTGAATCTAACGCGGGCTAACGCCCGCAACCCAAATCAATGTATCGGGATGTTCTGGCATGGCTCTCACTCATTCTCGTCGGCCGTCCATGGCCGGCCGACGAGGCATCCGCCGGGAATCACCGTCCTGGTGATTCGTTCGGCGGCCAAACCCGCCTGCCCGTTGGTAGACACGGCTATGAGCCAAGCCCGAACATCCTGAATGTATTCCCGACAATTTCTTGTTTTTTATACCCCTCAAGGGGGTACTGAAAAGAGTGACAGGAATTCAGGAGTAAATTACTAATTCAGAAGCGATCAATCATGATTTTGTGAAATTATGATTGATTCAAAACCCTTTTGTTTAAGTTTGCTGGCAAGTTGTACCGCGTGCTGGCGGTTGGCAAACCAGCCAGCCCTCACTTGGTAGCAGGTTCTCTTGCCACAGGTCGTGGTCTGCATGAAAACATCTTTAGTCAATGCCTGTAATTTTACATATAGCACCTGGGCGTTTTTCCGGTTGGCGAAAGATCCGGCCTGAATGCCATAGTAGCAGGTCAAAGGAAAAACTGATTGTTTGTTGGCGGCTGGTGGTGGCGAAATTAGTATGATTCGTACCAGGGCTGTACCCTGATCAACCATGTCAAGGGCTTTGGCCGCCGCATAGGACAAATCAATAATTCGTCCACGGATAAATGGTCCTCGGTCATTGATCAGGACCTCAACCTGGTGTCGGTTTTCCAGGTTGGTTACCTTGACCAGACTGCCCAACGGCAATTCCTTGTGAGCAGCCGTTAGTTTGTGCATGTCATAGATATCACCGCTGGAGGTTTTTTCCCCATGAAAATCCTTGCCATACCATGATGCGATTCCTTCCTGGCTTTTGATCAGTCGGGATTGTTTGGGTAATGAATAGTCAAAGTGGGACTTCCTGGCCATGCAGCCCAGGCAGCAAGTGCAAAGGAGGATAATTATCCAGTAAAACCTGTTTGCATTCAAGGAAGACATGGGCCGTTCACCAAGTTTACCTGGACAAAATCATGGTAATAGTCAAGATGGTTAACGCAGCAGAAATCCTGTTTCAGCCGAAATATGTCAGTCGCTGCCATTTGCAGGGCTTGGCAGATAATCAGCATATTGATTCCGCCATGGGCAACAATTACCAACTGCTCACCGCTATGGTTTTGTAGTAGCTCATCTAATTGCTTGAAAACCCGATTTTGCACTTCAGGGATGGTCTCACCGCCAGGAATTCTGTAGTTGATAAAATCAGTAAATTTTTTTTTAATCTGTTCAGGGTATTGTTCCTTGACTTCGTCATAGGTTAAACCCTCCCAACACCCCATCTTTATTTCTTTGAAAGCAGGTAATGATGTCTGGGGTAATTTCAGCTTATTGGCAATCATAACGGCTCCGGCCTGGCTGCGGCGCAGATCACTGGAGTAGATATGGGTGATCGCATGGGCGTCCAGTTGTTGGGCAATGCTTTTCATGGTTTCCAGGGATTCATCGGTTACATCAACATCAATGTGCCCGTTATAACGGAATTTGCCATCAAGGGTGTTGACTGTTTGTCCGTGGCGAAGCAAGAAAATAGTGGTTGGTGATTCCTTAGTCATAAAAATATTTTAACCTAAGCTGAGCTATTAGCCATTAGCATTTAGCTTTTAAAAATCAGGGCTTTACGTTGATTAGTAACAACACCCAACGGGTGAGGATCTGTAAGAATTAAACATCTTGTAATTACTAAACTAATAGCTAACTGCTAAAAGCTAATCGCTTAATTTAGGTTTAACACAAGTGACCGTCAGGAGGGAATCTTTAATGTAAAAGGGCGACCCAGCAGACCAAGGCCAGAGCTTCACTGCTTTCGCAGCAAAATCCAAGCAGGTCACCAGTGATGCCGCCAATCCGCCGGGTGGCATAAATTTTTATTCCCCAGGCGTAAAAAGTGATAATTATCAGAACCATAAGGCCCTTAAACCCCGTTAACAGCAAAGTGCCGATGATGGTATATGCCGCAGCATAAGCGATTTCACGTAAGGAAACCTGTTGGGTAATAGCCTCACCCAGCCCGCCTTCTTTGCGGGCATAGGATGCCAGATAGGCTAGGATTACAATGGTAAAGCGACCGTAGGCGGGCAGAAGAATTAGGCAGGGGATAACCTCCTGGTTGGGAAGCTGAGTAATGGTGGTATATTTTAGCAGTAAAACGAGTATCAGACCCAGGGCACCCATGGTACCGATAGAGCTGTCTTTCATGATCTTAAGAATGTCCTCTGGACGGCTGCGGGCACTAAGAAAACCATCGGCAGTGTCTGCTACTCCGTCCAGGTGAAATCCTCCGGTAAGCACAACTAAGATGATGAGTATAATTACGCTGTTTATTTGGCGGGGTAGTAGGGGGGTAAACAGGTAGAAAACCAGGGAAATAATCAATCCTAGCAAGAAACCTACCAGGGGAAAACAGGAAAGCGAAGCGGCTATTTCCCTGGGTGAAAGTGATTTTTTAAAAGAGAAGGGCAGGGTGGTTAAAAAAGACAGGGCAAAGTGGAATGATGTCAGCATCTTATTTGTTTCCATTCGGAAACTGGTGTTTCCGAATTTGCTGTCAGCTTTTAGCTTTCAGCTGAAGAAGTTTTTTTTAAAAAATACTTTACTGAAAGCTGACTGCTAATCGCTGAAAGCGTTCATCAGGAAATGAGCGTTTCCGGATGAACACTATTTAAGTTTCAGCGACAGGCCGCAACTGACCAGATAAACGGTATCACAGGCCGCCGCCAGTTTCTGATTAGCGAATCCGGCCAGATCACGGAACTGCCGGGCCAAGGGATTTTCAGGGACAATTCCGAGTCCAACTTCATTAGTGACCATAATGACCGTGGAGGTACAGTCTTGCAGTGAGGCGATCAATTGATCAACCTTTTGCAGGACAATGCCGGGAGTTTCCTGGTTAGAGAGCAGTATATTGGTCAGCCAGATGGTCATGCAGTCTACCATGATGACCGGAAAACGGGAAGCCGCTTGCATTAGGGAAGTGTCGAGGGCATAGGGTTCTTCAATCGTGGCCTGCCATTCCTGGCCCCGCTGTGCCTGGTGTCGGACAACCCGTTCCCTCATTTCATCGTCAAGGATCTGGGCGGTGGCCAGATAAGCCCGGGGCCCGGGTAGCTGTTCCGCCATTTGCTGGGCGAAGGCGCTTTTGCCACTGCGGGCGCCACCGGTTACCAGAATTTTTTTATTTTGTTTCAATAGGATATCCTGAAAAATCGATTTTTATTTACGGATTTCACTAACTTAAATCTGATAAGCTGTCAATTTATTTTTAGATTTCTTGGAATTTTGATATAAGAAAGGTGTTGAAAAGTAGCCAGTTTTAGCCGGATGTAAATATTTTCTAGC
>CAYZIS010000016.1:0-59807 GCA_964478545.1 uncultured Thermodesulfobacteriota bacterium
CTACAAAGCAAGGGGCTGTGGGTTACTTTTTTCTCTTGACAAGTGTCAACCATATTAGTTGTAAGCTATTGGTTTAATGATTACATGATGTTTACTATAAGAAATTTTTGCTCGTTGGATGCTATATTTCTACTGATGTGATGCCCTGGTTTTTCAAAGCTGACAGCTAATAGCTGACTGCTTAGTTTACATGTCTACATGAAAATTTGATTGGATGACGGGGATATCGAGTATGGAAATAATTTCAAAAAACTTTGACCAGTTGGCCGCCCTGATTCTAGGAGGGGTTCTTGATGCGAGTCAGGTGAGCGCTGTATTGCTGGCAGCGGCGGATATACTGCAGCAGAGCCAGCAGAACCTTGCTATTGATGGCGGTGGACTGGATTTTGTCGATAGTTCCGGTCTTGGCTGTTTTGTGAGTATTTATAAACAGGCAAAAAATCTGGGTCGTTCTTTTACTCTGGTTGGCTTGCCAGCGCCAATTTTGGATGTTATCACCATAACCAAACTTGATCGGATATTGACAATCTATCCCGGATCATTGGAAGATTTTCTTGCTGAACCGAATTCTTTTCCCGGATGAGCTCAGATCCTGATTATGCCAGGTTCTCCCTCCATTTATCTGCTTATTACCACCGATGATCACCTGCCGGGCCTTCTGCAGGCCTGCTTGCCTGAACCGGTACAATTGGAAGTTTTAGCCCCCGATCAGCTATCCCGACGGCGGATATCCGTCGGAACGACAGCAACAATATTTATTGATTGTCTGCCGCCTGCCAAGGAATTCTTTTGGCCTTCATTCCTGTGTGATCTTCCAATTTCCCTGATTATGATTTGTGCTCAGGGAGACATTGAACGGGTTAAAATGGGTGTATTGCATGGAGCCCACAGCTATATTACCAGTCCTCTTTCTCCTCCTGATGTCCAAAGGGTTGTCAATCAGTGTTGTAGTGAATTGGCGGCAGAAGTGGAAGACGAACAATTGCCCGCGGATGAGGTATTGAAATCTTTGGGATTCCATGGGATGCTGGGGGCTTCCCCTGGGGTGAAATCTGTTTTCCGTCTGATTCAAAAAATTTCCCGCAGTAACAGCAATGTCTTAATTCAGGGAAAAAGTGGAACTGGCAAGGAATTAGTTGCCCGAGCCATTCATAAACTGAGTGCCCGAGCCGGGCATCCTTTTATACCGGTTAATTGTGCCGCAATTCCCCGTGAACTTCTTGAGTCCGAACTGTTTGGTTATGTCAAGGGTGCTTTTACAGGGGCGATTTCCGACCGCCTGGGTCGGGTGGAAATGGCTGATGGGGGAGGGCTGTTTCTTGATGAAATTGGTGAAATGGATGCCCTGCTGCAGGTAAAAATACTACGTTTGATTCAGGACCGTACGGTTGAACCGCTGGGATGGCGCCAGGCTGCAAAAAAGATAGATATCCGAATTATTTGCGCCACTAACCGTGATTTCGAAATGGCTGTCCGGGAAGGTGTTTTTCGCGAGGATCTTTTTTTTCGTCTTAACGTGGTTCCCATCCAGCTCCCGCTACTCCGCCAGCGTCCTGAGGATATCCCCTGTCTGGCGGAATATTTTATTCGTTGCCAGAACGAAGCACGATCAGGTTTGCCGGTAACCGACATCAGCCCGGAAGCTATGCTGCTTTTGCAGTCATATCCATGGCCCGGAAATGTCCGGGAACTGGAAAATATCATTGAACGGATAATGGTGATGAAATCTGGTGGTTCCATATTGCCTGTTGACCTGCCGGAAAAGATTGTATCGATGGATCGTATGATTGGTAAAGCGGAAAACGCTTCCCGGTTGCCGTTGACCACTATCCCCGCGGAAGGCTTGTCGCTGAAGACTGAGGTTGGTAAGCTGGAGAAAGCATTGATCATCCAGGCTTTACAGCAGTCCCAGGGAGTCAAGGAGCGGGCCGCGCGGTTGTTGAAAATGAACCGAACCACATTGATTGAGAAAATTAAGCGTAATCGGATAAATGCGGATACTTTGAATGATAAATAAAAGCTTTTTTCCAAGCTGCCTGAATGGAGGAGCGGACCCTGTTTAATCTGCGCCAAACTGTCAAGTTCCCTTGTGAAATTGTCCTGTTTCTGCTTCTGCTCCTGATTTGCGGTGGGATGCTTTTCCCCGGAGATAGCTGTGCCGCCGCGAAAAAAATATTGGAATCGGTCAAGATTGGTAGCTTTAAGGAAAAAAGCAGGGTGGTTTTACAATTGAGCAGTGCCGGTTTTTATGAAGTTGATGATAAGCCGGATGATGCTATCCTCTCTATCAAGTTATTTGATTTCAGTCGCGGTCAGATGCCTCCCCGGCAATTGGTTGACGAACGTTTAATTAAAGGGATTCGCATCAGTCAGGAAGAACAGTATCTCCAGGTACAGCTTTTACTTACCACCAGCCAATACCATTACCGGGCCCACCTATTCAACTCCCCTCCCATGTTGGTTATTGATATCAACAGCCGGCAGGTCACCTCAGAAGAAAAGGCTGCATCCGCCGATAAAATAAAAAATTCCGATGAACAGCCAGAAATCCAGGAACCGGAAGCGGCAATGAAACTTGGGGAAAAACCTTTGACCGCGGTTGAAGCCGGGGCTGCACCAAAACCAGAAACGGTCGAAGCAGAGTCGAAGCAGCCGGAAGTGATTGATATTGTTCCACCTTCATTAAGCAATTCGACTGAGCCTGAAGTACCAATGTTGGAGAAATCGATTTCTTCGGAATTCCGATTATTATCACCGGCGGAAAATGAATTGTTAACGGATAAGCCGATTGCAGAGAAGTTGGAATCAGGGCCTCCGGTGGGAACATTAGTTTCCACCCCGGTTGCCGATAGTGAAGCTGATCCTGGCTGTGAGTTGTATGATCAGGGATTGCAGCATTATCTTAAAGGTGAATTAGAAAAAGCAATGGAAACTTTTAGCTGTTTGGTGACCCTGTTCCCCCATTCTGCTTTGGTTCCCAAAGCATTTTTTCGTTATAATGATGCCTTGGCACGGCAGGAAAACAGTGGAAACAGCCGTAATTTACATCATCTTATTGATAACTATCTAAAGGTGGTAAGAAAGTATTCCCGGGATAGTGATGCCCCCTGGGCTTTGCTGCAGGTTGGTCGTGCATACGAGAGTATGGATTTCGATTATGAGGCAGAAGGAGTCTATCAGGCATTGGCTCACCAGTATCCCCAGAGCCGTTTTGCCGCGGCTGCCTGGTATGAAATCGCCCGGATAAATTATTCCCTGAAACGTTACCGGAAAGCCCTGCATGCCTATCAGCAATTGGTGGAAAAGTATCCCCAGCGGGGATTCAGTACGGAAGCCGAATTTTATCAGGCCCACTGTCTTTACCATCTGGGGGATTTTACCAAGGCCCTGTCCAGGTATCAATCCGCGTTAAAAAGGACGCCGGAGTATTTACAGGCCGATCCCCGGACTATCTATCTTTTAGGTAGCTGCTACCTGTCATTGAAAAAATATCAGCAGGCCCGTGACTATCTGCTGATGATGCGTAATCTGTTTCCTGAAAATGATTTTACTGATCTGGCTTTGGCAAAAGTGGGAGATTCCCTTTTGACCCAGGGGAAATTTGCTGAAGGGGTTGCCTTCCTGGCTACGGTTATCAAAGAGTATCCTGAAACTGACGGCGAGATTATTGCCCGGTTAGCCATGGCTCGGCTGGGGGTTGAAAACCCCGGACTTGCCGGGTGTCCTGAATTGAGATCTTATGCCGAATTTCTGGATTCTCAACATGCCTATTATTTGATTGCTGACAACTATCCGGATAATCCCTTGAGTAATGTAGCCCGGTTGCGCCTGGGGCGTCTGTTGTGTAAACAACATGATTATGCCGGTGCCCGGCAGCTTTTTGATCAATTGATCTTGCCTCAGGTAGATCATGATATTCGTTCAGTGGCCCTTGCTGAGATGCGGAAAGTGATCTATGATGAACTGAGAGACGACTATCAACAAAAAAAATATGCGGCGATGGTGGCCTTGCAAAAACGGTATGGCAATAATTTTTTACCTCGGCCAACGGGAATGTATCCGTTTTTTTGGTTAGCTGAAGCTATGCGTTACCAGGGTTTGTATGCCGGGGCATTGAAGTTGTATGGTTCACTACAGGGCTTTAAACCGTCCCAAGAGGAATTTTTAGCCATTACCTGGGGGATGGCCAGCTGTCATCTTTTCCTGGGGCAGGTGAAGGATGCGGCCGGATTACTACAGCCATTGGTAATGAATGATCTGGGGAATTCCTGGTGGATAAAAATGATGTTGTTAAAAGCTGAAATCATGATCAGGGAAGGAGAAAATCCGGCGGCATTAAAGATGTTGGCTGAAATTCGTTCCCGTTTATCAATCAGGCAAATCCCGGAAAGAGTTTCCCTGATGACCATGATGGGTGAGGCCTACAACAATGAAGGAGAAATCGATGCTGCCATAGCAAGCTATCGGGAGGCCATATCCTTGGCTAATGCCCAACCGCAGTTGGTTGATGTGGCACACCGGGTTACCCTGACTTCCGCACTTGCCAGAATATTATTTATTAAGGGGGATTATCAGGCTTCACTGGCAAGATTTCGTCAGGCTTCTCTCATGATGAACCACCATGAAAATTTAGCCGAATTATTGTACTGGCAGTCCCTCTGCTATGCTCGTTTAGGACAGAAAAAAGAACTTGATAAAATAATAAATACCTTGAAATCTCATTACAAAAACAGTGACTGGACATCTCTGGCTATCTCTAATCTCAAGGATTATGAATGGAAAACGGGGAGTCGAAATTTACAGTAATAATCTGGGATGCTGATGGCAATTTCTGGAAGCCGCTGATCGTCGGCCTGGGAAATGCCGGCATGCGTGTAGTATGCCACCCCTTGCCGGCAGACTATCTGGGAACCCTCAGAAATATGCTACCGGTTTCTCTGATTGTCGGTGAGCTTGATTGGCGGGATAAAAAGGGGAAAAATATTATCGCTGCTTTGCATCAGCAATTTCCAGAGATTAAACTTTTGCCGGTTGTGGCGTCCCCTTCAGTAGAAGGAGCAATTGGTGCCATACGCCTGGGAGTTGTTGATTATCTGCTGAAAGCAAATATGACTATTGATGCTCTTCTATCATTGATTAAAAGGGTGGTGCTGGAGCAGCAGGTGCCAAGCCTGAAACCAATCGTAAAGCATCATCCCCAGGATTTAATCTATGCTGACCCGTCTATGGAACGGCTGGTGCGGCTGGCCACTAAAGCTGCCGCCAGTGATGCAACGGTACTCCTCCAGGGTGAGAGCGGTACAGGCAAAGAGGTTCTTGCCCGTTTTATCCATCGACAAAGTCCCCGATCGGCAAAGTCTTTTGTTGCCATTAATTGTGCTGCCCTGCCTCCAAACCTGTTGGAAAGTGAGCTTTTTGGTCACGAAAAAGGTGCTTTTACCGGGGCCATAGTGAGGAAAATAGGCAAATTTGAGCTGGCTCATGGTGGTACGATTCTACTTGATGAGATATCTGAAATGGACTTGGGTTTACAGAGTAAATTGTTGCGCGTTATCCAGGAAGGCGAGGTTGACCGAGTTGGCGGGCGACATCCTGTCCCCATTGATGTTCGCATAATTGCCACCACGAATCGAGTGCTGAAAAAAGAAGTTGAGGCCGGGAATTTTCGCCAGGATCTTTATTACCGGCTTAATGTAATTCCTTTGACTATCAAACCGTTAAGGGAACGATTAATGGATATTGATCTGCTGGTTGAACGTTTTATCGATCGTTATCGGCGGAAAAACAACCGGAAAATCAGGGGTATCTCAGCTGCCGCGCGCCAGGCATTATTTCATCATTCTTTTCCGGGGAACGTTCGGGAACTGGAAAACATGATTGAACGTGGTGTAGTCCTGGCGGAAGGATCGCTGTTGGAACCGAGCGATCTTTTTCTGGATGAGGATGAATTGCTCGCAGTTGCCAACAGTGGTGATGCAGGTGCTGTCGAAGGGAATCCCGCTGATATGATTCCTGGAGTATCTCTGCCTTTACCGGTGGGAACCAGCCTGGAATCGCTGGAGCGATTTATGATTTTTAAAACCCTGAAAGAAGTCGATAATAATCGTACCCATGCTGCCCGTATTTTGGGTATCAGCATCAGGACTTTACGGAATAAATTGCGTGAATATCGGGAAAAATATGACCAGACTCCCGAATCAATTAATCAGAATGCTGTCAGCAAACCGTCTTAATTCTCTACCTCCCGGATTTTCCCACTTTCAGATTTCCTGAGCTGCTGGCATATGATTTGCTTGCTCTTCCATCCCTAGGTAAAAAATAGCCACTTTTAAGAGCGTGCGATTCCAGCTAAACCACGTTTTTTCAACATGTTGTGCCGGTTGGATAAACTTTATTCCTGGTGAAGGGTGTCAACAGAATGACAGTAAACCGATTGTTTGACAATACCACGAACCTGCTGGCCAAAGTTATGGTTTTACGGGCTCGTAAAGCGGAGGTTATTTCAAGCAATATTGCCAATATCGATACTCCGGGATATAAGGCCCGACAACTTAGCTTTATGGATCAGTTGCAGGATGCACTCGGTGAATCTGAACGCCTGCCTTTGGTGAAAACTCATAAGGGGCACCTGCCAGTATCACGAAGCATAGCAGAGGTTGAACCATTGATTCAACTGCAGGAAAGTTCACTCGCTGGTTTTGACCGGAATACCGTTGATCTGGATCATGAAATGGCAGCGTTGGCAGAAAACAACCTGAATTATAATGCTGCCGTTCAGATGTTGCATAAAAAACTGAATATCTTGAAAAATGCCATTATTGAGGGAGGCAAATAGTGAGTTTTCAAAATACGTTACACATAAGTGCTGCCGGGATGTCCGCCCAACGTTTCCGGTTGAATGTTATTGCCAGCAATCTGGCTAATCTGCAAACGACCCGAACACCTGAAGGGGGACCCTATCGGCGGCGAGATGTTGTCTTTGCAGCCAAACCGCTTGTTGGCAATCAAACGGGATCGTTGTCAGTGTCTGGTCAGGCAGAGCCTCTCTCGGTGGAAATGGTGAAGGTTATAACTGACAACCGGCCGCCGATCATGAAATATCAACCGGAACATCCGGACGCTGATCCTCAGGGTTATGTCGCCTATCCTAATGTCAATGCCATTGAGGAGATGGTAAATATGTTGTCAGCAACCAGGAGTTATGAAGCTAATCTGACAATGATGAAAACCACCAAAGATATGGTTAACAAAACCATCGAAATCCTGAAAGTATAGAGAATAAGCTATGAAGAACGATGCAATACAAGCTCATCTCCTTACCATGCGGAACCTTGCCAGCCAGGCAGCCAATGCCAACGTTCGTCCAGGGGGAACCGATGCCGGGAAAGGTGGTTTTGGCCAACTGCTTCGCAGCTCTCTGGAAAAGATTAATGGTTTGCAGCAACAGGCTGATCAACAGGTGACCGCAGTGCAGAGTGGGCGCTCGGCGGATATGATTGATGCCATTGTGGCACTTGAAGAAGCCGACATGTCTTTCCAGCTATTGCTGCAGGTGCGGAATAAAGCAGTGAGCGCGTATGAACAGATTATGCAGATGCAGCTGTAGGGTCAATGCCGCCTGCCTGTCGCCGTGCCTGCCGGCAGGTTGGGCAGACACGGCTATGAGCCAAGCCCGGATATCTTTAGGCATTTGCTCCATAAGTCTGAGATATCGATAAACAAAAAACCTATCATTTCAATATGTTGTAATTACTTACTCAGAAGCCATTATTGTTGATAATAGATATGTCCATCCGGAAACTGGTATTTCCGGATGGAAACCAGATAGTTTTGACCGGGGGAGAGCGTCGTCATGTTTGACTGGATGAAGCAAATTATGGACCGGCTGAAAAGCCAGACCGTGCCAATGAGAATTGCTCTGGTTGGCAGTGTGGTGGTGCTTCTTGTTGGCCTGGCTGTGGCCGTAGCAGTAACCATTGGCACTTCCTTTGAACCGTTGTACTATAATCTGGATTCCGATGATGCTGCCGAAGTTATCCAGTTTCTTAAAAAAGAGCGAATTGAGTATCGGCTTGTTGATCAGGGTCGGGTAATCAAGGTTCCCCGTAAAGACGTCTATGAAACCAGGCTGAAACTGGTGGGAAGTAATCTGCCGCGTGGTGGAGTCGGTTTTGAAATCTTTGATAAAAGTAATCTCGGGGTTACCGAATTTGTCCAGAATATCAATTACCAGCGGGCTCTACAGGGTGAACTGGCCAGAACTATCAGGGAAATTCGCCAGGTGGAATCGTCTCGGGTGCATCTGGTCATCCCGAAAAAATCGTTATTTATTGAAGAGCAGAAAGAGGCGACAGCTTCGGTTATTTTAAAAATGAAACCGGGAAACCGGCTGAATAAGGAGCAGGTGGAGGGGGTGATGAAGCTGGTTGCCGGCAGTGTTGAAGGATTGCAGCCGGCCCAGGTAACAGTATTGGATACCCGTGGGATGGTATTGTCCCAGGAAATTATGCAGCCTGAAGATGATAAAACCATGACCGCCAGTCAGATAAGTATCAAGCGGGAATATGAAAGCAACCTGGAAAAGAGATTGCGGACGATGATGGAGCGGGTTGTGGGGTTGCAGAAGGTGGTGGTCAGGGTCTCAGCCCCAATGGATTTCAGTCAGGTGGAAAAGACTGAAGAGCTGTTCGATCCGGATCAAACGGCGGTTCGCAGTGAGCATCTTCTGACTGCAGCTAATCAGGAGCCGGCTGCGGCCGGTCAGGGTGTCCCTGGGGTTGCCTCAAATGTGCCTGGAGCCACCGCTTCAACTCAGACAGGTGGCGGGGCAAAGGTCAGCAAAAAAGATGATCAGACCAGGAATTATGAAGTCAGTAAAACGGTTAGCCATACATTACTGCCGGTTGGCACGGTGAAAAACATCAGTGTTGCCGTCCTGGTGGATGGGATATACAAGGAAGCTGGCAAAGATCAAAAGCCGGAATTTGTCCCTCGTGCCGATAAGGATTTGCTGGTTTATACCAGTATGGTTAAAAAAGCCATAGGTTTCAACAAAAAACGGGGGGATCAGGTTGAAGTTGCCTGCGTTCCTTTTGATACGGCTTCAATGGCGGAGGAAGTAAAAGCCATGAAGTCGGCTGAACGTTATCATCTTATCATGGTTGGAGCCAAGTATGCTTTACTGGCTTTGGGATTGCTCATTTTCTATTTGAAGGTCTTAAAACCCCTCTTGCTCTTTATTACCCAGCAACTTACCATGACCGGCTCAGTGGGGAAAAGAAGCGCCGCCCGGGGTATTGGCGAAATGGCAGAAGAAGTAACCGAACAGGTGGAGATAAAAAAAGAAAGAACAATGATGGATCAAATTCGTGATTATGCTGGGTCAAATCCGGATGAAGTTGCCAGAATTATAAAAATGTGGTTAAAGGAACAGACGAGCTAGTTTCCATCAGCTCTCAGTTTTCGTAAAAAAGCGCTTTTACCCCGTATATTGCGGCCACACATCTGTAAATAAGTAATTGTTCTTGATGATGTCCCGGCATGGCTCTTGCTCATTCTCGCTGCACATCGTGTGCAGCTCCGAGGTGCCCGCCGCGAATCACCATCGTGGTGATTCGTACGGCGGTCAATGCCGCTATGAGCCAAGCCCGGACATCTTTAGGCATTTGCTCCATAAGTCTGAGATATCGATAAACAAAAGATTAATGATTCCAACATGTTATAATTATTTATTCGGAAAGTTGCAGGGACGTTGTTGATTATAAACCACTCGTTCGCAATGCTCACTTGAGAACATAGAGAACACGAAGGAAAATAGTCAGGCTGTTTCTCTGAGCCCTCGGTGATTCCAGTGGTAAAAATTATGTAACTATTCAGTACCTCTTTCCAAACTGTTTCAATTGGGGTCAGTGTTTGATTGCCGGCGGCAAGAAATTATCTTGAAACATCGAAATATAGACCCGCCGGTTGTCAAGCTTTGACCCCGTCGGAGAGGGCGAAGCAAAGTTCGACACTTTTCACGCTAAATTAACTGCCAAAATAGCTACCTGAATAGTTGCAAATTATGTAGCTATTCAGCTAACCCGCAAATTCAGGGTACACAATCCCGATTTCCTTCGGAGAATCGGGTTATGTCCCCAAAATTTGCTGAAATAAATTCATATATGGTGCTTTTCTACTTACGCTGAATAGTTGCAAAATTATTTTGTTTTTGGTTGCGGGCGTTAAGCCCGCCTTAGCTGACGAACGTAGAATTATCAGTGGTGTCCGGTTAGGTTCTTGCAACTGTTAACTGATGCTGATCTCAGCGCTTTTTGGCGCTCGTTTGCCTGCATTTCCAACGGCTCATGACGCTAAAATTGTCAAACTCGCCCTTATAGGGCTCAAACAGGGCAATTTTTTACGCTCTATTCGCCGGGAAAAGCAACGGCAACTCACGATGTCGCGCTGGAACAGCATCAGTTAACGACATTGCAGACGACGCAAAAAGTATACCGGACACTGCTGTAGGATTATAGGATTACAAGTTCGCCAGGAAGCTGCAGATTATGGATCAAAGATATAATAGGATAATAGATGGCCAATAAAAAAAAGGGGGATAATTTAGTCGGGCGCCAGAAAGCGGCGATTTTGCTGTTGGGCCTGGGAGAAGAAATTGCTCCCAAAGTCTTGGAAACTTTTACCGAGTTTGAGCTGCAGCAGATCAGCCGGGAAATTTCCCTGCTGGGTAATGTTCCGGGTGAAGTAACTGAAAAAATTGCCCATGAATTTGTTGATGCTGCAGGTAGCAAATCCATGTTTTATGGTGGCAGGGATTATTTGAAAAATATTCTGCAGAAAACTATGGGTGAGGAAAAGACCAAGAATTTTCTTGATAAGGTCAGTGACTCATTGCAGGAGAAACCTTTTGGCAGCTTGGCTCATGTTGATCCCCGGGTTATTGCCTCATTTATTAAAGCTGAACATCCCCAGACCGTTGCTCTGATTCTGGCCCATCTGGAACCGGAAAAAGCGGCTCAGATTCTTGGCTTGCTGCCGGAAGGTATCCAGGCTGATGTCGTTTTGCGTATTGCCAACCTTGACCGGGTACCCCCGGAAATGATTCATGAAATTGAAAATGTTCTTGAAAGTGAATTGAAAACGACCGGGGGAATAGAAAGCCAGCGCCTTGGAGGTCTCGATGTGGTTTCGGAACTGATTAATAACCTTGATAGGAATACTGAAGCCAGTATCATGGAAGTTATTGAAGAAAATGATGCTGATCTGGCTGAAAATATCAGGAAACTCATGTTTACTTTTGACGATTTGATTCAAGTGGATGATCGCGGCATTCAGTCAATACTGAAAGAAATAAATAATGAAGATTTATTGCTGGCTTTGAAAACTGCCACTGAAGAAGTTAAAGAGAAGATTTTTTCTAATATGTCCAAACGGGCGGCATCCATGGTGCGAGATGATCTGGAATCATTGGGACCTGTAAGGCTTTCGGATGTGGAGAAAGCACAGCAGGTGATTGTGAAAGTGGTACGTAAATTGGAAGAAGCAGGTAAAATTATTATTGCCGGCGGTGGTGGGGGTGATGTCGTTGTCTGAACCGGATAATAAAAGGCCAGTATTTTCTCCCCGGAACTTTGCCGCTGACAGCCTGGATGAAGGGGATTCTTCTCAGCCTGATATCCCTCGTGAATTTTCCTTCCCGGCGTTAAACGAATCCACCAGAAAAACCGGTAAAAATCCCCTGTTTCGCTCACTTAAAGATTTTTTGCCGGCCGTATTTGAACAGGTTTTGCCAGGTAATTCAGTAAAAGATTCTCGGAACCTTGAAAATACCCGCCGCCGATTGCTTGATCAGCTTGAAACCTTTAAAAAAGAGCAGGAAAAGGAGTTGTACCAGTTGCGGCTGGAGGCTGAAAACAAGGCCGGGGAGTTAGTGGAACAGGCTGAACAGCAAGCCTTGAAAATATGCCAGGAAGCTGAGGAAAAGGGTTTTCAAGAGGGATTGAAAAGGGGTGATGAACAGGTGGCGGTTCAGGTAGCCAGCCTGGCTGAGATGCTGTCCGGTTTTGTTTCTTTGAAAAAAGATTTGCTGGGGCAGTATGAGGGACAGTTGCTTGACCTGGCTGTGGTGATTGCCCGTAAGATTGTTCATCAGGAGTTGTCTCAAAATCCCGAAGTTATTGCGACCATTGCCCGTGAAACTATCAGCGAAATGCCGGCTAAAGGTCCTATAACTTTGAAAGTTCATCCGGATGATTACCATGTTCTCCATGATACTCTGCCTGCTCTGCAGGCTGAGTTTGAGCAGCTGGATAAAGTTCAGTTGCTGGCCAGTGCAGGCCTGGCTCGGGGAAGCTGCATACTGGAAACTCCCGTGGGTCAAGTGGATGCCGGACTGAATACCCGACTTGCTGAGATTCGTGATGCCCTGCAGGACTGAGAAGGGATTTTTCAGTTTTTTGAGGTGGACATGCTTGATTTTGATCAGCTGATCGAACGGGTTGATGGTTGCCGGACAATGCGTTCAATTGGCCAGGTAGTGGGGATGTCCGGGCTGATTATCGAGGGTAGTGGTCCACCCAGTTCCGTGGGAGATGTCTGCCAGATTATCAATGAAAAAACCTCCACCCGGATTATTGCTGAAGTTGTGGGCTTTCGTAATCAGCGTATCCTGTTGATGCCCCTTGGTGACCGTTTGGGAATTGCTCCGGGAAGCCAGATTATTGCGGGGGGGGTGAGGGCTACCATCGGGGTTGGTCCAAGGCTGTTGGGGCGGGTTATCGATGGTCTGGGTCATCCCATTGATAGTTTGGGGCCATTGGAATATCATGAAGAAATTTCCATCTATCGGGATCCGCTTAATCCTTTTGAAAGGGCAAGAATCAGGGAACCCCTGGATCTTGGTATTCGATCCATCAACGCCCTGCTGACCTGTGGTAAGGGACAGCGGCTGGGAATTATGTCTGGCTCAGGTGTTGGTAAAAGTGTCCTGCTGGGGATGATGGCCCGCTACACCCTGGCCGATGTCAACGTCATTGCCCTGATCGGCGAACGGGGTCGGGAGGTGCGGGAGTTTATTGAACGGGACTTGGGCCCGGAAGGATTGGCTCGTAGTGTGGTGGTGGTGGCGACTTCGGACCAACCACCGCTGGTGCGCATGCGGGGAGCTTTCCTGGCAACCGCCATCGCGGAATTCTTCCGGGAAAAAAACCGTGATGTTCTGCTGATGATGGATTCTTTGACCCGGTTTGCCATGGCCCAGCGTGAGGTTGGTCTGGCAGTTGGAGAACCTCCCACAACCAAGGGCTATACCCCCTCTGTTTTTGCTTTGCTGCCAAAACTTCTGGAGCGTGCGGGTCGTTCAAAAAGTGATGGCAGTATCACCGGTTTATATACGGTTCTGGTTGAAGGTGATGATGTGACTGAACCCATCGCCGATGCAGCCAGATCGATATTGGATGGTCATATTGTGCTTTCCCGACAAATGGCTGACCGTAACATCTACCCAGCTATTGATGTCCTGGCCAGTAAAAGCAGGGTAATGATTGATGTAGTACCTGCAGCGCAGATACACTCAGCAGGCGAATTTCTCAGCCTCCTGGCTACGTATCGTGAAGCGGAGGACCTGATTAATATCGGTGCTTATGCCCATGGAAGTAATCCCCGAATAGATCGGGCGATAATGCTCCATGAGCGGATGTCCGCTTTCCTGTGCCAGAAGATTGGCGAGCAGATGCCTTTTACTGAAAGTTGCCGGGAACTGGAATCGGTACTGCGGGATGAAGATGAATGACTTTTTCTAATGTTTATATTGCGATTCTGGAGGTGTTAAATTTATGTTTCGTTTTTCTCTTGAAACATTGCTGAAATTCCGTCGGGTGCAGGAAGATGCCATCGCCCGGGAGCTGAGAATTATCAGTGATGAACTCAAGGATGCTGAACATCAGTTGACCCAATTGAAGCAGAGTCAGCAGGAACATGAGCGGCAATGGCTTGCCATTGAGCAGCAGGGAATCAGCAGTATAGAAATTTCCCTGCACCGCCAATATGCTCTCCACCTGTATCGTAATATTAGTACCCAAGGTACCCAGGTCGCCGAAATAAAAGCCAGGGTAGACTTGAAACGCCAGGAATTGATCGAAAAGATGAAGCAGCGGCGCCTGCTGGAACGCTTGAAGGAAAAACAATATCAAGAATATCAAGTTGCTGAATACCGAAATGAACGAAAACAAATTGATGAACTGGCGGTCAGCCGAACTTTTTCCCGCAGATAAAACCCCCTCTAATTTTCCCCGGCCGGCAAAAATTGCCTAGAGAGTACTCTCCCTTTTTCCTTAAAACTATCTAGTTAAAAAGCTCACATTATCAATACCTTATGTCTTAATAGCGGTCTTTAATCCTCCGGACTCAGCAAGGCATGCTTTTTGCTAGTTACTATTTGAGTGGTAATAGAAACTGCTGGGATTCTGGGATTGGGGTCATTTCTTGACAAAGGCGTATCGCGATATTCGCTTTTATTGGTGATTTCCAATAGCCTTTGTCAGGATGTGACCCCTTAGTTGAGCAATAAAACTTAACGGATGACTGCTTCAATAGTGAAAATCCTGTAATCATTAAACTCAACTTTCTGAGTTATGAAAAAACAGCCCTGTCTGTCGCCGTGCCTGTCGGCGGGCTGGGCAGACACGGCTATGAACCAAGCCGGAACATCCGATAATGTATTCGGGTAACACAAGTCAGAAAGTTGAGATTAAACTAATAGATAACGGCTAAAAGCCAACCGCTCAATTCAGGTTTAACCTAAATATAGTGATATTATAAATGAAGCTCATTGTTAACAAGTTTAGTAGTGCGATGGATAAAAGCTTCTCCTGGTGGCCTTTTCTGCCTCTATCTGCCGTAATATTGTTGGGCATATTTATCTTGCTCTGCCTGCCGCAATCCGGTCTGGCTGCTGAGTCATCACATTCAGATCAGCAACTGATTCGGATGTCAGAGATCCTGCATGACAAGGAAAAGGCATTGCAGGAGAAAGAATCTTTGCTGCGGGAAAAGGAACGGCGGTTGATGGTCTTGCAGAAAGAATTACAGGAAAAGGAGAAGGATATTGAAAATTTGCGCCAGCGGGCTGAAACGGTGTTGGCTGAACTGAAAGCGCTAAAAGATGAAGATTTATCCCGTCTGGTTGCGGTTTATACTGCCATGAAGCCAGCCGCAGCAGCTCCTTTGGTTGAAAAGCTGGATCTTTCTTATGCCGTTGAAGTTATTTTACGGATGCAGCCAAGAAAAGCCGCCAAACTGCTATCTGCCATAGAATCAAAAAGAGCAGCGGCGATTTCGCGATCTATTACCACGGTAAGTGCAGGGGGAAACAAATAAGGTTTTATGGATTATTTTTTAATTTGAGAGTTTTTTGCTTAAAATAGCAGCTTTTTTATCATTCTTTTTGCTGTAAATTACTTGAGTATAAGTTAAGCGATTAGTTGTTAGCTATCAGCGTTTAGCTTTAAAGAATCAAGGCATTACGTTCATTAACAATAAAACCTAACAGGTGGCAGTTTGCAATAGTAAACATGCTGTAATCATTGAATTTCCAAGTAACTTAATGTTAACTACTTGATTTTATTAGATTCAGTTTTTTGTTCAATTCAGTCAATTTTATCGGAAGATTTTAAGTTTCTCTAATGATAAACCGCTGCCGCAGGCAGTGTGAGGCGCTAATAGCTAATGGCTAAAAGCTAACCGCTTAATTCAGATTGAGGTATGACATGGATATGCCAGTAATTTCTGGAAATGCTCAATCCACAGACATGTCATGTATCAGTTTGGCTAATATTGCATCATCGTCTGGTAATGAGGTTACTGAATCTGATTTTGCTTCATCAATGGAACAGAGTCAGGTTGCGGTTAATCAGCAATCCGGCGGCAAAGCAGAAAATAATATTTCAGCTGAAGTTGTAGAATCACCTTCGGTGCAGGGGGCGGATAATACCCCATATGAATATTCAGCATCCTCTCCTGATGATTTAACCGCAGGGGTGCCTGATAAACAGGCGGGGAAAGCCGTGGTTCCTGATGAAATCATGTATTCATATGTAACGGTCATGGCGATGTTGGATGGACTGGCATTGGAAGAAGGAACTGCCGGCCTCGAAAGTGAGGTGTCTTTGTTGAGTCAATCGGTGGTGGAAGAACAACTGGCCTCGGGATCAGTAGAGTTGCAGGCACGTGCACAGTTGCCGATTGAACAGTTGGTTCAGCAGGTTATGGACAATGTGACACACAAGTCTGGAGGTAAAACGGCAAGCGAGATAGCGGCAATTATTGGTTCCGCGGTGTATGGTGGAGGAGATGAAGCAACCGGAACAAGTATTTTAACTACAGCGATGGAAGAGCAATCGGCTTCTGGATCAGCAGAGCCGCAAGCGCGTCCACAGTTGCCGATTGAACAGTTGATCCAGTGGGTTATGGAGAATGCGGCAAATAACTCTGGAGGTAAAACGGCAAACGAGATAGCAGCGCTCATCGGCTCTGCCATTAATGGGAAGGGTACGGAGGAAAATGGGGCAAATGGTTTGTTTCCGGTAGCTGAGAATGGGAAGTTGCTTTCCGGATCCAGTTCCATTTCTGCGGATATATTGGGTAACACTGATGATCCCCGGATTAATGTCAATACTTCAAACTCATTGTTGGAATCGATGGCTGATAAAGGCATCGATATGAAAAATCCTGTTGCTGCAGGGCAAACCTCTACCACTGATATTTCCCCGCCGGAACTGCTGGGGAAATATCTCTTGTCCGGGAGCAATGATGTCTTGACCATGTCAAAAACCATGTTGGATCAGTTAGTTACCGGTGCCGGGGAAAAAATTAAATCTGCCGGCGATCAACAGCCTCATGATAATATTTCAACTTCTTTTGGGGATGCCTCCGGACAAAAAAATGCTGCAGCGAAAATGGTATTTTCTCACTCTCAGGGGACACAGGATCAACAGCTGGCGGGGCAAAAATCCAAGGCAGATGCGACTCTGAGCTTGGGGTTGTCTGAATTGTCCGCTGGCAAAAAGGATAATATGCAGATTGTTGTGAATGCTGCTGGTGAAAATCAGTTTTCTGGATTGCCGTTGCCGGGTTTTGAGCCTGCTGTCAGTAAGGGAGAAAATGCTCTTCCGGTTACCAGTGATGATTTATTGAATCAGGTGACTATGCGTTTGCCTGATCAGCATAACAGCCGTCAGGTTGTTACCATTCAATTACAGCCGGAATCCTTGGGTAAAGTTGAGATAAAACTGGTTATGGAACAGCAGAAATTAACCGCCCATTTTGTGGTTCAACATTCCGATGTCAGGGATGTGCTGCTGAAACATGTGAGTTCTCTGCATGATTCCCTGGTGGCTAAAGGCATAGAGGTGAAACAGGTTGCGGTGGAGATTGTCCCGGCAGAGAAAATGACCGGAATGTCCGTCAATATTGATCAACATTCTGCCGGTGGTGACCTGTCACGCGATTTTCAGCAATTTTCACCCGGCAGTGAGCAGCGACATCATTCTTTTTCAGCACAGCATCAAAGTACTGTCGAGCCGGTTAAGACCGAAGAAGTGCATATTCCGACCGTCCGGTCACCATCCGGATTGTTTTCCCAACCGGGATCTTTACATATCCGGGCATAATAATTTTGTTTTTCGGTAAAGGAGTAATCATAGGATGAATGTTACAACAGCGACAATGGCTCCAACCAGCATGTTTGGAACCGAGAAGGACGATTCAACCGGCTTGAGTGAAGCGGCATTGGGTCAGGAACAGTTTCTGACACTGCTGATTGAACAATTAAAAAATCAGGATCCGTTAAATCCCGTGGAAAGCACGGATTTTACCGCTCAACTGGCCCAGTTCAGTTCCCTGGAACAGCTATTTGATGTCAATAAAAACCTGGCGGCCATGCAGGATTATTCGGCAACTACCAACCGCCTCAGTGCCTTGAGCATGATTGGTAAACAGGTGACTTTTTCCGGTTCCGGGACAGTAACTCTGGCTGCAGGAGACAGCAGCGTGCCACTCAAGTTCAATCTTGCAGATAATGCTAATCAAACAACGGTAACGGTAACTAACGAGACGGGTCAGGAGGTTGCCCGTCTTGATTTGGGCTACCAGGACGCCGGCAGCCGCCAGATTAGCTGGGATGGCCTGGATGCAAATGGTCAGCCCCTGCCGGTGGGGATATACCACTTTCAGGTGGCGGCGGCAGATGAAATTGGTAATAGTGTCGCAGTTACCTTGTATGGCAGTGGACTGGTGCAGGGGATTGAAACGGATAATGACACGGGGCAGACGGTAGTTGTTCTCGCTTCCGGTCAGGTTCCAATCGATGAAATTGTTGGGGTCAGGGACAACTAAGCCCTGTTTGAATAATATCGCAAGATAAAAGAGAATAAGGAGGGAAGTATTATGTCGTTAACATCGCTTTATGCCGGAGTCAGTGGGCTGAATGTCAATGGTGATGCCATTTCAGTTATTGGGAACAATATTGCCAACAGCAATACCATTGGTTTTAAAAGTGGACGGGTGCAGTTTCAGGATATTGTCAGTCAGAGTCTGGGTGGTGGGGCTGCCTCGAGTCAGATTGGCCGCGGAGCGCATACGGGAAATATTTCCACCTTGTTTACCCAGAGTTCCTTTGAAACCACCTCACGGACCACGGATCTGGCCGTTGACGGCGAAGGCTTTTTTATCGTCAATGACAACGGCATCAACTACTATACCCGGGCTGGAGATTTTATTTTTGATAAAGATGGCTATATGGTTAATAGTAGTGATCTACGGGTGCAGGGTTGGCTGGTTTCCGAGGATGGGGGAACTATCGGTGATATCACCGATATCAATATTGCCGATATCTCCTCTTCTAGTCGGGCGACCAGCGAAGTAGGTATCGGAGCCAATCTGGATTCAACCTCGGAAACTCGTTTTGTGCTGGATGATTATAATAACCAGATCGTTGTCGATGGGGTGACGGTGATTCTTAACGCAGGAACTTACACCGGTGTAACTCTGGCTGAAGCTTTGGAGGAACGTATTGATGTCGATGGTTTAACCGTCAACTACAGCCCGGTAACCGGTAAATTTACTTTTGCCAATGCTGAAGATACTCCTGCGGGTCCGGCCATAGATTTAGAGATGGATGCGGAAGAGTCTACTATCAGGGAGATTCTTGGTTTTGACCCGGCAACGGTGCCCATCGCTGACGGTAGCAGTGAGATCAGTGGTACTCCCCGATTGACGGATAAACTTTTTTATGTCAATAACAATAATAATACCATTTCATTTACTGTAGGTGGTACTGATTATCAGGCAACTATTCCGGTTATCGCCACGCCGTATACTACCCAGATGACCAGTACTGGACCTTCAACGACTTCGATTGCCGTTGCAGTCGAAACTGCTTTGAATGGTGCTGGGTCAGGGGCAACATTTACCGTTTTTTATGATGATACAACAGGAAAATTTACCATTGGTTCAGATACTGCTGCCAGAATAAACTGGGAAGCCGAGGAAACCTCGGCGGAACAGCTGCTTGGTTTTGCCAGTGAATTTGACGAAAACAATACAGCGACAGTAACCAGTTTTGAGATAGCCGCAGGTGGAAATATTGAAAGCGTTTATTCACCTAATACAGTATTTGACTCTGCCGCCGTCACCTATTCGACGGCTCTTAATGTCTACGATAGTCTTGGATCTCCCCATACGATTACCCTCTACTTCAAAAAGGTGGCCAGCAATAACTGGGAGTGGTACGCTGCCATGAGCAGTGAAGACCTGGATAATGGAATTCCTAGCTCTGACGGTACTTCGCAGCCAATGATGGTTGGTGGTGGCGGGACGCTGGAATTCAATCCCAATGGTTCCCTGAAATCAGTAAGCGGCAGTGATGATGTCTATTTCAATTTTGCCGGCGGCGCTGATCTGCTGCAGCCCATCAATATCGATTTTGGCACTAGTACCAGCGAAGGGGGTAGTGGTCTGGATGGGACCACCCAGTATGCCAATGCTTCAGCTACGTTTTCTCAAAGTCAGGATGGATTCCCGGCCGGGGCGCTGTCCGGGGTGAGTGTTGGTAGCGAAGGCCTGATTTCCGGGGTCTTCAGCAACGGTGAGATTAAGCCCCTGGCCCAGTTGGCCTTGGGCATGTTCCAGAGTCCCTGGGGGTTGGTGAAAGAAGGGAATAACCTCTGGGCGGAGACGGTGGAGTCCGGTAATGTCAGTATCGGTTTGCCCAAAACGGCTGGCCGGGGAGAAATTGCCGCCAATTCCCTTGAACAGTCAAATGTTGATATTGCGACTGAATTTGTCCGCATGATTTCAGCCCAGCGGGCCTTCCAGGCGAATGCCCGCATGATTACCACCAGTGATGAACTGTTGACTGAGGTGGTTAACCTGAAGCGATAAAACGACATAAATATTTCGACTTATTTAAAGAGCATGGGGATTCCCTCATGCTCTTTTTTCTTAGTAAATTATAATGCTTTCCCCTCACTTCCTCCCTTTACATTTTTTTAGTTGATGGCTAAAATAACCTTGTTTATGATATAAGAGCAAAGGGGGTCAAATCTTTATCGTTGACAAAATATAGAAAGTTAGTTCAGTTGCCACGGTTTGCAGCCGAGCAAGAGCTTTGGTGGCGGCCAAATCCGCCTGCCGGCAGGCAGGTTATTTTCACTGTTCGACGAAGTGAAAAAATGATTTCCCGGATAGGATGTTGAACAAATGAAAAAAACCAAATATTTTGAATACACACGAAAACGACCTGATCGTGCGCAAATCAAAGATAAATGGATAAAGCATGTAATTGATAAGCCAGAGAAAACTCAAATCCAGTCAGATGGAAGGATTCGGAAATGGGCCAAGATAGCTGAGGTGAATAAATATTTAAGGGTTATTTTATTAGAAGACAGTGAAACGGTACACAATGCTTTTTTCGACAGGTCATATAAGGAGGATCAATAATGCGAGTAAAATATTTTTCTGACACTGACACTGCTCATTTGGAATTTCTTGATAATGATGTGTATGAAACGAGGGAGATCAGTGAAAATATTTATATTGACCTAGACCAAAATGGCAATTTGGTAAACATGACAATTGAACATGCAAAGGCTAATGCGGGGCTTAGAGAATTTTCATATCATGAAATGATAGCACAGACAGCATAGAGCAAAGGGGGTCAAATCTTTATCGTTGACAAAATATAGAAAGTTAGTTCAGCTGCCACGGTTTGCAGCTGAGTGAGAGCTTCGGTGGCGGCCAAACCTGCCTGTCGGCAGGCAGGTTATTTTTACTGTTAACTGAATAGTTACAATGGTTGATTTAAATTTTCTTGTTTTTTATACCTCCCCCCTCAAGGGGGTACTGAAAAGAGTGACAGAAATTCAGGGGTAAGTTACTAAAGGGACAATCATGAAAGAGCAAAGGGGGTCAAATCTTTATCGTTGACAAAATATAGAAAGTTAGTTCGGCTGCCACGGTTTGCAGCTGAGTGAGAGCTTCGGTGGCGGCCAAACCTGCCTGTCGGCAGGCAGGTTATTTTTACTGTTAACTGAATAGTTACAATGGTTGATTTAAATTTTCTTGTTTTTTATACCTCCCCCCTCAAGGGGGTACTGAAAAGAGTGACAGAAATTCAGGGGTAAGTTACTAAAGGGACAATCATGAAAATTTTGGTAATTGAAGACGAAAAAAAAGTTGCAAATTTCCTCCAAAAGGGACTGAAGGAAGAACAGTATGTGGTTGATGTTGCCTATGATGGTCTGGATGGTGAACATCTGGCAACCACCAATGACTATGATTTAATCCTTCTTGATATTATGTTGCCGGGCAAGGATGGCATTGAAATTTTGAAGACTTTACGCCAGCGGCAGATTAACATCCCGGTGATTATGCTGACGGCCAAGGAAATGGTGGAAGATAAACTTGAGGGTTTTAATGCTGGTTGTGATGATTATATCAGTAAACCCTTTTCCTTTGAAGAATTGCTGGTGCGGATCAGGGCGGTTTTACGTCGTGGTTCAGGGGCACTGAGTAATGTTCTTACGTTTGCGGATCTTACTCTTGATTTGATCAGCCACAAAGTTATTCGTGATGGCCGGGAGATTGAACTGACTGCCAAAGAATATACCTTGCTGGAATATCTGGTGCGGAATCCCAACCGGGTTCTAACCCGAACCATGATTGCCGAGCATGTCTGGGATTATAATTATGACAGTTTTACCAATGTTATTGATGTCTATATTAATTACCTGCGCAATAAAGTGGATCGTGGTTTTGCCTCTAAGCTTATTCATACCGTTCGTGGGGTTGGCTACGTTTTGAAAGAGGAAAAGAAGTAATGAGGCCGATAAGTATCAGGCTGAAACTGACGGCTTTATATGTGGTGGTTTTCGGTCTGTTCCTGGTTGCGTTCAGTGGTTGGGTTTACCTGATGATGGAGCAGAAGCTTAATCAGACCGTTGACAAGCGCTTAAAAACTATGGCGGAGTTGATTGGCAAGACGGACTTGTGTGCCATCCCCAGTTTTTTGCCGCCTGAGTTTGAACGGCGGTTGAATCATATTTTCGGGGTTCGGCCCACGGGGAAATTTGTCCGCCTGCTGGACCTGTCCGGGACTATCGGTTCCCGGACCGAAAATCTTGAAGATCGGTCCATTCCCGTTAATCGTAATATTTTAAAACGGGTAACCAAGGGAGAAATTGTTTACGAGACCCAGAATCTTTTTGGTGATGAAGTTCCGGTTCGTTTTATCAATTATCCTTTATTGGATTACCGGAAAAAGGTCCGGGGAGTTATCCAGGTTGGGACATCCTTGGAATATGTTCAGGCATCCATGCAGAATTTATTGTTGATTTTGTTGATTTCCGTGCCAACCCTGGTCTTCGTTGCTGGTCTGGCTGGCTATTTTCTGGCTGGAAAAGCCCTTAAACCGATTCGTGATATTGCGACTACCACTAGGCATATTACTGCCAATAACTTGGATGAACGGATAACCGTTGAGGTGGCGAAGGATGACATTGGCCAGCTTTCCCAAACCATCAATGAAATGCTTGATCGTCTATCCCAGGCATTTATGAAGGTCAAGCAGTTTTCTGCTGATGCTTCCCATGAGCTCCGTACGCCGTTGACTATCCTGCGGGGTGAAGTTGAAATTGGCCTGCGGGTTGACCGGCCGGCAGAAGAATATCGTGAAATTCTCGTCAGCAACCTTGAAGAAATTGAAAGAATGTCTAAGATTGTCAGTGATCTTCTATTGCTGTCCCGAAGTGATATGGGCCAGGACCTTTTGTCTTTGGAATCTGTTGATCTCCAGGAACTGATCAAAGAACTGATTTCCCAGTTTGTCATGCTGGCTGAACAAAAGGGGGTAATGCTGACCGGAGATATTCAGCCGGTTTCCCTGGTGCAGGGAGATAGTTTGCGATTGCGTCAGCTGGTTGCCAACCTGCTTGCCAATGCCATTCGCTATACCCCGGAGGGGAGGAGTGTGGCCGTTCGTCTTAAAGATGGGTCCCATGGGGTGGAGTTGGTGGTTGAAGATACGGGAATCGGTATCCCGGAGGCAGATTTGCCCCGTATTTTTGACCGTTTTTACCGTGTTGATAAAGCTCGCAGCCGAGAGGAGGGTGGCAATGGTCTGGGCTTAAGCATTGTTAAATGGATTGTTAATGCTCATCATGGTGAAATTAGTGTTGAGAGTGTTGTAGATGTGGGGACCACTTTTACGGTTGTTCTTCCCTTTGATGCTTTATCAACTCCGGATGATGAAATTAAAAAATAATAATATCTATCTAATCGAGGTATAATATTCATCTGTTATAAAGGGAGAATAGAAGGTTGGTTAGCAAAACCACTCTTTCGTTCCTCTCTTTTCTTCCTGTTGGCAGGTAGCCTTTTACCTCCTTTTTGGGTTGCTTACTAACCACCCCTTGGCAGGGTTGCCAAGGGGTGTCCCTTTTTAGGGAGGTTAAACGGGTTTTTAAAGTGTCTTCATCCGGAAAAATTTAGTTTTCGGAAAGTACCAGATAATAATTTTTTTGTTCAGGAGGTTGGTTGAAATGCGCAAATTAGTGAAAGTTTCGATTGCCGTTGTTGTAACTTCAGTTATCATCTGTTGTTGGTTCCAGATGGGGTTTGCAGTTCCCGCTCCTTCGAGCTTTGCGCCGCTGGTGAAAACTCTGACTCCGGCGGTAGTTAACATCAATACAACCAAGGTGGTTGAGCGCCGTGGCCGTAATTTCAATTTCCATGGTTCGCCTTTTCCCAACGACCAGTTTGATGAGTTTTTTAACCGTTTTTTTGGTCAGCAGCCCCAGCGTAAATTCAAACAGCGGAGCTTAGGTTCAGGCTTTATCATCAGCAAAGATGGTTATATTCTTACCAATAACCATGTGGTGGAGGATGCCGATGAAGTGAAAGTTACCCTTTCCGATGAAAGAACCTATGATGCCAAAGTAATTGGTACTGATGACCGGACGGATTTGGCTATTTTGAAAATAGCAGTTGATCATGATTTGCCCATCGTTCCCCTCGGTGATTCCAATAAACTGGAGGTGGGGGATTGGGTTATTGCCATCGGTAATCCCTTCGGCCTTGAACGGACGGTTACGGCCGGAATTGTCAGTGCCCGCGGTCGGGTTATCGGTTCTGGTCCCTATGATGATTTTATCCAGACGGATGCTTCTATCAATCCCGGGAACAGTGGTGGCCCCCTTTTTAACCTGCAGGGAGAGGTTGTCGGGATCAATGCGGCTATTGTCGCTGGCGGTCAGGGGATTGGTTTTGCCATCCCGGTGAATATGGCTAAAGATCTGCTGCCGCAGTTGAAAACCGGTAAAGTATCCCGTGGTTGGCTGGGAGTGCAGATTCAAAAAGTTACTCCTGAATTGGCTGAATCGTTTGATTTGGACAGCGAGAAAGGTGCCCTGATTGCCGATGTGGTTAAGGATAGCCCTGCGGATAAGGCCGGCCTGGAAACCGGGGATATTATTCTTTCTTTCAATGGCCAGGAAGTGAACAGTATGCGGGAGCTTCCGCGACTAGTGGCGGCAGTATCCCCGGAAACTAAAGTGAAAATGAAGGTGCTGCGCCGGGGTAAAGTGAAAAAACTGAAGGTCGTGATTGCGAAATTGAAAGGTGAGGAAAAGGCTGATGCAAGTAGATTGGAAGAGGGAGATTTGGATAGTTTGGGGATGGCGGTCCACCAGATTACCCCGGAGTTTGCCGGTCAGCATCGCTTACCCCGTGATTCCGGGGTGGTAATCAATCGTGTTGATCCTGATGGCCTGGCTGCCGAAGGAGGATTGCATCCCGGCGATATAGTGTTGCAGGTTAATAACAATGATATTGAAACGGTTAAAGATTTTCGCCAGGCGGTCAAAAAGGCGGAAAAGAATAAACTTATCCGCTTCCTGATTCAACGACGGAACAGTCGGATCTTTGTGGTTATGAGAATGAAATAAGTGGATATCAATTATGAATCAAACATTGGAAGGGAATAGCTCTTTTTTACCTTATTGGTGGTCAACATCTTTGATTCCACTTCCTGAATATTACGACCAGGTCACCCGGCTGCTTTTCGCGGCCGGGTGTTCTGGTGTCTGGGAGTCTGATGAGGGGGGGAGTGCCCCTATAATTGCCTATTTCCCAGCGGAATGCTATGATGATCTACAGGTTCTTTGCCAGCAGTTATCCCCTTTTTTAACGGACCTCGGGGAAATCGCGATTGAAAAAATTTGCCAGGAAAACTGGATGGAAGGCTGGAAAGAATATTTCAGGCCGGTGAACCTGACACAAACATGGATGGTCATGCCCCCATGGTGGCCAGGAGCAGGTGGACAACCTGGCCAGATCGTCATTTATCCCGGAATGGCTTTTGGTACCGGTACCCATGAAACTACCCGCCTGGCGGCAACCTTACTGGAAAAGAGTCTGCAACCCCGAAATTCAGTTCTTGATGTGGGGACCGGCAGTGCCATCCTGGCCATTCTCGCTAATAAACTTGGTGCTGGACGCATTTTTGCCATTGATACAGATAAAGATGCATTGATCAATGCTGCCAAAAATTGTCGGCTGAACAACTGTGATCGTACTGTTCGGTTATCCTCGGATTCTCTTGTTGGACTTGAGGAAAAATTTGACCTGGTAGTGGCTAATATTATTGCTCCGGTACTGGTGGAACTGGCACCTCAAGTGATTAAAAAACTGAATCCTGGTGGTCAGCTGATTCTCTCCGGAATCTTGGCGGAACAGCTGGAAATGGTCATGGGGATATATGAAGCTGAGGGGCTTGTTATTGATCATCAGCTGGCGGAAGGGGAATGGGTGGCCTTGCAATGTCAAGCATAAGAGGTGGCAGACGTAAATATTACGATTTCTTCTCAGGTTTTTATGATGCTTTCATCCGCCTGCATGCCCGCCAGGATGAAGATGATACCAGGGATTTCCTGGTTAATGCGGCCGGTCTTACTCCTGGATCTCAGCCGAAAATCCTGGATATCTGCTGTGGTACTGGTGCGGTCATCCTTGATTTTGCCAGTCATTATCCGGCTGGATTGTTGGTTGGTTATGATTTTTCCCATGGGATGTTGCTAAAAGCCCGGGAAAAAGATTTAACGAGCTTGATTGCAGTCGTTGAGGGAGACGCTGCCCTCCTGCCTTTTGCCGATCATTCTTTTGATGTGGTAACCTGTTCCCACGCCCTCTATGAATTGAAAGGTGATGCCAGATTGCTGGCCTTGCGGGAGATGAAACGGGTGGTCAGCGAAGAGGGGATGGTCCTGCTGATGGAACATGAGGTTCCCCGTAAGTGGTGGATTAGGATGCTGTTTTACCTGCGGATTTATTCCATGGGCTCCGGTGATGCTAAAGAATTTATTTCCGGTGGGGTTGATTTTTTTAAAAAAATATTTCCCCGGATTTCGGTTAGCCATTCTCCGAGCGGTAAAAGTAAGCTGTTGATTTGTAGAGGCTGATGGCTTCGTAAAAACTTCATCTTCTTTGTTCTACCACAGCCTTCGTTATTGCAGCGTACTCAAAAGTACGCCTCATGCCTCAGGCTTTGCGTGCCTCAAATATGAAGATTTTACTGTGCCATTGGTTTTTAATTTCTGGGTAACTAACTGCAAAACACTGAAATGATTATCCAAGATGTCCGGGCTTGACTCCAAGCGGTTTTGGCCGCTGAACGAATCACCCGGACGGTGATTTGTTCGGCGAACACCTCGGAGCTGCACACGATGTGCAGCGAGAATGAGCGAGAGCCAAGCCCGAACAGCCTGATAATGTATTCTGGTAACACAGGTCAGAAAGTTGAGTTACACCCTTACAGGCTCCTGTAAAATTTGGGCGCTGCGGGAGGGAAGGTAAAGACTGAGCTGTTGCCTGCTGGTTTTGGGATCTGCGGCTGAAATGTGTTTTTGTTCTGGCTCAAGGCGTCCATGACCGCCGTACTGAGTGGCATCACTGTCGAGGATCATTTGATATTTTCCTTCTATTGGTACCGTGAAACCGTAATGGTTGTAAGAATTTTGCGGATGGAAATTAAACGCGAACAGCAGTTCTGAGCGCTGGAAAATCAGTACTTTGTCGTCATTATGTTCATGGATGAGGATGGGTTTTTGCCCTTTCAGGAACGCGTATTTTTCAGCCAAGGCAATCATGTCGCGGTCAAATGCCGCCAAAAAATGATATTTCAACTTCGGATCATCCCTGAGCCGCCATTGACGGCGGGCATAGTGATATGACCAGTTATTTCCGGGCCGCGGAAAATCGATCCATTCTGGATGGCCGAATTCATTACCCATAAAGTTGAGGTACCCATTGCCGGCAGTGGCCAGAGTAATCAGGCGAATGAGCTTGTGCAAGGCCATTCCCCGGTCAACAATCAGGTTTTGGTCGCTGGTTTGCATATGGTCATATATTTCCTGACCTATAAGCCTGAAGATAAGGGTTTGGTCGCCCACCAGGGCCTGGTCATGTGACTCGGCATAACTGATGCTTTTTTCATGGACCCTCCGATTGTTCAGCTCATGCCAGAGATGTGTTATGGGCCATTCTTCATCCCGAACTTCCTTAGTCAGTTTGATCCAGAAGTCGGGAATTCCCATGGCAAAGCGGTAATCAAAACCGATGCCTCCTTCCTCTACCGATACGGCCAGCCCGGGCATGCCGCTGATATCTTCGGCAATAACAATAGCTTCAGGGTGAATTTCATGGATAAGCTTGTTGGCCAGGGTGAGGTAACTCAGGGCATCTTCATCCACATGTTGGTCAAAATAGTCACCATAAGAGGTGAAGGCTTTTCCCAGTCCATGGTGATCATAGAGCATGCTGGTGATGCCATCAAAGCGGAAACCGTCAAAGTGGTATTCCTCCAGCCAGAAACGGCAGTTTGACAGCAGAAAATGTAGGACTTCGGGCTTGCCGTAATCAAAACAGCGGGAATCCCAGGCATGGTGCCGGCCCCGGGGGCCTTGGTGAAAATACTGGTATTCTGTGCCATCAAAGCGGCTTAATCCTTCTACTTCGTTGCTGACCGCGTGGGAATGAACCAGATCCATAATCACGGCCAGTCCCAGAAGGTGGGCTTTATCAACCAGCTCTTTTAACTCATCCGGGGTGCCGAAACGGGATGAAGGAGCAAAAAAGTTCGCTACATGGTAGCCAAAAGAAGCGTAATAGGGGTGTTCCTGGATGGCCATCAACTGGATGGTGTTGTAGCCGGAAGCGGCGATCTGGGGTAAAATATGGTCGGTGAATTCCCGGTAGGTGCCGATTTTTTCTTCTTCCTGAGCCATGCCGATATGGGCTTCATAGATCAGCAGCCCATCGGCAGGTGGTTGGAATTTACGGCTTTGCCATTGATAAGGATTTTCCGGTTGCCATACCTGGGTATTGAAAATCAGGGTCTGAGAATCCTGCACCACCCGTTTGGCATAGACCGGTAACCGGTCGCCGGAACCGCCAGGCCAATGAATCCGAAACCGGTACAAGTCACCATGCCTCAAGGTTTCACCGGGCAGGTGGATTTCCCACTCTCCCCGGGTGTTGAGCCGTTTCATGGCGAAACGTTTATCTTCCTGCCAGTTGGAAAAATCTCCAATCACATAGAGAGCTGTGGCATTCGGAGCCCACTCCCGCAAGACCCATTCCCTGTCCTGTAAATGAAGGCCAAAATATTGCTGACCGGCGGCAAACTCACGCAGGCTGATTTCTCCCCGGGTAAGTTGCAGTTCTCGTGCCCTGGTTTTCTCCGCCCGCCGGTGTAAAGTGGTTTCATACAATTGCAACAGAGGATCAGTTGCCAGCAGTTTCTTTATAGGGTCAGAAACCCCGGGATGGGAAGAGGTAGAATTTTCAGCCAATGTTTATTTTCTTTCTCCCCGAATATTGGCAATAATATCCGGTATCTGTTTAGCTATTTTTGTGCCTGGTGCCGCTTTTGCCGCCTGTTCCAGATTGTTGATGCCTGAGTCCTTGTCCTTTTTTCCTTTCAGACAGATACTGGCTTTAAAGAGATAGAGTCGTTGCAGGTCTTCTGGTTTCAGTTTGGTTTCTTCTTTCAGCAGTTTATCTAAATCGGTCAGGGCCTGGTCGAAATTTCCCGTCTTTTGCAGTGCTTTTTCAATGGGTGCGACCTTATGTTGAAGAATGTATTTTTCCTTCAATCCTGCTTTGTTGTCAGGGTCAAGTTTAACAATTTCTTCCATCAGCTTATTGCGATCTCCCAGAAGATGATTCTCCATCATTATTGCCAATGCCTGGTCCAGCAACTTGGCCCGTTCCAAACCGGCAGCCTGGTCAGCTTTGGCCAATAAGGTGTCTTTTTTTGTGTTGTTATTATGGAAATTCTCCAATTGGGCCAGGTAGACATCGACGCCACCCTGTTGGTAGCCGGTTTTGGCATATGGTTTACCCCCGGCATCAGTCAGGATAACCGTGGGAAATCCTCTTATTCCATATGTCTTTTGCATTTGTTGGTTTTGTTCTTTAATGGATTTCTCCAGTTCTTTTTTCCGGGGGAAATCAAGATTTACCAGAATAAAATTCTTTTCCGCTTCCTGGGCAAATGTATCCTGGGTAAAAACTTCTTTGTCCAATTTTTGGCACCAGTGGCACCAGTCAGAACCGGAAAAAAACAGCAGCATATCTTTTTTTTCTACGACTGCCTTCTTTTTGGCAGCTTCAAAATTATTGATCCAGGTAGTTGCTGCCTGGGCGGAGGAAAATAATGAAAACAAAATGATGAGGGTTGATAAAAAACTGATAAAACGTTTCGGCATTACGGACTGCTCCTTCATGGTTGTTATAGTTATTGTTTGAGAGGTTTTCTCTTAGAGGGTATCCGGGAGTGATGTTGGTGCTGGCAGCATTATACTATTTGAAAAAGATAATTCATATAGTGATCCGGAATCTGCAACAGCAAAATAATAACATAGAGTTGAAAATATTGAAAGCTCCATAGCATGAAGTAATCTTGAACTGCCAAAATAAATAATGGCAATTATCTATGACTCAACTTTCTGACTTGTGTTACCTGAATATATTATTAGGATGTTCCGGCATGGCTCATAGCCGTGTCTGCCGACAGGCAGGCGGCATTGGGCGCCGAACGAATCACCACGATGGTGATTCGCGGCGAACACCTCACAGCTAATGAAATTTTTTTCAGCTGTTTTTTTATAACTCAGAAAGTTGAGTTATTATGGTTCTCGACTCAGCAGCGGTCGCTGGAGCATTTCTTCATAGAGGTCCATGTAGTGGCGGGCAGTTACTTCATGGTTGAAAGTGGCAGTACTTTCAATCATAATCCTTTCAATCTGCTCATTTTTGATCGTTTTCGGCAGGCCGTAGAAAGTCATTGCCTGTTCTATGGCCCAGAACAGCCCGGCTGAGTCGTGATATTCAAAAAGAAAACCGTTGCCGATGTTCTTTTCCGGCTGTAGGGGAGTAACGGTGTCGTGGATGCCGCCGGTGTCGTGGGCTACTGGCAGGGAACCGTAAAGAGGTCCGATCATCTGCGGCAGACCACAGGGTTCATAGCGTGAAGGCATCAGGATGAAATCCGATGCCCCATAGGCCTGGCGGGCCAGGGCTTCATCAAAATCGCAGATGGCTACCCGGTTATGCAGCTGATGAAAATTGACAATATTCTTAAAGTGCTGTTGAAATTCTCCATTGGCAACAAAGATAATCTGCAGATGCTGTTGCCAGTAGCTGGAAACAACACGGAAGAGAATTTCAGCCAGCAACTGACAGCCTTTCTGGATTGTATCCAGCCGTGAAGGCCAGAAAAACAAGGGTGCCTGATCGTCCTGAATCAGCCCCAGGTTTTCTTGGAGCACCCGTTTATTGTTTCGTTTTTCGCGGCAAAAATTTGTGTGATCATAACGATAGTTTAAATCCTGGTCAGCAGCCGGGTTGAAAGATGGGTCTGGAGCGTTCAGGATGCCAACCCCGCAACTGGCATGCCATTTATTTTCCAATTCATGTCGGATCTGAGGCTCAACGAAATCATGCCTCCCTTCGACAATTTCCTGCAGAAAAGTGGGGCTTACGGTGTTAACGAAGTGAGCGGCAAAAATACCGCTGGTAAGAAAATCCACCTCATTGCTTTCACGGGTTTCCTCATAGTTGTAGGCTGGTCGTTCAAAATAAAGGTTATGCCAGAATTCGGCGGTATCAATACCCCGATCTTCGATATGAGCCATGGAGGTTTTGATCGTATGAATGTTATGAATGGTGAAGAGACAGGGAATGCCGTGATGCCGCGACATAGCCGGGATTAAACCGGTCATCCAGTCATTGCAGTGAATAAGATCTGGTTGGACCCGGGGGATGATGTTATTGATGACTTCCCGCTGGAAGGCCATGCTGATCAGCATGTTTTTCCAGCCGTAATTGGAGTAGACCTGGCTGCGATAGTAGAAAACCCGGTCTTCGGCCAGATGGAGACGCTCATCCGGTACCTGCTCTTGAATTATCTTCAATTCCCGTTGCAGGCGTTCAGGAATCTGGTTGTTGAACATGGACCGGTAGTCGGGTAGCGCCACATGCACATCTGCCCCTTGCTCAAAAAGTGCGCTGATCAGGGCTGCAGAAACATCCGCCAGCCCGCCGGCCTTGGCGGTCAGATAGTTGCTTATGTTGCCCATACCATTGGGCAGGTAGGTGACTTCCGGGGTAATGATCAGGACCCGGGGATTTTTATGGCTGGCATGCATGTTGGCTTTCACTTTCCAGTCTGTAAATAAAAAATTTCACAGACTTCAGAATTTTAAGGGTCAATCAGCCCAGGTAATGAACGTGGCGTCATACCGGAGCCGGCGGTCACCTCGGGGGGTTACCCGGGCAGTGAAGCCGTAGCGGCCGGCTACATCACAATGGAAAGTGCAGCCGTATCGATAGGTGCCGTTACCGAGATTTTCCTCGACGGACATAGTTTCCGTCATTCCTGGTTCTATCTGCTCAAGGGACTGTGTGGGGCCGTAATAGAGTTCCACTTTTACTTCTTCAGGGCGCAGCTCACCCAGGTGAACAATGGATGTGGCCTTGAAGACATCGCCCACCATAAATGCACCGCCATTGTTCCTTTGGGGTGACTCAAGGCGGATTTTATCCCACAAACGATGGAGTCGATGATGTTGCTCATATAATTCAACTGCTTCACTGGCGTTGTCAGCAAGCAGTTCATCGTGGCGCCAGGCGAGGAGCAGGTAGAATCGCCGTTCATATTCCTTGACCATGCGAATGCTGCAGAAATTCTGCATGGCCATTTTCATGGATTCCTTCATCATCTTTATCCAGCGGGCCGGCGTGGTACCCTCTCTCCGGTCATAAAAACAGGGGATGACCTCATCCTCAAGAATATTGTACAGTGCCTGGCTCTCCACGGCATCCTGATATTTAGGATCGTCATATTCTTCGCCGTTGCCGATCTTCCAGCCACGGTTTTTATTGTATCCTTCACACCACCAGCCATCCAGGATGCTTACATTCAGGCCGCCGTTAATAGCTGCTTTCATGCCGGAAGTGCCACAGGCCTCATAGGGCCTTCGGGGGGTATTGAGCCAGACATCGGCACCCCGGACCAGGTAGCGGGCAATGTTGATATCGTAGTCTTCGAGAAAAACAAAGCGATGTCGGACACTGGGACGGTTGGCGAACGCGAAGATTCGTTTAATCAGTTCTTTGCCTTCGTTGTCTTTCGGATGAGCTTTGCCGGCAAAGATAAACTGTACCGGCATGGTTGAGGAGTTAATCAGGGCTTCAAGTCTCTCCGGTTCTGCCAGTAGCAAGGTCGCCCTTTTATAGGTGGCAAAACGACGGGCAAAAACAATGGTCAGGATATCCTGGTCAAGTACTGATTCCGCCTGCTGCATCACGTTTTTTGAAGCATTGCGCTGGCTGCATTGCTTGACCATCAGCCGGCGGCAGGCGTTAACCAGGCGGGAACGGCCCATCTGGTGGGCGTTCCACAACTCTTCATCATAGATTTCATCGATTTTTTTGGTAACATTCTCTTCGCAGGGATGAAGGGGCCAGTCAGGTCCGAGATAACTTTCAAAAAGTTTGTAGTTGCGATGGGATATCCAGGAGGTTATGTGGATGCCATTGGTAACGTGGTCGATGGGTATCTCCGCTTCCGGTCGTTCGGGCCAGACGTGGGTCCACATGTGGCGGGCGATCTTGCCATGGAGTTCGCTGACCCCATTGCAGTAAAAAGACATTCTCAAGCCGATGATGAACATGGAAAATGGGGCGTCAGGACCGGAGCCGGCCGGTTGTCCCCAAGAGATCATTTCATCCGCTGTTGTCCCCAGGGATTTTTCCAGAGCCTCAAAGTAGGGCCTGACCATAGAGGGGGGAAACTCATCGTGGCCGGCTGATACCGGCGTGTGAGTGGTGAAGATCATGGTCCGGGGCACAATTTCCAATGCCGTTTTCAGGTCTACCTGGTGATTTTCCATGCAGTACCGCAATCGTTCCAGGCTGCAGAAAGCAGAATGACCTTCGTTCATGTGATACACTTTTGGCTGAATACCTAAAGCTTTCAATGCCCGCATGCCGCCGATTCCCAGAAGAATTTCCTGAGCCAGCCGTACAGCTGATTCTCCACTGTACAGACTCGCGGTTATTTGCCGAATCTCAGGTGAGTTTTCGGGCAGGTTGGTATCCAGCAGATACAGGTTTATCCTGCCAATATTAACCTTCCAGACTGCTGCCCGGATCTCACCCTGGGGTCCGGTAACGGAAATGAAAATCTGCTTCCCATCTCTATCCTTGGCTTTGCTGAGAGGAAGGAAGAACAAATTGGTTTCCAGGTAACCTTCCTGCTGCCAGCCGGTTTGATCCAGGTATTGATGAAAGTAACCGTTGCGGTAAAGAAGACCGATGGCAGTCAAGGGGAGCTCCAAATCAGATGCCGCTTTTAAATGGTCACCGGCCAGTACTCCCAAGCCGCCGGCAAACAGTGGCAAGCTCTCGTGAATGCCGAATTCCATCGAAAAATAGACAATGCTGTTATTGTACTCGTAGGGAGTCTGGGCGTAATCGATGGGTTTTTTGATCTGCTTATTGAAATCCTCTTCCACTTTGTGGAGATGGGCGAGGAAGCTTTCATCTTCCGCCAGCTCCTCCAGTCGTTTTTGGGTAACCATGGTTGAGAAAACCAGCGGGTTTCCATGGGCGTCATCCCATAGCCGGGGGTTAATACGGCGGAACAGCTCTACTGCATCCCGTTGCCAGGTCCACCAGAGATTGTGGGCCAGGGTGGTAAGAAAAGAAAGTGGTTCAGGAACCTTGGGAAAGACATTGAAAATCTGTATGTGACTCATAAGCGTATTACCTTTTTTATAATGTTAAGTACCTTTCTCAGTTTAACTTATTTTTCATGATTTGCAATAAAATTCTTCATGGTTGGGAGTAGTGAGTTTTTATGGGTCAAGCCTGGATATCTCTGATAATTGTTTCGACACATTGAGTATGTATGAAATAAGATTAATAATACTGGAATTCCGATATAAGGAAACTTTTGCAGGATGTTCAATTGAAGTAACTTCAGTTGACAAAATATAGGACCTTATATTGGAATTCCAGTAATAATATTACTATGTTATAATTTGTTATTGAGAAAGAGAATAACCCGCAGCAGCTCGCTGATGCCCCAGGCCTGGGCATCACAGCCTCGTTGCCGGTGAGGAAAATTTCCATCGGTTATTTCCGGTACCTGGCCAATACATCCTTCATTGATCAACATGCTGCTGCTACCCAGCCATGAACGGGCGGTTTCATATCCTTCACTGCCATAGGTCATGGCCCAGGCTTCGCTGAAACTGGGAAATATCCAAGTCCAGGCCGTGCCGTTATGGTAGGCAACTTTTCTCTGGCTGTCTTCATCTCCCTGGTATGTTCCCTGGTAGGGGTTTTCAGGGTTGTTGAGTAGCTGCCCGTGATGGTAGATGGCCAGTGGTTTTTGCAGCGGTCGATCAGCCAGGCTGCGGATAGCCCCGGGAACCAGCAATCTGGCACAAGTATCAAGAATCTTGCGGCAATAAGCCTTGTTTTTAACCGCTCCCAGGGTGATAGCCAGCAACTGGTTGGGGCGCAGGGCGTCATCGGCTTCAGCCTGTCCGGCAGGACCACCATCCGGGCTATGGAGACAATCGGCCAGAAATCCCTCTTCCTTGAGCCAGAAAAGTTTTTCAATGGAATTTTGCACCTGTTCTGCCAGTGATAACCAGGGACCTTTTTCTTTTTGCGGGTCCACGCGGCCCAGCAATGATAATGAGGCGTGCCAAAGAGCCTGGATTTCAATGGGATATCCCTGCCTGGGAGTTGCAGCCGGATAATTGGTGTCCATCCAGCTGAAATGGGCCGGACTGAAAAGCAGGCCCGATTTTGGATCCATCCGAACGCCGTTGTCGGTGCCGATAATCAGCGAGCTGCCGATAGAGAAGATAATCTGTCTGATGGTCCGGTCGCCAGTGCTTGTTTCAAGAAAATCATGGCTGTTTTCCGCTTTAAGTATATCATTGATGGCGACCATGAACCACAAGGGGGCATCAGCCGTATCCCGATTGCCAGCGTTGTTGCCTTGAATCATATTGGGCAGGGTACCATGTTCCTCAAAGCGGCCGAATTGGATTAAAATCTCCTTGGCTTTTTCAATTTTCCCTGCGGCGATCAGGCCGCGGGCCACAATCAGCGAATCGCGGCCCCAGTCAAGAAACCAGGGGTAGCCAGCAATAACGGATCGTAAGCTGCCCCGTTTGACCATATAATGTTCCAAGGCCAGCTTAAGGTCTTTTTCAAGCTCGGATGATTTCCCGTCATTTTCATCCTTATTGGCTGAACTTTCTATCCGCTGTAATCCTATTTTTCTTGCCGGTAATTTGGTGTTGGTCAGGACCTCTGCTGTTAGTTCCACCGTTTTGCTGCCAGCCAGGGTGGCGGTAAAATAGCCGGGGCTGAACAGATCGGAATCCGGGTCAAGGCTGCGTTCAGCCTCAAGTAGACGATGAATCATATACAACCATTCAGGCTGTTGGGTAAAGTGGCCGGCTGAAATGTTTGTTTGTAGTCGATGGTCTGTTGACGGGCTGAAAGTGAAACCTTCTTTCTGGCAGCTGATCGCTGCCGGCCACTGGTTTTCAGCTCCCAGGTAGGCCTTGGTGGTTTGATGGAAATTGCGATCTTCAATATCCGGCCGCAGGATTAAAGTAACCCGTTGCTGATTGTCCAGATGACGATCATTGTCATTGTTTTCCGGCCGGCTGAATGTCAGGCGGATTTTGTTGGCTTCCGAGACCATTTCCATGCTCACCATCAGGTGTACATGCTCTCCCTGGCCGGTGGGTACCCGATAGTTCCACTGGCCGGCTGAATGATAGTCAAAGGTAAAGGAATGCAGGCAGTCGCCATTAATGGCCTGGGAATAACCCTGAAAAACCACCCAGGCCCGGCAGCGGCTGAACATGATTTGCCGGTCTACGGGGATGCCAGGATCAAGATTGGCCGCCAGCAGGGCATCATAGCGGCTATTGAGGTGTGACCAGAGAATATTACTGCGCATCATGGCCCCCCGGCCATTGGTCCCCAGGAATAGTAGTGGCGTATGCAGTATTTCTTCCCGGTTGAATTGTTTTTTGATCCGGACATCATCTAGCTTGGTTAAAAGCAGTAGCGGGGCCTCGACATGCTCGGTTTTTTTGGGGTTGTACACGTTCAGTTTCAGCTCCAGGGAGCGGTGAACGGAGGGAACTTCCAGGGGTTTGAAAAGGACAAAATGATTGTTATCAGCTGCTGCCAGACTTTTTTCACTGCCCAGGTTTTTTTGTCCTTCTTTCAAGGAGGCCCGAAAAGGAAAGGGGCTGTGAACCTGGAGAAAATGGTCTGGAGGGATCATCACCTCCCGGTGGCAGTCGGTGGGCCAGTGCCAGTTCACGACCTGTGATTCCCCGCTGTGGGGATTGCACTTCCGGCAGTAGCCCTCGGGATCCTCCAGCAGTTGTACCCCGGCTGTTGCCGGATCAAAGGATTTCAGCTGGTTAAGGCCGCGGTAATGGTTGAAAACTTCCAGGGTCTTGGCCTGCCGGGCCTGGCTTTCCTGTAATTCTGCCGGGATGAAAGGTCTTGTCAGCGCCTGGTTGACCAGCTCAAGATCATGAAAATCGGCTGAGAGGCAGAGAACCTGGCCGGGCTCAAGCCTCAGGGACTGTTTATGATCATATTCAGTCACCCTTATTTTCCGGCCGTTTAAAAGATCTATGAACTCCGGTTTAGCCGAAATGGCTGCCGGGTAGTACCAGGTGGCGTTCGTTTCCTGTTTCAGGTTCAGGTTGACCAGGATTAGCAAAAAAGTACCATCGGCTGGCTGATATCGGCTCAGGACAATAAAATTTTCCTCGCCTTCCTGTATCAAGCGCAGCTCTACCTGGCCGTAAAAAGTTGGATGGGTTGCCAGGATGGCATTCAGCCGGCGGATATGTTCCACCAGATTATTTTTTGCTCCCCAGTTTAACGATGACGCCTGGTGAACGTCAATTTTTTCTGTGGCCAACCATTCGACGCCATTGGTAAAAGCAAAGGCACCATTCGGAGAACAAAGGGCGCAAAGGGCGGTCCGCATCCTGGCATAGGAGCTGGAAGTGGTTGCCAATCGGTTGTTATCATGGGTCTCGGCAAAATTCACCATAATGCCCTTGCCGGCGGAAACATGCAGTGCTCCCGGCAGGTAGAATTCGAGTTGTCCCCGATCATAATTTTGGAACAATTCAGAATAAGCCCAGTTGAAATTGGCGTTATCCAGCAACTCTTCGGTGACCGATATTTTGCCGCCCAGTCCTTCCAGCAGAAAAACCGTGTCCGGGTATTGTTCCCTGACCTTGGCAATGATATATTTCCAGGCTGCCACTGGAATCATGTAACCGGCGTCACAACGGAAGCCGTCAACCCCTCGGTGGCACCATGTGAGAAAAACTTCTGCCATGAAGCGCCAGAGTTCGTGCTGGTGGTAATCAAGGCGGGTCAGATCAGCCCAAGTGACTCCCCAGGCTCCGGGAACTTCAATTCGTCCTTCCTCGTCCCTGACCAGCCATTCAGGATGGGTGGCATGAATGTGAGCTCCCCAGCCCGTATGGTTAGGGGCGATATCAATGAAAAGTGTGGCTTGGCGGGCGTGAATGGCATCAACCAGTTCCCCGAACTGTTCCAAGGGAGTAGCTTTTGGGTCAAAAACCGCCAGGGCTGGATCCACCGAGGTAAAATCAAGCGCCGCGTAAGGACTGCCGAAACGTCCCATGCGGGCAAAAGTCGTTGGGGTTGGATAGATGGGGAGCAGTTGGATGATACGGCAGCCTAGCTTGCCGATGATGAAATCAAGCTCGGTAATCAGGTCACGAAAGGTGCCGGATGGTGGGATGACGGTGTATTTATGCCGGTCAAGGGCCTGAATGTAGTTTTCTTCGTCTGGCGTTGGAGTTGTCCTGGCTTTTTTGTTGGGACCGAACTGGCGGACAAAAGTATTGTAGATACTGTTGGCACCGCAGGTGAAGGCTGGCTCAATATTGATGATGGTGTTATTGCCGTCCGGCCAGCATGGTGTTTCTTGACCTTCCTGGATAAAAAAACATTTCCCGGCAAAATGACCAATCTCAAGCAGGGGAACGGTAAGCTGGAAATGCTGTTTATCAAGCCGTTCCATCGGCAGGTCAAACCAGTCGCGGCCAAGGGGTGATTCTTCCGCTTCCACCTGGCGGATGATTTCCCGGCGGCCGATAGCCGCCTGGCCGAGATTGGTGCGCAGCCAGGCGCTGCCGGGCCGTGGTGATGACAAACTCAGGGTGAAAGTTATCGTGTCGCCCCGGAAACGGAGCAGGTGAACCCCGGGGCTGGGTTCCTGGCGTAGATTAAGCGGTGTATCCATCCCCCCTATGTATCATAAATGCCAAAAGTATGGCAAACGGCAAAATTTGGTGCTGTAGTTCAAATGCCAGTGCTGGTGGGATTCGGTGAAATGATGGTTTGCCAGCCCTGTTTTTAGTCCATTAGCTTAATAAACCGGATACCAAAGGCTGAAAACAGCAAAAAGGGAGGTCATGACGACCTCCCTTTTTGCTTTCTAAATACCTGAATTTTAATATCTTTTTATGGAGCGGGGTACGGGATTCGAACCCGCGACTTTCAGCTTGGGAAGCTGACACTCTACCAGCTGAGTTAACCCCGCCAAAGGTGATGGCTTCGTAAAAACTCCATCTTCTTCATTGCTCTGCAGCCTTCGTTATTGCAGCGTACTTTAAGTACGCTTCATGCCTCAGGCTTTGCGCGCCTCGAATATGAAGCCTTTACTGTGCCATCAGTTTCATAACTTTTCACGAAATCATAAAAATCGATAATGAGTTGGAAAACAAGGCCACTTTCATACCTGTAAACCGGGTTGGTTGTCAATGATTTTTTGCCCGCTTTTGCTTCTTCGGCAATAATGTGTTATAAGCCATGGTCTGTATTGGAAGTTCTTGAAATGACAGATATTTTATGGGTAGATAGATGATAGATTACGCAAAGTTGACGGCTGAATACCTGAAAATAAGCTTCCCGCTTTTTTTTACCATAGCCCGTCAGGCGCCGGACCTGGAGCAGGTCCGTGAGCGGCTGGCTCTGCTGGTAACCCAGCTGGAAAATGACGTCTATCATCGTGTTTCTCTGGCAAATAACAGCTCTCGGGTTTGTGCCCGTGATTGTGCCCGGGTGATGCGGGGTATGTTGCGTGAACGGGCTGATCAGCTGTCCGATTTCAGTATTGCTCAGGCCGTCAGTGATATTGCCGAATGCATTCCCCGTCCTGATCTGCAACCGCCATTCTTTGCCGAGTTATACAATATTCTGCATGGCTTGCATGGAATGGGACCCCATCACGTTCTGATGGATATTCCCCTTGAGGCCACCGAACTTCATGGTCGCCCGGCCGCAATCGCCCGTTCCCGGCAACTTGACACTCTATGGGAAAGTGTCGAACAGCGGATGGCACAATATGTTTCCGGTCTGGAACCGGAGATAGTTGAAATGAGGAGGCAGCGCCGTGATACCATGCTGGCTCATTTTGACGGGACCCTGGATCAATGGGATGACTGGCGCTGGCAGTTGGAAAATATTGTTCAGGATACCGGCCTACTGGCGAATCTTGTCGGCCTCAGTGAGGTGGAAAAACAAGCGGTTGCGGCGGCCAGAAAACGCAAGGTCCCCTTTGGTATTACTCCCCACTATCTGTCGCTGATGGATACTTATGCCAGTAAGCGGGACCGGGCCGTCCGGGCGCAGGTTTTACCGCCGATGGATTATGTGGAAAAAATTGCAGATGCTCGTTCACGACATGACAAAAGTCTTGATTTTATGCTTGAAGAAGATACTTCTCCTTTTGATCTTATCACCCGTCGCTATCCGGCGATCTGTATTTTTAAACCGTTTAATACCTGCCCGCAGATCTGTGTCTATTGCCAGCGCAACTGGGAGATTGATGATGCCATGGCTCCGGGATCCCTGGCATCGGAAAAGCAGATAGATGCAGCGGTAGCCTGGATACGGAACCACCCGGCAATCAAAGAAGTTTTAATTACTGGTGGTGATCCCCTGGCATTGGATGACAATATTCTGGAAGCCATTATCTCCCGGGTGGCGGATATTCCCACCGTTGAACGGTTGCGTATAGGTACCCGGACCCTGGTAACCATGCCCATGAGGATCACCCCGGCGCTGGCTGAAATGATCGGCTCATTCAGGCAGCCGGGACGTCGGGAAGTGGCGGTAGTCACCCATGTACAGCATGTTTATGAAATTACCCCTGAAGTGGTGGCCGCAGTGAATCATTTGCAGATGCAGGGAGTTCCGGTTTACAATCAGCTGGTTTATACTTTTTTTGCTTCCCGCCGTTTTGAGTCGGTAGCCCTGCGTCGTCAATTGCGTCTTATCGGCATTGATCCTTATTATACTTTTAATGCCAAGGGTAAGGAGGAAACCGCCGCCTACCGGGTACCCATCGCCAGGCTGCTCCAGGAACAGAAAGAGGAAGCCCGGCTGCTGCCGGGTCTGGGACGTACTGATGAGGCGGTTTTTAATGTTCCGGGTCTGGGTAAAAACTATCTGCGAGCCCAGCAGCAGCGTGACCTGCTGTCAATTTTACCGGATGGCTCCCGGGTCTATGAGTTTTATCCCTGGGAACAGAACATCTCCCAGTCGACTCAGACCTATGTCGGCAATGATGTTCCGATTCTGCCATATCTCGAGCGCTTGGAAAAGGTCGGCGAAAAAGCCGAGGATTATTGGTCGATCTGGAATTACTATTGATGGCTTCGTAAGAACTCCATCTCCATCGTTATGTTGCAATCTTCGTCATTGCAGCGTACGGTAAAAGCCTTTTGATTCAGATCAGCTGTCTATGGGCAGAGAAATAGTAAAGGTTGTGCCTGTATCGGGATTACTATCAACGGAAATGGTGCCATGGTGCTGTCAATCACATCATCAATTTGCAGGGATTCAAACTTTGGGGTACTGAGTCGGGCGAACTGGAGCAGATTTTTAACGAAATCATCCAACCTGAGAACCTGATCAAGGACCTCTTTGAAAATTACATGATTAGAGTTGTCATTGTCAAACTGCTTGCTGAGAATCTGGAGTGCCCCTCCAATTCCAGCCAGGGGATTGCGGATTTCATGAGCGATACCCGATGCCAGTTCCCCCAGGGATGCCAGTCTATCCATTCTTGCCAGGTGTTTTTCCATCTTTTTACGCTGGGTTATATCCAGGAAAATACAGCTTAGTCCGGTTATCTCCTCACTTTTGTCGTGGATGATGGAAAAGCAGACCTCTGTGGGCAACGGCTCACGGTCCTTGCGGACCATCCTGAACTCCGAAAGGAAGCCGGTTTTTGGGTCGATACATTTTCCTCCACTGGTGAATATTTCCCTGATTTTCTCTTTCTGAGCTGTGAACAGGGAGATCAGCGGGTAGTCTATTATCTCCGCCGGCGAAAATCCCAGCAGGTTTACTGTGGCTTTGTTCAGGTGGGTGATGTTGAGGTTTTTGTCCGCGGTAATCAAGCCGCTGCGCAGGCTTTGAAAAATACTTTCATAAAAACTTTTAAGTTGTTCGTTTTCTTCCAGGTGGCGGGACAACTCTTCGTTCTGTTTGGCTATCCGCGTCATCATTTCCCGATGCTTCATTGCCCTGCCGATGGTCAGGGCCGAATGGGCAACAATGGATGAGGCGATTCTGGCATTTTCGTAGCTTATATGTGAAGCTATTAAAGGTTTGTCGGCCAGCACATAACCGTAAAAGCTGTTTTCCTCGCAGATGGGGATAATTAAAAACGCCGAGGCATTGCCGATCAGCGATTCAACGGTTTTGTCATGTTTGCAGTAAGTAAGTACTGAGTAGTGTTTAAAACAGGATTGATCAGCCGCCTCAATTTTGTTGGGCTCCTCAATGTCTTTAAAGCAGATGTTGATGTGCCGCCGGCGGTTGCTTCCCTTTCGTTCGGCATAATCGTCCTTGAAAATGCCGCATTTAACTGTTTTGTTGTCCTGGTTAGTCGGGTGAGTGTTTGATTTCAGGACATTAAGCGGTTCCCGGTCGGCATAAGCCTGTTTCAGCAGACCATTTACCTGGCCGAAAGGTACCTGAATGTCTTTTATCTCATCAAATCCATAAAAACCCGGCTTTCCAGCATCTTCTCCTGTTGATTGTGATAGAGCACCACCATGGAGAGTCCGGTTGCTGGAAAAGGAAATGGATCTTTGTCTCTTCTGCCACGAACCGAATCTCCTGCGTTTTCCCGAGACCACGTATTTATACGGCTTTCCGCAATGGCAACCAGCAGGATGGTTCCCTTGGCCTTGACGCCTATCTCTGACTGAAGCAAGTAAGAGCCAGGCAAGTCAAAGGAACGAAAAATGTGGTTATATTATCCAAAAAGGTCTGAATGTGTACCGGTTCGTGTCAGATAGACGTTTTTGCTATCTGCTTTCCAGATTAGCAACCAATCAGGTTCAATATGACATTCCATATAACCTGAGTATTTGCCTTTTAAAGGGATGAAGTTTGTATTCCTGAGGTTTGGGCGTTGCCCGGTTGCAGCATTTCAGTAACTTTCTGAAGAGATTCTAAATTCCGGTTACGCCTTTTCGCTCATTTGACATCCTTAGAGAAACCTTTTGTCCATATCAGTTTTCTGGAATTCATACACCAATCTTTTTGAACATTTCTTCAACGGTATCCGCTGACTCAAGATTACGACTATTTTCAATGTCATCCATAGCATTCAGCGTTTCCCTGTTAGGCAGTCGCAAATTAAACGGGATACCCCTGTAGTTAATAACCTGTTTCAAAAAAAGATTGACGGCCGAGGAGATGTTCAATCCGAGGCCACTAAGAATGACTTCTGCACCCTTTTTAATCTCCTTGGTTGTTCTAACATTTACACTTGTATTTTTAGCCATAATTCAGATCTTTACCTTAATATCAAACGTTCATAACTGAGACTTTCGTCACCCACGAGTATAAAAATTTGCTACCCACCCACTCGCTGTGCTCGCTCGACATACACAGACGAACACAGATTCGGACCATCTGCCAAACCGGCAATTTGTTATATACTGTATCTCAGGACTGATACATTGTCGATACAAACGGTAAGGCCTTCCTGGAATTCCGATATAAGGTCCTATATTTTGTCAACTGAAGTTAGTTCAGGTGCTTTTTTGCGCTCGATTACCTGTTTTTTCAACGACTCATTACGCTGAAATTGCCAAACTCGCCTGTCGGGACAGTTTTAAAAACTGTCCCACATTAGGTCAATTTCTGTGCTCCATTCGCCGGAAAAAACAACGGTATCTCACGATGTCGCGCCGGAAGTAACTTCAATTGGACATCCTGTACAAGTCTTCTTATATCGGAATGGCTATATACTGAAACCGTGGAAGATCTTCTGTCGATTGACATTGTCAACGACCTTTATTGGGATCCTGAAGACAGAGAGAGGTATCAAAAAACGCTTGAGCGGGACAGGTTCGTCAAGGATTATGAAATAGAGATGAAAAGAAAGAATGCCAGGAAACTGTTTGTGCTTGTGACCGCCACGGTTCTTTGCGATGAGAAAGGAACTGTTGAGACATACCAGGGAATAATGCGGGACATAACGGAGCACAAAAGACTTGAGCGTCAACTCCTTCAGGCCCAGAAGATGGAAGCGGTAGGCCGCCTGGCGGGAGGCATTGCCCGAGCGACTGGAAAATTATACCCCTCAGGATAATCCCAGCTCCCGCATGGTTTTTTTTAACGTGGCAGTCGCTTTGGATATCCAGCGGGACGCGCTGATCTGTGGCCTCTGGGGGGTATTCCACGAACACTGTCCTCTGGAACAACTGGTTCAGGGAGTAGATGCCATAGCCGCTGGACAGATGTGGGTTTCCCGCTGGGCTATGAGTTCCTGTCTGCAGGAATTTCGCCAAACAGTAACCCGTCAGGTCTTATTGCTCATGAACGTAATGTCTTGATTTTTTTAAAGCTAAACGCTGATAGCTAACTGCTAATCGCTTAACTTAGGTAAAATCATACTTTTGGCTGATTGGCAGACTTGCTTCTATGAGCTATTCTCAGAACTATCATATGTAGGGTGTGTCTGTTTTTTTGTTTTACGCTCTTATCAATGAAGTTTTACGCAAGACAGTTAAAATATTTTTTACCACAAAGGTCACGAAATACACGAAGGAAGACATTTTTATCTTCGTGGTCTTCATGCACTGGTTCATATGAAAATCATTTTTTTGGTTCCGGTTTATCCAGGTTGTGGTATATAGTGTATATCTGAAGGCGATTTATCATTATGGCTGACCGTCGTCGCATACAGTGTTATGATCTCAATATGCCTGTGGTGATTATTGATATTCCAGATATTCAGGAATGTCCGGAGGTTATGTTGATGACCCGGGATATCTCATCCTCCGGGGCTTTTTTTGATACCCGGCAGCCTTTGTCGCCGGGAATGATGCTAGGTTTGGAATTGCGGTTTCCTGCCTGTAATTAGCCTGGCTGCAGAGTTCAGCTTCGTGGTACCGTTGTCCGCAGTACGCCGACCGGTATGGTGGTGAGTTTTGACGACGATTGCTGTTTTTTTGCTGCTGGCGAGATTGAAGGAAGGATTGAAAATTGAAAGGGCTTCATACTTTTGGCTTGCATGATCGTTATAAAGATGGTGCTAAATTAGTACTTTCTACCTATTGACATCGGGAGAATATCCTGTATTATAAATTATTAGATTACCGCGAGACAATGCCGATAAATTTTTTGAATATTTATCCCAGAGGGAGGGATTGATCATGAAGAAAATATTAGTGATGGCTTTCGCGGTGATGCTTGTTTGGGTTGCCGGAGTTCAAAATGCAGCCGCAGCATTGATGGATCCTGTCACTTTCTATGTGGTAGACGACAATACTGGAAGCCCTAATGACTTTGTGACATTATCTTTTATGTGTAATAGCTGGCAAGGAAGTGCAACTCTTCAGATCAGTACCTGGTAATTAACTTTTAAGAAAAAGAGGAGGTAGACAAGTGAAAAAGTTTTCAGGAATCTTATGCGCTTTGTTATTGGGGCTTTTAACCGCGGGGGTAGCAGGTGCGGCAACCTTCACCTATCCAGGCACTCCCGTTGCGATTCCGGAAGGGGACTATCTTTATGCTGATATTGTTGTTACCGACTCGGGGACCGTTACCGATGTCAATGTCTGTGTTGATGTGACCCATACATGTATATCCGATCTCGACATCTATCTGGCGCACTGGGAATCCGAAAGTAGTACTGGGAAATATGTTCAACTCTTTAACGAGTATGGGGGAGCCGAGGATAATTTGACCGGGGTAACTTTTGATGACGAGGCAGCGACTTATATTGACTCCGGTACGCCGCCTTATGGCCCGGGCTCATTCAAGCCTGTGTCCACTTTCGATTCATACACAGACAGCAACCTGCTGAGCTCTTTTGATGGTAACTCAATCGCTGGAACCTGGTCCCTGGTCATCTGGGATAATTATACCGAAGATACTGGAACCTTGAACGCTTTTTCATTCACAACCAACGGCGAGACTCCCCCGTGCAACGCCGTACCCATCCCCGGGGCATTCTGGCTCCTGGGCTCCGGCATAATCGGGCTGGTGGGGATCAGCCGGAAGTCCAGCAGCTAATCTATCATCATCAAAGCGATCAGGAAAAAAGCCTCCCTCGCAGTTTTTCGCTTGGGAGGCGTTGTGTATAGTGATTTACCAATGTTCAATCGATACTGAAAGGAGGTGATGAAAGACAAATTCCATTTGGATGTTCTCAAACCCCCGATGCTGTTAGATCTGATTTAATCAAAGGAAAAAGGAGGAGAAACAAATGAAAACAAGACTATCAGGAATTTTAGCCATGTCCCTGACGATGATCCTGGCGCTGGTAGTGGTAAGCTGGGCGACCGTGCCGCCGCCGCCGGTAAATCAAGTCATCGGTATCCCGGACGGAGTTTTCAACAATCTGGATGAGGCCGGCTGCCGGGCTTGCCATGGAGATAGCAGTATTGTCAATCCCGGAAGCGTACCGGACCGGCACCATCTGATTGTTGGCGATACCATTATCGATCCGACGGCCGCGCCCCACGGAACCCCGGGAGATCTCTATGAGTGTCTCTCCTGCCATGAACTGGAATGGGATCCCGGCACATCTTCCTATGTTTTTGTCAACTTCAGAGACTGTTTGCTTTGTCATGTACAAGTTGCCGGAGTAGCCTCGGTTCACCATATGACCGCAGCCGCGAACGCGCAGGACTGCAAGGCCTGTCACGGTCAAATCGATAATCCTCTTGACGGTCATTATGTGCCAACATATGATCCTTCCATGGTAACTCCGCTTACCGGGATAGGGACAGGAGCAGGTGGTGAGGGCGGCTGTGCCTTCTGTCATGCCGCCGGCACCGACGATGTATCCGGCTTTGTTGTATCCACAAATGCCGATACCCACCACGGCACGGGGATCGGCCAGGTTGGCTCCGGATCAACACTCCCATGTATAACGTGCCATGCGGTGGATGCTATTGGAACCTTAGAAGCTATCCGTGGCTGCGAAGTCTGCCACGGAGTGGGATCGTTGCACAACATCCAGGCGGATTCTCCTAATCCTGCTAATCCCGGCACCATCGTGCCTGGTTTAGAGGACGCCTACTGGGGCCACATCGGTCATAATGATGACTGTAATGGCTGCCACGCCAACGCGGCTATTACTGCCGCACCCTATTCCGGCGCTGTTGCTCCAAATATCAGCGAGTTGAGTGCCTACAGGGTCACGGGCGGTAGCCCGACAACGATTACGGTAACCGGTTCCGCGTTTACCAACCAGGTTGTTGGTCCTGATGGTCCCATCGATTTGTTCTCCGACATCATCCTGACCGGTGTCGATGATGCCGAAACCACTCTGGTTCCGGATACCATCAGCGAGGCTTCAATGATGGTAACCATTCCTGCCGACCTGGCTCCCGGCAATTATGACCTGCGGGCCATCAAGGGACCTCAGACAAGTAATTGTGTCAATCTTTCGGTGATGCCGGCGGTGATTGTCACCTCAGCTACCTGTAAGGACGGCATCGTCACCATCATTGGCAGCGGCTTCGGGCTGTACGTGGATGCCACTGGTTCGGGGACTGGCGTTACCCTGACAGCCCCCACCGGGGACTACACCATCATCTCCTGGACTGACACCATGATTGTGGCCGATTTTGGAGATTGCATAAGCGGCAGCGAGATTACAGTGGACAGCGTCTACGGCGCTGCTTCGGCTGACGTCGTAGTCAAAAAACAAATAATTAGAAGGCCGCTCAGGAGGTAACTCTTTTTCTTGAAAGGTAATTCTCTTTTAAGTATTAAGCAGCAGGGTACTGGCGGAGCTGGCTCCCTGCTGCTTTTATTTTTTGCCGGAAATACTTTGCGTTCAAACTATCATGGGAAATTTTTCCACATCTTTTCATATCAATAACGACCGGGCGTGAATTTTTGGTTTAAACGCCTTGTCACCCAGGAGGATATCCCTATGCCATTGCGAAGCAAATACTTCTCTCTGCCGGTTTTCCTGGTTTTCATCTGCTTTTGCCTCTCGACGGTCGCTCTGGGAGCGCAACGTTCGGTAATCATAGGATTTCACAAGCAGCCTGGCCCGAACGAGAAAGCGCTGATTCATGGTGCCGGCGGTGGTGTTCATCGTACATATCATCTGATCAATGCCATAGCCGCGAAGATACCGGAACATGCCCTGGCCAACTTGCGTCGCAATCCTCATGTCGCGTATGTGGAGCAAGACGCAACCTTCACGGCGATAGAGCCGGTCACCGCCGGGAGCGTCGAATACGAAAACAGCTGGGGCGTGGAGCACATCGGCTGTCAAGTGATACATGACGCCAATATCAAGGGCAGCGGGGTTGATGTCGCGGTCATTGATACCGGGATCGATTACACCCACGAAGAACTGGCGGGAAATTACGTTGACGGGTATGACTTTGTCTTTGATGACGACGATCCCTTCGATGATAGCTGGAACGGCCACGGCACCCACGTGGCCGGGATTATAGCCGCCGAAGCAAATGGTTTTGGTGTCGTCGGGGTGGCTCCTGAAGCCTCACTTCATGCTGTTAAGGTCTTGGATGGTGCTGGTTTCGGATCTCTAAGTTGGATAATAGCCGGCATTCAGTGGGCCGTGGACCACAATATGGACATTGCCAATATAAGCCTTGCCGGCGACTACTCGCAAGCCCTTCATGATGCCTGTGACGCGGCCGACAACGCGGGTTTACTGTTGGTTGCCGCGGCGGGCAACACAAATGGCGGAGCGGTAACCTATCCAGCCGCCTATGACTCTGTCATCGCGGTCACCGGCACCGATAAAACTGATCAACCCGCGTATTTTTCGCCTCTCGGCCCCCAGGTTGAATTGGCCGCCCCGGCGGTGTTAATATGTTCCACCTCAGAAGACGGCGGCTATGCGGAAATGAGCGGCACCTCCCAGGCCGCTCCTCATGTTACCGGAACGGCGGCCCTGATGATCTCATACGGCGTAGAAGATATAAACGGGGACGGAGTGATAAACAACCAGGATGTGCGAAAAAAGCTGCGGGAAACCGCAAAGGATCTGGGAACAGCTGGATGGGACGAGACCTATGGATGTGGTCTCATCGATGCGGCCGCAGCGGTAATGCCAACGATGGTTATCGACTCCGCCACTTGTAAGGATGGCATTGTCTACATCACCGGCAGCGGTTTCGGCCAGTATGTGGCTTCGGCCAGCTCCAGTATAGGTGTTTATCTGACCACGCCAACGACCACCGAGACCGGCACCATCATTTCGTGGAATGATACAGAAATCGTGGCCGACTTTGGCGAATGCGTCAGTGGCAGCACCATTGAAGTGGTCAGCGTGTTCGGCAGTGTCTCGGCTGAGGTCGTGGTCAAGAAACTCCTGCTCAGAAGACCGCCCAGGCGGTAAGACCCTCCTGCTGCCCCTGCAATGACAGAGGGAACTCTGTTCGAAACCTGGTCCCGGAGGGGTTTTCGCCAACGAAACCAACTGGATATAGAAAAAAGCAAAATGCGAAAAAGAAATGTTACAAGCCACTTTTTATTAATCCTGTCATGTCTTTCCTTAATCTTGTCTCTCTCCCATCCAAACATCGGTATATGCAGTGATGAGAAGGAGCCTTCAAGGGATAATTCAAGGACAGTCATCGCCAAAGTCAACGGAATACTAATTTATGAAGATCAGATCACCATGGAAGTCAATAAAAAATTGCGTAAATTTAAAAACCTCGGCATGCATAACCAACAGCCCGAACTGGTTAACAAGCTGAAAAAGCAGGCTCTGGAGCGAATAATCGACCAGGAGATTTTGAATCAGGCAAGCCGGAAATTGGCTATTCCTGACATTGAGAATCAGGTCAAAGCAAAACTGGCTTTAATAAAAGAAAAGCTCAAATCGGAGGAAAAGTTTCAACGCTATCTAAAGGCAAAAAACCTGACAATTGAGAGCCTGATGACAACCACCAGGCAAAACATCTATCTTAACGAGTATTTTAAAAGCCAGGGATTGACCGACCTACAGGTTTCCGAAGAGGAGATCAAAAAGTTTTATGAGCAGAGAAAGGACAGTTTTAAAAGCGATGAGAGCGTAAAAGTGAGCCATATCCTGGTCAGTGTGGAAAAAGATGCGAAGCCGGAGGCTAAGCTGAAAGCCCAGGAAAAAGCCGCAGATATCAAGCGAATGTTATTTGAAGGAAAAGACTTTGTCGAAATTGTAAACACCTGCTCAGACTGCTCCCGGACAAAACAGGTCGGGGGCGACCTCGGATATATCAAAAGAGGTTTTATGCCCCCTGAGTTTGACCAGGCTGCATTTGCCTTAAAAAAAGGCGAGGTGAGCGATGTTATCGAAACCCGGTTCGGCTATCATATTATCAAGTTGGTCGATCGAAAGCCAGCTGGTTTTGTGCCATTGGAGCAGGTCAGGGATTTTATCGGAAAATACTTGCAAAAAGGGCTCATCCGAGAGAAGATTGCAGCGCATGTTCAGGAGCTCAAACAAAGGGCCAGGATAGAAATTTTTTTGAATTGACAGCCGGGTACTTTTGTCATCCGAAAGTGTAACTTTTAAAATATTTTTTCCATAGTCAAATAAATGTTTTATCCTGATAAGCGATGAACCTGAAAAAGCTTTGTCATTTCACTTTCCCGCTTCAGGTATTAAGGAGGAGGGAGCATGAAAAAAAATATCTTGACTCTTAGTCTTCTGGCTCTGTGTCTGCTGATATCCTCATCGGCGGGGGCAACCGTGCCACCGCCGCCGGTGAATCAAATCATCGGTCTTCCGGATGGTGTTTTCACCGACGTCACAGAACTTGGCTGCCGCGCCTGCCATGAAGACCCTGATATCGTGGCGCCGGGAACGATACCGGACCGGCACCACCTGCTGGTGGGAGAGATCATCCCCGATCCGACAGCCGCGCCCAATGGGATACCTGGAGAAACCTATGAGTGTCTCGCCTGCCATGAGCAGCAATGGGATAGCGGCACGTCTTCCTATGTTTTCGTCAACTTCAGAGACTGTTTGCTTTGCCATCAGCAGTTTGCAGGACAAGCCTCGGTTCACCATATCACCGCATCAGCCGAAGCTCAAGACTGTAAAGCCTGTCATGTTCCCATTGACAACCCTCTTGACGGCCATTTTATTCCGGGCTATGAACCTTCCATGGTAACCCCATTTCCCGGCCTGGGTACAGGTACAAATGGCCAGGGTGGCTGTAAATTCTGTCATGACGCCGGCATCGACTTCGAAACCGGGATTCTGGTTTGGCAAAATTACGATACTCACCACAGTACGGGAATCGGCCAGGGGACGATTCCCGGCTCAGCACTCGAGTGTAGTTTATGCCATGATTTTCAGGCGGATGAGAATCTCAAAATTCGAGCCTGTGAACAGTGTCATGGAGTGAGTTCGCTTCACAACATACAAATCGATTCGGACGGCGATGGCAGGCTCGATCCCGGTGCGGAGATGCCGTATTTTGGACACATCGGTAACAATGAAGATTGCCTGGGATGCCACTTGGGCTCCAGTTCCCCCATAGATAGACACGGCAACCATGACAACGTGGCCAGGCATCATCGACTGGTGGTAACAAGAGGGATGGCTTGTCTGGATTGTCATTCCTTAGTTCGCAACGAGAACGGAATTTTTGAGTTTGAGAATTTCAGGTCCTGTTCGAGTTGTCATGGTGGCGGCGGTCGAAGACCAGATTATTAACATTTTAGTGGTAGTCGGAATATTTTCCTCAGATCATGGTGAAAATATTATTACCAAACCACCGGAAGGCTGTTTTGGCGCTCTGACTTTTTACGAGTCCATCATTTTTGGCCAAATAAACTTGAATAGTGTTATACGGTAATCAAACAATCTTTAGCTTTTAGAGGTTAAAACGCGAGCCGGTGCTGGCCGAAAAAAGAAACCTGCTCATTTAAGACGTGAACTTATGACTATTCGATTGCCGCAATGGATGATCACACAACTCAAAGACAAAGGTGAAATTAGCGCCTCACACTGCCCGCGGCAGCGGTTTATCATGAAGTAACTTGAATTTACCAATAAAATCGCTCAAATCAAGCAAAACCTGAACCTAATAAAATCAATTACTTAGCATTAAGCTACTGTAAATATTCGGTATTGTTTTAGAACTACCGGGATTGGGGTCATTTCTTGACGAAGGCGTATCGTGATATCTGCTTTTATTGGTGATTTTCAATAGCCTTTGTCAAGATGTGACCCCTCGCGAAGCAGGGCGAAGCGAACCAACTTAATGACCTGCTGTCAGATAGTGTTGTTTTACGTAGCCGAATATTTACAAGTTACTTGGAAGGTATGTAATTGAGTATCAATTGGCAAAAAAAGATTTGGATTTACCGGATGACTACGAAATCAGTAGTTGAGATTGGCCAGGGCGCGATTTTCCCCAAATCTAACGGTTCCGAATAATTTGAAAACTTTACCCGGATAATTAGATAATTTTCGTCAAATTAAAATGAGAAGCAACAACAGTCAAGGTCTGACCCCACCATTCAACACTATTTCCAAGTCATCTTGGTCCGATCCGACATCCGAGACATCCGACATCCCATCGACCCCCCCCCATTTTTGTCCGAACATTACGCTTGACAATAAAAATATGTTTTAAGGATAATTTAAGTTGTCGAATATGCAATTTTTGATGCGGTTTCTGAACTTTTCACATGACAATAAAAACATGTTCGATTAAATAACGCGGCTAAAACTCTGGATTCAGAAATATCCTTATTTTCCAGATGTGAAGTGCTGGCTGTAATTTATGGCAGCGTCAAAACTAAAAAACCGGCTCCTGAGGGGCCGGTTTTGAGAACCCCTGGAAGGGGGGTACTCTGCCTTGCCCCTTTTTATTAATTTAGAACAGTCTCGGCTGTTCAGTCCTACGGTATCGACACAGTACCCTCGGGCCCAAAAATGATTACCCCAATATGGTCTCTTTTTCAATTGTTTGAATTTGTTCAAAACTTTGATAGCCGTTCGGCCTTTAACTATACCTAAGATTTCGATATCGAAATCTTAGGTGGCACCATCACCAACAAGTGAACATGATCAATTTGTACACTTAACTCTACAATTTCAACATCTTGCTGTTCCGAAAAAGCTCGAATACAATTTGAAACCTCTGTTGCGATAGCACCTTCTAGTACCCGAAACCTATATTTAGGTACCCATACAATATGGTACTGACAAATACCATAACGTTTGTGATAACTTCATGAATCGACTCATTGTTACTCCTTTGTCTGGTAGTTGTGGGGACAACACCATCAAAAAAGGATAACATTGAGCCGATCATATGGCAAAGCCTACGATTTCTGATCTTGCCCTGAGGACAAGGTTTTCTATGTTGGAATAAACTGCCAAAGTTATGATGTGGCCGATGGGGTGAAAGGTCTAACCCCACTATTCTTGTCAAGGCCTGACCGTGCTACTAATGCTTACAAGTTATCTTGGTCCGGGACATTCCGATCCAGACATCCGGCTGATCTGAGATCCGACATCCGATAGACACTCCCACCCATTTTTGCCTGAACTTTTCGCTTGACAATAAAAACATGTTCGATTAAGGATAATTATAAGTTGTCGAATATGCAATTCTTGATGCGGTTTTTGAACTTTTCGCTTGACAATAAAAACATGTTCGATTAAGGATAATCTAAGTTGTTGAATATGCAATTCTTGATGCGGTTTTTGAACTTTTCACATGACAATAAAAACATGTTCGATTAAATAACGCGGCTAAAACTCTGGATTCAGAAATATTTTTATTTTCCAGATGTGAAGTTTTGGCAGGAATAAAGGGTGCTGTAAAAAAATCTTACAAAATTTTCAGAAATAGTCGACCTGATTGTTCGTTTTTTCTTTGTTATTAAACTTATCCTAATTATAGCTAGGTTGTTTAGTGTTCGTTATGGTAGTGGCATTGTATAATTAACCTTTTAAATGATGGGAGGAAAAGATGAAAAAAAGTAAGTTTTTAATAGCTGTTGCAAGGTACCCCTGTTTATTCGATAAATTTAAACAGCTGGCCCTGAAAAGCATTTACGTTTTAACTATTTGATATGATTGAGAAAAACATCAATTTTTGCAACATCCTTTTTACTGTTCAGGCTGGTGGTGGCAGTGGTACCGATGGCAGCCCCGACTTGATCAGGTTTTCGCATGTGGTTTATGGATATATTTCAGGATTTCATCCATTTAATTCGTCTGTTTTTAAGGTTTAACCCCTGCTTTACCGGCGGGTGGCTTTCAGCTGGTAGTTGTATTTACTGGTTGGGATGGAATTTCGAGAAGGCAATCTTACAATAAAATAGAGTATCGCTTCGTATAGGTAATGAAGTATCGTTATCATAAGTCGCAATCAGAATTGGCAGCACGTATTCGTAATCTTGTACGACAGAGTTTACAAACAGTTGAGGAGTATCTTCCTCATCATTTAGAATGTGTTTTAAGCGATGGATTTGTTTTTTTTGATATTGAGGTTTAGTTTAATCCGGTTTTACTAGACTGCCGGTATTCCGGATATTTAGTCAGCAAATTCAAACCCATCTACTTAAGTAGGTGGTCGTTTAGCCCGCTTTTTGAAAGGAGATTAAAGATGAGCACACAAACGATTGAAAAGGTTCCGGCACAGGCGTGGATCACCACTTTTGCAGGTACGGCGATCAATCTTTGCCTGGGGATTCTCTATGCGTGGAGTATCTGGAAGTCAGCCCTTGTCAATGTTGAAAGGGCAGGAGAGGCCATGACAGGTATCAATCAAGGCTGGATATATTTGACTAACGCGCAGGCCGCGACTCCGTTCTCGCTTTGCATTATTGTATTTGCAATACTGATGATCCCCGGTGGGAGAATTCAGGACAAAATAAGTCCCAGGTTTGGTGCCACAGTAGGTGGACTCCTGCTGGCTGCCGGGTGTATCGTTGCTGGTATGATGAAAAGTTATACAGGCCTCCTCATCGGCTTTGGAGTATTAGGTGGCGCGGGTATGGGTATCGGTTATGCTGCTCCAACTCCCGCGGCGCTGAAATGGTTCGGTCCTCACAAAAGAGGACTTGTTGCCGGTCTGGTTGTCGGCGGATATGGTGGCGCGGCACTGTACATCGGATGGCTTGGTCAGAAACTGATCGATTCCTATGGCATTACCGGAAGTTTTGTGGCCCTGGGAATCCTTTTTGCTGTTGTGGTTGTCATCGCCGCTCAAATGCTCAAGATACCGCCCGTGGGATATACCCCGCCGGTTGTGGTCTCAAAACGTGAATCACACGCAACTGAAAAAACACACGACTGGGAGGCCGGGGAGATGATGAGAACCTGGCAGTTCTACGCGCTGGTGCTGATGTTCATCCTGAACACTCAATCCGGTCTTCTTATCATCAGCAGTGCCAAGGGCCTGATGACTACAACGGCAAAAAACATACCGTTTTTTGTTGCCAATGCATGGATAATTGTATCTTTTGGAGGTCTCGTTAACGCGTCTGGACGTGTCGGAACCGGTTTTTATTCAGATAAAATAGGCCGTCTAAATGCCTATTGTCTGAACTGTATTATATCTTCTGTGTGCCTGTTTGCACTTCCCTATGTTATCTCGACCGCGAATCTGGCTCTACTGTTTCTCGTTGTTGGGGTTGCCTACTGGCAGTATGGCGGCGGGCTGTCACTCATGCCCTCCTTTACCGCGGATTTCTATGGCGCCAAAAACCTTGGATTCAATTTTGGCCTGGTCTTCGTCGGTTGGGGCCTGGGATTCTTCATGGCAAGAGTCGGTGGGATTATTCAGGATGTGACTGGAAGTCTCAATCTTGCGTTCTATATTTCAGGAGCGCTTTTGATTGCTGGTGTTATTCTTGCGAGATTTACCACCAAACCTCAGTACACCGGCTAATCGTTCAAATTAATCGGACTGAGTTTTAAAATATTTCCCGATTTGGAAATAAAGGACTTACCCCCCCCCCTGCTTCACTGAGAACAGCAGTGAAGCAGGGGGGGGGGACTTGATAACAATCTGAATTTGTCACCGGGCTCCGTCTACCGACTGCTGAACAATCGGGGCTTAATAATTGAGGAGCCAGGTGGTAAAGGTCACCCGCGTTTCTCATATCAACATGCCGCCGCCGAAGGAAAAATCTAAAGATGGTCCATAACCATCCGGTAACAATTTATTTCCATGCTCAACGAACATCACACGGTCAGCCTCGCGAATCTCAATCAGGCACTATGGGTCTACGTCAAGCGGGAGTATCACCATAACACCCACCGCGTATTGGGAGAATCTCCACTTGATTATTGGGCCAGACGCGCGGAAAAAGCGCGCTATCCCGAACCCGGATTGGATTTTGATGATTTTTTCCTTTTAGAAGAAAAAGGCAAAGTCCACAAAGATCGCACCATCAGCCTGCATGGCAAAGTTTACGAAGCCGATGCCGCTTTGGTCGGCGAAACCGTCACTCTACGTTATAACCCGGCATCTCCCGGCAACAATCATCAGCAATCTCGATTTTACTGAATGGGGTAAGGCTTTCCCCAACAAACTCCTGGGTACGGTAACCATTGACAGACTGCGCCGAGGAGCATACCGCATTGTCCTCAATGATATAAGTTTCAGAGAGCCAAAATTGCTTCCCAAAACGGATAAATTAGCACTTGCAAAGTATAGTAAAAAACGCTAAAAATGACCTTTCAGAAACCTCTCGAAATGGCCTTTTTAAGTGGCGCCATTAGCTGGGACTTGGGTGGCGTCTTTAGGATTGACCTTTAGATTATATATGCCCGAGGACTTACCTGTTTGGTTATTTCCGCGTCGCTCTTCGGATGGTTAGATAAAGTTCGCGCTTTCCAACGCTCCCGAAGATATACCGCTTAACGAACTCCGCGAAGCATCACTAATGCGCTGGCCAATCGAGCAATGCTTTGAAGATGGCAAGAGCCATCTTGGAATGGGTGATTATGAACACCGTTCATGGCCGGCCTGGCGCCGACATATGGCATATGTTTTTCTTGCTCTCAACTTTCTCTTTCAGCTACGCCTTAAATTTAAAAAAACTCCGGCGTTGACATTACCTCAGGCTCAAAGGTTAGTAATGGTTGTGTTGTTACTGGTTTCACTCAACAAAAAGCAAGCTCTGGAAATAATTAGATATCATACGCGGAGAAATTACGCGGCCTGCAAATCTCATAGAAAAAAGTGTCTTTTAGAGATGAAAATATTATATACCAAAATGTCGCTGTAGTACTACTATATCTTGAAATTCTAAGTTGTTTATACCAGGAAAAATACTTCTATGCCTGAAAATGTTCTGATACAAGTTCCTTTTGTTCTTGATTTTACCAATTTTCAATTTGACAAAGCGGTTATTTTTTTTGTCACCATACTTTTGACCATTACGGCCAATGCCGAGGGACAGGCTTTTATGGCAACGGTGTTAGGGGATAGTGACAAAGACGCAACAGGCCGTTTTCATTTTAACCCTTTGTTTCACATGAATCTGACAGGTATTATTTGTTTTGTCGTGGCTGGATTTGGGTGGCCGAAACAGATTAAGGTCAATACGGACAGATTCAAACATCCGGGTATATACTGTATGCTGGTTAAGTTTGCCGGTGTATTCGCAAATTTTCTCCTTGCCAGTATCGCCGGTAGTATTGTATGGATTTTTGCGCGCTTTGGTGTTGAAGACCAAGTGTTTCCCATTGTTGTCGCTGTGAATGTAATGGTACTTGTAGCTAATATTATGCCATTTCCTCCCCTTGCAGGCGCGAGTCTTTTCGCATTATTGGTGCCTGAAAAATTGAAAAAAACATCTGGGGCTGCATGGTTTTCCCTTGTTTTCCCATATGTATTTGTCTCTTTTCTTATCGTCATACGAATCAACGAATGGACAGTGCTAAATCAGTATTTAGACCCAGTGGTGAAAAGTTTTTTCCTGTTTCTGACAAAGTAATCGGGCAAATTTTTCTAAGAGCCTGTTTGGGAACTGGTTATTGCCAGATAATCGCCGGCATTCAGTGGGCTGTGGACCACAATAAGGTGGCTAGGAGGCTGGCAATCATTCCTTCCGTGGAACCGCAGGTGACGGTGATTTCCTTTTCCGGATCGACATCCCAGTTATAGAAGTGTTTTAGTTTGCGGCTGATGGCCTACCGCAGATTGCTGGTGCCCCAGGTGATGGCATATTGGTTGATATCGTCATCAATGGCCTTTTTTGCTGCTTCCCCGATCTGTCGATTATCAACCTTGACAATCGGCATAGCATCAATGGTAGTACTGGTGATAAAAACTTCATCAGCAGCGAATAATTCATCCAGAAAGCAGGTTCTGCAGCTGACTATGAGCCCGGTTTGCCGGGCTCGATCAATGATATATTGGCGGGAAATACCGGGAAGAATATAGTTGTTCAGCTCCGGGGTGGAAATGGTTTTGTCTTTAACCAGAAAGATATTGGCAGCACAGGCTTCATGAATTTCCCCTTTTGCCGAGATGAAAAAGGCTTCCTGACAGCCCTGCTGGTGCGCCCGCTGTTTCATTAAAATATTAGGTAACAGGGCAATGCTTTTCAGGTAGCAGCGATTCCAACGCATTTCCCCCTCCTGGTATGTATCCTGCGTCTTTGATGTAGTTGTACTATTGATCTTTGCTGGGGCTGCGGGAACCGTTAGAACACTGGATTAAATCATGGTGATCAGTCAAGGAAAAGATAATTTTTCTGGAATTCCAATATAAGGTCTTATATTTTGTCAACTGAAGTTACTTCAGGCGCTTTTTTGCGCTCGATTGCCTGTTTTTTCAACGGCTCATTACACTGAAATTGCCAAACTCGCCTGTCGGGACAGTTTTACAAACTGTCCCACATTAGGTCAATTTCTGTGCTCCATTTGCCGGAAAAAACAACGGGCTACCCTCACGATGTTGTGCCGGAAGTAACTTCAATTGGACATCCTGCAAAAGTCTCCTTATATCGAAATTCCAGTAATTTTTAAATGTAAGGATTTTTTTTAGACAATGGTGTTTTTTTTGTTGACTTTTTCTTGCAACTTAATTATAAGATCACAACTGATTTGTCTACGGCTCATTAAAGCGGCATGTTGTTATGACGTTTTGTAC